>JAQVHL010000092.1 GCA_028696185.1 Halothiobacillaceae bacterium
CCATTTAGTCCCGCCACAACAGGATGTTTTGTCGGGACGGCCCGGCTGGAGCAGGTCAGGCGAGGGCTTGCCCGAAGGGCGGTCCCGTGGGGGTGTGTTCTTTGGGTTACTTTTCTTGCACAAGCAAAAAAAGTGACTCGCCCGCTTGCACTGGCGCCTGTTTGAAAGGCTAAGCCTCATGGCGGGCGAAAAAGGGCTCCAACGGTTCTTGAAAGCGGCTTTAACCGGCTGTTGAGGCGACTTGATCTTTCGCAAGTGGACAGGCCTGCACGCTGTTTCGCCCGCCTCAAGCGGCGCACTTCGAACAGCCCGCATCGCGCGCGGGCGAGTACCTTTCTTTGCTTGCCCAAAGAAAGGGCACCCCCGCGGAGGCGCCCTTCGGGCAAGCCCTGGCCGGGGCTGCTCCGACCGGGCCGTCCCGAATTCGAGCGCCGTCCCCGTCAGGGCTTGGGGCATGGATGCCCCAAGGGTGCGAGAACAGGATGCACAACATCCTGTTGTGGCGGGACTGAAAGGGCCCTCCATGGCCCTTTCACCCGGTCTCCGCAACCCCGTCCATGGCGCCTCCAAGGGGGACCCGGGAATCCTTCGTCCGGCGTTGAATTGTTGGACGAGCGTGGGCGTAGGGAAGGGCCCCTTGGGACCGCCATGGACCGGGCCGTGGCGCCTCCAAGGGGGATCTGGGAATCCTTCGTCCGACGCAGAATTATTGGGCGAGCGTGGGCGGTGGGAAAGGCCCCCTTGGGACCGCCGTGGACTGGCCTGTGGAAGCCGGGTAAATGGGCCAGGGAGGGCCCATTTAGCCTCGCCGCAACAGGATGTTGCGTCGAGGCGGCCCGGCTGGAGCAGGTCAGGCCATGGCTTGCCCGAAGGGCGGTCCCGTGGGGGTGTGTTCTTTTGGTTACTTTTCTTGCACAAGCAAGAAAAGTGACTCGCCCGCTTGCACTGGCGCCCGTTTGAAAGGCCAAGCCTCAAGGCGGGCGAAAAAGGGCTGCAAGGCTTATTGAAAGCGGCTTTAACCGGCGCCTGAACGACTTGCTGCCCCGCGACGCGCATCGTATTGACGGCATGAAGACGACGAATGATCGAGAACCGCTTCTGCCGCGGCGGAAAACGAAATACGCACAGCCTCCGCCTCAGCAATAGTGTTTCGGAGCCGCCAAAGGGCGGCCGAATCTGTTACCATGCGGGGCTTTGACAGTCGCAATCGGGGGCTGGAACAGGGTGCGTACCCGCGTCAAGATCTGTGGTATTACCCGTCGCGAGGATGCGCTCGCGGCCATCGAGGCCGGGGCCGACGCGCTGGGTTTCGTGTTCTATCCGCCCAGCCGGCGCCATGTGAGCGTATCCACGGCGCGCCAACTGATGGGCTCTCTGCCGCCCTTCGTCAGTCGCGTTGCCCTGTTTGTCGACCCGAGCGCGGAGCAGGTCATCGAAGTCATCGACGAACTGCGTCCCGATCTGCTGCAATTCCATGGCAATGAAAGCGAGGATTTCTGCGCCTGTTTCCAAATGCCCTACCTCAAGGCGGTGCCGATGGGAGAGGGCTTGGAGGCGGCGCAGGCCGTGATCGACGCGCACGCTCGTGCTGCGGGGTTTCTGCTCGATAGCCATGGCGGCGGCAAAAGTGGGGGTAGCGGCACGCGCTTTGATTGGTCCTCGCTGCCCGACGCACGAGGCAAGCCCGTGCTGCTGGCCGGCGGGCTGGACGCCCTCAGTGTGGCCGAGGCGGTGCGTCGGGTCCGTCCGTATGCGGTGGATGTGAGCAGCGGTGTAGAATCCGCGCCCGGGGTCAAGGACCCCGTGCGCATGAAGGCCTTGATCCAAGAGGTGATGAATGTCTCCCAGTCCTGAGAAGAAACCCTTGCAGCAGATGCCGGACCCGCAGGGGCATTACGGCGTCTACGGTGGCTGCTTCGTGGCCGAAACCCTGATGGGGCCGCTGGAGGAGTTGCAGGCCGCCTACGCGCACTACCGGAATGATCCGGACTTCATGGCCGAATTCGAAAAGGACATGGCGCATTATGTCGGCCGCCCCAGCCCGATTTACCACGCCGAACGCTGGAGCCGTGAACTGGGCGGGGCACAAATCTGGCTCAAGCGCGAAGATCTCAACCACACCGGTTCGCACAAGATCAACAACGCCATCGGTCAGGCCCTGCTGGCCAAGCGCATGGGCAAGACCCGCATCATCGCCGAAACCGGCGCCGGTCAGCACGGCGTGGCCAGCGCCACTGTGGCCGCGCGTCTGGGGCTGGAGTGCGTGGTCTACATGGGGGCGGACGACGTGGAGAGGCAGAAGCCCAACGTCTATCGCATGAAGCTTCTGGGCGCGACCGTGGTGCCGGTCACCTCCGGAACGCGCACCCTCAAGGACGCGCTCAACGAGGCGATGCGCGACTGGGTCACGAATATCGACAACACCTTCTACATCATCGGCACGGTAGCCGGGCCGCATCCGTACCCGGCCATGGTGCGCGATTTCCAGCGCATCATTGGCGTGGAAGCGCGTCGCCAGATGCTGGAGATGACCGGGCGCCTGCCGGATGCCCTGGTGGCCTGCGTGGGTGGTGGCTCCAATGCCATTGGTCTGTTCCATGCGTTTCTGGACGATGAGGGCGTGGCTATGTACGGTGCGGAGGCCGGGGGCGATGGTGTGGCCACCGGGCGGCATGCCGCACCGCTGACCGCCGGTCGTCCCGGTGTGCTGCACGGCAATCGTACCTACCTGATGGAGGACGACAACGGCCAGATCATTGGCACGCATTCCATTTCCGCGGGCCTCGACTATCCCGGCGTCGGTCCCGAACATGCCTGGCTCAAGGACATCGGGCGGGTCTGCTACGAAGGCATCACCGATGCCGAGGCCCTGCGCGGCTTCCATGACCTGATCCGCTACGAAGGCATCATTCCGGCGCTGGAATCCAGCCATGCGCTGGCCAAGGCCTCGCAGCTGGCGCGCGAGCTGGCGCCGGACCGGAACATCCTGGTCAGTCTGTCCGGTCGTGGCGACAAGGACATCAACACCGTGGCGCGCATCGAGGGGATCGAGCTATGAGCCGTCTGGCCCACCGTTTTACCGAACTCAAGAACGCAAACCGCCGCGCGCTTATCCCTTACATCACCGCCGGCGACCCGAATCCCGAGGCGACCCTGCATCTGATGCATGCCCTGGTCGAATCCGGCGCGGATGTCATCGAGCTGGGCGTGCCGTTTTCCGATCCGATGGCGGACGGCCCGGTGATCCAGGCCGCCTGCGAGCGTGCCCTGGTGCATGGTATCGGTCTGCGCGATGTGCTCGGCCTCGTGCGCCGTTTCCGTGAAACCGACGGCCGGACCCCGGTCGTGCTCATGGGCTACCTCAACCCCATCGAGGTCATGGGGGCGGACGCTTTTGCCGAAGCCGCCGCCCAGGCGGGTGTCGATGGCGTACTCACGGTTGACCTGCCGCCGGAGGAGGGCAGCGCACTGCTCACGGCGCTGCGCGCGCGCGGTCTGGACGCGATTTTCCTGATAGCGCCCACCACCACGGCGGCACGCATTGCCCGCGTGGCGGCCGTCAGTGGCGGGTTTCTGTATTACGTCTCGCTCAAGGGCGTCACCGGTTCGGCGAGCCTGGACGTGGACGCGGTGGCCGAAAAGCTCGCGCTCATCCGCCAGCAGACGACCCTGCCGGTGGGTGTGGGCTTCGGCATCCGGGATGCCCGCTCGGCAGCCGCCGTCGCCCGCGTGGCCGACGCGGTGGTGATAGGTTCCGCCGTCATCCGCCTGATCGAGACGCATGCGTCGGACGAGGCCGCCATGCTCGCCGCCGTGCGCGGCCTGATGGGCGAAATTCGTGCCGCCCTCGACAGCGCCACCGTCTGAAGGAGCATCCGATGAACTGGTTCCAGAAACTTCTGCCCACCCGCATCCGCACCACGGCCTTTGCCAAAAAGGAAGTCCCGGAAGGACTGTGGGTAAAGTGTGACGACTGCGGGGCCGTGCTTTACCGCGCGGAGCTCGAACGCAACCTGCATGTTTGCCCCAAGTGCGATCACCACATGCGCATCGGCATCCGCGCCCGCCTGGATCACTTCCTCGATCCGGCGCCGCGCGAGGAAATCGGCGCGAACATCGAGCCGGTGGACGTGCTCAAGTTCCGCGACAGCAAAAAGTACCAGGATCGCCTGAAAATCGCGCAGAAAAGCACGGGCGAACACGATGCCTTCATTGCCATCCGTGGACAGGTCAAGGGCGTGCCGCTCATTGCCTCCGGGTTTGAGTTTTCCTTCATGGGCGGATCGATGGGCTCGGTAGTCGGTGAGAAATTCACCCGCGCCGCCCAGCTCGCCTCCAGCGAGCGCATTCCGCTGGTCTGCTTCACCGCTTCAGGTGGCGCGCGCATGCAGGAGGCGCTGTTCTCCCTGATGCAGATGGCCAAGACCAGCGCGGCCCTGGCACGTCTGTCCAAGGCCGGTGTGCCTTATGTTGTCGTACTGACCGACCCGACCATGGGCGGGGTTTCCGCCTCACTGGCCATGCTGGGCGACATCCAGATTGCCGAACCCAAGGCCCTGATCGGCTTTGCCGGCCCGCGCGTCATCGAACAGACCGTGCGCGAAACCCTGCCGGAAGGTTTCCAGCGCAGCGAGTTCTTGCTGGAACATGGCGTGGTGGACATGATCGTCTCTCGTCATCGACACCGTGACGTCATTGCCTCCCTGCTGAGCGGCCTCACGCAGCGCCCGGCGCCTGCCGTGGGTGAATGAATCGGCGTGAACGCGTCCATCCCCCTGGCCGACGCGGCGCCAGCCGCCCAGGCCCCGCTCTCCGACTGGTTGCACTGGCTGGAAGCCCAGCATCCCCGTACCATCGAGCTCGGGCTTGAGCGGGTTGGGCAGGTCGCCGACCGGCTGGGGCTGCGTCAGCCGTTTTCCGGCACGATCATCAGCATCGCCGGAACCAACGGCAAGGGCTCCAGTGTCGCTTTGCTGCAGGCCGCGCTTCAAGCCGCGGGGCTGTCCGTGGGCGCCTACACCTCGCCGCATCTCGAACACTACGCCGAGCGGATACGCATCGATGGGCAGCCGGTGTCCGAGGCGGCGCTTACCGATGCTTTCGCGCGCATCGAATCCGCCCGACAAGGCACTCCGCTGACCTATTTCGAATTCGGCACACTCGCCGCACTGCTGATTTTTCGTGAATCCGTGCTGGATGTGCTGTTGCTGGAAGTCGGCATGGGCGGACGGCTGGACGCCGTCAATTGCGTGGACGCCGACATCGCCCTCATCACCAATATCGCCCTCGATCATCAGGAATGGCTGGGGGAGGATATCGAAACCATCGCAGGGGAAAAGGCCGGCATCCTGCGCGTCGGTCGGCCCGTCGTGTTCAGTGGCGCGCATTGCCCCGGCGCGATCGTCGAGGAAGCGCGCCGGCTTGGCTGTCCGCTGTACCGGCGCGGCGAAGCCTTCAATGTCCGTATCGAGACCGATGGCTGGTCCTGGCACGGCCCCCACGCAAGCCTGGAGAACCTGCCCCATCCCGCGCTGGCCGGAACGCACCAGATCGACAATGCCGCCGGGGTACTGATGGTGCTCTCGCTGCTGGAGGGAAGGGGCGTGCCGCGCGAGGGGGTAAGGCAAGCCCTGACGCAGGTGCGTCATCCGGGACGCTTCGAGCGTTTTGTCGTGAATACCGGGGATGGCGCACACGAGATCATTCTTGACGTGGCGCACAACCCTGACGGTGCGCGGGCGCTGGCCGAAACCCTCGCGCAGCATCCCCCCCGCAGCGGTGGACGCACCCTGGCGCTGTGCGCCGTACTCACCGACAAGGATGCCGACGGGCTCGTCGAACCGCTCCTCACCCAGGTCGCGCAGTGGGTGGTGTGCGGCCTGAGCGGACCGCGTGGCGATGAGGGGCAGCGGGTCCAGGACGCGCTGCTTCGGCAGGGCGTGACGCAAATCGCGCATGAAGCGCGCGTGGAGGACGGGTATAATCGCGCACTGACCCTCCTGGGGCCGGATGATCGGCTCGTGGTTTTCGGTTCTTTTCTCACCGTGGCCGAAGTGCGCAAGCGAGTGATTTCTCATGCAGGATAACGGCGCGGATGCCTTGCCGGAGCGTCCGGATCGTTCACGTTTCATGCGCCGCCTGGTCGGTGTCGCCGTGCTGATGGCGATGGCCGTTATCGTCTTGCCGTTCTGGCTCGATGGCTCGGGCCTGCGCGACCAGCCCGAACTCCTGATACCGCCGCGTCCGGCCCTGCCGGAGCAGGGTGCCGTCAAGGTGCCCGAGCCCCCGCCCGAGCAGCAGGCCCTGCTGGAGCATCCCCCGGAACCCCCGGCCGCGCCCGTAGACCCTGCCCCCCCCGAACCCGAAGCGCCCATCCCGGCGCCGGCTGCCGTTCCGGCACCGGTCAAGCCCGCCGCTGCCAGCAAGAACACGGCCCCCGCACCGTCTGCGCCAGCGGTCGCCCCCGCGAAGCCGACCACGCCTCCCGCCGCCGCTTCTGCGCCTCCCGTGGCGGCCAAACCGGCCGCGCCTGCGACGCACACGCCGCCAGTCGCACCCGCCAAACCGGCCCCGGTCAGCGCGCCAAGCAAGGGCGGCTGGGTTGTGCAGCTGGGAAGTTTTTCCGACGAACTCAATGCCCGTGCCCTGCAGAACAGCTTGCAGCAATCCGGCTTCC
>JAQVHL010000036.1 GCA_028696185.1 Halothiobacillaceae bacterium
TCGACGGCCATTTGCTCGTTGCCGCCTGCTGTGGCCGTGCCCCGGCCATTATGCTGCAGGATCTGTGTATCTGGCGGATTGCGCTGGAAGTGCGCTGAGGACAGGCTTGCGCGCTGTTTCGCCCGCCACAAGAGGCGCACTTCGAACGGCCCGCATCGCACGCGGGCGAGTACCTTTCTTTGCTTGCCCAAAGAAAGGTACCAAAGAAAAGGCACCCCCACGGAGGCGCCCTCCGGGCAAGCCCTGGCCGGGGTCGCTCCGACCGGACCGTCCCGACACAACATCCTGTTGTGGCGGGACTGAAAGGGCCCTCCATGGCCCTTTCACCCGGTCTCCGCAACCCCGTCCATGGCGCCTCCAAGGGGGCTCTGGGAATCCTTCGTCCGGCGCTGAATTTTTGGACGAGCGTGGGTGTAGGAAGGGCCCCCTTGGGACCGCCGTGGACTGACCTGTGGAAGCCGGGTAAATGGGCCATGGATGGCCCATTTAGTCCCGCCACAACAGGATGTTGTGTCGGGATGGCCCGGCTGGAGCAGGTCAGGCCATGGCTTGCCCGAAGGGCGGTCCCGTGGGGGTGTGTTCTTTTGGTTACTTTTCTTGCACAAGCAAGAAAAGTGACTCGCCTGCTTGCGTTGGCGCCTGTTGGAAAGGCCAAGCCTCATGGCGGGCGAAAAAGGGCTCCAACGGTTCTTGAAGGCGGCTTTAAAACCGGCGCCTGAACGACTTGATCTTTCGCAAGTGGACAGGCTTGCGCGCTGTTTCGCCCGCCTTAAGCGGCGCACTTTGAACGACTTGAATCGCGCGCGGGCGAGTACCTTTCTTTGCTTGCCCAAAGAAAGGTACCAAAGAAAAGGCACCCCCACGGAGGCGCCCTCCGGGCGAGCCATGGCCGGGGCCGCTCTGACCGGGCCGTCCCAACGCGACGTCCTGTCGCGCTGGGACTGAAAGGGCCCTCCATGGCCCTTTCACCGGGTCTCCGCAACCCCGTCCATGGCGCCTCCAAGGGGGGCTGTCCCTCACTGGACGCTACAGTGTCCAGCAAACCTTCGTTTTTTAAACACCTTCAGACCCTTGTGCCTTCGGTGTCCTCTGCAGACAAGTGGCGGCGCGCGGGGAGCTGGATGCGAAATACGCTGCCCTGTGGATTACTCTGGACGAGGATGACATCGCCCCCGTGACGGCGCATCAGTTCGCGGGCCAGATGCAGGCCCAGCCCGGTGCCGGGTTGGTCGAGCCCGCTTTGTGCGCGGTAGAAGCGCTCGAAGATGCGCTCCTGCTCTTCGGGGGCGATGCCGGGACCGTGGTCGCGCACGTCGATGCAGAGTCGGTCGGTATCCCGATGCAGGCGCACCTCGACCGGGCTATCGACCGGGCTGTATTTGAGCGCGTTGTCGGTCAGGCTGGAGAGCACGATGCGCAGCAACTGCGGGTCGCCGTCGACCGGTACGGGGTCGTCCGGCAGTATCAGTCGGATGCGCGGGGCTTTCGTGTTCTGTGTGTATTTCTCGCGCAGCAGTGCGGAAAGCTCGATGTGCTGGGTGTGCTCCTCGTTCTGCGGGGCATCCAGGCGTTCCTGACTCAGGCATTCATCAACCAGATTCACCAGGCGCCCGACATTGCGGCGGATGGAGGTCACACGTTCCAGTCGCTCGGGATGCTCGGGCGCAAGCAACAGGGCAAGATTCTGCGCCGCGCCGTCGATGGTGCACAGCGGGGTGCGGAATTCGTGAGAGACCATCGAGAAAAACTGCCGCTGGGTGCGCAGGGCGTCGCGCTCGGCCGCGAGCGCGGCTTCGAGCTGGCGCTGGGCGAGTTCGCGCTCACCGATTTCGAGCTGCAGGCGGGCATTGCTCTCGTCAAGCTGGCGGGTACGCTCGATGACGCGCCATTCCAGCTCCAGTTCGGCCTGCTGCGCTGCCCGCAGGGCGTTGGCCTGAGCGCGGTGGCGCTTCTGTTCGGAGCGCCAGGCCGTGTGAGCGAGGGCCGCGTTGAGCAGAACCAGATGCACCAGTGCGGCAATCATGGGCAGGGTGTCGAGCATGGGCAGCGCCAGGGGCACACCGTGGTTGCGCAGGATAAGAAGCACCAGGCTCAGGATGAGTGGGAAGAGAGCCAGGCCATAAAAACGTACACTGCGATGGCGCAGCAGAGCGTGGGTGACGACCAGCAGTGCCAGGGGCAGGTGGATGATGACCAGTTTTGCGGTCAGGTGTGCGCCCAGGATCGGTTCGCCAATGGCGGGCAGAATGAAGGAGACAAAATAGCCGACCATGAACAGTCGGGAGAGTTGATAGATACGCCGGTAGTACAGGCGCATGCGGAAGGCATGCATCAGGAACAGGGAGAGCGTCAGAGCCCCTCCGGCAAAGCTCATCGATACGATGACACGTACGAGTTCCGGATGCGTCGGCAAGACGAACTGAGCCAGGAAGCCGTTGGTGGCGGCGGAGAAGATCGCGGTAGCCAGCATGGCCAGGGCGTAGTACAGATGCACCCGGGCACGCAGGCGGTACCAGAACAGGGCATTGATCACCATGACCAGCAGCATCATGCCCAGGTAGAAGCCGAACAGCATATATTCCGCACCGATCAGGCGCGCCATATCGTTGGGAGGCAACAGGGTGATGTCGGCGGCTGTTGTGGTGCGTGAGTCGATCAGCAGCAGGTATTCGTAGGCGGTTTGGGCTTCTTCCAGATGGATGAGAAAAGCCGCTCCACGGTAACCGCGTTCTTCTTCCTGGGGCAGGGCGGCGCCCAGTCGCCGGGTTTTCCAGCCGTCTGGCGTGTGCTCATGCAGATCGACATGGGTAAGGTAGGGCGGCAGTACGCTCAGTACCCAGCTGGCGGGTACGGTGTCGTTCTCGCGTTTCAGGCAGAAGCGCAGCCAGTAACGGCCATCGTGGTAGCTGGGGGTGACCGGATTGCCTGTCGGGGTGAAGGCCGTCAGCGGCAGGGCGCTCACTTCGGCAAAGCTCAGACGGCGCTCGGGGTCCGGCAGAATGCGCAGGCGTAGCGCCGGCCATGTGAGCTTCCCAGGGGTGTCGAGGGCGTCCATATGGGTGCAGTCGCTGTCGGCCCGGCTTTCGCCGCCCAGTGCGCTAAGTGCCATCAAGCACAGAAAAAACAGGCCGCAGAGAAGAAAAAGACCCCGGCGGGGGGCAAAGTCTCCGTGTCGTGCCAAAGCCACGCTCAACCGGCGTCCCGCACGCCGCCCAGGGCGTAGCCTCGTCCGCGCACGGTGCGTAGGGGAAACGCGTCACCGAGTTTCTTGCGCAGCCGGTTGATGATGGCTTCCAGGCTGTGGGGGTCGTATTCCAGCGGGTCGCGCCCGAGTGCGACGATCAGCGCCTCGCGGGGCACCGCCCTCCCTTCGCTCAGAAGCAGGGTGCGGACGATTACGCGCTCGGTTTCGGTCAGTGCGTGACGTTCCCCTGTCGGGGAGAGGAGCGTCCAGCCGTCGTCGGCGGTCAGCCAGGGACGGTCGTTGTCGAAGGACAGGCGTCGGCCCACGGCACGCAGTGTGGCGATCAACTCGCCGTGGTCCACCGGCTTGGCCAGATAGGCGTCGGCCCCGTTATCCAGTCCGCGCACGCGGTCACCCATACCGCTCCTGCCGGTCAGCATCACCACGCCGACATCCTCCCGTCCGGCCAGATGCCGCGCCACCTCCAGCCCGTTGCCGTCCGGCAGGCCGATGTCCAGAAGTACGAGGCAGGGGAGGGCTTTCTCCAACAGCGGCCAGAATTCGGTCATGCCGCTTGCGCTGCTGCAGCGGAAGCCGTTGTGTGCAAGACAAAAGACCAGTTCGGAGCGCAGGTCCGGGTCGTCTTCGAGGAGCACAACATTCAACAACATCAGTAAGGTCCGTTCGGATCAGGTCGTGGGTACGATCAGGTGAGAATTATGTTTGGAAAGACAAACAAAGTCTTGCGCCGATTCTAGCCTTTTCGTTATTCCAATGCGCCTGGATGTGAGAAATCGTGACAGTTTGTTGGGTTGTGTGCGTGTAACTGTTTGATTTATGGCTGAGTATTCGGTTTGGCTGCTCCTGCCATCCGCGTGATGGGAATCAGGAGCAGGTGGTATTTGCGTACCGCGTCCGATCCGGAAAATCAGGAGCTGAAATCATGAACATACGCAGGAGCGGGCCTTGGCCCTCGGAGCGCTGGGTGAGTTACCCGGCCAGAATCGCCTTGCTGGCCAGTCTGGCCGTGGCTGGAGGCGTGCAGGCCAACCCAACCGTGTCGCTGACCAAGACCCTCGTGGCCTCAAGCAACCCCATCCCCTCAGGGCAGGTTTTCAATTACAACATGGCCTGGAGCTGTCCGGGCGCGGTATCGCCGGCAGACGACTGCATGACTATGCGGATTGTCGAATCCCTGCCCGCCGGCATCCAGGCCACCGCGCTGCCTTCGCCGGATGGCAAGCTGTCCAAGGTCTGCGTGCAGAATCCGGGCGATCCTCTGCCGGACTACGCAAGCTGTACCCAGCCTTCGGTGAGCACCGGTTCGCCAACCCAGGCCGGGGCCACCCTGCATTTCGTTTTCGTCAATCGCGTGCTCGCCGGTGATTCGGGCAGTTTGCAGATCGGCACACGTTTCCCGGTGGGTGTGACTCCGGACGGCACAGGCGCCACCAATGACGCCACCATTTCCGCCGCTTGCGATACGGTGGCCAATCCCGCCTGCTCGCCCGCTGCGCCGGTTACGGCGACCAGCAGTACCATTACGGCTACGGCGGGTGATGCCGCGACCTTGAACAAGAGCGTGCAGTCGGCTTCCGCGATCGGCTATGACATGGTCTATCGCATCACGGCCTGTCCGGGGTCGGGCAGCGGCTATCTTTACCCCACCGGGGGCGTGGTGACCGATACCCTGCCGGCCGAAGCGACGTTTGTTTCCTCGTCTCCAGCACCGGCAAGCCAGGCCGGACAAACGCTGAGCTGGAATCTGAGCAGTCCGCTCACCAGTTGCCAGAATATCGACGTCACGGTGAACTACGCCGACGCCAGCAACAACCCCGGTGACTCACGGACCAACAATGCGATCTTCGACTACACCCCCTACGGTACGTCCACCGCATCCCAGCGTACGGCGCTTGTGACGCATACGCTCGATGGCCCGAGTCCGGGCTTGAATGTCAGCAAGACGGTCAACGACAGCATCGTCAATCCAGGGCAGACCCTGAGCTACACACTCACGGCCGGCAACAATGGCAATATTCCCCTGGGGCTGCATCTGGATGACACCCTGCCGGGAATGTGCGAAGCCACGCAATTCACGATGGGGCCGGATGCCACCGGCTGCCAGGTCGAGCTTTCCGATAATTCGAATGTTTCCTGTCTGGCCGCCGGTCCGACCGTGACGGCCGCTGAAGTCGGCGCGGACAACAGCGCACTTTTCATCAAGCGGATCACGGTGGATTACGGCGATGCCGGCAATCCGCTGGTGCCTGTCGGGTCGCAGCGTAGTGTGACCATCAATTGCGATGTGGTGAATCCGGGCTGGGACGGGACGAACTACGTCATGCCGGCCACAGTGGCGAATACAGCCTATTTTACGGGGTACAACGGTGCAGCTACCGTAGGCCCGCAGTCGAGCACCCGTGATGTCACCCTGCGCGATCCGGCTGCCAATGCCACCGTGCAGCCGGATGCCAGCAAGACCCAGAGCCCCGGTGGTGTTGTGGCGCCGGGTAACACCATCCGCTTCGAAGTGGGCATGACCAACAGCGGCAGTTATTCCTCCGCGCCGGAGCAGGTTCCGCTGGTCGGGCCGGTATTCGCCGATCTGCTGGCGCCGGATATGAGCTATGTCAGCTCCGCGCTGGTCGGCAGCGCGCCGGCTGGCTGTGCCGTTGCGCCGGATATCCATGCCATCCCCAACTACAATGGCACCGGGCGCACGATGGTCGTGTGGAGCTGGGCCGGCAAGGCCTGCAGCCTTGCGCGTGGCGAGACCGTGACCTATGACCTGGTGGCCGAAGTCGGCCCGACCACGCCAGGTGGCAGCAACAACAACCATATCGCCTTCCTCGGCTCGGACAACCCGGATACCGTCACTCGCGGCACCGAAGGCTGCGCGACGACCGGTGGTTTTCTGTCCTCCCTGCAGACCGTGGCCCAATCCACTTATCTGGCCGACACCACGGGCAATGCCGCGAATGGCATTGGGGACTCGGAGCGTCGCTGCCATGCGGTCAGCCGCAGCTACACCATCCAGCGCATCACCAATATCAGCTCGCGCAAGGCCGTGCGCGGCACCCTGGACAGTGCCTGGCTGTACAACGTCGACGAGCCGAACAACGTCGCGCGCAGCGTGCCGGAAGGGGCTGTGTTCTGGCGTCTGGAAATCCAGAACACGGCCAACGTGCCGCTGGATCATATCGAGCTGATCGACATCGTGCCCTTCGATGCGGCCTCCTCCTCGACCGGCGAGTCCAACACCGGGGTGGGGACGGGCGTGCCGCTGGGTTCGACCTGGCGCCCGCGTTTCACCTCGCCGATCGATCTGGCTGCCGCTGGCGCACCGGCAGGCACGGTGGCTTATTACACCCAGGCGCCAAACCCCTGCCGTGACGACATCCTGACCGTGGCCGGCTGTAACCCGATGACCGTTCTGCCGGCGGGTACGCCGCTGACCAACGAAGCAGTCATGCCGGCGCCGGGGGCGGCCGGCGAGTGGTCAACCGTGCTGCCGACGGACCCCACTCGCGTGCGGGCCTTCCGTGTCGTGTATCCGACGGCTCATGTCATTCCGGCGGGCGAGGCCCTGACGTTCGAATACCCGATGTATGTGCCGCTGGATGCGCCGATCAGCGATTGCCCGGCAGCGGCCAGCTCCAGCTGCTCGAACATCGCCTGGAACACCTTCGGTTTCGGTTACGAGGAGGCGGACATCGGCCTGGCCAACCGCTCGGCGCCCACGCGCGTTGGGGTGATCGTCCAGCCCTTGGCGAGCGGTACGACCGCCTCTCTGGGCGATTTTGTATGGCATGACACCGATCAGAACGGGCAGCAGGGAACCGAGGAAGCCGGCAACGGCATCAATAACGTGCTCGTCGAGCTGTTCAGCAACCCCGACGGGGTGCCGAACAACGGGGACGAGGTGCTGGTCTCCAGCACGACCACCATCGATCATCCAAGCACGGGCCTGCAAGGGTATTACCGTTTTGCGGGGCTGACGCCGAGCAGTGGATCCCAGTGCTATTTCGTGCGCTTCCATCGTCCGACCGGATTCACCGCCTCGCCGGCAAACAGCGGCGCGGATCTGACCGACTCCGATGGTGTGTCCACCGTGGTGGGCAGCGACACGCTTTACCAGACGGCCTGCATCACGCTGAGCGCTGGTCAGCATCGCCCGGATATCGATCAGGGCTTTTATCAGGATCCGGCGCGCTTCAGTCTGGGCAACCGCGTCTGGCTGGATCGCAATGCCGACGGTATCGACAACGACGGCACGGGCGCTACGCCCGGCAGCAGTGACGGTATTTCCGGTGTGACGGTCGAACTGTGGCCAGTGGATGGCTCCGGAAATCCGACGGGATCGACAGCGCAGGCCACGCAAGTGACCAATACCAGCGGTCATTACCTGTTCCAGAACCTGACGGCGGGGGACTACCGTGTGGTCATACCTGCTTCCCAGTGGGGTGCGGGACAGCCCCTTGAAGGGCTGTATTCCAGCGGTCAGCGTGTGGAAGCCGGTGGTGTCTGGAATGAGAGCGGCTTCGGCGCCTCCGATACCCTCGACCACGGTCTGCGCAATGCGGCTGGCATTGGCTCCGTCGCTGCCGGTGGCGCGCTCAGCGCGGTGGTGACGCTCGGCCCGCTGGCTGGAGCCCCGACCGACGAGATCGGTGAGAAAGGGCCGAACCAGACACCGGGCTATACCGACCCGACGCCGGATACCCGTTCAAATCTGAGCGTGGATTTTGGCTTCTATGCCCTGAGTGTAGGTAACCGTCTGTGGTTCGACGACAACAACGATGGTGTGCGCAACGCCAGTGAGTTTCCGGTCGTAGGAGCATTGGTCGAGTTGCTCGACGGCGCGGGCAATGTGCTCGGTAGCTGCCTGAGTGATGCCGACGGTCGCTGGGTTGTGCCTGGGCTTCCGGCCGGAGCCGGACTTGTCGCACGTGTCTCGCCCACCGCCTTCCAGCCCGGTGGCCCGCTGGAGGGGTTCGAGAGCAGCACCTGGTATACCGACAGTGTTCTGCTGCCGGGGAATAACATCGATCACGGTGTGGACAGCGACACGCCCGCCGTGACCGGTATCGCCAGTCTGCCGTTCACTCTGGGCTCGGCCACCCTGCCGCTGTCCGATGGCATCGCCGGTGGGCCGTGCGCCGCGCAGTCCCTTGGGGATGCTACCGACAACCTGGTGCTGGATTTTGGCTTCATCGTGCCTGGCACGCCACAGGATCCCGGTTCGCCGATTCTCAAGCCGGGGCCCGCCCCGATTCCTGCGCTGGCCCTGCCGGCTCTGCTGGGGCTCGGTGCACTGCTGGGGTTGTTCGGCCTGGGCGCGGCACGTAGACGACAAATCTGAATATCGCGCTTGAGGTGATATGAAAAAGCCGGGGGAAACCCCGGCTTTTTTTTGTTCTTTGCGCGTTCGTTTGAAGGCGGCAAGCCATTGATGGCTTGAATGGAATCTTGTCAATCTTCTTGCGCGGGGGGGGCGACGCGGACGACTTCTTCGAGGCTGGTGAGCCCCTGGGCAATCTTCAGTGCACCGGAGAGGCGCAGGGGTTTCATGTTATCGCGCATGGCCTGCTGGCGGATCGGGGCCAGGTCGGCGTTGGTCTGGATCAGGCGGTTCATGCCGGGGGACATGAGCAGTGTTTCGTAAATGCCCATGCGGCCGATGTAGCCGGTCTTGCGGCATTCCAGGCAGCCGACGGGGTGAAACAGACGTCGCGGGGGCTGGACCTTGAAGGGAGCGACCATGGTGGCCCAAGAGCGAACCTCTTCCTCGCTGGGTTCGCTGGCCTGCTTGCAGTGCGGGCAGAGGGTGCGCACCAGGCGTTGGGCCATGACGCCCAGCAGGGTGGAGTTGATGAGGTAGCTGGGCACGCCCAGGTCCTGCAGGCGGGTGATGGCCGTCGGGGCATCGTTGGTGTGCAGGGTGGAGAGCACAAGGTGGCCGGTGAGGGCGGCCTGAATGGCCATTTCGGCGGTTTCCCTGTCGCGGATCTCTCCGATCATGATGATGTCCGGATCCTGACGCATCAGGGCGCGCACCCCGTCGGCAAAGCCCAGCTCGATGGCGGCTTGCACTTGCATCTGGTTGAAGGCCGGTTCGACCATCTCGATGGGGTCTTCGATGGTGCAGACGTTGACTTCGGGCGTGGCGAGCTGCTTGAGGGTGGAGTACAGCGTGGTGGTCTTGCCCGAGCCGGTGGGGCCGGTGACGAGGATGATGCCGTTGGGCTGGGTGGTCATGTGCCGCCAGCGGGAGAGGTCTTCGTCGGTGAAGCCCATTTCGCTGAAGCTGCGTACCAGAACATCGGGGTCGAATATACGCATGACCAGTTTTTCGCCGAAGGCGGTGGGCAGGGTGGAGAGGCGCAATTCGACTTCGTTGCCTTCGGGGGTACGGGTCTTGACCCGGCCATCCTGCGGCCGGCGCTTCTCGACCACGTCCATGCGCCCCAGGATCTTGATACGGCTGGTCATGGCGTTGATGACGCTCATGGGGAGCTGGTAGACCTGATGCAGCACACCATCGATGCGAAAGCGCACCACGCCGAATTCGCGGCGCGGTTCGACGTGGATGTCGGAAGCACGCTGGGCGAAGGCGTATTGCCATAGCCAGTCGACGATGCTGACGATGTGCTGTTCGTTGGCGTCAAACTGGCGGTTGGTCTGCGACAGTTCGATGAGCTGTTCGAAGTTGTAGATGGCGCTGCCGCGCTGCACATCGGTCTGGGCGGCTTTTTTTACCGAGCGTGCGAGATTGTAGAACTCGATCTGGTAGCGCTCGATGTCCACGGGATTTGAGAACACGCGGCGGATGCGCTTGCGCAGTACCGGTTGCAGCTCGTCTTCCCAGGCGCGGATGTACGGTTCGGCACTGGCGATGACCACTTCCTGGGGGGTGACCTCCACCGGCAGTACCTGCAGGCGACCGGCATAGGCGGCGGGCATGACTTCGGTGACGGTGGAGAAGTTGATTTTCAGCGGGTCGATGCGCAGGTAGTCCAGTCCCAGCCTTCCAGCCAGCCATTCGGTCAGTGCTTCCAGATGCAGGACACTGTGGGGGGGCTGGCGGGTTTTCAACCGTCGGTCGGCGATGATCTGCAGGGGGTGGAGGCTGGGTTTGTATTCGTGACGTCGGGCGCGGACTTCTTTCGCGTCTTCCTTGCTGATTTGTCCGTCCTGGATCAGTAAATCGAGAATCTCGTCCAGGGTGAGTTTACGTTCCCCCTGCGCCTGGAGGAGGGGGGCTCCTTGCGCGAGCGGGGCGGAGGCGGCGGCCGGATTCATGGCGGGCGGTTCCTTGTCCTGGGGGCATCTTGTGGGTTAAGGCTTTGGCGGGCGCCGGACAAGAATCCCGGCCGGTGCCCGCCAAGGCGCTTCGCAATGCGTATCAGGGTATGTCTCCCCAGGGGGCGTGGGCAATGGGGGTGGCTTGATTTTTACCTTTTTTTGCCTGTCATGCCGTCTTTGGATGCGGCTTGAGGGCGGCTGCTTTCACGCAGGCGGCAAGATCGGGGCGACAGAGCGTGGATAAGAAAACGCCCGCACAAGGGCGGGCGTTTTCTGTAGGAAGCCAAGAGGCCGATCAGGACGGGAAGCGGCCCTGGATGACCTGATAGTACACGGGCTTGAGCATGTACATTTTCATCGCCCACCAGCGCCAGGCCGGGTCGGTTTCGTTGATGAAGGGGAAGGTCGGAACAAGCTCAAGGTTGTAGTCGAACTCAATGAGTGCGGCCTTGCCGATTTCGGTGATGAGCGGGCAGGAGGTGTAGCCGTTGAACTTCACCTGGGGCTCCTTGCCGTCGATGACCGATACCAGGTTCTTCATCGCCACCGGGGTGCCGTTTTTCACGGTGGCGGCGGTCTTGCCAACAGGGGTGCCGTTAATGTCGCCCACGCCGAACACGTTCGGGTAGCGGCCGTGCTGCAGGGTTTCCTTGTCGACTTCCATCCAGCCGCCCGTGGCGAAGTTGCCTTCCTGCCAGGCGAGGTTGCTGTTTTTGACGGCGGCGGCGGCGCTCATCGGCGGGACGATGTGAATATAGTCGTAGCCGACTTCGCGCTTGTTGCCGTCCGGGCCGGTGAAGGTGGCAATCTTCTTGCCCGGATCGATGGCGGTGAGGATGTCCTTGCGGATGGGCTTGATGTTGCGTTCCGCAAACAGTTCGCCAACCATCTTGTCGACCAAACCGACGGAGAACAGCTTGTCGCTGTCGTTGAAGTACAGGAACTCCCCCTTGGCGCGGGTACCGGCCTTCTGCATGCGGTATTCGGTGAGGAACACGGCCTTGAGCGGCGCGCCGGCGCACTTCATCGGGGTGTTGGGTTTGGTGAAGATGGCCGTGCCGCCCTTTTCGATGAAATCCTGCGACAGCTTGTAGGAAGCAAAAGCGCCAGCCGTGCCGAAGTAGGTGCTGCCAATGCCGTGGTGGCCGATCAGCTTGCTCTCCATGCCTTCGATTTTCTCGAAGTCCAGGGTCAGGCCGGTGGCGACGACCAGAAAGTCGTACTTGACCTTGCGGCCGCTGGAGGTTTCGACGGTGTTGCTGTCCGGATCGAAGGCTGCGACGGATTCACGGATCCACTCGGCGCCGTCGGGGATGTAGTCCTTGGTTTCGGAGGTCACGTCACCGGGTTGGGCGAGACCGTGTGCTACCAGGGTATAGCCGGGCTGGTAGAAGTGCTTTTCGCGGTCATCGATGATGATGATTTTCGCGCCATCCAGCCAGCGGGCCAGCTTGTTGGCGGCGGTGAGGCCGCCGGCGCCGGCGCCGGCCACGACGATGGTGGCATTGGTTTTGACGGAGGCGCGCGCGGTGGTCGGGGCGCTTGCTGCCGTGGCGGCGGCGCTGCTGGCCGCCATCAGCTTGAGGAAATCGCGACGGGAGAGGCCGTCGGGGTGTTTGTCATCGAGGGGCGGACGCGGGTCGCGCATGAAGGGGCTCCTGTTAGGGTGGTGCTCGTTTCGTCGCGGGAATCGCTCCCGCTGTGCGCCAGCTTCGACAACGACATCGGTTTCGATGCGTTTCGGGTATCCTACCTGCTCACTCGGAAATATTTTTTCGAGGTCGTTTTTTCTGGTTTGCCGGCGCAAATCCGGATTTTTACAACTTTATGGCCTGCGACGCATCTTATTTTTGTTTGCGTCCAGCGCGGGGGGCAGCGATGAAGGAATACAAGGTCGAGGTCTATCGTGAAGGGGTGATCGGTTCGCTGTTTCTGGGGCAGTCGAAAGTCGATCCGGAGCGCTTTGAGGATTTCCTCAACCGCCGGGCGAAGGAAGGCTGGCGGGTGGTGGCGATGGAGCGTGAGCAGCGGCGCATGCTGCTGTTCTGGTCGCGTGAGGCATTCCTGGTCATTATGGAGCGCGAGCGCGCCTGAGCGCCTCCCTGGCTTGAGCGCGGCCTGCCGGTGAATCCCTGCAAATCGGCAGGTGCAAGGCGGGCAGGGCGGGGATATGCTCCGGGCCGTGTTCCCTGCGCGTTGCGGAAGCCCTTTCATGTCTTGTACTTCGGTTGCGGCCGGCCGTCTCGATACCTTGGTTTTCGATGACAGTTATGTTCGCGAATTGCCCGGCGATCCGGAAAGCACCAATACCGTGCGTGCCGTGTACGGCGCCTGTCACTCGTTGGTCGTGCCGACCCCCGTGGCGGCTCCACGCCTGCTGGCCTGTTCGCGTGAGGCGGCGGCGTTGATCGGGCTGGATGCAGGCGAGTGTGCCACGCCGCGCTTTGCCGAGGTGTTCGCCGGCAACGCGCTTTTGCCCGGTATGCGTCCGCACGCGGCCTGCTATGGCGGCCATCAGTTCGGGCAATGGGCGGGGCAACTGGGGGATGGTCGGGCCATCGTTCTGGGTGAGGTGCTCAACGCGGGTGGGGCGCGCTGGACCCTGCAACTCAAGGGTGCGGGGCGTACGCCTTACTCACGCAGCGCCGACGGGCGCGCGGTGCTGCGCTCCTCGATCCGCGAGTTTCTCTGCAGCGAGGCCATGCACCATCTGGGTGTGCCCACCACCCGCGCCTTGAGCCTGGTGGTCACCGGCGAGGGCGTGTTGCGCGACATGCTCTACGACGGCAATCCGCAGATCGAGCCCGGCGCGGTGGTCTGTCGTCTGGCGCCGAGCTTTATCCGTTTCGGGCATTTCGAGCTGTTTACCGCGCGCGGGGACGAGTACACACTGGGCAAGCTCGCCGACTACACCCTGCGCCTGCATTTCCCGGAGTTGGGAGCGCCTTCGCCCGCGACTTATGTGGCTTGGTTTCACGAAATCTGCCGTCGTACCGCGCGGCTGGTGGTGGAGTGGACCCGCGTCGGCTTCGTGCATGGGGTGATGAACACCGACAATATGTCCGTGCATGGGCTGACGCTCGATTACGGCCCCTATGGCTGGCTTGAGGACTACGATCCGCTCTGGACGCCGAACACGACCGACGCGGCCGGCCGTCGTTATTGCTTCGGCAACCAGCCGGGCATCGCCCAGTGGAATCTCGCGCGGCTGGCGGCGGCCCTGCGCCCCCTGATTCCCGAGGCCGAGGCTTTGCAGGAGGGTATCGATCAGTATGCGCGGACCTATGCCGAGGGCTGGCGGGCCATGATGGCGGCCAAGCTGGGTTTGAGTGCTTTCGAGGCGGAGGATGCGGCGCGAGTCGAAACCCTGTTCGACATGCTGCGCGAAACCCCGACCGACATGACCCTGTTTTTCCGCGGCCTGGCTGAGTTGGCCGAGTTGCCCGGGGGCGTGGCGGACGATGCGCTGCTGGCGCCGCTGCGCGTGGCCTGGTATGCCCCGCCCGCGCCCGCAGCGCGCGAACGCCTCCTGGTTTGGTTGCGTGCCTTGCAGATGCGTTACGCACGCGATGGCCGCCCCCCCGAAGAGCGGCGTGCCGCCATGAATCGCGTCAATCCGCTGTATGTGCCGCGCAACTACCTCGTACAGCAGGTGATTGATCGCGCCGAGCAGGGGGATACGGCGGGAATCGCTGAAATGCTCGATGTATTGCGCCATCCTTACGTGGCGCAGCCGGGGCGTGAAGGCTGGGCGGCTCCCCGCCCGGAATGGGCGCGTAACCGGGTGGGCTGTTCCATGCTTTCGTGCAGCTCCTGATGACGGGGCTGTTACAATCGATCCCATAATTGTAGTGTCCGGGGAAGACTCATGTTTACAGGCATCATCGAAGCGGTGGGGCGAATCGAGCGTCAGGAGCCGCGCGGTGGGGATCGACGGCTCGTCATCGGCACCGGCAAGCTCGATATGCACGACGTGCGCCTGGGAGACAGCATTGCCGTCAACGGCGTGTGCCTGACCGCCGTCGAACGGGGCGCGGCTTCCTTCGCCGCCGATGTCTCGGGCGAAACCCTGGCGCATACCACCCTGGGTGCGCTCGTTCCGGGCGATCCGGTCAACCTGGAAAAAGCGCTGACCCCGACCACCCGGCTGGGGGGGCATCTGGTCAGCGGGCATGTCGATGGGGTCGGGGAAGTGGAATCGCGACGCGAGGACGCGCGCTCGGTACGCTTCACGATCCGCGCGCCACAGCCCCTGGCGCGCTACATCGCACACAAGGGCTCCATCGCGGTGGACGGCGTGAGCCTGACCGTCAACGCGGTCGATGGGGCGCGTTTCGAACTGAACATCGTGCCGCATACCCTCAAGGAAACGACGATGGTGAACTTTCGCCCCGGTACACAGGTGAATCTGGAAGTGGACCTCATCGCCCGTTATCTGGAACGCCTGCTTCTTGGCGAGCGGGCGGCCCAGTCTGCCGCCAGCGACGAGGCGGGGGGAATCACCCTGGAGTTCCTGGCGCGAAACGGCTTCGGCGGGCGCTGAAGGCGCGACTGCGGCGCTGTGGTATCATGCTCATTTAATTTATTTATCGGGATGCGGGCGCGGACATGGCACTGAACTCCATCGAGGAGATCATCGCGGACCTCCGGGACGGGCGGATGGTCATCATCGTTGACGACGAGGACCGCGAAAACGAAGGCGATCTTCTGATGCTGGCCGAAAAGACGCGTCCGGAAGACATCAACTTCATGGCCCGCTACGGGCGTGGCCTGATCTGCCTGACCCTGACCCAGGAGCGCTGCCGCCGTCTGCGTCTGCCGCTGATGGTCACCCGCACCCAGGAAGCGTTCTCCACCAACTTCACCGTCTCCATCGAGGCGGCCGAGGGGGTCACCACCGGCATCTCCGCCGCTGACCGCGCACGCACCGTGCAGGCGGCCGTGGCCCCTGAAGCCCGGCCCGAGGATCTGGTGCAGCCAGGGCATATTTTTCCGCTCATGGCCCAGCCGGGCGGGGTGCTGACCCGCGCGGGACACACCGAAGCGGGCTGCGATCTGGCACGCCTCGCCGGGGCGGGCGAAGCAGCAGCGGTGATCGTGGAGATCCTCAACGAGGACGGCACAATGGCACGCCGCCCGGACCTTGAAGTGTTCGCCGCCGAACACGGCCTGAAAATCGGCAGTATCGAGGATCTGATCCGTTATCGCCTGCGTCACGAGCGTACGGTCGAACGGGTGGCCGAAAGCGATGTCACCACCGCGTTTGGCAAGTTCCGCCTGCTTGCCTATCATGATCCCGCCGGCAATGACCTGCATTTCGCCCTGGTGCACGGGCAGCCCGACCCCGAGCAGCCTGTCCCGGTGCGCGTGCATCTGCAGAACACCCTGTGCGACGTGCTGGCGCTGCGCGATGGGAGCTGTGGCTGGCCGCTGTCCGATGTGATGCGCCGTCTGGCCGAAGAGCCCACGGGCGTCGCCGTCATCCTGCGTCTGCCGGAGGACAACCGCGCCCTGGTGCGCCAGATCCGCCAGATGCAGCTGCTTGCGGCGCAGCCCCAGGCTCAGGCGACGCGCGTCGAAAGCGGTGACGATCTGCGTACCTTCGGTGTGGGGGCGCAGATTCTTCAGGACATCGGCGTGCGCCGCATGCGCGTGATGAGCGCGCCCAAGCGCTTCCACGCGCTGGCCGGCTTCGGGCTGGAAATTGTCGATTACATCGGTGAGTGACGCACGGGCCTTTGGCCGGGCGTCCTGCCCCCACTTCCACGTAGAAAGAGCAGCATCATGAGTGAGATCCGCGTCATCGAAGGCGAGTTGACCGCAAGCGGCGCCCGTTTCGCCATCCTGGCCACCCGCTTCAACCACTTCATCGTCGACAGCCTTCTGGCGGGGGCGAAGGACGCCCTGCGTCGTCATGGTGCCAAGGACGAGGAAATCACGGTGATCTACGTACCCGGCGCGTTCGAGCTGCCGCTGGTAGCTCAGCGCGTCGCCGCGCTGGAGGAGTACGACGCCATCATCGCCCTGGGTGCGGTGATTCGCGGCTCCACCGCGCATTTTGACTACGTGGCGGGCGAGGCGGCCAAGGGGATTGCCAGCGTGTCGATGGACTTCGACACCCCGGTGATCTTCGGTGTGCTTACCACCGACAGCATCGAACAGGCCATCGAGCGCGCCGGCACCAAAGCAGGTAACAAGGGCGCCGAGGCGGCCATTACCGCCATCGAAATGGTCAATCTGCTGCGCAAGCTGGACGTGACCGAATGAGTGAACACGAGAGTCCGGCCGTCGTGCCGACCGGGCGCACCGGTCCGCGCGCGCGGCACCGTGCCCGGCAAAAAGCCGTGCAGGCCCTCTACCAGCAGCTCATGAACCGCACACCGCTGGATGCGCTGGAATCCCAGTTCATGGATGAGCCGGACATCCTCAAGGCCGATCTGGATTATTTCCGTCTGCTGGTGCGTGGCGTGAGCGCTGCGGAGAACACCCTCGATGAGCAAATCGCGCCCTTGACCAGCCGCCCGCTGGCCGAGCTCGATCCGGTCGAGCATGCCGTGCTGCGTTTGGGATGCTACGAACTGCTGCATTGCCTGGACGTGCCCGCGCCGGTGGTCATCAATGAAGCGATTGAAATGGCCAAGCGCTTTGGTGCCACCGACGGACACAAGTTCGTCAATGGGGTGCTGGATCGTCTTGCGCCTTCCCTGCGCCCCGGCGAAGGGAATGCCCGGCGCGGCTGAGGCGGTACGCCATGCCTGTCAGGGAAGCGCTGAATCATTCAGCATTTCCCTAGGGGCAGCGTTCGAGCAGGCGGGGGTCCGGCTCCGGGCGTCCGCCGAACAGGGCACGATAGAGCATGCGCTTGACCAGCTCCGGCGGGGGCAGGTTCTCGAAGCGGGCGGGCGCTTCCATGCGGCAGTTTTCCAGATGCGCCACCGTGCGTACCTCGGTCACCGTGAACGCGGTGATGTCGTCCGCATTGATGCGCTTTATCAGCAGGCCGTGACGGCTCAGCTCTGCCATGGCGTCCATTTCCGCGCGGGCGCAGGGCGAGAGCAGGCCGTCAGCCAGGCGACCCAACGCGGGCAACACGGCCTTGGGGTCGACGCGTATCCGACCCAGCCAGCCGCGTAGCGCTTCAAGCTCCGGTTCCAGCGGCTCGCTCCATACGAACAGCCGGCTGCACAGTTGCCCATTGTCGTCGTACACCGCGTATTCGCGGGTTGGCCGACCGGCAACCGCTTCAGCCGTTCCCCGGCTTTCCAGGCGGTAGCGTTCCGGCTGGCCGTTGAACAGAACGCGGCTGGCATCGGTGCGGGTGCGCTCGCCCAGATCGACGAACACCAGTGAAGGCATGGTGAGATCGGCCAGCACATAGCTGTAGCGGCTGCGCTCGCTCTCGCCGCGCGCCCGACCGTCCTGGATCAGCACGCGGCCGGGGCGTTCGTTGCGATCCTTGAAGGCGATTTCCAGCGCCGTGCCCTCGATGGCCCCGGCGGCAGGGGCGATGCACAGCCCCAGAAGCAGCGGCGCGAAGAAAAAGGGCTTCATGCGGGTATCCAGCAATGAACGGTGAATTTGACCTCATTAGAACCTACTTCCGCTCGACGGCCAAACCCGCAAGTGGGGTGCTTCTGGGCGTGGGGGACGATGCCGCGCTGCTCGCCCCCACGCCGGGGCATACCCTGGTCGTGGCCACCGATACCCTGGTGGCCGGCCGGCATTTTCCGGCGGATACAGCGGCGCGCGACATCGGCCACAAGCTGATGGCGGTCAATTTGAGCGATATGGCGGCGATGGGCGCGCGACCGCGCTGGGCGCTTTTGGCGCTCACCCTGCCCGAAGCGGATGCCGACTGGCTGGCCGCGTTTGCCGATGGGCTGTTCGCGCTCGCGCGGTTGCATGACGTAAGCCTGGTGGGTGGGGATACCACACGCGGGCCGCTTACGTTGAGCCTGACCCTGCTGGGCGAAGTGCCGGCGGGAGGCGCCCTGCGCCGTGACGCGGCCCGGCCCGGCGACTGGCTGGGCGTGACCGGCACCCTGGGCGATGCGGGGTTGGGACTGGCCCTGGCCCTGGGGGACGCGGCGCTTCGGGAGCAGGTCGGTGGGCAGGCGGCCTTCCTGCGCGAGCGGCTGGACCGCCCGACGCCGCGCGTGGCCCAGGGGCGGGCGCTGGCGGCGCACATCGGACAGGTGCATGCCTGCATCGATGTCTCGGATGGGCTGGCGCAGGATCTGGGGCATGTGCTCAGCCAAAGCGGGGTTGGTGCTGAAATCGACGTGGCACGGCTGCCGCTTTCGCCAGCGGTGCGTGAGCACTGCGTGCGTACCGGCGACCCGTCGCTGCCCTTGTGCGCGGGCGACGATTACGAGCTGCTGTTCAGTTTCGTTCCCGAGGCGGGGGACGCGCTGCGCGAAGTGCTGGATTTCACCGTCATCGGCCGCGTCACGGCCGAGCCGGGACTACGCCTGCTCGATGAGCAGGGCAAGCGGATCGACAGAGCGACACCCGGACATGACCACTTCCGCTGAACCCCGCCCGGACCTGCGTCAGCCGGTTCATTTTCTGGCCTTCGGCTTTGGCGCGGGCCTGCTGCGCCCCGCGCCGGGCACCTGGGGGACGCTGGTGGCGGTGCCGCTGGCCTATGCCTTGTCTTACCTGCCCCTGGGGGGTTATCTGCTCGTCACCGCGCTGGTCGTCCTGTCCGGCATCTGGCTGTGTGGCGAGAGCAGCCGCCGCCTGGGCGTGCACGATCACGGCGGTATTGTCTGGGATGAGATTGCCGGTTACCTGATTACGGTGGCGGGGCTGGCGCAGGATCCGCTGTGGCTTGCGCTGGGGTTTGTCCTCTTCCGTCTGTTCGATATCCTGAAACCCTGGCCCATTTCCTGGGTCGATAGACAGGTTGGCGGTGGTCTGGGCATCATGCTGGACGACCTGCTCGCCGGAGGACTGGCTGGGCTTTGCCTGTGGCTTGTGGTTGTCCTGTCCGGTTCGTGAGCCGCGCGCTGAGAAACGCCGCTTGAATGCAATGCGTCCTGGCGCTTTTGTGCCAAAGCCGCGTGCGCGGGCTTCTCGTGCTGTCCATCAACAAAGGAGTTTTACCATGCGTAACAAAACCTTGTGCCTGTCCGTGCTTCTGAGCACGGGCCTGGGGCTGGGCTTGAGCCTGCCGGCTCATGCCGAGGAACCGCTGTGGAAGCAACCGGGATGGGAGCGGATCGACGCGCAAGAGCGCGCGCCGGCCAGCGAAAGCGATATTGAGGCGGTGAGCCTCAAACCCGTCGAGCGCAACGGCATCACTTTCCTGACCGGAGGCATCGGTGTGGCCGAGCGGGCCTGGCTCGCTACCCAGGGCCGCGATTACAGCCTGCGTATCGAGATGGCCACTGCCGGGCGGGGCGCTTATGTCGGTGGCGTGCTGGTGCGTATCCTCGATGCACAGGGCAAGCCGGTTCTGGAAGCCATGTCCGACGGTCCCCTGATGTATGTCCGCCTGCCCGCCGGCCGTTACCGCCTGGAGGCCGAGGCCGAAGGGCAGACCCGCAGTGGAACGGTCAGTGTGGTCGAGGGCAGGCAGGCGAGGGCGTATTTCAGCTTCTGAGCACGGTAGCTGGGCGGGTTTTCCGACTATTTTCCTCACCTATGGTCCATAAGAAAGTTCTGTTATAGCTCGCCGGGCAATCTGCTAGCCTGTTAACGATTAGGTGGCTTGAAGGTCGTCCGGCGAGGTATCCCATGCTCAATGCGCTCAAAAATCTCTGGTTCCGCGATACGGCGGAAAACCCTCCTTACATCAACGACATCGCGGTGCGCATCCGCGCGGGCATGCTGCTGGCCGTTCCGCTGTTCATGGCCCTGACCCTGTGGGATGCCATTTTCGGCCCCAACTGGGTTGTCGATGGCAACACGATTGTCGATACCTACGAAACCGACTGGGACGGCCACACGATTTATGCGGCTCAGGTCATCAAGCGGACCTGGGATTACACCGTGCAGACCGGGGTGCTGTTCTACGCGCTGTTTGAAATGCTGGCCGGCATGTCACGCTATACCGCACGTCTGTCACCGACCATCCTTATCGCCAGTCTGCTGGCCAGCCGTCAGGCCCCGGTGTGGAAGCCACTGCTACCCAAACGTTTTGCCTGGTCCATCGGCGCCAGCTTCATCGTCGTCTGCCTGGTGTTTTTCAATCCGGAGATCGTGGCCGGATGGGTCAATGCCCTGGCCGGGCGGGAAGTGCTTTCCGAAACGGAGAACTACATGCCTTACTGGATTCCGCTGACCCTGGTATGGGTCTGTCTGGGGTTCATGTGGTTGGAGGCCATCCTTGGGTTCTGTGTTGGCTGCAAGGTTCACGCGCTACTGGTGCGGGTCGGCGTGCTCAAGGATGTCTGCGAGGCGTGCAATAACATCGATTGGGATGAGATCGAACGCCGGCGTCAGACGCGCAAGGTAGGCGAGGCGGGAGCGTGAGCGGAAAGCGCGTTTGCCCCTTGGGGGTAGGGCTTGCCGCGTCATGGCGTGTTTTGCGTCGCTACGCTGTAGAGGCCCCTCGGTTACTGGGGGGCGCTACATGAAGCAGGCTGGCTTGCCCTGTGCCAGGGAATGACTCATGCCTTGAGCAAGGATAGGGCCTGCTCACAGTCACCGATGACTTCCAGTATCTTGAGAAAGCCGCTGATCTCGAATACCTCGCGCACATGGGGCAGGAGCCCGCACAGCACCAGTCGGCCCTGGTTCTGCTTGGCCCGCTTGGCGGCCATCAGTACGACACGCAGGCCGGCACTGGAGATATAGTTGAGGCCGGCGAAGTTGAGGATGACCTTGCTTCCTTCGGTGTCGAAGAGGTTTTTCAATGTTTGTTCGAACTCGCCTGCGGTTGCGCTGTCTACGCGGCCTGTCAGAAGGATGTGATGTACGCCTTCCTTCATCGTGATTACAGACTGGAATGTCATGTGCGGATTCTCTTGTAATGGGGGGGCAAGGCTCGGAAGCGTTCACTTGTTCATGAAGTGCAGCATGATAAGCCCCCGGTCTCAGCTGCGCAGGGTCTTGAGCAGTACGATCAGGTTGCCGCTGCCGTCATAGTAGGCATGGGCCGCATCCATCATGCTCTTGACCATGTGCACACCTAGCCCGCCGATGGGGCGCTCATCGATATCCAGGTCGAGATCCGGCGTGGGGGCTTCTGCGAACGGGTCGAACGGCGGGGCATCGTCTTTGAGCAATATCTCCAGCCAGTCGTCCGATAGGCTGATGCGCACGCGGATCACGCGATCCGGGGCGCCGCTCAGGCCGTAATTGATGGTGTTGGTGATGAGCTCTTCAAGGCATAGGTTGGCTGTAAACGCCAGATCGGGCCGATTGGGCAGCACACCCTCGACGGCTTCCGCCAGTTTGGCGATCTCGCCCAGTTGGCTGGGCAGTTGATAGTCCAGCAGCAGCCTTTTGTTGCGCAGCTCAACAGGAGGGGTGGCCAAGGGAGGAGCTCCTTGTTTTTCGACAGAGAATCAGGGTCGTGAGGTCGTCTGAGGCCTCGGCGCCATCCACGAAGCGTTCGACATTCGCCACGAGACTCGTCACCAGGGCGGCCGCCTCATCGCCGCCGCTGGCGGCCAGCCATTCGGCAAGGCGGTCATCACCATAGGCCTCCCCACTGGCGGAGAGTGCTTCGGTAATCCCGTCGGTGTAAAGCAGTAGTGTATCGCCTTCGTCCAGTACTGCCGCGTGGTCACAATATTCCATGCCGGGTATGACACCCAGCGCAATGTCACAGGAACAGGGTAGCGGCGCCACATTACCCTGGTGCGTCCGCCGCAGGGGCGGATGGTGGCCAGCGCTGGCATAGACCAGGCGGCCGTCTTCCGGATCGAAGATGCCGTAGCAGGCCGTCACGAAAAGTTCCATCGGATTGCGCTCGCATAACAGGTCATTGGCGCGGCTCAGTACGGAAGCCGGATTGTCACCGCTCATCGCCAGATCGAGCAACAGGGTGCGTGAGACGGCCATGAAAAAGGCAGCGCCCACGCCCTTGCCGGAGACGTCGGCGACCAGGATGCCGTATCGGCCGTCACTCAGCGCGAAGCAGTCATAGAAGTCGCCGCCCAGTTCGCGCGCCGGGAACATGCTTGCGGAAACCGACCATCCCGCTTCGTTGGGGAACTCCTGCGGCAGGATGGCAAGTTGCATATTGCGAGCAAGGTTGAGTTCTTCCTGGACGCGCAGGCCGGCCGCCTCAAGCTGCTGGTTTTTGTCCGCGAGTTCGGCCGTGCGCTCGCGTACCAGGTGTTCTAGCTCGCGTTGCTTCGATTCGTTCTGCTCGCGGATGACATCCAGCAGCCGGCTGAATTCGGTAGCGACGGTGTTGAAGTTGCGCGCGACCAGAACCAGTTCATCTCGGGTATCCAGTGTGATGCGCGTGCCGAGTTCACCACGGCAGAAGGCGTCCGTGCCCTTGGACAAGGTCATTAACGAGCGGCGGGTGGATAGGTAAATCCCGGCGAACAGATAGGCAATGGCGCCGATGGTGCTGATCAGCACCACGGCAATGATGATCTGCGTGCGCAACAGTCGTCCGATACGTAGCTCAATGTAGTGATCGGCCTGTGAAGCGGCACGGTTGAGAAGCCGTTGCGCGAGTTCCGTATTGGCACTGGCGAGCGCGCTGAGCTCCGTGAGCCCGGATGGATCGGCAAAGACCTTGTCGGCAATGTCCTGCTGCTGAGTGATTCCGGACAAGAGACTATCCAGGCGAGGGCGCAAATCCCCGGCTTCGGGGTACTTGTCCATGAGTTGTGACACGCCTGCAATCATGGCGGGAACAGATTCAGACAGGACCACCTGGGCGCCAAGGGCGTAGGAGGCCATTTCATCGTTGTTGATGGTCAGCGCATCCCTCTGTTTGGCCAGTGTTTCCAACACCAGGGGCAGACGGTTGGCAAGCATGTCGAAGGTGGCGTCGAGTTGGCTGTCGACATTGAGGCGGTAATGGCGTGCGGTTTCGCGGGTCAAGCCCAGAAGGTTGTTGATGACGCCGGTGAGCGAGGCGAAGGCACATTGCGCATCGCAAGTTCCCTGTGTGGCGAGGATTTGTTTCCAGGCCCGCTCCAGCTGCTCTGCCTGCGCTGAAAGACCGTTGTCGCGCGCCAGGGCGATGTGCATGCCGAGCCCCGCGCTGATGTGGTTCTTGTCGAGGACTTTCTTGCTGTCGCCTCGCCGTACGGCCTGAGAGCGCAGCTCTACCAGGTCGGCGAGTGTGTCGGCTTGTTGAGTGAGCACCTTCAGGCCTGCGCGTTCCTGATTCGCAAGCTGGCTGTCATTACGCGATTGTTGCCAGAGAGGCACGCTGAGCGTGGTCAGGGCGGCAAGGATGAGCAAACCGACCAGGAGGAATTTGCGCGAAAAGCTCAAACGCCCCGACAACCAGGTTGCCGGGGCGAATATGTGCTCTATGAAGCCCGACATCCGCATGAGCGTTTATGGGGCCGTTTTGTCGGGTTCAAGCACGATCTTGACGGATTCGTCGGCTTCTTTCTTTCCGACATAGCCAATCGCTCCCGGCGTGGTTTGCACGAGTCGTTCGGCTTCTTCCTCCGTGGCGGCCTGCCTGGGGGGAACACCCATTCCCGTAAACGCCTGGCGTGCCCAGTAGGCACGGAGTTGACCGGGGCTGCGCCCCGTGACCTTGCTGTAAAACTCGGTCCGCAGCGCGGAGCCTTCCTTGATGTCGATGGGCTGGATCGTCTTGCCGTCTGGCCAGCTCTGCACTTGGCGCAGAAAAATCTGCGTGACCTGATTATTGTCGAGCGTTTCCACAGGAACGTCACGGTTGGTGATAACCACGACCTGCTCGTCCGCGATGGCAAGATTCGCTGTAAGCATGAGCCCTGTGAGGATGTAGCGATAATGCATCATGGGTCTCATTTTTAAAATGCAAAGTCGAGAGTTGCGGTGAACAGGTTGACCTTGTTGTCAATAGGCAGCGTCGTGACGGCAAAAGGGCCTGGCGTCCACGCCGACGGTGTTTCGATACGGTCGTACTGCAACTTGAGGGCCATATTGTTGTGGAAATCCCAGCGCACCCCCAGGCTATAGGATCTGGAGCTGATATCCGCATACTGGCTGGCCTGGGCCAGACCCGCTTGCATTTGACTCAGCCCGGCATCGATGGTTGGATCCAGCCCGGTGGGCGCCAGACTGCTGAGGTCCAGGCTATCCCCCTTGCGCCTCTGCTTGGCGATGGATACGAAGGGGGTGAATTCATCGAAGTTATACCCGAGCGTGAGCTGGTAACCCTCGTATTTGCCGACCATTTGGGATTGGCTATCGAATTGAGTCGCCTCGCCCAGCAGCCGCCAGGCATCCACCGTGGCATCAAACCCCAGGCTGGTGTAGACAGGGCTGTTGTCATACGGGTTGGCAAAACCCTCGACCTGCTGCGCTTTATGCAGCAAAGCGGCGGCCATGCCGGCGGGGAGCAGCGGGTTGCTGGCCATGGCGCGCAGGCCACCGCCAAGCAGCACCGTGCCCTGATTCAGCTGGGTGATGGCGTCCGAGCGCAGAGTATACTCATTGGCCCAGGTGCGGGATGCTCGCAGCGTAACGTGAGGGGTTATCAGGCTGATTGCCAATCCATGAATACCTTCCAGATTCGCGTCGGCCTCGGAGTCGAAGTTTCTCAGATAATGGGTATAGCCACTCTTGCCGTAATAGCCTTGCGCCAGCACGACCGCATTGGCAATGTTGTTGCGCCACTGAATGTCGACGCCATCGATGTAAGAGACGGTATTCGCAATGCCGTACAGGGGAATCGGCGGGCGCGTCATGAGATAGGCATAGCCGATTTCCGTGACATCCGAGTCGAAGTAGAGCGGGCTGCGCATGCGGCCGACGCGAGCGCTGAACCCGTGTCCCAGATCCTGCCGCAGAAAGGCCATGCGCAGCATGGGCTTCAAGTCATCGCCCGCCCGCGCCGCGCCCTGGACAACCACGGACGTGCTTTCCAGCGGACGCCATTCAAGCTGGAGACCGAGTACGGAATCCAGGTTGGGGGACCAGCCTTCCTCAGCGGGTTTTTTTTGCGCGAAAGAGGTGAGAATCCCCGTGCTCGGATTGTCGTTATGAGTCAGCCCCAGGGTACCGAAAGCCGACACATGAAAACTGTCGGAAAACTCATTGGCGAGGGGGGAGGAAGGCGATGCCAAAGCCAGAAGCGCGGCCATGATCGATGTTCTGGCGAAAGAACGGCTTAGGGCGGGCATGGATATCTCCGTATGTGTCTTTATGGCCCAGGCCTTGGTGTAGAGGGCATGCCTGCAAGGCAAATCCATGAAATGCTGCCTGAGCATTGTGGCAGGATCGCAGCCTGCGGGGCAAGCGTACAGCACGAACTGGCGATGAATTCCTCCAGGTGCACGGCCGTACGCCCCGTCCAGCAGGCTCCCTACGGCAGCTTGGGCCTGCCCGCATTGACCTTGCCGCGCGCGACTTTTTCAGAGTGCTCGAAGAGCAACTGTGTTCTCAAAACGCCCTACACGTCCGTCGGTGCACGATAGGGTGTTTACAAAAAAAGGTTTTCTTGACAGGCAGAACGAAGGGAAATCCCCCTTGGCCGCGCGATGAACATGTCGGGCACGGGCATCCCGAGGGGCGCGGTCGTGGGGGCGCCCGCACTGGATCGGGCCTAGTCAGGGACGAAAATCCTAAGGCGGGGCGAAATTTCCTGAAAACCAGTTTCAAATGCCTTTCAAGCAAGCGCTGAAGACTTGTTCCGCCCGCTTTGAAGCTTTTGCTTCGTGCTTACCATGGCGCATGCGCTCGGGCCACTTTTTCTTGTTGCGGATGCCTTCCATGGCACCCGCCCAGCGGGGGATGCTTCGGATCACCGCCCGTCACGTTTCTCCTCACAACTGACGCAACGCCTCCGGATACAATCACACCATGCCCATCAGCAGATACTGGAACGTCGAGGTATATGCATTGGCCGAACGTATGACGAGCCTCTCCGCGTCAACCAAGGGCCAGTACATCCATTACCCTCCATCGATACTGAGCCACACCGCTAACAAGGCTAGCGGCCACAGGCGCCGCCAAAGCACATGAACCAAGCAGGGCGCACTCAAGTGGCCCGGCCCCAGCCCTGTTGAAACGGCCCCCGATCCAGTTCAGCGCCGACATCTGCACCGAACCGGCCAGCAACAGTCCCCCGCGCACCGGCGCGACAACGGCCAGCGCGCGGCCCGCCTGGAAAAACACAGTCTGGAAAAACACCAAAAAATATAGGGCCGTAGGCCCATTGAGCCCCGCGGCCTTGTGCGATAGATTGCCCGGAGTCATTCAAGGATCGGAGTGGACCATGGAGAGGTCGCATCTGCGCCGCGTATTTTCGGGCGCAATTTTTCAGATTTTGCTGATTTTTCTCATGCTTGCGGCAGTCATGCCTGCCAGGGCCTCGGTCGATGCCGGGAAAGCATGGCTCAGCGCTCAAATTGCCGCCAATGGCACTCTTCTCAGCCAGAACACCTCGGTCGCCCTCCCAACCCAGACGCAGTCTGAAGTTGCAACAACACTGAAAGCCATAGGGCTAAACCCACCGCCCGCCCTGCTTTCGCAGATACAGAAAACCCCACTCCAAACCACGGAATACCTGAGTCGGTACGCCCGCGCGGCCAAAATGCAGGTGCGAGGGAAATAATCAATTGTTTTTCATGGTTTTACGCAAAAATGAGAGTGTTGCGCTGGGTTTGACTTTTCGAATAGTCAGTCATGAGGGGCAAAAAGTGAAAGAGCTGTCTTTTGGCTTATGGCTGATGTCGAGTTATGTCGTGCTTTTCTTTGGTGGCTCAAGTATTTTCTTGGTTTTGATTTATGCCCTTAGTCTCATTCTGCTTTCTGCATTCCATGGAAAGGTGTGGACATCACAGGAGCATAATGGCTCTGATTTTCTTTATTTTATGTTTTTTTCTACGGTATTCTCATTTTCTAATGCTTATTACGGGTGGGGGCGACAGCCATACTCCTGCCGGCCATCCTTTTTTCTGTAATGCTTGAATTAAGGTGTTTTGGATGGCCAAAGAGGGAATCGTGAGTCCCTGATCTAACACTTTTACTGCCAAATACTGCGCTGGTTTGTGTTCATGGTAAGAGTAATGAAATTGCGGCTGAAAAAGCCCATTTGGCGATATTTTCTCAAGCCGGCAGCCTGATGTGGGGGTGAGTTTTCTACGTCGAAAGGGTGTGATGTTGAAGATGCAGAGAATAAAAGAGCACTAGGTGGTATGGCTTTCGTGCCGACATGTCACGTAGTATTGTGATGCTTGTTGATGTTTTTGTGGTGTTCTGTGTTGACTTCAAAGGGGTGATGGGCTGTGGTTTGCAACATGGTATTTATTGCTTCGCTCTTGATTTGTCTTGTGTATATGTATGTCTATATTCCGAGGATAAAGCAGGGTAAGTTCTATTTGTTGGGGGCATTCTATGTTCCTGTGTTTTGCATTGCCTTGTTTGATTCTTTTAGTGGTTGTAATGAATACTCGCTGCAGTCTTCTTTTTCGGTCTGGGTTTCGTCCTTTCTGTTGTATTTTTCCTTGTACAGATCGGGGGATGTTGCCAGCTGTGTTCCGATAACATCTCTGCTGTTTTCGTTAAGTCTTTTTGTCGCACTCCTTTGGTGGTTGTAAGCTCTCATTTTGTGTTTTTTGGCCTGGGGTTCTTCGGGGAAAGCAAGGGTTGGAAATTCTTTGCGCCAGGGATATGCGGGATTGCCCCTTTGGCGACAGTGGTGGCTGAACCGCCCCGGCTTTCGCGGAGGGTCCCCCTTTTGAGAGAATGGAGCCCTTATGAGCAAGCCCCCCAAGTTTTCCCCTGAAGTCCGAGAGCGCGCCATCCGCATGGTGTATGAGGTTCGGGAG
>JAQVHL010000037.1 GCA_028696185.1 Halothiobacillaceae bacterium
CGGGATTACTCCATACCCCATTTCTGCAGGCGGTAACGGAGCTGGCGCAGGGTGAGCCCGAGCCGGCGGGCCGCTTCGGTTCGGTTCCAGCGGGTTTCGTCCAGCATTTTCAGGATGACGGTTTTTTCGGTCTGCTCGTCCAGGCGCTGGAACAGTTCGGTGCGAGGGGGAGGGCTTTCCGTGCCTGTCGTTGTCGCCATCGGCATCGTGGGGCTGGCGTCTGGCAGGTGCAGGTCCTCGGACTGCAGTGTGTCGCCGTCGCTGAGTGCGCAGGCACGTTCGAGGATATTTTCCAGTTCGCGCACATTGCCTGGAAACGGGTAGTGCATCAGCGCGGCGCTGGCCTGGGCGCTCAGGGTCTTGGCCGGACCGCCTTCGCGTTCGGCGAGCCGTTCCAGGATATGGGTTGCCAGCGCGGGGATGTCACTGGCGCGTTCGCGCAAGGGGGGGATGCGCAGTTCGATCACATTGATGCGGTAGTAGAGGTCCTGGCGGAATGCGCCATCGGCGACCAGTTTGGCGAGGTCGCGGTGGGAGGCGGAAAGGATGCGTACATCCACCGGGATTTCCTCGTTTCCGCCCACGGGCCGCACGGCGCGCTCCTGGATGGCGCGTAGCAGCTTGACCTGCATGGGTAGTGGAAGTTCGCCTACTTCGTCGAGGAAGAGGGTGCCGCCCTGGGCGCACTGGAACAATCCGGCCTTTTCACTGTTCGCGCCGGTGAAGCTGCCTTTCTTGTGTCCGAAAAGCTCGCTTTCCATGAGTTCGGCGGGTATGGCGCCGCAGTTGACAGGGACGAATGGGGCATTGCCGCGCGGGCCGAGCTCGTGGATCAGGCGGGCAACGACTTCCTTTCCTGTGCCGGATTCTCCCCGGATGAACACCGGGGCTTGATTGCGCGCGAGCTTGGCGATCTGTTCGCGCAGGGCGTCGATGGCGGTGGAGGTGCCGATCAGCAGGCGTGGGTCGGGGGAGTCCCCGCGACGTTGGGGTTGCAGGGCGTGACGCACCAGTTCACGCAGAGCGGCGATTTCCACGGGCTTGGTGAGAAAGTCGAAGGCGCCGCTTTTGAGCGCGCGGATGGCGGTATCCATGTTGCCGTGGGCGGTAATTACCGCAACAGGAAGGCCGGGGTGTCTGGACTGGATGTAGTCCACAAGGTCCAGCCCGTTTCCGTCCGGCAGGCGCATGTCGGTCAGGCACAGGGCGTAGCTTCCGCTGGACAGGCGCGCCCTTGCCTGGGCGAGGTCGCCGGCTTCGTCTATGCCAAGGCCCATGCGTTCCAGGGTCATGCCGACCAGGGTGCGGATGTCGGGTTCGTCATCAACGATCAGTGCGCGCGCAGCGGCCATGGCGTGGCGTTTTCTCTCTTGGCTTTCGGTAATTTGCACAGGGTACCCATTTTTATTTCATGGGCCTACCCGTATTTGCGACGCCCTTTTCGTGATGCAGGAAAGGCAGCGTGGCAATACGGTGGCTTGAGCTCTTCGGTCCGCTACTTACCTTGTCATCGCTGCCCGCCGCATGGCTACCCGGTCACCCGGAAAGCACAGGCGGAAGCGGCTGCCGACGGGCTGGCCGGGTTCGAAATCCAGGCGCGCGCCGTTGGATTCGGCCAGTTCCCGCGCCAGGAAAAGCCCCAGCCCCGTGCCACCGACGCGGGTGGTGAAGAAGGGTTCGAATAGTTGCTCGATGGCATCGACCGGCACGCCAGGGCCGTTGTCTTCCACGACAATGCAGGGGGTGCCATCGGCACGGCGCAGGGTGCGCAAGGTGATGCGCAATTCACGCTCCTGCAGGCTGGCATGACGGCGGGCGTTGTCGATCAGGCCGGCAAGTATCTGATCCAGATGATCGATGTCGGCATGGACGGTCAGCGATTCCGGGTAGTCCAGCTCAAGTTGTGCCGCCTCATCGCCGAGCGGAACGACGGTGTGCAAAGACAATACGAGCTGCTCTTCGCTCAGGTTCTGGTCGCGTTGTTGGCGAGCGATGAAGTCCGGCAGCCAGGTGCACAGATCGATAGGCGCTGTCTGCGCGCGTCGCCGTCGTGAGATTTGCAGGACATTTTCGATCAGCCGGTTCATGCGCCGCGACTGGTCGAGAATGATGTTCAGCAGCTTGCGGTCGAGTGCCGGCCGTTCAGGCTCTTCTTCGAGCAGTTGCGCGGCGTGGTGGATGGATGCGAGCGGGTTGCGCACCTCGTGCGCGATGCTGGCCGTCAAGCGGCCAAGGGCGGCGAGCTTGGCTTGCTGGATGCGTTCTTCTTCGACACGGGTGTCTTCGATCAGTACCACGACCGCGCCCTTGCCGTCGGTAGAGAGTGGCGCGACCCGTACTCGCAGGTCAGGGTATTCGGGCAGGCTCAGCAGGCTTTCGCTGGAGGTAGGGCTCTCTGCCCGCCAGGCCATCAGGGCTTCGGCCAGGACGGGGCTGAGGTCGGCAATGGCGCGTCGGTCCTCCGCACGGGTGGCGGCCAGGGCCAACTGGCGGCGTGCCGAGGGGGTGGCGTGCACCAGCCGCTGTTCTTCATCGATGAGCAGGACGCCTTCGTCGAAGCGTTCGAGTATGTGAGCAGTCAGTTCGGTGAACTGGGTCAGTTCCGCCACGCGCTGGCGGGCCAGGGTTTCGGTCTGATGCACACGCCGGGCAAGCGAGTGGGCGAGCCCCGCGACGGCGAACAGGGTGAAACCGGCAATGCCGGCCACGCTGTAGCTGGTCATCGCATGCGCTTCGCTCAGGTCCGTCAGCAGGGTGTCGACGAGCAGGGCGAGGGCGGCGATGGCCGCATGAAAGAGCGCCATGCGCCCCTGGAGTAACAGACTGGAAAGAGCAATGCTCAGAATGAGCAGGAGCCCCAGTCCGCTGCCGGGGCCGCCGCTGGCGTGCATCAAGGTGACGAGCACGAAGGTGTCTGTCAGCGTGTGAATCTGGATCTGCGGCGTGAAGGGGAGCAGGCGCAGTTCCAGGACCAGGCTGAAGGCCACGGCCATGAACAGATACAGCCAGGCCGTATCGGCGAACAGCTGCGGCTGCAGATGCCCAAAGGCGCTGGGGCCGCGCTGGGTGTAGGCGGCAATCACCAGCAGGCCGGCGAGCAGCATCCGGTAGGCGTTGAACAGGCGTATGCCGCGCCAGTCGAGGGCCTGGGGGAAACCGGTTGAGGCGAATAAGGGCATGGCGGTCAGGGGGTATGCTTTTTCTTCCAGGCTTCCGCGTGCTCCCAGCTGCAGAAGGGTTGCCCGTTCAGGCGCACCGATTCACGCTCGGGCAGGTGCAGCCCGCAGTGCGCGCAGCGCACCATGCGCACCGGTTTGCGTGAGGGCTCATCGGGGTGGTCGATCTGGTCCTGTTCCCGCTCCTGCTTGCGTTTTTGCAGCGAGCCGCGCAGAAAGAACAGCGCCAGAAGCAGGGCGCCCACGATCAAAAAAAGCTTGCTCAACAAGCGGAAATCCTCCCGTCTGGGGGCTTGGCAACCGACGCAGTATATCAGGCGTGCCCAATCGCGATTCATGCCGTGCGTGCTTTCGGTTGTCGCTGGGTTTACGTTTGTCACACAATAGCGATCTTTCCCGTCCCTCTTAAGACGTTCGAGGCGCGTTAGCATGAATTTCCACGAATACCAGGCCAAGCACCTTTTGGCCGAATACGGCATTCCGGTGCCGGACGGTCGTTACGTTTCCCGTATGGACGAGGTGCCCTACGCGCAGGCGGCGGTGGCCGGTCCGGTGCGGGTGGTGAAGGCACAGGCGCATACCGGCGGACGCGGCAAGGCCGGCGGGGTGAAGCTCGTCGAGGGCGAGAGCGCCCTGCATGAAGCCGTGGAATCGCTTCTGGGTGGGCGCCTGGTGACGGTGCAGACGGGCGCGGGGGGGCTGCCGGTATCCGGGGTATGGGTGGAGCCGGCGACATCCATCGCGCGCGAGCTGTACGTGTCGATGCTGGTCGACCGCGCCCGCGAGCGGGTGATCGTGATGGCCTCCAGCGCCGGTGGCATGGACATCGAGGAGGTGGCGGCGACCACGCCGGAGAAGATCATCACCCGCGCCATCAGCCCGGTGGTGGGCCTGCAGGCCTACCAGGGGCGCGAGATCGCCTTCGCGCTGGGGCTTGAGGGGGCGCAGATCGGCCAGATGGTGAAGATCCTCACCGGGCTGTATCGCCTGTTCATGGAGCGCGACGCGAGCCTGATCGAGATCAACCCGCTGGTGGTCACGACCGAAGGGGGGCTGCTTGCCCTGGACGGCAAGTTCGCGCTCGACGACAACGCGGGCTACCGCCAGCCGGCACTGCTGGAATGGCGCGATACCACGCAGGAGGACGCGCGCGAGCTGGCGGCCAGTGCCCACGGGCTGAACTACGTCTCCCTTGATGGCGATATCGCCTGCATGGTGAACGGTGCGGGCTTGGCGATGGCGACCATGGACCTCATCAAGCTCGAAGGCGGCGAGCCGGCCAACTTCCTCGACGTGGGAGGCGGCACCACGGCGGCCAAGGTGGCGGAGGCGTTCAAACTCATCCTTTCCGACGGCAAGGTGAAAGCCATCCTGGTGAATATCTTCGGTGGCATCGTGCGCTGCGACCTGATCGCGCAGGGCATCATCGCCGCGGCGCGCGAGGTGAACCTGTCCGTGCCCACTGTGGTGCGCCTGGAGGGCACCAATGCCGAGGCCGGCCGCACCCTGCTCGCGGACAGCGGTCTGGCCCTGATTCCCGAAAACGACCTGACCCTCGCGGCCCGCGCCGCCGTACGCGCCAGCCGTGGAGAAACCGCATGAGCATCCTCGTCGACAAGCATACCCGTGTCATCTGCCAGGGTTTCACCGGCAAGCAGGGCACCTTTCATTCCGAACAGGCGCTGGCCTATGGCACGCAGATGGTCGGTGGCGTCACCCCCGGCAAGGGGGGGCAGACGCATCTGGACCTGCCGGTGTTCGATACCGTGCACGACGCGGTGCGCAAGACGGGCGCCACGGCCAGCATGATCTACGTGCCGGCGCCCTATGCCGCCGATGCGATTCTGGAAGCTGCCGATGCCGGTATCGAGGTCATCGCCTGCATCACCGAGGGTATTCCGGTGCTCGACATGCTGCGGGTGAAAGCCGTGCTGCGCGCCGAGTATCCCGATACGCGCCTGATCGGCCCGAACTGTCCCGGCCTCATCACGCCCGGCGAGTGCAAGATCGGCATCATGCCCGGCCATATCCACCTGCCCGGCCGCATCGGCATCGTTTCGCGTTCCGGCACCCTGACCTATGAGGCGGTACACCAGACCACCCGCGCCGGACTGGGGCAGAGCACCTGCGTGGGCATCGGCGGCGATCCGATCCAGGGCATGGACTTCATCGATTGCCTGGAACTGTTCGAGGCCGATCCCGCCACCGAAGGCATCATCCTGGTCGGTGAGATCGGTGGCGGCGCCGAGCAGGCAGCGGCGGAGTACATCCGCACCCATGTCAGCAAGCCGGTCGTGGCCTATATCGCCGGCGCCACTGCGCCCGAGGGGAAACGCATGGGGCATGCCGGGGCGATCATCGCCGGTGGCAAGGGAACGGCGGAAGAGAAATTCGCCGCACTGGAAGCGGCGGGCGTTCACATCGTGCGCTCACCGGCCGAAATGGGCGAGCGCATGAAGGCTGTACTGTGAGCGCAGCGCCTCTGCGCATCGCGCTGGCGCAGCCCAATCTCATGGTCGGCGACATTGCCGGCAATGCCCGCTGCCTCATCGACTGGAGCCTGCGCGCGCGCGACGAACTCGGCGCGCAGGTGGTGGTATTCCCCGAACTGGCGCTGAGCGGCTATCCGCCGGAGGATCTGCTGTTGCGCCGGGAAATCCTCGACGCAGTGGAGCGTGCGGTCGAACGCATCGCCCGCGCGGTTTCCGGCATTACCGTCGTGTTCGGCCTGCCGGAGCGCGACGCGCAAGGCGAGGCCGGTGTGCTGTACAACGCCGCGCTTGCCCTGCGCGACGGACAGGTCATCGCCCGTGCGCACAAGCGTCACCTGCCCAATTACGGCGTGTTCGACGAAAAGCGCTGGTTCGAGCCGGGGCGGCTGGCTGCCGGCGCCGGCGTGTTCGAGGTGGCGGGTGTGCCGCTGGGGCTGCTCATCTGTGAGGACAGCTGGTATCCCGATCCCGCGCGGGCGCTGGTCGGGGCCGGGGCGCGCGTGCTGTTGAGCCTCAACGCCTCGCCCTATCACCGCGACAAGGGCGAGGAGCGCGAGGCCGTGCTGCGAGCGCGGCATGCCGATACCGGCGCGACGCTGGTGTACGTGAATCTCGTCGGCGGGCAGGACGAGCTGGTGTTCGACGGTGAATCCTTCGCCTTCGACAGCCAGGGCCTGCGCCTGCGCCTGCCGGCCTTCGAGGAGGCGCTCGGCTGGGTGGAACTGGAGACACAGGGGGGCGCGCAGGGGCGCATCGTCGCCGCCAGCGCATCGGCGCCGGCACTGACCGGCGAGGCGGAGGTCTATCGGGCGCTCGTGCTTGGTGTGCGCGACTACGCACGCAAGAACGGCTTTTCCCGTGCCGTGCTGGGCCTGTCCGGCGGAGTGGATTCCGCGCTGGTGCTGGCGATAGCCGTCGATGCGCTGGGTGCGGACAAGGTCGAGGCCATGCTCCTGCCTTCGCCCTACACCGCGCCGATGAGCCTGGAGGATGCGCGCGCGCAGGCCCGTAGCCTGGGCGTTCCCCTGCACGAGATTCCCATCACCCCGGCCTTCGAGACCTTCCGTCAGCTGCTCGCGGATCTCTTCGCCGGGCTGCCGCAGGACATCACCGAGGAGAACCTTCAGGCCCGCTGCCGGGGCGTGCTCCTGATGGCGCTGTCCAACAAGCGCGGCAGCCTGCTTCTGACCACGGGCAACAAGAGCGAGATGGCGGTCGGTTACTGCACCCTGTACGGCGACATGGCCGGCGGCTTCGCCCCGCTCAAGGACGTGGCCAAGATGCAGGTCTATGCCCTGGCCCGCTACCGTAACCGCGAAGGGGAGGTCATCCCCGAGCGGGTGCTGACCCGCGCCCCGTCCGCCGAGCTGCGCCCGGACCAGCGCGACGAGGACTCGCTGGCACCCTATCCGGTGCTGGACGCCATTCTCGAAGCGCACGTCGAGCAGGACCGCTCTGTCCGCGAAATCGTCGCCCTGGGCTATGATGAGGCCCTGGTGCGGCGCATCGTGCGTCTGGTTGAAATAAACGAATACAAGCGCCGTCAGGCCGCACCTGGCGTGCGCGTCACCCGCCGCGCCTTCGGCCGCGACCGGCGTTACCCCATCAGCTCCGGCTTTGGCCGGACGCCCTGCGAGGATTAAAAGCGATGAAGAAGATCGAAGCCATCATCAAGCCCTTCCGCCTCGACGATGTGCGCACCGCGCTCATGGAAATCGGCATTACCGGCATGACCGCCACCGAGGTCAAGGGCTTCGGCCGCCAGAAGGGGCATACCGAGCTCTATCGCGGCGCGGAATACGTGGTGGACTTTCTGCCCAAGGTGAAGATCGAGGTCGTGATTGCAGACGAACAGGTCGATCCGGTCATCGACGCCATCATGCGCGCTGCGCATACCGGCAAGATTGGCGATGGCAAGATTTTTGTCTTTCCGGTCGAAAAAGCCGTGCGTATCCGCACCGGCGAGGTGGACAACGAGGCGATCTGACGCCGGGCGTCGTATGTCCGGGGCAGTGAAAAGGGCTGTCGCCTGCCGGTAGGCGGGCGACAGCCCTTCATCATGACGTCATGGGTTCAGGCCCGTGTTACAGGCTGTGCAGGATTTCGCGGATCGGGCGGCGAGCGGTCTGCGCGGGAATTTCTGCCGGGTAGCCCATGGAAATCAAGGCAATGGGGCGGCAATCCTCAGGGACTTCCAGGGCCACGCGTACCGCGCCCTCGTCGAAGTCACCCACCCAGTTGGAACCCAGCCCCACGCTGACCGCGGCAAGTTGCGCGTAGGCGGCGGCGATGGTGGCGTCCTGCAGGGCATACAGGTTGCGCCCGCGTTCACCAAAACGCTCGGAAGCACGCTTGGGGTGGGAGCAGAAACACAGCACGACGGGGGCGTTGCCAAGGCAGGCGATGTCCGTGCAGGCGTTGGTGATTTTCTGGCGCAGTTCGGGCTTCTGTATGGCGTAGATCTGGTACGCCTGAAGGCCGCCCGCCGAGGGGGCGGCGCAGGCCATTTCGATCACGGCAGAGATCTTTTCCGGCTCTACCGGCATGTCGGGCTGATACTGGCGTATCGAATGACGGTGGCGTACGGTTTCAAAAAAGTCCCACATTGGATCCTTATCTCCTGCGATGGCCGGCACGGGGCTGGGTGCGGCGTTTCAGTTACCGCCGAACCAGCCGGATTTGCCTTGTCTGGCCTTGTCCGGGAAGTTGTGCTCCAGCACGCGGCGGGTGGCTTCGGCCTGCTCGGTCATGCCGAGCTTGTCATAGGCTTCGATCAGCAGGGTGAGGGCGTCGGGCATGATGGCCGCCCCGTTGTAGCTTTCCACGATGACCTGCGCGCGGTTGGCTGCCGCAAGCCATGCGCCACGTTTCATGTAGTACTGGGCGACGTAGAGCTCGCGTTCGGCCAGCATGTTGCGCAGCTCGATCAGGCGCTTGTGGCTGTCTTCCACGTAGCGGCTTTGCGGGAAGCGCTGGATCAGTTCGGAGAACGCCTGGAAGGCATTCTGCAGGCTTTCCTGGTCGCGTTTGGACGGGTCGCGCTCCACGACGCGGTAGATCAACCCCTGCCCACGGCTCATGTTGGCCAGGCCCTTGAGGTACAGGGCGTAGTCCACATTCTCTCCGCGCGGATGGAGCTTGATGTAACGATCGGCAGCGGCGATGGCCGATTCGGGCTCGTCGAATTTGTAATAGGCGTATGCCGCTTCGAGCTTGGCCTGTTCGGAGTACCCGCCGAAGGGATAACGGCCTTCGAGGGTTTCGTATTTCTGGATGGCTTCTTCGTAGTTGCCGCGTTTGAGTGCTGCCGAGGCTTCATTGTAGAGCTGGGCGGCAGAAATCATCGGGTCTTCTTCGATGCGCTTGTTTTCCTTGCGGTCGAAGAAGGAGCAGCTGTTGAGCAGCAAAGCGCCTGCGAGCAGGGCGATCAGGTGCGCGTGTCGGCGAATCATTCGTTTTCCGGCGGCCGCAAGTGGGGATTCGCGAGAGTATAGCGCGTTTCGTTCTCAATGCAGCAGTTCGCGCGTGCCCGAGGCGCCCTCCTGCTAGAATCGCCCCATTATTGACGCATTTTTTCGTGAGATTCGCATGACAGAACCAACCCTTACGGCCACCGTACCCATGGCATTGGGCGGGCAGAGACTCGATCAGGCACTGGTGGAGATGTTTCCGGACTTCTCGCGCAGCCGCCTGCAAAGCTGGATACGCGATGGCGCGGTCAGCCTGGATGGCAAGCCCTGCAAGCCGCGTGACCGTGTACTGGGTGGGGAGCAGGTAAGCCTCGCGGCGGAGCCTGAGGCCGAAACCGATGACGAGGCCCAGGCGATTCCGCTGGACATCGTCTACGAGGACGAACATCTGATCGTCATCAACAAGCCGGTGGGACTGGTGGTCCATCCGGCGGCGGGCAACCCCGATGGCACCCTGGTCAACGCCCTGCTGTACCATGACCCGGCCCTGCGCCAGTTGCCGCGCGCCGGTATTGTCCACCGTCTGGATAAGGACACGTCCGGCCTGCTGGTCGTGGCCCGCTCCACGCTGGCGCATCATCGTCTGGTGGAGCAACTGGCCGCGCGCAGCGTGCATCGCGAGTACGAAGCCGTGGTCAATGGCAAGCTGGTGGCCGGGGGCACGATTGACGTACCGCTGGGCCGGCATCCGGTGGATCGCCAGCGCCAGGCTGTGGTACAGGGCGGGCGTGAAGCCGTGACGCATTTCCGTGTCATTGAGCGCTTCGTCGCCCATACCCGCATCCGCGTCAAACTGGAAACCGGGCGTACTCATCAGATTCGCGTCCACATGGCGCATATCCGCCATCCGCTGGTCGGTGATGCCACCTATGGCGGCCGTCCCCGCCTGCCCCCTGGCGCGGACGATTACCTGATCGAGGTGCTGCGCGGCTTCAACCGTCAGGCGCTGCACGCCATTCGCCTGGGGCTGGAGCACCCGGCCACCGGCGAGTCCATGCGCTGGGAAACCCGACTGCCCGAGGACATGCAGGAATTGCTGGAGGTGTTGCGTCACCACGCCGAATCCCGCGATGAAGGCGAAGCCGAAGTCATCTATGTCAATGAGTGAGGCCGGCGGACAGGGGCTGTTGTGGCCCGACTGGCCGGCGCCTGCGCCGGTGCGCGCCGTCGTCACCACGCGCCACGGCGGGGTAAGCGCGGCGCCCTGGACTACGCTGAATCTCGCCACCCATGTGGGCGACGATCCTCAGGCCGTGGCGGAGAACCGTCGTCGCCTGCGCGCCGCCCTGTCCCTGCCTGCCGAACCGTTCTGGCTCGAACAGGTGCATGGTATCCGGGTGGCCGAGCCGGGGAAGGTATCCTCGTCACGGGAGGCCGACGCGGCCTATGCCGACCGGCCCGGAGTGGTTTGTGCCGTGTTGACGGCCGACTGTCTGCCTGTGCTGTTCTGCGACGAGACCGGGCATGAAGTGGCCGTGGCGCACGCGGGCTGGCGGGGGCTGGCTGGCGGGGTGCTGGAAGCCAGCATCGCGCGCTTCAACGCGCCGCCTGAAAGGCTGCTGGCCTGGCTGGGGCCGGCTATCGGTCCGGGGGCCTTCGAGGTTGGGGACGACGTGCGCGAGGCGTTTCTCTGCGTCGATGGGGGGGGGACGGCCTTTGTTCCCGCCCGCGAAGGGCGCTGGATGGCAGACCTGTTTGCCCTGGCCCGTTTGCGTCTGGCGCAGGCCGGGGTGGCGCGGGTCTTTGGCGGTGGCCTGTGCACCCATGCCGATGCAGGGCGGTTTTATTCCTACCGCCGCGATGGTGTGACCGGGCGCATGGCCAGCCTGATCTGGCTGGAGGGTTGACTGCAGCGCTTGAAGGGCTGTTTGAAACCGTTTGGTCCGGCGGTTTTCTGTCACCGATTTCACATACGGTCTTGCTAGAGTCCCGGTAATTTTTTCGAGGGAAACTCAGGCCATGAACGACTGGAAAATCCTGACCCTGGTCGGCCCCGACCGGCCGGGCATTGTCGCCGCGATCACCCGCGTGCTTGCCGGTGCCGATGCGCGGATTGGCGAGGCGTCGATGCAGCGCATGGGCGGATTGTTCACGCTCATGATGATGGTGGCGAACGTCGGCGACACCGCGCATCTGAAGGGCTTGCTGGAGTCTGTGCGCAAGACACTGGGGCTCAAGCTGCATGTGGATGAGATGGACGCCGGTCTGCATCGCAGCCTGACGCCCGATGCCTGTTTCTCCATCACCGGCGTCGAGGATGCGCAGGGGCTCGCTCAGGTGGCGGCGGCCTTGGCAGAAGCCGGTTTCAATATCATCGAATGGCGTGCGGAAGTGGCCGGCAGCGCAGAGCAGCCGTATTACCGGTTTCGCGTGCAGGGGCAGGCTGCAAATGGCCTGGGCGCTGTGGAAGCCGCGCTGGTGTCGGGCGTGCCCGACGCGCTTCTGGTCAGGGAGGCTTGCCCTGCCGGGTAAGTGGGTTGCTGTCCTGTCCGTTTCCCTTCCTCTCGACGGCATGTGAGCGTGGTTTCGGCCTCCCTTGTGGGTTGGGCTGCGCATCCGCCCATGCGAAAGGCGGCGGACTTGGGTGACGCTGCGGGAGTGTTCGATGGCGCTTCGCGTATACTGCCTTGCATCGAATCAGGGATGAGGGCGAGCAAGGATGTCCACGACGTTTTCCCAGGCCAGTCACTGGCTGAAGCGTCTGCTCGGTGAGCGAGACGTGGAGGCCCTGGGCGAGGCCCTGCGTCCCAAGCCGGAGGCGGCGGGCGCGCCGGCCTTGCCGCGCGATCTGCGTGTCTCGCCCGCGCTGGTTCGGCGGCGCTGGGCGCTCCTCGGGCAGCGTCTGGCGGCTTTGGGGATGGATGCCGAGGGGATCGGGCGTGTGCAACGCACGCTGCTGGATGCCGACAGCGAGGCCGGCATGGATGGCTGGGCGCGCAATATCGAGAATTTCATCGGTACGGTAAAACTGCCCGTCGGCATCGCCGGTCCACTGCGGGTCAACGGCCTGTTCGCCCAGGGCGACTACTACCTTCCGCTTGCCACCACCGAAGCCGCGCTGGTTGCCTCCTACAGCCGGGGGGCGCAGCTCATCTCCCGCGCGGGTGGGGCGACCACCCTGTTGCTGAACGAGGGCGTTTCGCGCGCGCCGGGGTTTGCTTTCGCCGATCTACGCGAGGCGGGAGCCTTTGTGGCCTGGGCGCTGACCCGGCTCGATGATTTTCGCGCCGAAGCAGAACGCACCACCGCGCATGGCCGACTGGTGGACATGCAGATCACGGTGGAAGGCAATCATGTCTATCTGCGATTTGAATTCCACACCGGCGACGCGGCCGGGCAGAACATGGTGACCCTCGCCACCGCCGCGATCTGTGACTATATCCTGCGCAACACCCCGGTTGCGCCCGCGCATTGGTTTGTCGAGGCCAATCTTTCCGGTGACAAGAAGGCCAGCGCGCAGTCCTATCTTTCCGTGCGTGGGCGCAAGGTCACCGCCGAGGTTCGTCTGGAGGCCGCGCTGGTGGAAAAGATGCTGCATACCACGCCTGCGCGGATGGTTGATTACTGGCGGATGTCCGCGATCGGCGGTGTGCTCAGTGGCACCATTGGCGTGCAGGGGCATTACGCCAATGGCCTTGCGGCCCTGTACATCGCTTGCGGGCAGGATGCGGCCTGCGTGTCCGAGTCGGCCGTGGGTGTCACCCGCTTCGAGCTTGCCGAAGACGGCGGGCTCTATGCCTCGGTAACCCTTCCCAACCTGATTGTCGGTACGGTCGGCGGTGGCACCGGGCTGCCCAGCCAGCGCGCCTGTCTGGCTCTGATGGGGCTTGCGGGCTCCGGAAACGCCAGGGCCTTTGCCGAAGTCACCGCCGCCCTGCTTCTGGGGGGCGAGCTGTCGATTATCGGTGCGCTCTGCGCCGGGCATTTCGCCCGCGCGCATCAAAGCCTTGCACGGGGTTGAGCCGGTGCAAGGCGCGCTCACGCATAACCGCTGGTGGGTGTACCAGCGCGAGCGCTTCCCGCTGGCCGCCCACGCGCCACTGGTTGCCGCTTTCAGTTTCTGTGCGGTGGTTTACTCCGCCGCGTTGCGCGGCGAACCCGGCCTGCCGGCGCCCGGTACCTTTTTCGTTGCTTTTGTCGGGGCGCTGCTGTTCTTTCTGCAACTGCGCATCGCCGATGAGTTCAAGGATCACGAGGAGGACTGCCGCTATCGCCCCTACCGGCCGGTGCCGCGTGGTCTGATCCGCTTGCGCGAGCTGGCGGTGCTCGGTGTGGCCAGTGCCGTCGCACAGCTGTTGCTGGCGCTGTGGCTGCATCCGCCGCTCGTGCTCGTACTCCTGCTCGTCTGGGGCTATCTGGCGTTGATGAGCCACGAATTCTTCGTGCGCGACTGGCTCAAGGCCCGGCCAGTAACCTACCTGTGGTCACACATGCTCATCATGCCGCTGATCGACCTGTACGCTACCGCCTGCGACTGGCTGAGCGCGGGGGAGGGCATGGGCGCACTGCCCGACGGGCTGATCTGGTTCCTGCTCGCCAGCTTCTGTAATGGGGTGGTCATCGAGCTGGGGCGCAAGATCCGCGCGAGCGCCGATGAGGAAACCGGCGTGGAAACCTATTCGGCGCTATGGGGGCCACGCCGGGCGCTGGTCCTCTGGTTGGGCGCGATTGGCGCCACCGCATTTTTCGCCAGTCTGGCGGCAGCCCGCATCGATATCCTGGCCCCGGTCCTGCTCTTGCTGTTGGGCGTGTTTGCGGTGGCGGCCTTCGCGGCCTTCCGGTTCATGCGTGCCATGTCCCCCGGCGCCGGCAAACGTTTCGAGTGGATTTCGGGCGTCTGGACGCTGGTCATGTATCTCGGTCTTGGAGGCGGTTCGCTGATATGGACGATGTGATCGATTACCTCTGTGATGCCTCCAGCCCCGTCGATCTGGCCCGTTTCGGCGGCAAGGCCGCCGCACTGGCGCGGCTGAGCCGGGCAGGACTGCCAGTACCGCCGTGGTTCGTGGTGGACCCGCAGGCCTTCGAAGACAGCCTTGCCGGACCCTTGCCGGAGGATGAGGCGGGGGTGGCAGGCGTGATGGCCGCACTTGCGCTCTCGGAGCCCGTGCGGCAGGCGCTGGAGGCGCGGCTGGCGGAGGCGGGGGATGTGCGCTGGGCGGTGCGCTCCTCGGCACGGGACGAGGACGGCGCGCGGCATTCCTTTGCCGGACAGCTGGAAAGCTGGCTCAACGTGCCGGGACACGAGGTGGCGCGGCGGGTGGCGGATGTCTGGCGTTCGGGGTTTGCGGCAAGGGTCTGGGCGTACCGGCGCGAGGCCGGGTTGCCGCCACGTCCGGGTGCACCGGCGGTACTGGTGCAGCGCATGGTCGATGCCGAAGCGGCGGGTGTGGCGTTCGCGGCCGATCCGGTGAGCGGTCGGCGCGATGTGGCCGTGGTGTCGGCAGTGCACGGCCTGGGCACGTCGCTGGTGGGTGGGGAGGCGGATGCGGACACCTGGCGGGTGGATGAGGCGGGGGCGATCCTCGATTTTACGCCCGCGCAGCGGCGCATCGCCCACCGTTGCGATAGCGACGCCCCGGACGGGTTGCGCGAGGAATCCTTGCCGGAAGCCGGAGCGCCCTTGTCGCCCGCGCAGCTGCGCGAGGTGGCTGCACTGGCGCGGGCGGCCAGCCGGTATTTCGGGCGGGCGCAGGATATCGAGTGGGCCTGGGCCGACGGGACGCTGCATCTGTTGCAGTCGCGTCCGGTGACGGCGCTCGGGGCGGTGGCGGATCCGAAAGGCGAGCGCAATCTGTGGGACAACAGCAATATCGCCGAGAGTTACGGCGGCATTACCACGCCTTTGACTTTCAGCTTCGCGCGGACGGCCTACGAGTCGGTGTACCGCGAGTTCTGCCGCATCCTGCATGTACCGGAAGCGGCGATCCGGGCACACGACACCACGTTCCGCCGCATGCTGGGGCTGATTCACGGGCGGGTGTATTACAACCTGCTGTCCTGGTACCGGGTGCTGGCCCTGCTGCCGGGCTTCGCGATGAACCGTCGCTTCATGGAGCAGATGATGGGGGTGCGCGAGGGGCTGCCGGAGGACATCGCCGCCGAGCTCGCGGGCCAGGGCGGAATCGCTCGCCTGCGCGACGGACTGCGTTTTTCCGGGACATTGTTCGGCCTTGTGGCGAACCACCTGTGGCTTGCGGGCAAGATCCGTCGTTTTTATCGTCGTCTGGACGAAGCGCTGGCCACGGCAGGGGATCTCGCCCATAGGGATGCCAATGCGCTGGCGCGGCATTACCACGAGCTGGAACAGCGCCTGCTGACCCGCTGGGACGCCCCGCTTATCAATGATTTCTTTGCCATGATCTTCTACGGCATGCTGCGAAAGCTCGCGCGCGCCTGGTGCGGTGACAGCGCCGAGACCTTACAGAATGACCTTCTGGCGGGCGAGGGCGGGATGATCAGCGCGGAACCGGCGCGTCGTCTGCGCGAAATGGCGATGATGATCGTCGAGGACGAATCCTTCGTCGCCCTGCTGTGCGAAGGGGACGTGGCGGTGCTGGAACCTGCGCTGGCGCGTCGCCCGGACTTTGCTGTCGCTTGGCGCGGGTATCTGGAAAAGTTCGGTGATCGTTGCCTCGACGAGCTCAAGCTCGAAAGCGCCACCTTGCATGACGATCCGCAATTGCTGATGCGTTCGGTCGGCCAGCTTGCGCGCCATCTGGCGGCGCAGCCCGCGCGCGCCGGGGAAGCCGGGGCGGTGGAACGGGAAATCCGTGTCCGAGCCGAGGCGCGGGTGGGTGAGGCGCTGGCCGGACACGGCCTGCGGCGGCGCGTGTTTGGCTGGGTGCTGAACAATGCCCGTGCCCGTGTGCGCGACCGTGAGAACCTGCGCTTTGAGCGCACACGGCTGTTCGGGCGGGTGCGACGGGTGTTCGTCGAGCTGGGGCGGCGACTGTACGCGGAAGACCGGCTGGATGACGCGCGCGATGTGTTCTATCTCACGGTGGACGAGCTGCTGGGCTTCGTCGAGGGCACCGCAGTGAGCACCGACCTGCGCGGGCTGGTGGCGCTACGGCAGGCGGAATTTGCCGGATACGCCAACCTGCCCGCGCCGGCTGACCGGTTCGAGACCTTTGGCATGGTGTATGTGGGTAACGCCTTCCGCGCACCGACCGAGCCTGTATCGGTGGCGGAGGATGGCACGCTCAGGGGCATTGGCTGCTGTCCGGGTGTGGTGCGTGGTCCGGTCCGGGTGGTGCGCGATCCGCGCGAGGCGCGTCTTGCTCCGGGCGAGATCCTGGTGGCTGAACGCACGGACCCCGGCTGGGTGATGCTGTTTCCCGCGGCGGCGGGACTCTTGGTGGAGCGCGGCAGCCTGCTGTCGCATTCGGCGATTGTCGCGCGCGAGATGGGGATTCCGGCGGTGGTGTCGGTGCCGGGGCTGACCGGCCTGCTGCAGAACGGTGAATGGGTGGAATTCGACGGCGCGACCGGGGTGATCCGGCGCCTGGGGCAGGAGGCGGATCATGGGCAGTGAGGTCAGCACGCGGGCGGATTTCTCCCGTGTCCGCTACGCCCAGTGCTGGGAGGATGCGGACATCCTGTGCGAGGCGCTTTGCGTCGGGCAGGGCGGGTGCTGTCTGTCCATCGCTTCGGCCGGGGACAACGCGCTGGCCTTGCTGGGAAGCGGGGCGGAACGGGTGGTGGCGCTGGATATGAACCCCGCACAGCTGGCCTGCCTGGCGCTGCGGGTAGCCGCCTACCGCGAGCTTGAGCACGGCGAGCTGCTGGAGCTTGTTGGCTCGCGCCCGAGCACGCGCCGGGCAGCGCTCTACCGGCGCTGCCGGCCGCTGCTGGCGCCGGAAGCGCGCGCGTACTGGGATGCGCACCCGGACGGCATCGCGGCGGGCATCGGCGCGGCGGGGCGTTTCGAGCACTACTTTGCCGTGTTCCGTGAACGGGTGTTGCCGCTGGTGCACGACCGGCGCCGGGTGGCGGCACTGCTGGAAGGCGGGCCGCGCGAGCGGCGCGAGCGGTTTTACGAATCGCGCTGGAATACCTGGCGCTGGCGTCTGCTGTTCCGCCTGTTCTTCTCGCGCTTCGTCATGGGGCGGCTGGGACGGGACCCGGCCTTCTTCCGCTATGTTGAGGGCAGCGTGGCGGAACATATCCTTGCCCGTACCCGGCATGCGCTGGTCGAACTCGATCCGGCGGACAACCCCTACCTGCACTGGATTCTTACCGGCCACCACGGTGAGGCGCTGCCGCTGGCGCTGAGGGAGGCATCTTTCGAGCGTATCCGCGAGCGACTCGACCGGATCGAATGGCATGCCCTGTCGATCGAGGAATACCTTGAACGCGAGCCTGCGCAGCGTTTCGATGCCTTCAACCTCAGCGACATTTTCGAATACATGTCCGAGGCGAATTATCACCGCCTGCTCGACCATCTGGTGGGCGCAGCCCGTCCCGGCGCCCGGCTGGCGTACTGGAACATGCGCGTGCCGCGTCGTCGGCCGGATTCCATGGCCGATCGTCTGGCGCCGCTGGAATCGCTGGCGAAGCGCTTGCATGCCGGGGACAAGGCCTTCTTTTACAGCGATTTCATCGTGGAGGAGGTCCGGGGATGAGCCCTTGGGCGGGCATGGCCCTGGTGCTGGGACTGCTCGCGGCGAGCTTCGCCGGCGTCGCCCTGTGGCGTCATCTGGCCCAGCCGCATCCGGAGTTGCCGCGCAAGCTGATGCATGTGCTGATGGGGCTTGTGGCGGCGGGCTTTCCCTGGCTGTTCGACAGTGTCTGGCCGGTGCTGGTACTGGCGGCGGCGAGCATGATCGCTCTGTGGCTGGTGCGTGCCGGGCGGGCGGGAACGGCGGGTTTGCAGGGCGTGCTGCACGGCGTGGGGCGGGTATCCTGGGGCGAGCTGCTGTTTCCGGCAGGCGTTGCGGCGGTGTTCGTGCTGGCCGATGGTAATGCGCTGCTGTACAGCGTGCCGATCCTGATCCTCGCGCTGGCGGATGCGCTGGCCGCGTTGATCGGGCTGCGTTATGGGCAGATGCGTTTTACCACCCTGGATGGTCAGAAGTCGCTGGAAGGCTCGATTGCGTTTTTCGTGGTTACGTTTCTCTGCGTGCATGTGGCGCTGCTGCTGTTTACCGACACCGGACGGGCCGAGTCGCTCCTGATCGGACTCATTCTGGGGCTGCTGGTCATGATGTTCGAGGCCATTGCCTGGCGCGGGCTGGACAACCTGTTCATTCCGCTTGCGGCCCACGCGCTCCTGCAGAGCTATCTTGGCCTCGATGCGGCGGCGCTGCTGGGGCAGCTGGGGCTGGTCGCGCTGCTGGTGTTGTTCGTCGTGTTCTGGCGCCGCCGCAGCACGCTCGACGACGGGGCATTGATCGGCGCGGTGCTGATGGCCTACGCGAGTCTCGCCATTGGCGGCTGGCCCTGGCTTGCGGTGATGCTGCTGGCCTTTGTCGTTGCCACCGTGCTGGCGCTGCGTGATGGTGCTCCTGAACGCAATCTGCACAATCTCGTCGCACTGCTGGCCTTGGGCGGGCCGGGGTTGTTCTGGCTTTTGCTGCATACGCGGGGCGAGACGGAGGCCGCGTTCGTCGCCTACGCGATCAGTTTCGGCGCGCAACTGACGATGCTTGGCGTTTCCCGGGCGCACGCCGGACGCTCGCAGACCGGCTGGCGTGATCTATTGCCTGCGCTTGGCTCGGGGTGGGCGATTGTGGCGTTGCCGCTGCTCGTGTTCCAAGTGGTGCATCCGGTGGTCGCGTTGCTGGCCGGTTTGTCGGTGGTGCTGGCCGGTTATGCCTTCCAGTGTGTGCAGCCGGGGCTTGCCGCCTGTCCGACCGATGCCGCCCGCTGGACCCGCCAGGCGGGCATCGCGACGGGCGTGTCGCTGTTGGGCTGGTCGGTGATGAGGCTGATTTAAGGCGGGGACGAAGCAATAAAGCGGCCCGCGTGCTTTGTTGCGATCCGGTTGCTTGCTCCCGCCGGGGCAGGGTGGATTTTCAGGAGGAATCCGATGAACAGGACAAGGATGATTCATTCCCGCGTGGATATGGAGTCGTATCTCGATCAGCCCTTGTACGCCGGTTTTGATGCCGGGGTGCTCGAACGCCACGGCGCGGATGTGCATCTGCTGCATGAGGCGAACGGTGGCGCGCGCTGCTCGCTGTGGTGGTCGCAGGTGCCCGGATTGCCCGGCGAGCGGTTGGGGGTGCTGGGGCATTTTTCCGCCGCGACCCGCGAGGCGGCGCTCGGGCTGTTTGAGGCCGCTCTCGCCCGGCTGCGTGAGCAGGGCTGCACACGGGTCGTCGGTCCCATGGACGGCAACACATGGCGCTCGTACCGCCTGGTGACCGGTGCGGAGTCGGAGCCGCCCTTTTTCATGGAGCCCTTCAATCCGCCGGACTGGCCGGACTGGTTCGAGGCGGCGGGGTTCACGCCGCTTGCGGGTTTCGTGTCGGCGCTCAACGATGCGCTCACCCAGCGCGATCCTCGTGTTCCGAAAGCCTTGCAGCGCATGCAGGCGGCGGGCATCCAGCTGCGCGCCCTCGACGGCGCGCGCTACGAGGACGAGTTGCGCGCGATCTACCGGCTGTCGGTGCAGGCGTTCAGCGGCAATTTCCTCTACACGCCGATCGACGAGGAAAGCTTCGTCGCCCAGTATTGCCCGCTCGGGCGGGTCTTGCGTCCCGAGCTGATCTTGCTGGCCGAGCGCGATGGGGTACTCGTGGGCTACCTGTTCGGCCTGCCGGATTTCAATCAGGCCGCGCGGGGACATGGCATCGACACCTTCATCATCAAGACGGTGGCCGTGGCGCCAGGGCGCGACACCGCGGGACTGGGCAGCGTGCTCGCCGCGCAAAGCCAGCGCATCGCCCTGGAGCTGGGCTACACACGGGCGATTCATGCCTTGATGCACGAGAGTAATGTCTCGCTGAACATCTCTACCCGCTACGCGCATGTAATGCGTCGCTATACGCTCTATCAGGCACGGCTTGCCCCGGCATGAACCTCCTCACACTGCTGGAGGCGCGCGCTGCCGAACATCCCGAGCGGCCGGCGATTCTCGACGGGCCGCGTGGGCGCGAACGTGTCACGGACTACCGCCGTCTCCATGAAGATGCCGCACGGCTTGCGGCCCTGCTGGGCGCGCATGGCATCGGTGCCGGTGATGCGGTGCTGGTGTTGCAGCCGATGAGCCGCGAGCTGTATCTGGTCCTGCTTGCGCTGTTCCGGCTGGGAGCGGTCGCGATGTTTCTCGACCCGTCCGCCGGACAGGCGCATGTGGCTCAGTGCTGCGCCATGGGCCGTCCGGTGGCGCTGATTGCCAGCCCCCGCGCGCATCTGCTGCGTCTGGCCCTGCCCGCCCTGCGCGCGATACCGCGCCGCTTTGTCACCCGTGCTTGGCTGCCCGGTACGGTTTCCATTCGGGCCGCCGACAGGCTGGCACCCTGCACGAGGCTTGCGCCGGGCGGCGAGGCGCCCGCGCTTCTGACCTTCACCAGTGGCAGCACCGGGCGTCCCAAGGCGGCGCTTCGCAGCCATTCCTTCCTGCTGGCCCAGCATGCCGCACTTGCCCAGGCCCTCGATCTGCGCGAGGGACAGCGCGATCTGACCACACTGCCGATCTTTCTGCTCGCGAACCTTGCCTCCGGTCTGACCAGCCTGATTCCCGATACCGATCTGCGCCGTCCGGGAGCCATCCGGGCCGCCCCGGTGCTGGCACAGGCGCGCGCGCTGGGCATCGAACGTTGCGGGGCCTCGCCGGCCTTTCTCGAACGCCTGGTCGAACAGGCCGAAGCCGACGGGCGGGGCCTGCCGTTTTCACGCATGGATACCGGCGGAGCCCCCGTTTTTCCTGTCCTGCTCGACCGGCTGCGCCGGCAGGCGGACGGCGCCCGCATCGTCGCGGTGTACGGTTCCACCGAGGCCGAACCGATGGCAGAAATTGAACAGCGGGAAATCGACGACGCTGATCGGTCGGCCATGCAGGGGGGCGCCGGCTTGCTGGCCGGTCGGCCGGTGGATGCCGTGACGCTGCGCATACTTCCGGACCGCTTTGGTACGCCGGTCGGCCCGTACACGCTGGCGCAGTTCGAACAGGACACCCTCCCGCCCGGCGAAGTGGGCGAAATTGTGGTCTGCGGCGCGCATGTGCTGCCGGGATACCTGCACGGTGAGGGCGACCGGGATACCAAGTTCGAAGTCGATGGTCTGCGCTGGCACCGCACCGGCGATGCCGGCTGGCTGGACGCTAGCGGCCGGCTGTGGCTCATGGGGCGTTGCAGCGCACGCATCGATGACGCTCGCGGACGTTTGTATCCGTTTGCGGTCGAGTGCGCCGCGGGTTTCTGGCCCGGCGTGCGTCGTTGTGCCATGGTCGCCCATCGCGGTCAGCGCCTGCTGCTGGTTGAAGGCGAGGTGGATGTCGCCGCGCTGAAGCCGTCGCTGCAGTGGGCGCATCTGGACGCCTTGCGTTCGGTGAAACGCTTGCCGATGGACCGGCGCCACAATGCCAAGATCGACTATCCGCGTCTTGCGGCGATGCTTGAGCGCGGATAGCCGATGTTCCGTGTGTGGCGTCGGCGGCGCTTCATGCCCCCGGTTCCGCCAGGACAACAGGGCGGGTTTGGGATGGGGTATCTGCTTTCCCGTGATAGGGTGTAGCCAAAATAAACAATCCCTTTCAGTCTCGCCACAACAGGATGCGCGACTTCCAGTCGCGCTGGGACTAAATGGGCCATTCATGGCCCATTTGCCCGGCTTCCACAGGCCAGTCCATGGCGGTCCCAAGGGGGCAATTCCGTTCGCCCACTTTCGTCCGACAACCATTTATTTTGTAAACACCCTGTGAGACTGGGGGCGGCATTTTTTTGCTCATCGGGTGTACGGGGCGGAGCGGGCAGCCTTGTTGCCCGTTCGAAACGCGCATCGATGGCATCGACAGCCATCACCCGCTGTCTTTGGCGGGATGCAAACCGCACGCGATTCGTTATAGTGTAACGGTCACAAGTTCGGGGTCGGCCGGATGATCGTTCCGCCCAATCGCATTCCTGTCCTGCTGGTTACCGGGTTCCTCGGTAGCGGTAAATCCACGCTGGTCAACGCGCTGGTGCGTCAGCCGGCGCTTGTGGGTTCGGTGGTCATCGTCAATGAGTTCGGGCAGGTCGGCATCGATCATCATCTGATTGCCACGCTCGACGAGCGCCTGGTTTTGCTCGACTCCGGTTGTCTGTGCTGTGCGGTGCATGGTGAGCTGGTGGCTCGCCTGCGCGAGCTGTTCCAGCGTTCGCTGGCCGGGGAAATCGCGCCGATCCGGGGCGTGATTGTCGAAACCTCGGGGCTGGCGGACGTCGCCCCCCTGATTCACTCATTACAGGCGGATTTTTTTCTGGCTCAGCGCTACGTTCTGGCCGGGGTAAGCACGCTGGTGGACGTGACGGAAGTGGAGCGGCAAATGGCGAGCTTCCCCGAAGCTGTGGCGCAGGTGGCCCAGGCCGATCTTTTGCTGCTCACCCGTACGGACAGGGTTGAGGCGGGCGAGGTGGCGCGGGTGCGGGAGTATCTGGAGGCCTTCAATCCCCTCGCGCCAGTGGTCGAGGCGCCGTTCGGGCGTATCGAGGGTGAGAGGCTATTGGGCTTGCGCAGCGTTTCCGGCCTGCGTTTTCGGCCGCTTTTGCCGGCGCGTGCGGTCTGTCATACCCATGGGGTGAGCGCCGCGGTGTTGTCCGCCGATGAGCCGCTGCCCTGGGGCGCGTTTACGGTGGCGCTGGATCGTTTGTTATCGGCGCAGGGAGCGGCGCTGCTGCGCATCAAGGGGCGTCTGAACGTGCGGGAACTGCCTGGGCCGCGTGTCGTGCAAGCCGTGCATCATCGTCGTTATCCGAATCAGGATCAGGCCGACTGGGACGCCGGTGAGCGGCCTTGCTCGCAGCTGGTTGTCATTGGGCGCGATCTGGCGGATGGCGTTGTCGAGGCGGCTTTTGCGGGGATGCTTGCGCCGCTTTCCGTGCCGATGGAGGACCATTGAGCGTGAAATTTCTGCTGCGCTGGCCGATCCGTTTCTACCAGCTGTTCATCAGCCCCCTTCTGGGGCCGCGTTGCCGGTTTTACCCGAGCTGTTCAAATTACGCGCTGGAAGCTATCGAAGTGCATGGTGTGCTCAAGGGCGGCTGGATGGCGCTCAAGCGGGTCTTGCGTTGTCATCCGCTGCACCCCGGCGGGTACGATCCGGTGCCGGGCACCGGGGAGGAGCACGGATGCTCTTGTTGCCACGAAGCGCCTGCGGACCTGGACAAAAAAAACCGGACAGCGTCCGGCGATTCGCCCAAACCGTAACCGGGGCGCGCGCCCCGGTTACGCTGTGCGGAAGATAAGGAGCGGCTCAGCGATCCGCCAGAGCCTTCACCCAGCTTTCCATTGCTTCGGTGGCCATCGGCATCGGCGGCTCCATGAAGTTGATGATGAAACGGTCATCGTACTCGGTTACGCCGATGGAGCGCGGGCGCACAGCCATCACGCCAGCATTGGGCAGCTTGAAACCGAAGCAGAACACGATGTGCTTGGCATCGCGGATGTCCGGAGCGATTTCGCCATCCGGCAGGCTGGCGGTGTGGGCGTAGTGGTCGAACAGGGCGATGAAGTGCGCCTTGGGGTGAGCCTCTACTTTCTCGCGCAGGGCGGCGATGATTTCATCCGCGTTGCGCTTGGTGGTTTCGCTCTTGAGCAGGCACAGTTCGAAGACCGGGTATTTTTCCTGAAAGACATGCTGTTTCATTCGGTGGGCTCGCTGCCGTGTGGAAGACGGCTTGATTATATTTTCTTTTGGTCAATAAAAAACACTTGTTGCAGCATGGGCGGGCGTGACAGGAAAACTTCCCGGTTGTGCTTGAAAAGCACCCGCGCCTGCCCAATAAAGTAAGGCATCCTTCCCCGATCTGCGGAGACCGTATTCATGCGCATGGACAAACTCACCGCCAAGTTCCAGCTCGCCATCGCCGATGCCCAGTCGCTCGCGGTAGGGCGGGACCATCAGTTCATCGAGCCGATTCACCTGATGATCGCCCTCATCGACCAGGAGGGCGGTACGGTGCGTCCGCTGCTCACCCGTGCCGACGTGAACGTCAACCTGTTGCGCTCGCAGCTCGACGAGGCGCTGGATCGTCTGCCGCAGGTGTCCGGTTCGGCGGGCGAAGTGCATGTATCCAACGACCTGGCCAAGCTGTTCAACATCACCGACAAACTCGCCCAGCAGCGCAAGGACCAGTACATCTCCAGCGAGCTTTACGTGCTGGCGGCGCTGGAAGACAAGGCGGCCCTGGGGCCGATCCTGCACAAGGCCGGCGCGGCGAAGGGCGCCATCGAGAAGGCCATCGAGTCGGTGCGTGGCGGGCAGGCGGTGAACGACCCCAACGCCGAGGAGGCGCGTCAGGCGCTGGAAAAATACACCCTGGATCTGACCGCGCGCGCCGAGAGCGGCAAACTCGACCCGGTGATCGGGCGCGATGAGGAAATCCGCCGCGCGATCCAGGTGCTGCAACGCCGTACCAAGAACAACCCGGTGCTGATCGGCGAGCCCGGCGTGGGCAAGACCGCCATTGTTGAGGGGCTGGCCCAGCGCATCGTCAATGGCGAGGTGCCGGAGGGCTTGAAGCACAAGCGTGTGCTGTCGCTGGACATGGGCTCGCTGCTCGCCGGGGCCAAGTTCCGCGGCGAGTTCGAGGAGCGCCTGAAGGCCGTGCTCAATGACGTGGCCAAGCAGGAAGGGCGCATCATCCTGTTCATCGACGAAATCCACACCATGGTCGGCGCGGGCAAGGCCGAGGGCGCGATGGACGCGGGCAACATGCTCAAGCCCGCGCTGGCGCGCGGCGAGCTGCACTGCATCGGCGCCACCACGCTCGATGAATACCGCCAGTACATCGAGAAAGACGCCGCGCTGGAGCGTCGCTTCCAGAAAGTGCTGGTGAACGAGCCTTCGGTGGAGGACACCATCGCCATCCTGCGTGGCCTGAAGGAGCGCTACGAGGTGCATCACGGCGTGGACATCACCGATCCGGCCATCGTCGCGGCGGCCACCCTCTCGCACCGCTACATCACCGACCGCCAGTTGCCGGACAAGGCCATCGACCTGATCGACGAGGCGGCGAGCCGCATCCGTATGGAAATCGACTCCAAGCCCGAATCCATGGATCGCCTTGAACGCCGCCTGATCCAGCTCAAGATCGAGCGCGAGGCGCTCAAGAAGGAATCCGACGAAGCCTCGCGCAAGCGGCTCGCGGACCTGGAGGCGCAGATCGAAAAGCTCGACCGCGAGTATTCCGACCTGGAAGAAGAGTGGAAATCCGAAAAGCTCGCGGTGGAAGGCGCGTCGAAGATCAAGGAAGAGCTCGACCGCGTGCGTGTGGAGTTCGACACCGCCCGCCGGGCCGGCGATCTGGCTCGCATGTCCGAGCTGCAGTACGGGCGCATCCCGGAGCTGGAGCGCCGTCTGGAGGCCGCCCAGCAGGCCGAGCAGGTCGAGTTCAAACTGCTGCGCAACAAGGTTTCCGACGAGGAAATCGCCGAAGTCGTCAGCCGCTGGACCGGCATCCCGGTCAGCAAGATGCTCGAAGGCGAGCGCGAGAAACTGCTGCGCATCGAAGACGAGCTGGGGCGGCGCGTGGTGGGCCAGGCCGAGGCGGTCAAGGCCGTCTCCGATGCCATCCGCCGCTCGCGCGCCGGGCTGTCGGACCCCAACCGCCCCAACGGCTCGTTCCTATTCCTGGGGCCTACCGGCGTGGGCAAGACCGAGCTGACCAAGGCGCTCGCGGCCTTCCTGTTCGACACCGAGGAAGCGATGGTACGCATCGACATGTCCGAGTTCATGGAGAAGCACTCCGTGGCGCGGCTGATCGGCGCGCCTCCGGGCTATGTCGGCTACGAGGAAGGCGGATATCTCACCGAGGCCGTGCGTCGCAAGCCCTACTCCGTGGTGCTGATGGACGAAGTGGAGAAAGCCCACCCGGACGTATTCAATGTGCTCCTGCAGGTGCTCGATGACGGGCGTCTGACCGATGGGCAGGGCCGCACGGTGGACTTCCGAAACACCGTGATCGTGATGACCTCCAACCTGGGCTCGCATCGCATCCAGGAACTCGCGGGGGAAGCCAACTACGAGCAGATGAAGAGCGAAGTGATGGAAATCGTCGGCGGCCACTTCCGCCCCGAATTCATCAACCGCATCGACGAGGCCGTGGTATTCCACCCGCTGGGGCGTGAGCAGATTCGTCGCATCGTGGATATTCAGATCGGCAATCTGCGTCGTCGCCTGGAAGGGCGCGACATGAGCCTGATCCTGTCCGAAGCGGCGCTGGACTTGCTGGGCGAAGCCGGCTTCGACCCCGTCTACGGCGCCCGCCCGCTCAAGCGCGCCATCCAGCATCGCCTGGAAAACGCCCTGGCCCAGCACATCCTGCGTGGCGACTTCCTGCCCGGCGAAACCATCCGGGTGGACGCCGGCGAGGGAGAACTGAGCTTCAGCAAGGGCTGATCGCCCCAGCTGTAAACCCGAAAACACCAAGGGCCGGTGTCCGCCGAAAGGGGGCGCCGGCCCATTGTTTTGCACAGGCGTCGGGGCGCGCCTCAGGTGTTTGGCCTATCGCTTTTGGCGGAGTAAACTTAGGTCGAAGCAAAGCCCAGCATCAAGGAAGTGAACGTGCCAGATCGTCCCCGCCCGCTCACGATCAACGGGTCCGTTACAGCACGGCGAGGGGGTCCTGCCAGGGTAGCGGGAACCCGTTCCCGCCTCGTCTGCACGATGCCCCGCAAAGCTTCAATGCGCGTCGAGCGGGCTGCGCACGCCTTTCCCGCCACGGTTGAGCACATGCGTGTAGATTTGCGTCGTCCGTACATCGCTGTGCCCAAGAAGTTCCTGAACCGTGCGTATGTCGTAACCGGCCTCAAGCAGATGCGTTGCAAAGGAATGACGAAGCGTATGACTGGTCGCAGGCTTGGGAATGCCGGCGTCACGCACCGCCGCGCGAATCATTCGTTGAACGGCGGACTCGTGAAGGTGATGACGCCTTCGAATGCCCGAGCGCGGATCAATACCCGGTTGCGCGGCTGGAAATACATACTGCCAAGCCAGTTCATGGCCCGCCCTCGGATACTTGCGCGCCAGTGCATAGGGCAGTTCGACGGGGGCGAGCCCTTCTCGCCGGTCGCCCTCGTGAATCAATCCGATCCGATCCAGTTGGTGCCGCAACGGCTCCAGCAACGAATCCGGCAGCATCGTCCTGCGATCCTTGCCTCCCTTACCTTCGCGGACCGTGATCTCACGACGCGCAAGATCCACATCCTTGACCCTCAACCGCAGGGTTTCCATCAATCGCAGGCCCGATCCGTACATCAACCCGGCAATCAACCCATGAACACCATCCAGTCGAGCCAACAGTGCCCGGACCTCCTCTCGCGTGAGCACCACGGGCAGTCGAGGCGGCTTGCTGGCACGTGTCACGCCATCGAGCCAAGGCAGATCAATACCCAGCACTTCGCGGTACAAAAACAGAATCGCGGCCAACGCCTGGTTTTGGGTCGAGGCCGCCACGTTTTTCCGCGTCGCGAGAAAGCTCAAAAATGCCTCGACCTCGCACGCCCCCATCTCGTTCGGGTGTCGTTTGCCGTGGAAAAGAATGAAGCGTTTTATCCAGTGAACGTACGCCTTCTCGGTGCGCAAGCTGTAATGCTTGACCCGACAACGCTCGCGTACCTGATCAAGAAGCCGGGGCGGGTGTCTGTCCTCCATGGCCATGTTTCCTCCTTGGAATATGACGTCGTTTGGAAGGCTTGGTGTCATCCAAAACAATGGCTTGTGCGATTCTTTGAAGATTATACGACGCATTTGACGTGTT
>JAQVHL010000093.1 GCA_028696185.1 Halothiobacillaceae bacterium
CCGCCGCCTGGTGGCGGCTCCTGAGCTGTGGGCTGGTCGCCCCCAGTTCCCCCATGGGAGGGCAAGCCCTCCCCCCGCTGCCGGCCGCAGCGGCGCCCCCCTCCAGTCCTGTCGATCAAGAGGAAGGGTGGGCCGGGCCTGGGCGGGCCGTGGTGGTTTTTTTCCGGTGCGGTCGTGGGGTTGGCCAAGGTCGAGTTAGTTGGCCTGCAGGCCGTCTTGCTGGTGGCGCTGCGGTGGCGGTTTTCGACCTGGCCGGGTCCGCCTGGCGGCCGCTGGTGGACGCATACGAACTCCCGGAAATCACGTAACTCATTGTTTTATCTGGTGTTAGTGTTGCGTTGATGTTGAGTTAGAGTTATAATTAACCACATCGAAAGCCCTTACACCGTGGGCATTGACGGTGAACTCAGGAGGTACGAGAGATGGCATCTTTGAATCGCGTCGAGCTGATCGGCAACGTGGGCCAGGCCCCGGAGCTGCGGCACACCCCCAGCGGCATGCCCGTGCTGCGCTTGAGCGTGGCCACGAACGAGCGTCGCAAGGACAAGAAGACCGGCGAGGTCATCGAGAACACGCAGTGGCACCAGGTCACTTTCTTCGGCCAGCAGGCCGAGTTCATCTCTCAGTACATCGGCAAGGGGCGCGAGGTCTACGTCGAGGCCCGCCTGGAGTACGGCCGCTACGAGAAGGACGGCGAGACGGTTTACACGACGGATGTGATCGGCCGGCGCATCATGCCGCTGGGTTCGGCGGCGGGCGGCCAGAAGGGTGCGCCCAGCGCGCCGCTGGCGGAAGATGATGACGTGCCGTTCTAAGGTGCATCGTGCGGCGCCCCTCGGGGCGCTAGCCTGGGGCCTGTGTTTCGTGTGAAATGGGAGTGCTTGCGATGAATGAATGGCGTGTCACGTTGCCTGCTGGCGGGCAAGGCAGCGAAGCGAAGCCGGGCCAGGTGGCCGTCGAGGCGCACACGGCGATGGTGCTGGAAGGGGTGTTGTTGTTTCGCGTGTCCGATGGCCGTCTGGTTCGTGCGTTCGCGCCGGGTGCCTGGCTTGAGTGCGAGCTGATCGGCCGGGCTGCGAGGGGCTGGTAGCGTGGGAGTTGCTATGCGGCGGTACGGCAGGGCTTGGAGGTGGGGACTGGTGGCGTTCTATGGGGCGTCAACCGTGTTTTTCTGCTGGGTGGTCCTGTTGCGCCTCATGGCCTGGCCGGACGTCGAGCTGGTCAAGGTGTCAGTCCTGGCGCTGGGCACCGGGATACTGGTGTGGTTGACCGCAATGTTTGTCGCGCATGCGCGCAGAGGTGGACGATGACCGAATCTGTACCGACCCCGGATGATGCGGCCGGGATGGAGTGGTGGAACCTGCTGGATGAGTGGGGGCGCCGGCGCTGGATGGCACGTGCCGGGGACACCGGCCGGGCTGTCGATGCGTGGACCGTGTTCAAGCACGACGTCGGTGGGGAGCTGCGCGACCTCCAGATGTGGGTCGATTCAGCGCTGTATGCCGAGGACCTTGATGCGCAAAGCCGGCTCCAGGCACTGGGGGCGAGCTTGCTTGAGAGCGGCGGCGTGCAGGCGCTGGTGGCGGTGCAGGGATTGCTTCACGACCGGGCTATTTCCTACGGGGTGCAGGGCAGCAGGGGCAGCGCGATAGGGAGTTTTTGGGAACACTTGCCCGAATGGGCGGAACTTTGAACTGAAGGTGATTGCAATGACAAGCGAAACAATGGCCAGCCAGGCTCAATTTATCGAGGTCGAGGTGGCAGATGGCCGCAAGAAACTGTTGCTCAGAAAGGACGAGATCATTGGTGTTGAGCCTGTGAATAGCTGGGAGCATCCGGGGCAGCCGCATGCCAGGATTGAAATTCGCAGAGGTTCATCGCTCCAGCGTGAATCCGTTTTCGTCAAGCAGCACTACGAGACCGTCAAGAAGTGGCTCGTGGCATAGCGTTGGGGTCGGTGATGTGTGAATGGAACGTGTATGTGGATGGGCGGTGTGTCGGCACTGTCCATGAGGTCAGCGAGAGTGCGGCGAGGGCGGCTGCTTTCTCGAAATTCGATATTGACGGTGATGCTGGCGTGTCAGTGTCCCGGCGCTGAAAGGCATCGGATGAGACTTGTGATCGAGGCGATTTTTCGACCGATGCGCGAAGGGCTCGTCATGTGGGTGTTGGTCCGGTTGGTCACTGTCGCCCTGGCTCTGGCCCTGACGGCGGCGGCTTACCTCAACATCGGTCAAGCGCTGGGATTCGGCCCATGGGCTCAAGCCGCAGGCGATACCGTCGAGCTGATCCACGCACCCAGCAAGGAGGCTGGAGCATGACAACGATTCAAGCGCCAGATCCGCGTTTTGCGTGGATCAAGGAGCATGGTGGCCCTGTTGTGGACTGGGAGGACCCGAGCAGCTCGCATCGTCACGCGGTGACAGCGGTCGGGCTGGATGGCTGGTTTACCAGCGATCACCTGTCGGGAGACCGGCCGGCCAAGTTGGATAAGCACATCAAAGGGGAGAAGGGCCTGCTGATGTTGGGAGTGGGTCTTTCTCATGACCAGGCAAGGCCAGTGCATTGGAGTTCTGTGTTGAAGGTTACTGACCAGCGATACGTGCGGGTGAGCGGTACGGCGCAGGACTTCCCTTCGGCGCTGGCTGCCGCCGAGACGCATGAGCACGAAAGCCGCCAGTTTGGAGGACTCACCTGGTGGCACGAGGGAGGCGATTGCTGGGTCAGTTGGTTAGGTAGCTTCGATCTTCGGGCAACCAAGATAAGTGGTCATGGCGAGCAGGAACCGTATTGGCTTTTCGAGCGCCAGGGACGGGCTCATACGCTTGAAGAAGCCGCGTTGTTGGCTGCGTTGGGCGGCGTTACTGGGGGCGGTGAATGAGCATCGAAGACCAGATCATCGGGCTTGCCAGGAGATTGAGGGCGCTGCGCGGGGTAGTTGGAGACGAAGCGGCCGTCGAGCGCGAGGCTATCAAGGAGACGCTTCGCACCATCGGCCTGACGGCGGCGTTCTTTGGAGGCACCGGCGGGATGATCGAACTGCATGATGCGGTCGAGGCGATGACGGGCAATTCCAATGAAATTGGCGAAGTTTTGAATCGAACGTGGGATGGCGTTGGTGGATGGTGGGCGTGAAGCCATGAATCGGGAAGACTGGATCAATCGATATATCGCCGCCATGCTGGCTGGAGGCTCTACATTGCCCGAGTTGCAACTGAGGGCACATGCTGAGAATGCCTGCGATTGCACGGAGCAACATGACGAAGATCCTGACGATTGGGAAGACCCGGAAACCATAGCCGCAGAGGATTTACTTGAGGAACATACCGATGACAACGAAAAGCAATGAGCTGCCCCAGGTGATGCCGGCGCCGATGGTGAGCAATCACCCTGACGAAAACGTCCGGGCCGCTTTCAACCGGATGTATCAAGAGCGGGCCGAGCGCGAGGCAGCGCTGCCCGAGATCCGCGCCAAGGGAAAAGAGGCCCTGGGCCGGCTGTTCGAGGTGGCCCATAGGGACACCGGGCAGGCCGGCGTGATTGCCGCGTTCCTGCTGGGCCTCTACAACGGCCACAGGTTCAAGTTCGACCTGACCGACCTGCGCAGACTGGACGGTGCGCTGCATGACGACTGCCTGGCCGTGCTCCGCATGGACCACGTGCCGCGCCAGGAGGTCCACCAATACTTCGTGGACGGCGGGCGGCGCTTCGAGCAGATGGCTAAAGACTGGGGCCTAGTCGGAAACGCGGCCGTGAGCACGGGCGATTGATGGATGCCGCCAGGTGAGGCAAGGAGCGACATGATGAAGGAACTGGTTTTCACCGCTGGGATGACGGTCGCTGTGGGCGTGTGCCTGGTTGCGGCCTACGCCTTCGGCGGGCTGTTCTTCCGGGTGTTTTTTCAGGCCGCAGCGCTGTTCACTCGCGTGCTGTTTGGCCTGGTGGGCGTGCTCATCGTCGCGTGGCTGGCAATCGCAGTGGCCGTCGCCGTTGGGCGCATGTGGTGACGACACTGGCGGGAGTTCGTATGCGTCTGGCTGAGCGGGCCGTTGCGGAAAACCGCTCGGCGATATTCTACAAAAATGATTATGTTAAATAACTAAACCATACAACTATGGCACAACAATCAGGGACGGTCAATGGGACCGATTTTTTTTCCATCGCGGCTGCGCGGCGGGCGTTTTCGCCGATGCCGCCGCGATCGGTTCGCGGCTTCAATGCGGTGACGGAAGATGAGTTTTTCGCGGCCATGCAGAAATGTTCCTGGGCGGAGCATCGCCGCGAGGTGGCGTACCGGGTGCTGGTCCAGCGCCACCCGCACGCGGACGTGGCCGCGGACCTGGCACTCACAAAGTCCAATGTCGCGCAGACGGCGCGGATTGCCTTCGGCCTGGTCGAGCGCCACCGGCTGGAGCAGATGTGCGCATCGCAGTATGGGAGCGGCGGTGTGGCGGACGTTGCCGCGGAGGTGGTCGGCATGATCGCCCGCGTGAATGCCTACATCAGCAGCCAGGAGCCGGGCCCGGAGCTGGTCGCCTTGAGAAAATCTGTAGGATTCCTACAGAGCGCAGCCGACGAGCTGCGCCCCCAGCTACGTGGTGGACCTGGCGCATGAGGACAAAGAAACGCTGCACAGCCGAGCAATTCGACAGCGCCGTTCGCGGCCGGCAGTTCACGGCCGAGCGCCTGATGGCGGCTCGCCGCGTGCTCGTGGACGGCGCCACAGTCAGAGAGGCGGCCGAGGAAACCGGGCGCACAGAGTTCAGTGTCCGCCAGGCGGTGCAACTCATTTTCAACGAGGTCAAAGCCCAGTTCGCATCGGTGAACGCCGGCAGGGCGCCGAGGCCTGGCTTTGTCATTCTCACGGTCGAGGTTCCCGAGCTGGCGAGCATCGGTATGCTCGCTGGCGTGTCGTCGGCTGGTGGCATCGTGTTGGAGGAACGGCGGAATGGCTGAATCATCACGAAGCGGCGCGATGACGCCGGCGAAGGTGGACTACGGCCGGGACCAGGTGCCGGACTGGATTCGGGAGGTCATCGAGACCGGCCTGGCCATCGAGCGTGAGGACGCTCGATCCGCCGGCAGTCTCGGGTTCATGACGCGGGCGCTTGTCTCTGCGTCGATGCCGTACAAAGATCCGAAGACGAAATTTTTCGAGCGCAAAAACGGTGACCTGACGTTGACGATGCTTTCGCCGAAAGGTGTGCCCTACGGGAGGTATCCGCGGCTGCTGCTGTCCTGGCTCATCACCGAGGCGGTCACGACGCGATCGCCCGTCGTCACGCTGGGCGACACGCTGGCCAAGTTCCTGCGCACCACTATCGGGGTGGAGGCGACTGGCGGCAAACGTGGCACCGCTACCCGTGTGTCCGAGCAGATGGAGCGCTTGTTCAAGAGCCTCATCAGTGTGGACCACCGCGATCAGCCTGGAGCGCGGTCGTTCTCGTTCGAGAACATCACGCTGGTGCGGGGCGGGACGATTGATCAGGAGGACATGCGGCGCCTCGATGCGCTGGACGCGATCGACGCCAACGCCGGCGAGGGTGATGCGTCGAGCCAGTTCTGGCGCACGGATGCCAGGCGGCTCGAAGAACAAGGGCAGTGGAACAGCCAGGTCGAGCTGACGCCGCAGTTTTTCCGGGAGTGCATCGAGACCCCGGTGCCCCTGGATCTGCGCGCCTACCGGGCGCTCAGCCCGTCGCCGATGGCGATGGACATTTATAGCTGGTGCTCCTACCGCATGAGCTACATCAAGCGGCAAACGCGCCCTATTCCCTGGCCGATCCTGCAAGCCCAGTTCGGCAGCGGTTTTCCGTTCACCGAACAGGGCGTGCGCGACTTCAAGAAGGCCTTCAAGCGGAATCTCAACATCGTGCGCCTGGCGTATCCAGATCTGCGCGTGGACGAGACGAGCGACCGGGGTGGTTTGATCCTGATGCCGTCCAGGCCGCACGTTGCGAAGCTGTCGAACAGCGGCGGGCAGCGGCGGCTTTTCTGACCGGCACCGCCAGGCGTCCCGCCCGCCGCCTGGTGGCGGCTCCTGAGCTGTGGGCTGGTCGCCCCCAGTTCCCCCATGGGAGGGCAAGCCCTCCCCCCGCTGCCGGCCGCAGCGGCGCCCCCCTCCAGTCCTGTCGATCAAGAGGAAGGGTGGGCCGGGCCTGGGCGGGCCGTGGTGGTTTTTTTCCGGTGCGGTCGTGGGGTTGGCCAAGGTCGAGTTAGTTGGCCTGCAGGCCGTCTTGCTGGTGGCGCTGCGGTGGCGGTTTTCGACCTGGCCGGGTCCGCCTGGCGGCCGCTGGTGGACGCATACGAACTCCCGCGCGTGGTGTGGATAGCTCTGTGGGCTGCCCGACTTATTCACGCATAC
>JAQVHL010000038.1 GCA_028696185.1 Halothiobacillaceae bacterium
CGGGCACGACGGGCTTCGCTCTCGGGCAGCGGGCCGATCTTGACCCGATACCAGTCCTCGCCACTCACTTTCGCCACCTGCACGGTAGAGGAAAACCCGAGCATGGCCAGCTCGGCCTTGCGTCGATCCGCTTCGTCGAGCTTGCGGAAGGAACCCACCTGCAATTCATAGCGCGGCTCGCTCCCCGGTGACACCGGCGGCTTGGGAGGCAGCGGGGCGGCGACCGTAGGCGGAGCGACGGGCTTGCCGTCAGAAGGCAAAACAAGCTTCTGCTCCGGCAGCATTTTATAGAATTCGTAACGCGGGGGCGGCGGGGGCGGTACTGGTTCAGGCGCCTTTGCCGGTTTGACTTCACGCGCGTCCTGTACGGGCTTGGCCGGGGGTTTTTCGGGTTTTTCAGGCTTAGCAGGCTTCTCCGGCCTCTCGACCTTGACCGTCTGGCGTTCAGGGGAGGATGGCGGCTGCGGCTCACGGGTGGAGAGCATGACCAGGATGGCGACGAACAACAGGGCTACGCCCCCGACGGCCACCCACAGCATCGGCGGCACGGCCGGTGCCTTGGAGGCGGGTTTGCGCCGGGTGTTGGTCTTTTTGCGCGCCGGGGCGCGGCGCCTGGCCTGCGCCATGCCTTACATCTCCTCCGGCGCGCCCACGCCCAAAAGACCCAGACCGTTGCGGATCGTCTGGCGCGTCGCGGCAATCAGCGCAAGACGCGCATCGCGCAGCGGCGCGTCCTCCACCAGGAAGGCGTGCGCGTTGTAGTAGGTATGGAAATCCTGAGCAAGCTCACGCAGGTAATGGACGAGCTGGTGCGGTTCGTGCGCCAGGGCGGCTTTTTCGAGAAGCTCCGGGAACAGGCTCAGACGGCGGATCAGTGCGGTTTCGTGGTCTTCGGTCAGGCGCGGCAGCGCCGCCTGCCCCTGGGCCGCGTCAAAGCGCCAGCCGCGCGCGTCGAGCTGGCGGAACACGCTGCAGACGCGGGCATGAGCGTACTGGATGTAATACAGCGGATTGTCGTTGGACTGGCTCTTGGCCAGATCCAGGTCGAAGTCCAGGTGCTGCTCGGACTTGCGCATGACGTAAAAGAAACGCGCGGCATCGTTGCCCACTTCCTCGCGCAGCTCACGCAGGGTGACGAAGCTGCCGGAGCGGGTGGACATCTGCACCCGCTCGCCGCCGCGATAGAGGATGGCAAACTGCACCAGCAGCACGTCGAGACGCGCTGCGTCCATACCCAGTGCCGTCAGTGCCGCCTTCACGCGCGGGATGTAGCCGTGATGGTCCGCGCCCCAGACATCGATCACCCGATCAAAACCGCGCTCGAATTTCTCCATGTGATAGGCGATGTCCGAAGCGAAATAGGTGGTCTGGCCGTTGTCACGCTGCACCACGCGGTCCTTGTCGTCCCCGAAGGCGGTGGAGCGGAACCACAGCGCCCCGTCCTGCTCGTAGACATGCCCCAGTTCGCGCAGCCGTTCGATGGCGAGGTTCACCCGGCCCCGATCCGCGAGCGAACGCTCGGAATACCACTCTTCGTAGCGCACGCCGAAACCGGCCAGATCGTCGCGGATGTCGTCGAGAATCGCATTCAGGCCCAGCTCAAACACATAGCGGTAACGGTTGTCTCCCAGCAGTGCCTGCGCGCGCTCGATCAGCGCGTCGATGTGCAGCTCCTTGTCCCCGCCCTGCGGCTCGTCCGCCGGCACCCCGGCAAACACCTCGGCCGCCGCGGCCACATAGGCCGCGCCATGCTCGTCCTTCAGGGTGCGCGCGATGTCGTAGACATAGCCTTCGGATTTGTAGCCGTTGGACGGGAAGGCGAAGGACTCGCCGCACAGCTCCAGATAACGCAGCCAGATCGAGGTGGCGAGGATGTGCATCTGCCGGCCCGCGTCGTTGACGTAATACTCGCGATGCACCTCGAAACCCGCCGCCTCCAGCAGGTCGGCCACCGCCGCACCATAGGCCGCGCCGCGCCCGTGCCCCACGTGCAGCGGGCCGGTCGGGTTGGCGGAGACGAACTCCACCTGCACCCGTTTCCCCGCACCGGCCTGCGAACGCCCGAAGGCCGCGCCCTCGGCGAGGATGCGCGGCACGATGGCGAAGGCCGCCGCCGGATCGACAAAGAAATTGATGAACCCCGGCCCGGCGATGTCCACCCGTGTCACGGCGGCATCCGCCGGCAGCGCGGCAAGCAGCGCCTCGGCCGCCGCACGCGGCGGGATGCCCATCGGCTTGGCAAGCTGCATCGCCAGATTGCAGGCGAAGTCGCCATGCGCGCGATCCTTGGTGCGGCTCACCACGACGGCGGGAGCCAGCCCGGCGGGCAAGGCGCCCTGGGATTTCAATGCATCCAGCGCCTGGGCAAGCAGGCTTTCGATCTTTTCTTTCACGGGGAAACCACAGATTGAACGGGCAGGAGAACCGCTGATTCTACCGCCCCGGCCGGACGGCATCAAAACATCTCCACCGGATCGACATCCACCGACCAGCGCACCCGGCGCGCATCGGGCGACGCTTCGATGACCGCCAGCGCGTGGCGCAGCGCCTGGCGCAAGGGCGCGCGCTCTGCCGCCTGCAGCAGGAGCTGCCGTCGTTCACGTCCGGCCCGGCGTGCCATGGGGGCCGGCACCGGCCCCAGCACGCTCACGCCAGGCGCCGCTGCCGCTGCGTGCGCGGCCTCGTTCAGCAGCGCTTCCGCCAGCGCACCCTCCTTTGCCTCGGCGCGCAGCAAGGCCAGTGCGCCGTACGGCGGCAAACCCGCCCGCTCACGCTCCGTCAGAAGCTGACGGGCAAAGGCGTCATAGCCCTGCGTGACCAAGGTGTGCAGCAAGGGGTGCTCCGGGCAATGCGTCTGTATGAGCACCTCCCCCGGCCGCGCCCCGCGCCCGGCGCGCCCAGCCACCTGCACCAGCAACTGCGCCAGGCGTTCGCTGGCGCGGAAATCGCTGGAAAACAGCCCCTGATCGGCATCGATCACCCCCACGAGCGACATATCGGGAAAGTCATGCCCCTTGGCGAGCATCTGCGTGCCGACCAGAATATGGGCCCGGCCCGAACGCACGCTCTCCAGCCGTTCTTCCAGCGCACCGCGACGGCGTGTGGTGTCACGGTCGATGCGCTCGATGGTGAACTCGGGAAACAGGCCACGCAAGGCATCCTCGATCTGCTCCGTGCCTTCACCCGCGTGCATCAGCTCCCCGCCGCAGGCGGGGCAACGCGCCGGCAGGGGGCGTTCCGCGCCGCAATGATGGCAACGCAGGCGCCGCAGCGCCCTATGCACCGTCATATGCGCATCGCAGGCCGTGCAGCTCGCCGCCCAGCCGCAGGCATGACAGAGCAGCGCCGGGGCGTAGCCGCGCCGGTTGAGGAAAAACAACACCTGCCCGCCCGCCAGCAGATGCGCGCGCGCGCGCTCCACCAGCACATCCGACAGCCCGCCCTTCATTGGCCGACGGCGGATGTCCAGCACCTCGATGCGCGGCAGGGACGCGCCGGTAGCGCGGCGAGGCAAGGCCAGACGGCGGTAACTTCCCTGCCCGACCCGCCTGAGCGTTTCCAGCGAGGGCGTCGCCGAACCAAGCACGACCGGAATACCCAATTGCCGCGCCCGCCAGATCGCCACGTCACGCGCGTGATAGCGAAAACCTTCCTGCTGCTTGTAGGACGGGTCGTGCTCCTCATCCACCACGATCAAACCGGGCGCGGCCAGGGGGGCGAACACGGCGGAGCGGGTGCCGATCACCACGGACGCCCGCCCCTCGCGCGCGCGCCGCCAGCTCTCCAGACGCGCACCGTCCGCCATGCCCGAATGCAATAGCACAACCCGCGCGCCGAAACGCGCCTCGAAACGGGCGACGAGCTGGGGCGTCAGGGCGATTTCAGGCACCAGCACCAGGGCCTGCCGCCCCGCCCCCAGCGTTCCGGCAATGGCGCGCAGATAGACTTCCGTCTTGCCACTGCCGGTCACGCCTTCCAGAAGGAAGGGGGCATAGACCCCCAGTGCAGACACCAGCGCTTCCACCGCTTCCGACTGCGCCGGGTTGAGTTCCGGGCCTGTCGCGTAGCCCCCCCCGACATCCTTCACCCCGGACACGCCCGAAACCGGCGCCTCACATCGCGACACCCAGCCGCGTGCCATCAGGGCGCGCAGGGCATTGCGCAAAGCCGGCGCATCGAAGCCTTCAAGGCGCGTCAGAAGCTGATCTTGCGACAAGGCGGCATCCGCCCGCGCCAGCACCTGCCAAACCGCCTGCTGTCGCAGGGCACGCGCACCCGGCACGCCCGCAACGCCACGGCCTTCATCCGATAACCGGTAAAACGCCCTGTCACGGCCGCTTTGCGCCGCCCCGTCACGAAGGCTGGGCGGCAGCAGTTGCGCCAACACCTCACCGGGGGGCGCCAGGTAATAGGCGGCGGCCCAGCGGCCCAGCTCCAGCAGCGGCTCATCCAGCAGGGGCGCGTCATCCAGCACGGCCTCCACTGCACGCAGGCGCGAGGGATCGACCTGCGCGCCCTCTACCCGCGCCACCAGCACCCCGACACGCCGCCCGCGCCCGAAGGGTACGCGCAGGCGCACACCCGGCCGGTACGTGCCAGGATCGGTGTCCGGCGCGGGCAGATAATCGAACAGCGTGTGCAGCGGCGAGGGCACTGCGACACGCAATACGAGAGGGGTTTCGCTCATGCCTCGACTCTACCATTTCCAGGGCTCTGGCCGCCTCCCCCGCGATGAAAGCCGAAGAACGTTGACAGCAGAGGGAAAATCCGCATAATTTCGCGGCTCGACATCATGTCAACCGAATTTTCAGGAGAGCCTCCGTGGCCAACAGCGTACAAGCCAAAAAGCGCATCCGTATCGCCGAAGACGCCCGCCAGCGCAACATGGCGCTGCGTTCCCGCGTGCGCACCTTCATCAAGAAAACCCTGAAGGCCATCGCCAGCGGCGATCAGGCCCAGGCCCAGAGCGCCTACCGTGAAGCCCAGCCGGTCATCGACAGCATGGTCAACAAAGGCATCCTGGCCAAGAATACCGCCGCTCGTCACAAGAGCCGCCTGGTTGCGCGTATCCGCACCATGGCCTGACCCCTACCGGGATCAGAAAAAAACCGGCTTCATGCCGGTTTTTTTGTGCCCGCCAGTAAATTGGACGGGGACATCGACGGGAGCCGAAGAGGGAAATCAGCGGCGCCCGAAGAAAATCACCCCGATCAGGGCCACACCACCGGCCGCGACCGCGCCGTACAGGTGCGCATCCATGACGACCGAACCGCCGATGAGCCGGGCGGTGCCGATGTCGCCGTGTGTCTGCTCCCACATCAGCTTGAGCGTGAGCGCCGCCAGCACACCGCCGCCGGCCAGCCAGTCGCGTCGCGCCAGCAGGCGCACGCCGGTATGCGCGAATAGACCGTGTAACACACCGGACAGGCCGACATACCAGCCCACCCCCGGATTGAGCACCAGCAGCCCCAGCCCCACACCCAGCAGGCCGGCGAGCAGGGCTGAAATATACGTGGCAGACGTTTCATGCTCACCGGCGAGCGCGGTCCACAGCCACAGGCCGGCGAGATTGAGGGCCAGATGAATCCAGCCCAGATGCACGAACTGCCCCGTCACCAGCCGCCAGAGTTCGCCGTGCAGAATCGCGCCGCGCGCATACTGTAATTCCGGCTTCCAGCCGAAGATCTGCGTCAGCAGCATCAGCCCCGTTACCGCCAGCGTTACCCACCAGACTGCGCGCGGCATGAGCATCACACCAGAACCAGATTGTCGCGGTGGATCAACTCGGGCTCATCGACATAGCCCAGCACGGCTTCGATATCGGCGCTGGCTCGCCCGCGAATGCGCGATGCCTCTTCAGCCCCATAATTGGCCAGCCCGCGAGCGATTTCCCGCCCATCCGGATCGAGACAGGCGACAAGATCGCCGCGCAGGAACCCCCCCTCGACCTGCGTCACACCCACGGGCAGCAGGCTGCGCCCACCCTCGCGCAGCGCGCGAGCCGCCCCGGCGTCCAGATGCAGACGCCCGGCCAGACGCAATTGCCCCGCCAGCCATTGCTTGCGCGCGGCAAGGCGGGTCTGATCGGGCCAGAACACCGTCCCCAGCAATTCGCCGCGCGCCAGCCGGACCAGCACCTCAGGCTGGGTGCCTGCCGCAATCAGGGTAGCCGCGCCGGAGCGCGCGGCACGTTCGGCGGCGCGCACCTTGGTATACATGCCGCCCCGCCCCAGGGCGCCCCCTTCCGGCGAGGCCATGGACAGCAGGGACGAATCCCCGGCACGCACACCGTGCAACAGGCGCGCATCGGGGTTCTTGCGCGGATCGGCGTCGTATAGCCCCTCCTGATCGGTCAGGATGACCAGCACATCGGCCTCAACCAGATTGGCCACCAGCGCGGCCAGGGTGTCGTTGTCACCGAAGCGTATCTCGTCGGTGGCCACGGTATCGTTTTCGTTGACCACCGGGATGACACCCAGCCCAAGCAGGGTGCGCAGGGTACTGCGCGCATTGAGATAGCGCTGGCGGTCGGAGAGATCTTCGTGCGTGAGAAGAATCTGAGCGGAGTGCAGGTCGAAGGTCTTGAGCACCGATTCGTAGGCCTGAACCAGCCCCATCTGCCCTACGGCCGCTGCGGCCTGCAGCTCGTGCAGGGCGCTGGGCCGGGCTCGCCACCCCAGACGCCGCATGCCTTCGGCCACCGCACCGGAAGTGACGATGACCACATCCCGCCCCTCGGCGCGCAGAGCGGCAATCTGCTGCGCCCAGCGCCGTATGGCCTCCAGGTCCAGCCCCTTGCCGGCGGCCGTAACCATGGCGCTGCCGATCTTGACCACCCAGCGCTTGCGGGTGACGAGCGCGGCGCGCTCCTCAGTCAAAGCCATGTTCGAAGGCATCATCAGGGGATGCCCCGGCGGTGGAAGCGTTGCGGGCTCGCTCATTTTCCAGATAGTCCATGATGCGGTAACACAATTCACGCGTACCCTCGCCCGTCGCGGCGGAAACACGGTAAACCGGGCCGTCCCAGCCCAGCCGCTCGACGATGTCCTGGCAGCGCGCCTCGCGCTCCTCGGGATCGAGCAGGTCGGTCTTGTTCAGCACCAGCCAGCGTTCGCGCCCCAGCAATTCGGGATCGAACTTGTCCAGCTCGTCGAGGATCACCTGCGCATCTTCCACCGGATCGCGCGCCTCGTCGAGAGGGGCCACATCCAGCACATGCAGCAGCAGGCGGTTGCGCGCGAGATGGCGCAGGAACTGGATACCCAGGCCCGCCCCCTCGGCCGCCCCCTCGATGAGTCCCGGAATATCCGCCACGACGAAGCTGCGATGCGGCTCGACGCTGACGACGCCCAGATTGGGATGCAAGGTGGTAAAGGGATAATCGGCCACCTTCGGACGGGCAGCGGAAACGGCGCGGATCAGGGTCGACTTGCCCGCATTGGGCATGCCCAGGAGCCCCACATCGGCCAGAACCTTGAGCTCAAGTCGCAAACGACGCTCATCGCCGGTCGAGCCCTTGGTACACTGGCGCGGCGCGCGATTGGTCGAACTCTTGAAGCGCGTGTTACCCAGGCCGTGGAAGCCCCCCTGGGCCACCAGCAGACGCTCGCCGCTCTTGACGACTTCGCCAATGATCTCGCCGGTATCCTCGTCATGCACGACCGTGCCCAGCGGGACGGGAACAATCGCGTCCTCCCCCTTCGCGCCCGTGCAATTGCCGCCCGAGCCATTCTGGCCACGCTGCGCCTCAAAATGGCGCTGGTAGCGGAAGTCGGCCAGGGTATTAAGGTTCATGTCGCCCTCAAGACAGACACTTCCCCCATCGCCCCCATCCCCACCATCGGGCCCGCCCAGCGGGACGAATTTCTCGCGGCGGAAACTGACGACGCCGTTGCCGCCATCGCCCGCCTTGACGCGAATGCGTGCTTCATCGACGAATTTCATCTTCCGTCCTCCCGATACATCAACAAAAAGGCCCCGCAAGGACGCGGGGCCAGATCGGCAGCATGTCAGCCAGTGGGGCGGGGCACCGCAAAGCGCCCGATTCCCACTCAGGCCGGCACGACGCTCACATAGCGGCGGCTGTTCGGGCCCTTGACCTCGAACACCACCTTGCCGTCCGCCTTGGCGAACAGAGTGTAGTCGCGACCCACACCCACATTGGCGCCGGCATGGAACTGGGTGCCACGCTGACGAACGAGGATGTTGCCGGCGATGACGGCTTCACCGCCGTAGCGCTTCACGCCCAGACGTTTGCTTTCTGAATCGCGACCGTTGCGGGAGCTGCCCGCTGCTTTTTTATGTGCCATGTCTCAAAGACCTCACGCAGAAATGCCGGTAATCTTCAGCTCGGTGAAGTACTGGCGATGACCCTGGCGCTTGCGATAGTGCTTGCGGCGACGGAACTTGATGATCTCGATCTTCTTGGCGCGGCCATGGCCAAGCACTTCGGCCTGGACTTTCGCGCCGGCAACCAGCGGGGTGCCGACCTTGATGTCCGCACCGTTGGCGACCAGGAGCACCTGGTCCAGCTCGACGGTGGAACCCTGCTCGGCGTCGAGCAGCTCGACCTTGAGCGTTTCGCCCTCGGCCACGCGATACTGCTTGCCGCCGGTTACTACCACTGCGTACATGATGATGACTCCAACAAAAACTCTTGAGCCGGGAGGCTGAAGGGCGGCAATTTTAATGAGTAACGCAGCGCACGTCAAACCAAAACAGTCGCTTGCTTGACACTTTCGCCCGGCCTTCACTACGATGCCGGGCACTCCCGGGGACAAACCGCATGACGCTCGACGAAATCCGAAAGCTAGCCGACGCCGACATGGCCGCGGTCAACTCGCTTATCCAGCGCCGCCTGCATTCCGACGTCCCCCTCGTGGACCAGCTCGGCAATTACATCATTGCCGGCGGCGGAAAGCGCCTGCGCCCGCTCATTGTCCTGCTTTGCGCGCGAGCCTGCGGGTACGCGGGCGAACAACACATCCAGCTCGCCGCTGTTGTGGAGTTCATCCACACCGCCACCCTGCTGCACGACGATGTCGTGGATGAATCCTCCCTTCGCCGCGGCCGCGACACCGCCAACGCCCTGTTCGGCAATGCCGCCAGCGTACTGGTGGGCGACTTTCTCTATACGCGCGCGTTCCAGATGATGGTCGAAGCCGGACGGATGCGCGTCATGGAGATCATGGCGGAAACCACCAACATCATCGCCGAAGGCGAGGTCATGCAGCTCATGAACTGCCATGACCCGGACACCGACGAGGCGCGGTACATGGACGTCATCCGCTGCAAGACCGCCAAGCTGTTCGAAGCCTCCGCACGCCTGGGCGCGGTGCTCTGCGATCTGCCGACATCCGTCGAAAACGCCCTGGCCGAATACGGCGCCCGTCTGGGCACCGCCTTCCAGCTCATGGACGATGTGCTGGATTACTCCGCTGACGAGGCCGCGCTGGGCAAACATATCGGGGACGATCTGGCCGAAGGCAAGCCCACCCTGCCGCTGATCCACGTCATGCGGCATGGCAACGCGGCCCAGCGCGCCTGCGTGCGCGAGGCCATCGAACAGGGCGGACGGGAGCGCATCGGGGAGATTCTCCGGGCTATTGCAAGCACGGGGGCTCTCGACTATACTCGGCGCCTCGCTGTTGAGGAGGCCTCCCGAGCCACCCAAATTCTCGACGCGTTACCCGATTCGGCGTACCGGAAAGCCCTTGCGGCGCTTGCCGGATTTTCCGCCAATCGGAACCACTGAATACAAAGTGGAACCTCACGGAGTGTAGCTCAGCTTGGTAGAGCACTACGTTCGGGACGTAGGGGTCGTAGGTTCGAATCCTATCACTCCGACCAGATACGCCGGGCGCCCTGAATGCAGGGCACCCAAAAAAACCCGCCTGGCGCCGCCTCGCGGGTTTTTTCGTTTTAGGGATCAGACCCAATTCAAGGCATTTCGCCGCGCGCCACGCTCATCGTCAAGGACACCGAATCCGCAAAGCGCAGGGCATGCGGCTTATCCACCTCGACGGTGGCCATTTCCACCGCCGGATGGCGAACCGCCACTTCCAGAATCTCGTAGACCAGTTTTTCCAGCAGCAGGAAGTGGTTGTCCTCGACCCGCGCGATGACTTCCTTGGTGAGTGTCTTGTAGTTCAGGGCCTGCCCTACGGCATCGGACTCGGCCGCACGCTGGGCGTCGTAATGAATCGCGATATTGATCACCACGTCCTGCTTTTTCTGCTGCTCTTCGGGGTTGAAACCGACATAGGTTCGCAGGCGCAGATTCTTGATGCGGATGATGGCCGGACCCAGATCACGCATGCCTCAGGTCCGGATCAATTGCAGGAATTCGTTACGGGTCGCGGCATCCTCGCGAAACGCTCCGAGCATGACGGAGGTCGTAGTCTGCGAATGCTGCTTTTCGACACCGCGCATCATCATGCACATATGCGATGCCTTCATGTGCACGGCCACCCCCTGCGCGCCGGTGACCTGCTGCACGGCATCGGCAATCTGCCGGGTAAGCTGCTCCTGAATCTGCAGACGGCGCGCGTACATGTCGACGATGCGCGCGAGCTTCGACAAGCCGAGAACCCGACCGGCCGGAAGATAGCCTATATCGACCTTGCCAATGATCGGCAGGATGTGGTGCTCGCACAGGCTGTAGAACTCGATGTCACGCACAATGACCATCTCATCGTTGTCCGACGGGAACAGGGCGCCATTGACAATATCCTCCAGCGAGCGCGTGTAACCCGAACACAGATAACGGAACGCCTCGGCGGCGCGCGCCGGCGTCTTGACCAAACCCGGCCGCGCCAGATTCTCCCCCACGCCCTCGATCAAGCTCGCATAGGCCACGGCCATCGGGTCGCGTTGCGAAACGGCGTCATGCTCACCGGCGGCCGGTAACGCGGAATCGGTCATCTCTGCTTCCTCACCCCCACAGTAAATGCAACACATTACCATGCCCAAACAGGCGCGACGCGCAAGCCCCTACATTCTCAGATGACAATCCATCAGGGTTTCACGAACCGTACTCAGCCTTTACAATACCTGTACAGCCCTTCGCCCCAAGGAACCATGGGTGTCAACGACGGAACCCACCGAGGAAAATGGTCTTTTTCCCATACGCACCGTCGCCCATCTGACCGGGGTCAACCCCATCACGCTGCGTGCCTGGGAGCGCCGTTATGGCCTGATCCAGCCGGTACGCACGGAAAAGGGGCACCGCCTTTACAGCTTGCGGGATATCGAGCTCATCCGCCGCATTCTTGGGCTGATCGACCAGGGCATCTCCATCGGCCAGGTCCCGCACGCCCTGGCGCTGCCGCCCCCTCCCTCCCGATCGGCGGCGTGCGACACTTCCACACCAGGCGACTGGGAAATACGCTACCGTGACGCCCTGGATCGCTTCGACGAAGCACGCCTCGACGCGCTGGAGGCGGAGGCCCTATGCCTGAGCAACCCCGATGAAATCCTGGATCGACTCCTGCTACCCCTGCTTGACGAGCTTGCTCTCACCGCGACGATCAGTGCCGAGCAGGAAGCCCGCTTCCACTTCGCCAGAATGCGGCTTGCACTGCAACTGGCCAACCGGGTTCGGTCGTTGAAAGGTATGCATCCTCGCGCGCCCCGCCTGCTGCTGGCCACACCGCCTCCGGAACATGGCGACTTCGAACGCCTGCGTCTGGCCTGGCAGCTCCGCCGTCGGGGATTCCTCACTCTGACGCCAGGCAACGGCGCCAGCCTGCGTGCGCTGCGTCACACCGCACAGGCATGTCGGGCGGATGCCATCGTGCTGCTCGTCAAACATGACCCACCCGCAGCGGTTCTTGGCAGCGCGCTTGAGGCGCTGACCCAGGACGGCACCCCTATCCTGGCCGTGGGATCTTGCGCGAACAAATATCTCACCCGCTTCAGCGAGCTGGGCATCCCCACCCTTGGAGAGGATATCGAGGCACTCGTGGAAAAACTGGGCTCGCTGAATTGACAAGCCACCGGCCCGATTCGCCTGGCGCAAGCACGGCTGCTAGACTGTCAGGGTACATGACGGGAATAAAGAATCTCCATGCTCCACGCCGACATCCTCATCCGCGCCATTGATGCCTCGGACGATGGTATCGTCATAGCCGAACAGGAAGGCGAGGATAACATCCTCATCTACGTCAATCCGGCTTTCGAACGCCTGACCGGCTATCGAGCGGACGAAATTCTTTACCAGGATTGCCGCTTTCTACAAGGTACGGATCGTGACCAAGCAGGACTGAGCGTGATCCGTAAAGCACTGACGCAGGGGCGCCCGGCCCGGACCACGCTACGCAACTACCGCAAGGATGGCAGCCTGTTCTGGAACGAGCTTTCCATCACGCCAATCTATGACGCGCAGGATAAGCTGACCTATTTCATCGGCATCCAGAAAGACGTGACCCGCCGTGTGGAACTGGAATACGAAGCCACCCGCCTGAAGGAGCGCATTGTCGAGCTGGAGCGCCGGCTGGGTGATGCATGAGAAGCCCCCGACAAGCGCGGCCTCTTGCCTGTACGTCCGTCAGTGCTAAAGTAGCGCGACGAAAGGAATCCGCCCGCAGCCGGGCCGCTTCGACACTGACCACGGAGAGCAGATGAGCACCGTTACACTTACAGGATTGGCACAGGCCATCGTCAAGACCGGCCTGCTGGATCGGGACCTCGCCCTGGATGCGGTCAGCGAGGCCAGCAAGAAAAAAGAGCCGCTGGCCAAATACCTCTTCGAAACACTCAAGCTCAACTCGCGCGCCGTCGCCAGCGCAGCTTCGCGCCAGTTTGGCGTGCCTTTGATCGATCTCGAAGCGCTCGATACTACCCAGCTTCCTTTGCGCTCCGTCCCCGAAAACCTGCTGCGCAAGCATCTGGTCCTGCCCCTGTACCTGCGGGGACGCAAGCTGTTCGTCGCTGTCTCCGACCCCAGCGCCTTGCAGGCGCTGGATGACATCCGCTTCGGCACAGGGCTCAACACCTCCGCCGTGGTCGCGGAGCACGACAAGATCGTCAGGATTCTCGACAAGGCGCTGGAAGGCCAGCAGATCAATATCGGCGACGAAATCGACGAGGATCTGGCCAACCTGGAAATTTCCTCCGACGACGACCAGGGCGCACAGGCCGCCAGCGAAGCCGACGTACAGGACGCGCCGGTGGTCAAGTTCGTCAACAAGGTGCTGCTCGACGCCATCCAGCGCAAGGCATCCGACATCCACCTCGAACCCTATGAATTCAATTTCCGGGTGCGTTTTCGCATCGACGGGATGTTGCACGAAGTCGCCGCACCGCCCAAAGGTCTGTCGGATCGCATCATCGCCCGCGTCAAGGTAATGAGCCGCATGGATATCGCCGAACGGCGCATTCCCCAGGACGGACGCATCAAACTCAATATTTCCAAGACTCGCGCCATCGACTTTCGTGTCAACACCTGCCCGACCTTGTTCGGTGAAAAGGTGGTGCTGCGTATCCTGGACCCCTCCAGCGCCAAACTCGGCATCGACATGTTGGGCTATGAAGCCGATCAGAAGCAGCTTTATCTGGATGCTCTGTCCAAACCCTACGGCATGATCCTCGTCACCGGCCCTACCGGTTCGGGTAAAACGGTCTCGCTGTACACCGGGCTGAACATCCTGAACACGCCGGATCGCAACATCTCCACCGCCGAAGACCCGGCGGAAATCAACATGCCCGGCGTGAATCAGGTCAACGTGAACACCAAAGTGGGCCTGACCTTTGCCTCCGCACTACGCGCCTTCCTGCGTCAGGATCCGGATGTGATCATGGTCGGTGAGATTCGCGACCTGGAAACTGCGGAAATTGCCATCAAGGCCGCACAGACCGGCCACTTGGTTCTCTCCACACTGCACACCAACGACGCCCCCCAGACACTCACCCGTCTGGCCAACATGGGCGTCCCCCCCTACAACATCGCCTCGTCGATCCTGCTCATCATCGCCCAGCGCTTGGCCCGCCGCCTGTGCCCGAACTGCAAAGCGCCGGATAATGTCCCTCGGGAGGAACTGCTGCGTGAGGGCTTCACCCCCGAAGAAATCGACGCAGGCCTGACTATTTTCAAGCCCGTAGGCTGCGATCAATGCACCGAAGGCTACAAGGGGCGCGTGGGCGTCTATCAGGTCATGCCCATTTCCGAGGAAATGGGGCGTATCATCATGCGTGGCGGTACGTCGCTCGATCTCGCCGATCAAGCCCGCAAGGAGGGCGTCAGGGATCTGCGCGCATCGGGCTTACTCAAGGTCAAGGCAGGACTCATCGGCCTTGAGGAACTCAACCGCGTGACCGTCGATTAACCAAGGAGAGCACCATGGCCAAGAAACCCGCCACCGTCGAAAAAGTGATTTGGGCCTGGGAAGGTAAGGACAAACAAGGCAAGCGTGTCATCGGCGAGTTTGCCGCCCTGACGGAAATCCAGGTCAAGGCGGAGCTGCGCCGTCTGGCCATTACCCCCATTCGCATCAGAAAGAAACGCAAACCCCTGCTCGGCGGTGGCGCGGGCATCATACCGAAGGACATCGCGATCTTCGCCCGCCAGCTTTCCACCATGATGACAGCCGGCCTGCCCATCGTGCAGGCGCTGGACATCATGTCCCAGAGCTCCGAAAAGAAAGCCATGCAGGAGCTCGTCACCAAGGTGAAGGGGGATGTCGAGGGCGGCATGACCCTGGCCAATGCCCTGGACCAGCATCGCGTGTATTTCGACGAGTTGTTCGTCAACCTGGTACGCGCCGGTGAAGAAGCCGGCGCGCTGGAAGCCGTACTGGATCGCGTGGCCACCTACAAGGAAAAAACCGAATCACTCAAGGCCAAAATCAAGAAAGCAATGACCTATCCGATTGCCGTTCTTGTAGTTGCCTTTGTCGTGACGGCCATTCTGCTGATCTTCGTTATCCCGCAATTCAAAGATTTGTTCAGCAGCTTTGGCGCCGATCTTCCGGCTTTTACCTTGTTTGTCATCGGCCTATCCGAAGCTTTCCAGGCCTACTGGTGGGCTATTTTCGGTACGATTGGCGGACTCATTTTTACCTTCGTCGCAGTAAAACGCCGCTCGGATGCCTTCAACCATTTCCTTGACCGGCTCATCCTGCGTGTCCCGATTTTTGGCCCCTTGATGGAAAAATCCGCCATCGCACGCTTTGCCCGCACCCTCTCCACGATGTTCTCGGCGGGGGTCCCGCTGGTGGAGGCCATGCCCCCTACCGCAGGTGCCACAGGCAATATCGTATTCCGGGATGCCATTCTCAAGATGCGCGACATGGCCGCCTCCGGCTCACCGTTGCGTCTTTCCATGCAGCAGTCCGGGCTTTTTCCAGTCATGGTCGTGCAGATGGTCGGAATAGGTGAAGAAACCGGCGAACTGGACAAGATGCTCGGCAAGGTGGCGGACATGTATGAAGAGGAAGTGGACAACATGGTCGATGCACTCTCCAGCTTGATGGAGCCGATGATCATGGCCTTCCTGGGCATCGTTGTTGGCGGGCTGGTTGTAGCCATGTACCTGCCGATCTTCAAGCTTGGCGCGGTGGTCTGACACGTGGCGGATACTCTTGCCATTCTGGCCGACCCCTGGTGGCTCGGCCTTACGACCGCCCTATTCGGATTGATTGTCGGCAGTTTCCTGAATGTAGTCATTCACCGCGTTCCGATCATGCTGGAGCGGCAATGGAAACGCGACTGCCGCGAGTACCTGGAGCTTCCAGCGGAAGCGCCGGCACCCGAGCACTACAATCTGCTCACGCCGGCATCCACCTGTCCGCACTGCGGGCATGCCATACGCTGGTACGAAAACATTCCCGTTCTGGGGTGGCTGGCCCTGCGAGGCAAGTGCGCCTCCTGCCACGCGCCGATCGGGCTCATGTACCCGCTGATCGAGCTGATCACCGCGCTGCTGAGCGTGGTGACCGCGCTGCATTTTGGCCCTACCCCCCTGGGCCTCGCGGCCCTGGGGCTGACCTGGGCGCTCATCGCGCTCGCCGTCATCGACCTGCGCACCACCCTGCTGCCGGACAACATCACCCTGCCCCTGCTCTGGGCGGGGCTGCTGGCCAGCCTGTGGCTGGGGCATATACCGCTTGCCGATGCGGTCATCGGCGCCATGGCGGGCTACCTCAGTCTGTGGAGCGTCTACCAGTTGTTCCGCCTGCTGACGGGCAAGGAGGGCATGGGCTTCGGCGACTTCAAGCTGCTGGCTGCACTGGGCGCCTGGCTGGGATGGGCGCAACTGCCGGGAATCATCCTGATCTCCTCCATCGTCGGCGCACTCGTCGGCATCGCCCTGATTCTGTTCCGGCGCACGGAGCGCGGTACACCGATACCCTTCGGCCCCTATCTGGCGGCTGCCGGATGGATTGCCCTGATCTGGGGCGAGCCCATCAAGGCTTGGTATCTCGGTCTGCTGAACGGCCCTTTCTGAACGCATGCATATCGGCCTGACGGGAGGCATCGCCAGCGGTAAAAGCACGGTTGCCGAACGTTTTTCCGCACTGGGCGTACCGGTCATCGACACCGATCTGCTCAGCCGGGAACTCGTGGCGCCGGGACAACCGGCCCTGGCGTGCATCGTCGAACATTTCGGACCAACGGTACTCACCGCCAGCGGCGAACTGGATCGCTCGCGCCTGCGCGCGCGGGTTTTCGCCCAACCCGAGGAGCGTCGCTGGCTGGAAGATCTGCTGCACCCGCTGATTCGTGAGCGCGCCTACACGCTTGCGCGCGATGCGCTCGCGCAGGGCCGCAGCCTGTACACACTCACCATCATTCCCCTGCTTTTCGAGCACGGCGCTTACCCCTGGCTCGACCGCATCCTGGTTGTCGATGCGCCGGATTCCCTGCGCCGCAACCGTGCGCTGGCGCGCCCTGGCATGACACCCGCCCTGCTGGACGGCATATTCGCCGCCCAGCTTGCACGTGAAGCACGGCTAGAGCGGGCCGACGATGTCCTGCACAATCACGGCAGCCTCACCGATCTGTTTGAGCAGGTTGACGCGCTGCATCGTCGGTATCAGGAGCAGGCACGCTCGCAGCCAGCAAAAGACGCACCCGCAAGCGACGCATCCCCTCCGTATCCAGCATCCCTGCAGTGATCCATACCCGCCTTACCCCCCCATCATCCAGACGGATGGCCAACACCAACCAGAGGCGTTGACGTACGGCCTCGATAAACCGTCCCGTCACCTCCCGGCCATCGCGCTGGCGCACAAGCCAACGCCCATCGGCCAGCGAACGCAGGGACACGACACTGCCCGGGCAATCGAGTAGCAAGGCACAGCGCAGCTGTGGATAGGCGCCCATGATCAGAACCGCATCCACAACCAGCACAGCCCACCAAGGCAGGGACGAAAGCCACGGTGCCAGCGACGCACACCCCAGCACCATCACCGCCAGCGCATGCGCCCCCCACGCCGGGCGCAACAGACAGACCCAATCCTCAACCAATGCCCGGTGTCCCATGGCACCCTCCCTCGCCCAAGCCCTGCCCCCATCCATGCGCAAGACGCCTGCCTGCAGGACATAGAATACTCCCCCATCCCGCCCCGGGTAGCCCCCCGCGCGGGATTGCCTTAACATGAACCAACTGCACGACACTCCCCCGCCCGCACGGGCCCGTAACGAGTCCTGCCCATGAAACCTGAATGGAAAGCCTTCCTGATCGATGCCGGCGCCGAATTCGACGCGGAACAGCGCGTGGGCAGCTTTGGCAACCCGGATCAGGAGCGCGCCCTCTGCCTGAGCGGCACCTTCCTCTGTGACCTGTCCCATCGCGGCCTCATCGCCGCCTGGGGCGAAGACGCTGCGCACTTCCTGCAAAACATGCTGAGCAACGATGTGCGCCTTATCAACGAGAATCAGGCACAGATGACCGCTCTTTGCTCCCCCAAGGGACGCATGCTCGCCGTCTTCCGTCTGTTCCAGCGTCAAGGCACCTATTATCTGGAGCTTCCACGCGAGACACTGGAATCCACACTCAAGCGGCTGCGCCTGTTCGTACTACGGGCCAAAGTCAGCATCGAGGATGCCGATGATGCACTGGTACGCATCGGCTTGGCCGGCCCTCGCGCATCGGAACTGCTCGGTGAGCGCCTGGGCGCCCTGCCTCAAGCCCCTGGAGATGTTCTCAACCTGCCTGACATCGGCATTATCCGCCTGCCCGGACCGGTGCCCCGTTATGAGATTTTCGGCGAGCTCGCCCCCATGCAGGCCCTCTGGCAGGCACTGGATGTCCATGCCGCGCCGGTGGGCGCCAACGCCTGGGAGCTACTCGACATCCTCGCCGGACTGCCCGAAGTCTACCCCGCCACGGTTGAAGCCTTCGTGCCGCAGATGGCCAATCTCGACCTCGTCGGCGGTGTCAGCTTCAAGAAAGGCTGCTACCCCGGCCAGGAAGTCGTCGCGCGCATGCATTACCTGGGCAAGCCCAACCGGCGCATGTACGCCGGTGTGATAGACAGCGACCGGCTTCCCGCACCGGGCACCGCCGTCCACAGCGACCAGATGCTCGGGCAGGAGGGCGGGGAAATCGTACGCGCCGCACATCACCCGGATGGACATGTACGGGTACTTGCCGTCATGCGCCTGGGCGCCATCGGCGGGAAACTGAGCCTTGGCACTCCGGATGGCCCCTGCCTGATCCTCGATCCCGGCAGCCTGCCGCCGGAACTCGAAACCGCGCCCAGCGAACCCACCCCCCACTGAACACAGGACACCCCGACCGACCATGACCGACATCCACACCCACACTCAGACCGACGCCCTCGACGACACCCTGCTCATTGCCGGCACCCGCTACCGCTCGCGCCTGCTGACCGGCACCGGCAAGTTCGCCGACCTCGAACAAACCCGTCAGGCCACCGAGGCCGCGGGCGCCGAGATCGTCACCGTCGCCATCCGTCGCACCAACATCGGCCAGAACCCCGGCGAGCCCAACCTGCTCGACGTGCTGCCGCCCTCGCGCTACACCCTGCTGCCGAACACCGCCGGCTGCTACACCGTGGAAGACGCCGTGCGCACCTGCCGGCTGGCCCGCGAACTGCTGGACGGCCACGATCTGGTCAAGCTCGAAGTGCTGGGCGACGAAAAAACCCTCTACCCGGATGTCACCGCCACCCTCGCCGCCGCCGAAATCCTGGTCAAGGACGGCTTCAAGGTCATGGTCTACACCTCCGACGACCCGATCATCGCCAAGCGCCTGGAAGAGATCGGCTGCGTTGCCGTCATGCCGCTCGCCGCCCCCATCGGCTCCGGCCTGGGCATTCAGAACAAGTACAACCTGTTGACCATCATCGAAAACGCCCGCGTACCGATCATCGTCGATGCGGGCGTCGGCACCGCCTCCGACGCGGCCATCGCCATGGAGCTGGGCTGTGACGGCGTACTGATGAACACCGCCATCGCCCACGCGAAAGACCCGGTCCTCATGGCCAGCGCCATGAAAAAAGCCGTCGAAGCTGGACGCGAAGCCTACCGTGCCGGCCGCATGCCGAAAAAGCGCTTCGCCTCCGCCTCCTCGCCGCTGGACGGCCTGTTTTTCTAACAAAGCGCCCGCGATGCACGACACCCCATCTCGCCCGCCGCACCGCCCCATCCGCAGCTTCGTGCGCCGCGAGGGGCGCCTCACCGTCGGCCAGCAGCGCGCGCTCGACGCGCTTTTCCCGCGCTTTGGCCTGCCCGGTGACACGCCGCTCGACCTGTCCGCCGTGTTCGGGCGCAGCGCCCCGGTCACGCTCGAAATCGGCTTCGGCAACGGTGAAACCCTCGCTGCAATGGCTGCCGCCGCCCCCGAGCGCGATTTCATCGGCATCGAAGTACACCGCCCCGGCGTTGGCCATCTCCTCCAGCGCATAGAAGCGCTGGGGCTGACCAACCTGCGCGTGATCTGCGCCGACGCGGTCGAAGTGCTCGAACACGCCCTGGCCGACGCCAGTCTCGACACCGTGCAACTGTTCTTCCCCGACCCCTGGCACAAGAGCCGCCACCACAAGCGGCGCATCGTCCAGCCCGCGTTCGTGGCGCGCATCGCGCGCAAGCTCGCCCCCGGCGGCCTGTTCCACCTCGCGACCGACTGGGAAAACTACGCCGAGCACATGCGCGAGGTCATGGAAGCCGCCGAGGAGTTCCGCAACGCCACCGCTCCCGGCGCCTACGCCCCGCGCCCGTCCTGGCGCCCCTTGAGCAAGTTCGAGCAGCGTGGCCTGCGCCTCGGGCACGGCGTGTGGGACCTGCTCTACCGGCGCGTCTGAACGCCTTCAGGCCCCCGCCGAACAGGCCCATATCGCGGAACGCCCGCTTTTGCTTTAGAATCCACCGGTTTGCGCCGTCGCGGCGTTCCCGGTTCCAAGACCACAGACCTTCAGGAGTAGTCCATGTCCAAGAAGCATCCGATCGTTGCCGTCACCGGCTCCTCGGGCGCCGGTACCACCACGGTCAAGCGCGCCTTCGAGCACATCTTCCGCCGCGAGAAGATCACCCCGGTGGTCATCGAGGGCGACAGCTTCCACCGCTACAACCGCGTCGAGATGCGTGAGGCGATGAAGCAGGCTGCCGACGCCGGAAACGACCATTTCAGCCATTTCGGTGCGGACGCCAACCTGTTCGACAAGCTCGAAGACCTGTTCCGCACCTACGGCAAGAACGGCGGCGGCAAGAAGCGCTACTACCTGCACAGCGACGAAGAAGCGGCCGAGCACAACGCCCGTCTGTCCACCAGCCTCAAGCCGGGCGAGTTCACCCCCTGGGAAGACATCCCTGACAGCACCGATCTGCTGTTCTATGAAGGTCTGCACGGCCTGGTGAAGACCGACAGCGTCAACGTCGCACAGCATGTCGACCTGGGTGTGGGCGTGGTCCCCATCGTCAACCTCGAATGGATCCAGAAAATCCACCGCGACAACGCCGAGCGCGGCTACTCCGCCGAGGCCATTGTCGACACCATCCTGCGCCGCATGCCGGACTACGTGCACTACGTCACCCCGCAGTTCTCCGAAACCGACGTGAACTTCCAGCGCGTGTCCCTGGTTGACACCTCCAACCCCTTCATCGCTCGCGACATCCCGACCCCGGACGAAAGCTTCGTGGTCATCCGCCTGCGCGACCCGAAAAAGGCCCGCGCCGACTTCCCGTACCTGCTGGCAATGATCCCCGGCTCGTTCATGTCCCGCTACAACACCATCGTGGTGCCGGGCGGCAAGATGAGCTACGCCATGGACCTCATCCTGACCCCGATGATCCACGAGCTGATCGAAAAGCGCGGCAAGTAATCCTCCGTCCCGCTTGATAGCCCAAAGCCCCGGTCAATCCGGGGCTTTTTCGTTGTGGCTCCTCGCACGACTGTCCTCTTTTAAAGACAAGCTAACGCATTGAAAGAAAAGAGAACGAAAAAATGCTGTACCCAACTGGCAACACGCGGTTTCAGAACACTTGGGCGCCGCGCGGACAGAGAAGAAACAAAACACTTTTAAAACAAAAACTTGAAAAACAACATGCTGAATGGCACGTTCCCTGCCCCCTTCTGCACGCGCAATCGCTGCGACGCAAGGAGAATTCATCATGTTCAGGAAATTTACCCTTACACTGGGGCTCGTCAGTGCGCTGGGCAGCCTGCCCGCTCAGGCGGAAAACGAATGGATCGGCGCCGGTGTGGGCGGAGCGGTAGGCGCCGCCGTCGGTCATGAACTCGACGGTCGTGACGGCGCCATTGTCGGCGGAGCCCTAGGCGCCATTACCGGCACCCTGCTCACCCATGGGGGTGACGAGCACTATCCTCCACACCCACGTCATTACGCGCCGCCCCCGCGTCACCTGCATCGGCACTCACCTCCGCCCGTGGTCTATGTCTACACCCCACCTCCGCCGCCTCACCGGCATCACAGGCACGACTTTCACCATCGACCGCACGGACACCGGCATGACCGGGATTACTACGATTATCGCGAGTACCGCGAGTACCGCTATCGATACTGAGACGACAAGCGACGGCCCACCCCCCAGCCGATCAGGCGGCTGAAGTACCACTCTCAGCCGTCATTTATCAGAATCAAGGAAAGGGACTTTCCCGGCCTTTTTCAACTCGCATCAAAGCGAAGAGAAGTGAATTCGCGACGGACTCCGGACATCAATCAGTTAACGTGATAGATGTTATTGCCAACCGTACGAGGTCAGGGGCAACAGCTCCCCCAAACCGCGAATGGCATTGCGATTGGCCTTGACGAAGCTGCGCGCCTGGGGGGAGAACTCTCGCAACACCGGCGTCATGAGTGGCGACATGCGTTCCTCGCTCATCAACAGCCCGGTCAGGCGTCCGATCTGCGCCTCGCTGAGTTGTTTTTCCCGAACCGACAGATACAGCAGAGGCGTCGGATTGCTCTCCCAGAGAACATTCAGTTGCGCCGCACGCGGGTGTGAGCGCACGTTGACTTCAGGAAGAATCGCCGCCTCGCAGCGCCCATCAAACAGCGCGTCGATAAGCTGCCGATGACCGCCACCGGTGCTGACCGAACGCGGGGCACGACTGGGATTGGTGAACAGTGACGCGAGGGTGACCGAAGCAAAAGACGAACTGGGCACCACGCAGATATCGCGCCCGGCGAGATCGTCGATGGTTACGTAGCGTGTACCTTGCAATACCACCGCCACCAGGGCTACTTCCCCCGGCAACATCACGATCGCACGATGCGTTCCCTGCCGCGTCCGCCAGTCGGTAAAGTGCGGCCCGTCGAGGACAAGGTCATAGGCGCCGGTACGCACCTTGTTGTTGTATTCGATCATGTTGCGTGCAGGCGCGTAGACGACCTTGTCCCCGATGGCCTCACTCATCAGCTTTGCCAATCCCTGGTAGATTTTTTCGCTCTCTGCGGCGGGCTCCGAGCCGCGCGGCGGGGTGGAAAATGACAGCTCGGCACGCGCTGCGTTCGGCAGGGCGCTCAGTGCGATGAGCAGTAACAGCAAACGCTGGAACAGGGACATGAAACAGAAACCTCTTTGCAAGCCCGCTACGAACGGGCGCTCCAATCCGGCGACGACAAAGCCCGCCGTCTATCAGATTTTCGCAAAAAGGCGTTTCATTTTCGTGACTTGGCCTCAGGGCGCGTCAGCGCCTCCAGGCGATACAGATAGGTCCGTGCCTCATGGGCATTCTGGCCGCACATCTCGTCGCTGGCGCGTAGCCCCGTACAAAAAGCAGGGCGTTCCGCTTGACCAAACAGCGCACACAAGCCCGTAGCGGTCAGATGCAGACAGGGCACCCCGGCCGGCTTCCCCTCAGGCATGCCCGGCAGGGGCGAAGTGATCGAGGGTTCGATGCAGCAGGCCGCGCATCCAGGCCGGCAGGAGAGGTTACTCACGAGAATTCCGCCTCGCGCAAGACCTGCAAAAACGCGTCGCCGTAGGCATCGAGCTTGCGCTCGCCCACCCCGGAGATGCCTGCCAGTTCATGCCGCGAATGCGGGCGTTGCTCGACCATCTGCATCAGGGTTGCATCATGGAAGACCACATACGGCGGCACGCCCTGCTCCTCGGCGAGCCGGCGCCGGCAGGCACGCAGCGCGTCCCACAGGGACTGGTCCTCGCTACTGGCAAACACCGTGCGCACCGCTGCGCGTGTCGTGCGTGTTTTCGGCCTGGAGGTTTCCTTGCGCAGCCACAATGGGGCTTCGCCCTTGAGCAAGGCGCGGCAGGCAGGCGTCAGACGCAGGGCGCCATGCCCCTCGAAATCCACGTTCAGCAGGTTGCGCGCGATCAGTTGCCGGAACAGACCACGCCAGGCTGCCACACCCAGATCGGCGCCGATGCCGAAGGTGCTCTGCCGGTCGTGCCCGTTCTGGCGGATACGCTCCTCGTCCTTGCCGCGCAGCACATCGATCAGATAGTTCACGCCAAAACGCTGCCCGGTGCGGTGTACGCAGGACAAAGCCTTCTGCGCCGCTACCGTCGCATCCCAGGTTTGCGGCGGCTCAAGACAGGTGTCACAGTTTCCGCAAGGCGTGTCATGCGACTCACCAAAATACGCAAGCAGCGCCTGACGACGGCAATCCGTCGTCTCGCAGAACCCGAGCATGGCATCGAGCTTGTGCCGTTCGACCCGCTTGTGCGTTTCGTCGGCCTCGGAAGCTTCCATCATCTGACGCAGGGTGATGACATCCTGCAGGCCGTAGCTCATCCAGGCGTTGGCGGGCAAGCCATCCCGCCCGGCTCGCCCGGTTTCCTGATAATACGCCTCGATGCTCTTGGGCAGGCTCAAATGGGCCACGAAGCGTACGTTAGGCTTGTCGATTCCCATGCCGAAGGCGATGGTGGCGACCATCACCCAGCCCTCCTCGTTGATGAAGCGGGCCTGATTCTGCTCGCGCGTGGCGGCAGGCAGCCCCGCATGGTAAGGCAGCGCCTGCACGCCTTTTTCGGTCAGCCACTGCGCTACATCTTCCACTTTCTTGCGTGACAGGCAGTAGACGATGCCCGCATCCCCCGCGTGCTCGTTGCGGATGAAGCGCAGCAGGGCTTCGCGCGGACTGTCCAGCCCCTGGACGATGCGGTAGCGGATATTCGGCCGGTCGAAGCTCTGGATGAATCGCCGTGCCTGGCTCAGCCCCAGACGTTCGGCAATCTCTCGCCGGGTCGGCTCATCCGCCGTGGCGGTAAGGGCAATGCGCGGCACCTGGGGAAAGCGCTCGTGCAGGATCGACAGGCGCATGTATTCAGGACGGAAGTCATGCCCCCACTGCGAAACGCAATGCGCCTCGTCAATGGCAAACAGTGACAGCGGTACCCTTTCGAGCAGGGTCAGGGTGCGCTCCAGCACCAGGCGCTCCGGCGCGATATACAGAAGATCGAGCCCCCCCTCAAGGAACTGACGTTCGACTTCGCGAGCCTCTGCAGCGTCCAGCGCGGAATTCAGGTACGCCGCGCGCACACCCGCCTGACGCAAGGCGGCCACCTGATCCTGCATGAGCGCGATCAGCGGCGACACGACCACACCCGTGCCAGGCCGGGCCATGGCGGGAATCTGGTAACACAGGGATTTCCCGCCCCCGGTCGGCATCAGCACCAGCGCGTCCTCACCCGCCATCAGCGTGGCGATGACCTCGTCCTGCGGCGTACGGAAGGCCGGATAACCGAATACGCTGCGCAGGATTTCCAGCGCCCGGTCAGCCACCCACCGCCCCCTGTGCGCCCGAAGCGGGCCATCGTGCCAGTAACCGGTCCAGTGCGTTGGCAAAGGCCAGACGCTCGGCCTGCCCCAAGGGCGCGGGACCGCCGGTACGCACGCCCGAATCGCGCAATTGCTCCAGCATGTCGCGCACTCTCAGGCGCTCGCGGATCGTGTCGGTGGAATACAGCTCTCCGCGCGGGTTGAGTGCCAGCGCCCCCTTGGCGAGGACGGCGGCAGCAAGCGGGATGTCGGCGGTAATGATGAGGTCGCCGGCCTGGGCCAGACGGGTGATTTCTTCATCTGCCACGTCAAAACCACCCGGCACAACCCGTGCGCGGATATGAGCCGAACGGGGAACGCGCAGAGGCTGGTTGGCCACCAGTGTCAGCTCGATTCCCCGCTTTTGCGCGGCGCGAAACAGGATGTCCTTGATGACGTTCGGGCAGGCATCGGCATCCACCCAGATTCGGGCGCTCATCCGCGGATAAGTGTCCCGACGCCCTTGTCGGTGAGCAGTTCCAGCAGGACGGCATGCGGTACACGCCCGTCGATGATCTGTGCGGTACGCACACCGGAATTCACCGCGTCCAGCGCGCAGCGGATCTTGGGCAGCATGCCACCGTAAATCGTGCCATCGTCAATGAGTGCTTCGACATCGCGCGCGCTCAGGCCGGTCAACAGCTGCCCCTCCTTGCCCAGCACGCCCGGCGTGTTGGTCAGAAGCAGCAGTTTTTCCGCGCCCAGCACCTGGGCCAGCTTACCCGCCACCAGATCGGCGTTGATGTTGTATGAAGCCCCGTCCTCTCCCACCCCAACCGGCGCAATGACCGGAATGAACGCATCGTCTTCCAGCGTACGCACGATGGATGGGTCGATGGCACTGACTTCCCCCACATGACCGATGTCGATGATTTCCGGCTCCTGCAGATCCTCGGTACGCCGTGTGATGTGCATCTTGCGCGCACGGATCAGCCCCGCGTCCTTACCGGTCAGGCCCACCGCCCGTCCGCCTTGCTGGTTGATAAGGCTGACGATTTCCTTGTTGACCAGCCCGCCAAGAACCATCTGCACCACGTCCATGGTTTCCCGGTCTGTGATGCGCATGCCATTGATGAACTCGCCTTTTTTTCCGAGTTTTTCCAGCAGCTGGTTGATCTGCGGTCCGCCGCCATGCACGACGACCGGCTTGATCCCCACCTGCTTGAGCAGAACGATGTCCTGGGCGAAATCTTCCTTGAGCGCCTCGTCGGTCATGGCGTTGCCGCCGTACTTGATGACGATGGTCTTGCCATGCAGGCGCTGGATATAGGGCAGGGCCTCGACGAGGACCTCGGCGACATTGCTGTGATTCATGGACGCTCCAGGACTGGCGGGACGATGGATGAACGCCACACGCGGCGCGTGCACAGTTTAACCGATGTCGTCAGCCGGCAGGAGAGCGGACAGGACTCAGTGTTTGCGCTCCGCCAGCAACTGATGCAGGCGGGCAAGATCAAGCTCGAACTTGCGCTGGATCGCGTCGCGTTCGGCCTCACGCTGGGCCAGATGGCTACGTTTTTCCACTTCCAGGCGGCGCAGACGCTCCAGCTCTCGCAGATCGTCCTCCTTGGCAGAACCGGCTTTCTCAAGCTCACGCAGGTCTTTGAGGATGCGTGCGTAATCGTCTTTTTCCAGATCGTACAGGCGGTCGAAAGACTCCAGACGAGCCTGACGCGCCCGGACCA
>JAQVHL010000039.1 GCA_028696185.1 Halothiobacillaceae bacterium
ACGAAATCGCAGCCCATCTCCAGAAGCCCCAGGCCGCAACCGTTCAGGCTGTCCGCCTCGGGCACCATGCGCCGGGCCTCCACGCTGTTGGGGGTGACCACCGTGGCCAGGGGCACCAGCAGGGTGTTGATGGCCTCGATCAGCGCCGCGTCCGCAAGCTCCGTCCCGCCGCCTGCGGCCAGCACCGGATCCAGCACGACAGGAATGTCCGGGTAATCGCGCAGCACACTGTGGATGACCTCCACCGCACCGATACTGCCGACCAGACCGATCTTGAAGGCCGACACTGGCATGTCCTCCAGCACAGCACGCGCCTGCTGAACAATCAGCGCCGGATCCACTTCCGCCAGGCCGATCACATTGCGTGTATCCTGTACCGTCAGCGCGGTGACCACGGTGACCGGGTGACAGCCCTGACTGATGATTGACTCGATGTCTGCCCCGATGCCTGCGCCGCCTGTCGGGTCGTGCCCGGCAAAGACCATGACCACGGGAATATCCGGCAGATTGTCGTCAGATTCGCTCACTAGTTTCTCTCCGCGCCACGCGCGCCATCGGTCCACTCTTAAAAACCGAACATCAAGCGCTTGGCGTGCCAGATGTTCACGCAAGCCCTCCGTGGCCTGCTTGACAGGGTGTTGAGGATAGAAGGATGTTTCAGCCATTACAACGCCTGGAAGCCTGGCTTGAGGCCAGCACACCGCTGCCGCCGGGCTTGACCCAGCTGCGCCTGACCCTGCGCATTCTGTGGTGGACCGCCCAGGAAGCCACCCGTGGCCCACTGACCCTGCACGCCATGGGGCTGGCCTACACCACCCTGCTCTCCCTCGTGCCCCTGCTCGCCGTGAGCTTTTCCGTGCTCAAGGCCTTTGGCGTACACAACCAGATCGAACCCCTGCTGCTGCGCCTGCTGGAGCCACTGGGGGACAAATCGGCGGAAATCACTGCGCAGATTGTCGGCTTCGTGGAAAACATCAAGGTCGGCGTACTGGGTGCGCTGGGCGTGGCCCTGCTTTTTTACACCGTGGTCGCCCTGATGCAGAAAATCGAGCGCGGCTTCAATGCCACCTGGCGGGTACGCGCTGAACGTCCGCTCTCCCAGCGCTTTGCCTATTACCTTTCCGTGATACTCATCGGACCGGTGCTGGTCTTTACCGCCACGGCGCTGTCCGCTGCCCTGCTGCATACCAATCTTGTGCGCGAAATGGCCGCCATCGGCCCATTGGGCGAGCTGCTGGGCCTCATCACCCGCCTGACGCCCTATGTCATGATCGTGGCGGCCTTCACCTTCATCTACCTGTTCGTACCCAACACCCGCGTACGCCTGCCCTCTGCGCTGTTCGGCGGGCTCATCGCCGGCCTGCTGTGGGAAACCGTCGGCTGGCTGTTCGCCAGTCTGGTCAGCACCTCCGGCAACTACACCGCCGTTTACTCGGCCTTTGCCTCCCTGGTGCTGTTCATGGTGTGGATTTCCGTCGCCTGGATGATCCTCCTGATCGGCGCCACACTGGCCTATGCCCATCAAAACCGCGAGGCGCTGATCCTGGCCACCCCGGATCAGGAGCCGGACATGGCCGCGCGTGAACGGCTGGCCCTCGCCCTGATGCAACATATCGCCCGCCGCTTCGAGGCCGGCGAGCCCCCGCCCACCCGTGCGAGCCTGGCCCGCACGCTGAACCTGCCCCAGGAATGGCTGGACGACCCGCTGGAAAAGCTGACGGCACGCGGCCTGTTGCGCGCCACCGCCGACGAGGCGGGCGGCTGGGTGCCCGGCCGCCCGCCCACGCACATCAGCGCCGCCGACGTGCTGGCCGCCCTGCGCGAGAGCCAGGGCGGCGCCGCGCGCATTGCACTGCCCCCCGAACTGGAGCAGGCCCTGAACGAGGCCGACATCCAGCACGCCCACTACTTGCACGCGTACCACTTTGCCAAAGAGCCCCCCGCGCGGGAAGCCGAACACGCCTCCCCGCGCTGAACGCCCAGGCTGATGTTCACTGCGTCAGGATCGTCGGGTAGAGCCCTTTCCAGAACGTGCAATGGGCCGCGTCCGACGCATCGAAATACCCCAGCTTGCCCGGTTCGAGATTCATCACCCGGTCATCCCGGTCAAATACCGCCCACTCGGGCGCCAATCCTCTCAACTTAAGCCCCACACCTACCCATTTTGAACCGCCCTGGGAAACGCGGAGGCTATCGGGTTTGAGCGAGACTGTGTTGCGGACATCCGCCTGCCCCTGCTCGTATGGTGCGGGGCCGATGGGCTCACGCTGGCGCTGTCGGTTGAACCAGGACACCCCGTTCAGGGGCTTCCCACTCACGCACAAAAGCGTTGACAAGGCTCAGGCGGGTAAGGATAATGCGCGCCCTATCGAGACATGGCTATGTAGCTCAGCCGGTTAGAGCACAGCACTCATAATGCTGGGGTCGGTGGTTCGAGTCCACCCATAGCCACCATATAAGCTTCCAGTGGGGTCCACTGAAGCCCTAAAACCCGCGACAGCATTAGCTTCGCGGGTTTTTTGTTGCCGCATGCGGATCTACGGACATCCCAGGTGTTGCGATAAACCTTGATTTTATTAATGTAATTCAGTGTGTTGCATGCTTTCTGACAATGTCCGCATTGACGGTGGTGCGCACGCCACACCGTCTGGGAAAAAGCCTGCATCCTCCCTCTTATCCCTGACCACATAATTTTTTATAATGCTGCAGTTCGCCACGCTTCCGTGGCGTTCCTCCCTCAACCATCACGATTTATGCTCAAGGAGCATTCCTCAATGAAACAGCTCAAGCTGGCCGTCGCGCTTTTTGCGGCGATGACCGTAGTCGGTTGCAGTTCCACCCCTGAGAAGGATCCCAATGCCGGAATGGGTGACGGTTCCGGTGGCACCGCTGGCCTGGGTAATGGTGCCCTCGACGAGAGCGCGCTGTACGCGGGCGCCCCCAGCCAGCAGAATTCCATCATTTATTTCGGCTATGACAGCTTTGCGGTTGAAGAGCGTTATCGCGCCAGCCTGCGCGAACATGCGAAGTTCATGGGTGAGAACCCGGCCCGCAAGGTCACTGTGGAAGGCCACGCTGACGAGCGCGGCAGCCGCGAATACAACATCGCCCTGGGCGAGAAGCGCGCCAACGCCGTGCGTGACGTGCTGATGCTCAATGGTGTGGCTCCGGCGCAGATTTCCGTGGTCAGCTACGGTGAAGAGCGTCCGGCGGTCGAAGGCACTGGCGAGGAGGTGTGGCGCATGAACCGTCGCGCCGAGCTCGTTTACGGCTCCCGCTGATGCCGTATCCGCCCCGGCCTTGCGCCGGGGCTTTTTTTCTCCCCTATTCCGACCGGTCGTTCCCCGCCTGTGACACGCCGACGCTTAAGTTCGCTCCTGCTGTTGTTGCTGGCCGGTTACGCCCTGGTCATCCTTCCCCTGCTCGCCGTGCTGGTCACGGCCTATCGCGCCGTTGAGGGCATGACAGAGCAAAGCGTGCAATCGATTCGCGCCCAGGTGGCCGAAACGCACGCCAGCCTGCGTCTGGTCGAGGACACCGCCGATCTGGAGCGTTCCGCGCGTCAGTACCTGCTGGTCAACGACCCGGATTTTCTGGCTCTGCTGCGCCAGCGGCATGAGGGGTTTCTCAAGGCGTTAGGGTCGTTCCGTGCCGAAGATCTCAATGCCGAACAGATGCGCATGCTCGACAGGCTGCGCGATGTGGAAAACAACCTGTTTGTGACCCTGAACGAGCCCATCGACACGCTGCGCGGTCGGCAGGATATCCTCCTGCCCTGGTTGTCCGAGCTTACGGCCCTGGCGCGCAATGTCCTGCTGGAAAGCAACAAGCAGGTGAACATCGCAGCGGATTCCCTGCAGGTGCAGGCGGCGGCCGAGCGGCATCGGCTGACCATCATTGCCAGCACGGTGATTCCCGTGGTGGCGCTGGTGGCCGCACTCTTCACCTGGCTGATTTCCCGGCCGATACGTCAGATCGACCGCGCCATTCACCGGTTGGGGGACGGGGATTTCACCACGCCCTTGCAGGTTTCCGGCCCGGCGGACATTCAGGCGCTGGCCGTGCGTCTGGATTGGCTGCGCCGACGGCTCATGGAGCTTGAGGAGCAGAAGATCAACTTCCTGCGCCATGTCTCGCATGATCTTAAAACCCCACTTACTGCGATCCGCGAGGGCAGTCAGCTGCTTCAGGAGGAAGTGATCGGCCCGCTCAACGAGGAGCAGGTGGAAATCGCCCGCATCGTGTGCCAGAACAGCCTGCAACTACAAAAGCAGATCGAAGATCTGCTGAATTTCAGCGTGACCCAGGCCCCCGCCCCATTCATCGAGCATCGCCCGGTACAGCTTGATCGCGTGCTACGGCGCGCGGTGGAAGACAATTGGCTGGCCGCACGGGGCAAATCCATCCAGCTGGGCTCCCGTCTGGTCGAGGCCACGATCATCGGCGACGCGGAGAAACTGCGCGTCATTTTTGATAATCTGCTGTCCAACGCGATCAAGTACGCGCCGGAAGGCGGGCAGGTCGCGGTTGCCCTGGGCCGGGAAAATGGTGAGGCCGTCATTGATGTGACCGATGACGGGCCCGGTATTCCCCCGGAGGAGCTTGAGCGCATCTTCGCCCCGTTTTACCAGGCCCAGAACACACATTCCGGCCCGGTGAAAGGCACCGGCATCGGGCTATCCATCGCCCAGGAGTACACCCGAGCTCATGAAGGCCAGATCAAGGCTATCGACGTCGAACACGGTGCGCATTTTCAGGTACGCCTGCCGCTGGCCGGCAGCCGCTGACATGGCTCTTTTTCTTCGCCCCACGCTGCTTGCCGGCGCTCTCCTCGCCCTGCAGGGTTGCGCTGGCACACCGGCGGCCAAGCGCGATCCGGTGCCTGTTCCCTTCCCTGCCGCGCAGAGTCCGGCGCAAAAACCCGAGCAGGATCGTACCCGCTGGCTCGACGAATGGCTCAAGCTATGGGACGAATCCACGGCGGGCCGATACCGCCAGCTTTCCGCCCAGCCGGATTGCAAGCCCGGTGAAGGTCCTTGCCTGTTCCGGCGCGTGCTGCGTCTGAATGTGCCACGCGCCAGCCGTCAGGAGCTCGAAGCCGCTCGCCTCTTGTTAAGCGATCTGGCCGGGGTCGAACCGCAGCCGCTGGACCCCGGTGTGCTGGACCTCATGCTTGCACTCAATACCCAGTGGCTGGACGCCATGACCCTGCAGGAACGCCTGGTACAGCAGATGCAGGCGGCCGAAACCCTGAAAAACCAGCTGGCAAAGGAAAAGGACAAAACCACGGAAGCACGTCTTAAAAACGACCTGACACGACGCGAGTTGACGCAGGCACAGGAAGCCTTGCGCCATCTGCAAAGCGAACATGCGGAACTGACCGAGCGCTATGAGCGTCTCAAGGCGGTCGAAACGGGGCTGCCCGCCTCGCCTCCACCGCCCCTGCCACGCTGAAGTATCCATGAGCCGTCCCTCCCGCAAAGCCCGTGTCCTGATTGTCGATGACGATGCCGACCTGCTCAAACTCATCGGCCTGCGCCTGAACGCGGGCGGTTACGCCGTCGAAACGGCCGAGAATGCCGAGCAGGCGCTGGCCAAGGTCCCGCAGTTCAACCCGCATGTCGTGGTGACTGACCTGTCCATGCCCGGCATGAGCGGGCTTGAGCTGCTCGCCGCCCTGCACGAACGGGATGCCACCCTGCCGGTCATTCTTCTGACGGCACACGGCACCATTCCCGATGCCGTAGCCGCCACCCGCAAGGGGGCCTTTGCCTTTCTGACCAAACCTTTCGAAAGCCGCCAGCTGCTGGATCAGGTGGCCGAAGCCCTGCGCTCGCAGGGGATTGAAGCCGGCGGTCTGGCCGAATCCGGCGCCGCCAGCGAAGATACCGAATGGGCGAAGGCGATCATCACCCGCAGCCCGAAGATGCGCGATCTGCTGCGTCAGGCCCGGCGCATCGCCACCGGCAACGCCAATGTACTGATCCAGAGCGAAAGTGGCACCGGCAAGGAGCTGCTGGCCCGCGCCCTGCACGAAGCCAGCCCGCGGCGCAAAGCCCCGTTTCTGGCCATCAACTGCAGCGCGATACCCGAGCAGCTTCTTGAGTCTGAACTGTTCGGGCACCTCAAGGGCGCGTTCACCGGGGCCACGCAAAACAAGAAAGGCTTGTTCGAAGCCGCGCAGGGCGGCACCCTGTTCCTTGACGAAGTCGGCGACATGCCGCTGCCGTTCCAGGCCAAGCTGCTACGCGTTTTGCAGGAACGCGAAGTGCGCCCGCTGGGGGCCACCCAGTCAACACCGGTCGATGTGCGCATCATCAGCGCCACACACAAGGATCTGGAAAAAGCCGTGGAGGAAGGCGAGTTCCGCGAAGATCTCTACTACCGGCTCAACGTCATCCGCCTGGAGCTTCCCCTGCTGGCCGAACGGCGTGAGGACATCCCGCTACTGGCCAATCACTTCCTCAAGCAACTGGCCAGCAGCCACCCCGAGGGCGAAAAGCGTCTGTCACCCGAAGCCCTGTCCCTGCTGGGCACCGTCGACTGGCCGGGCAATATCCGTCAATTGCGCAATGTCATCGAACAGGTCTATGCCTTAAGCCCCAGCGCGGTCATTCCTGAAGATCTGGTACAACGCGCCCTACGCAACCGGGTGGGCACCTTGATGAGCTTCGACGACGCGCGCGATGCCTTTGAGCGGGACTACCTGGTCCGCGTACTGCAAATCACCGAAGGCAACGTCAGTCAGGCCGCACGACTGGCCGGACGCAACCGCACGGATTTCTACAAACTACTGCAGAGGCATGGCCTGGAAGCCGAGCTGTTCCGCCCCGCCGCAGGCGGCTGAGTCCCTGCCGGTTCACCGCCCTCAATCGGCCCGATCCGCATCCTCAACCGGGCGTGCCACTTCGCGCCGACGACGAAAGAACGCGCGTAAAAGGCTCGCCGCCTCTTCCCCATACGGCCCGGCATCCACCTCGATACGGTGGTTGTGGACCGGCGCACGCACCAGGTCCATCGCCCCGCCACAGGCCCCCGTACGCAGATCGGGGGCGGCAAACACAATACGCGCCACGCGCGCATGCACCAGCGCACCCACACACATCGGACAGGGCTCCAGCGTGACATACAAGGTGCTGCCGGCCAGACGGTAATTCCCCACGCGACGCCCCGCATCGCGCAGCGCACGGATTTCAGCATGCGCACTGGGGTCATGCTCCGCGATGGGCCGATTCCAGCCTTCGCCGATCATCGCCCCCTCGCGCACCAGCACGGCCCCCACCGGAACCTCCCCTTCGGCTTCCGCACGCTGCGCCAGCTCCAGGGCGCGACGCATCCAAGCGGCGTCCTGACCCAAAATTTCACTCAAACCACTTCTCCCGTGCTTTCAACAACATAAAAAGATGAACCCAAGCTTGCGGATTGCGCAAATCGGCAAAAATGCGTTATCTTGCGGGCGCAAACCACGGTGAACACCGCTTCCTCACCCGTTGTTAAGGATGACCCGCATGCCTGTCAAATCACGCTTTTTGAAACACCGTCTTCAGAACACGGCGATACTTTCCCTGCTTTTCTTTCAAGGCCCTGCCCAGGCGGAGCTTTATCTTTGCGGGCTTCCCCTTGCCGAAGGCAATCCCGTCATTGAAGAAAACTACAAAAAAGTCGCTCAACACCTTTCCACGTTGATGCACGAGACGGTCACCTATGCCGCGCCCAAGAACATGCGCGAGTACAGTGAAAAGATCCGTGGAGGCAACTACGATCTGGTCATGGACGGCTCCCACCTTGCCGCCTGGCGCATCGCCAACCTGCAGCACCAACCCGTGGCCCAGACGAATGAAACCCTACAGTTTCGCGTCGTTTCCCGTGCTGACATTCCACAGATCAACTCGATCAAAGACCTGATCAATCGCCCGGTTTGCGTTCAGCCCATTCCCGTTCTGGCCACCCTGGAGCTGCTGGAACTTTACCCCAACCCGATCAATCAGCCGGTACTCAAGTATGTTGCCTCCAATGTTCCCGCCCCCTACAAGGGGCTTGTGAACGGCGAGTGCGACGCCATCATTCTACCCGAAGCGTATTATCAAGGGGCCCTGGACGACAAACAGCGCGAACAGCTCAGATCCTTGCATAAAACGCCCGAGCGGACCGGACTGGTTCTGACCGCAAGCCCCAGGATTTACAGCCAACAGCTCGAAGCCCTGAAAAACCACCTGATCCATCCGGGTACAGAAGACGCCCCCCTTCTGCAGGCATTGGGAGAAACCATTGCCCGCGGCAAAGCCGAGCAGGTCCAATGGTCCGAGGTGGACATCAAGCAATTGCGAGGACTGGAAAAGCTCTTGCCGCAATATTCGCTGGAATGGCGCGTACAAAAATAAGCCGGCATTATTACGCGATGCAGTGAACCTGCGCCTGACGGGCTGGCCATCCTCAAGGATGTCCAGCCCCCAAAGGGCAAAGGGAGGACGCATCAAGGGCCCCTCCCCAATCCAAGCTCAAGCTGATCCGACGCTAATCGCAGTCATACCGGCAAAAGCCGGTATCCACATAGCTATCTGCATCCGGGATGGATTCCGGCTTTCGCCCTGCCCTGCCGCTCAAGCAGGGGATGAATGGCGACCAAGACAAAACCGCTGGATCAACCCACGCAATAGCGCCAGAGTCGGCGCAATGCGCTCCAAGGCCAGATACTCGTCCGGCTGATGGGCCTGGGCAATGTCACCCGGCCCGAGAATCACCACATCCATCCCCATCTGACGCAGGTACGGTCCCTCCGTACCGAAGGCCACCGCACCGGCCGCGTGCCCGGTCAGCGCCTCCGTGGCGCGCACCAGCTCCGAATCGGCCGGGGTTTCCATCGGCGGCGTACCGGCGAACAGCGGCTCCACCTCCAGCGTCAGGCCCGGCAGACGTACCGCCTCATCCAGCCGCGTTTTCAGCAGCTCGCGCAGGGCGAGCATATCCATCCCCGGCAGGGGCCGCACATCGATATGCAGCTCGCAATGCGCACAAATGCGATTGGGGTTGTCCCCGCCATGGATATAGCCAAGATTCATCGTCGGCACCGGCACATGAAACTGCGGATTGCAGTGGCAGGACTGCAGCTCGGCACGCAAATCCAGCAAGGCCCCCATCGCCTGCTGCATGCCCTCGATGGCACTGGCGCCCAGCGAGGGATCGCTGGAATGCCCGGCACGCCCCCGGATGCGCACCGCCTCCATCATCACCCCCTTGTGCATACGGATGGGCCGCAGGCCGGTCGGCTCGCCGATCACCGCATACCGCGCCTGCGGCCGCCCCAGCCGGACCAGTTCCTCCGCCCCCGCCATCGAGCTTTCCTCGTCCGCCGTCGCAAGGAGGATAAGCGGCTGCGTCAGCTGCGCCGCCGTCAGACCGCGCGCGGCCTCCAGCGCCAGCGCAATAAAGGACTTCATGTCCGAGGTCCCCAGACCGTACAGGCGCCCGTCGCGCTCGGTCAGCCGGAACGGATCCTGCGACCACAGCGCCTCGTCGAAAGGCACTGTATCGGTATGCCCGGCGAGCACCAGACCGCCCGGCCCCCGCCCCAGCGTGGCAATCAGGTTCGCCTTGTGCGGCTGCCCTGGCAGCGGAAGAATCTCCACCGCGAAGCCCGCCGCCTCCATCCAGCCCGCCACCTCGTCGATAAGCGCGCGGTTACCCTGGTCGAACAGCGGATTGACACTGCTGACCGAAGGCATCGCGATCAGGCGGGCAAGCATCTCGTGCAGATCGGGGGCGGGCATCGCGACTCCTGCTCGCCGCTTGCGCGGCAATGAACGAAGGGTGTGTCCGATTCTAGCAGCCCGTCGAACTTAACGGGGCCGACAAAGCGCATCTGGTGATATTCAAGCGCGCCCCAGACATCCCCTGGGGTGAAAAATCTGGCAGCGGCAGGAAAGCCGGGATGGCCTGAATGCTCAGGTGTGAGGCGCGTCCCATTGCCTCGCAACAATCCATTGACACAATATTCCCTGCCCACGCACAGTTCAGGTGCAGAACGAATGCCTCAAAAAAAGGGATCGACATGACCGCGCATTGTTACCGCTTCGAAGCGAAATCAATACAGTCCTATCTGCTTGCAACCAACAAACTCAAGGAAATCATTGGCGGCAGCGAACTGATCCACGCACTTTGCGACGGGCCAGCCAACCTGCTTGATGATGTTCTCGCTGCATGCGGGCTTGCCGAAAGACAGGATGTACGTTTTTCACGTCGCGCCGGTGGTGCCTTCAATGCCTTCTTCACCACCCCGGAACAACGCGCGCGGTTTATCGCACTGTGGACCCTCGCCGTCGCCCAGCACGCGCCGGATCTGGCCTTCCAGTCCGGAATGGGGGACGGCGCGAACGATGCTGAAGCCTTCGACGCGGCTGAAACCGCTTTTCACGCCTCTGCCGCACACGCCCCACGACCGATTCCCGCCGGCAGCCCCGTCGCCGAACGCAACCGACGCTCCGGCAACACAGCGGTACGTCGGCGCAAGGACGGCGAAGCGGTGGATGCGGCCACTTCGCGCAAACTTGCCTATTCGCGAGGGCACATGCTGGCCGCCCGATTTGGCGATTACCCGCCGCAAAGCTGGCCCACACTGCTCAGCCCTGAACCGGACAGCGACCGCGTCTGCCTGCCCTTCACAGGCGAAGACCGCACCCTCGGACTGATCCACGCCGACGGCAATGGACTCGGACAACTGCTCATCACCCTGAGTGCGCGTCTGAAAAACGCCCCCCACTTCGTCGAAGCCTTTAGACGATTCTCCGACGCCATAGGTGACGCCACCACACGCGCCGCCCGACTAGCCACGGACGCCGTACTGGTGCCCGCTCAAGAAAAAGGCGTCTTTCCTGCCCGCCCCATCGTGCTCGGTGGCGACGACCTGACCATTATCGTCCGGGGCGATCTGGCGCTGGCATTCACTAAAGCCTTCCTCAGCGCCTTCGAGCAAACCACCGCAGAAGAACTCAAAGGCGTCTGGGAAGAATACGCTGCCTGGGGCATCCAGACCGAGGACCTTCCCGTCGACCTCACGGCCTGCGCAGGCATTGCTTGGTTCGGTGCCTCACAACCGTTCAACCTTGCCGAGCACCTGGCCCAGGGGCTCTGCGCACAGGCCAAAGGCAAGGCCAAACGCCATGCGCCAGCGGGCCGTGTCCCCTCCACCGTGAGCTTTCACCGCGTCACCACCCGTTTCATGGACGATGCCGACGCCGTACTTGAACGCGAGCTCACCCTGGAAAACGAGGCAGGACACACGCTACGCCAGACCCTCGCGGCTTATACCCTCGATTCCCAGTCACCTCTGCCCCAGCTCAGCGAGCTCGAAACACTGCTCGCCACCCTGCGCGACCCTGCCATGCCCAATGGCCCGGCGCGACAGGTGCTCGGGCTGATGTACGAAGACACCGCCCAGGCCCGTATCCGCTACGAACGCTTCCGCACAATACTGGCCAAGGACCGCAAGAGGCTGCTCGAACGGTTCGACCGCGCGCTGGAAGCCCTGCTCAGGACCGAACAGAGCGACTTCGACGCCCGCAGGAGCGAACTACCCTATGCATCAACACCCAACTTCAGTGTCACCCCGCTGGGTGACCTGCACGCCCTGCATGCCGTGCTGGGCAACCCAGCTCCCCAGGAGGACCGCACATGAGCGCCGCCGTCACCCTCAAGCTCGACATCCATGACTACTGGCATCCCGGCACCGGGCGCGGACGAGGTGCGGGCGCGGACGCCATAGTACACCGCGCCTCGCACGGCCTGCCCGAACTCCCCGGTCGCAGCCTGCGCGGCCTGCTGCGCGAAGCCCTGCGCGAAGCGGCGCAATACGGCTGGCTGGACGAATTCGACGCCGAAGGCGACCCTGTAGAAACCCTGTTCGGCACCCGCGACACCCAAGCCGGCCAGCGAAGCCACCCGGGCAGCCTGCGTGTAGACAGCGCCCGTCTACCGGACGAACTCGCCTGCTGGCTGGCCCTGCCAGAACAGATCGCCCAGCGAAACCTGCTCTACCGCACCGTGTACTCCACCGCCATCGACGCGCATGGCAGCGCACGCGACGGCAGCCTGCGCAGCCAGGAAGTGATCGTCCCACTCACCCTGTACGCGCGCATCGAAGCCCTGCCTGACGCCCCCGCACCCGAACGCTGGCAGGCCATGCTCGAACGCGCCCTTCCCCTGATCAACGCGGTGGGCAGCAAGCGCCGCCGCGGCCTGGGCCGCGCCACCCTGACCCTGGAGAACGCCGCATGAAGGGTTTCACGCTCGACATCACCCTGCTCGACGACACCCTCTTCACCCAACGTGCCGCCAGTGAAGGCACACAGACCGGGCTCGACTTCATCCCTGGCGCCGCCCTGCTCGGCGCCGCCGCGCGCCTGCTGTACGACCGTCTGGGCGACCGGGCCTGGGACGTCTTCCATAGCGGCAAGGTCCGCTTCGGCAATGGCCTGCCCTTGATCGACGGCACTCCCGGCTACCCCATCCCGCTCGCGCTGCACCAGGCCAAAGGCGGCGAGAAGGGCGAAGACGTCTACAACTTCCTGGTCGACGGCCCAGAAGGTGCGCGCCGCATCGAAGGCGGCCGCCAGCCGCAGCAAAAGCGCGGAAGCTACCTGAGCCTCGACATGCGGGAGCGGAAGATCGCCACCGCCCTGCGCATGAAAACCGCCATCGACCCGCAAACCGGCCGCGCCGAAGACGCCAAACTATTCGGATATGCGGGCATTCCCGCCGGCGCCCGCTACCGCGCCCGCATCACCCTTGACACCGACCTGCCGCCCGAGCTCCAGAGCGCCCTGGAAAACGCCTTTACCGGCCCCGTTTTCCTCGGCCGCTCGCGCTCGGCGGAATACGGCCGCACCCACATCGAACGCAAGCCCTTGACACCAGCGCCTGCTGCCGGCCCGCTCGACAGCCGCCGGCTCGTACTGTGGTGTCTTGCCGACATGGCCTGCATCGACGCCCACGGCCAACTCACCAGCACCCCAGCTCCCGAAACGCTCGGACTGGGCACCGGGCATCTCGACCTGGCAGCCAGCTTCATCCGCACCCGGCGCTACACCCCGTGGAATGCCAAACGCGGCGGCTACGACAGCGAACGGCTGGTGATCAGCGCCGGCAGCGTACTCGTCTATGAACTCGAACAGCCCCTGATACCGGAACAAGCGGCGCGACTGCAGCGCGGGCTCGGCCTGTATACCGCGCAGGGCCTGGGACAGGTCTGGGCCAATCCGCCCCTGCTCGCCCAACGCCGCCTCGCCCTGAGCGAAGCCACACCCACCCGCCTCGCCGCCCCACCCCGCCCCGACCACCCGCTCATCCACTGGATGGAACGCCGCCTTGACAACCGGCGCCGCACGGTGGAGCTCGACAAAGCGCTTCCCGGCCTGCTCAAACCCCTGCAGGACGCTTATCGCAGCGCCGCCATATGGGCCGGGCACGGCCAGATCACCCAGGTTGGCCCCTCCAGCAGCCAGTGGAGCAGCGTGTACGAGCATGCCCGTACCCACGACAATCTCGCCGGCCTGTTTGACGACGCCAACGCCATCTGCAAATCGAACATGCCCGGCTGGAGCGATCCGCTCGGCAACGGCGAAACCTTCCTCGACGCCTTCCGTCGGCACCAAAGCGAACATGCCCCAGATGCCCGAACGCTCCAGGCCATCGCCCGCGCCCTGATGGACTGGGTCAAGACCGACGCCAACGCCCTCAAGGAGGACCGTGCATGAAACCGATCCGCCACTACGCGCGCATGACCCTGGAGTGCCGGACTCCGCTATCCATAGCCTCCGGCCGCGCCGACGCCCATTACGACGTGCAACTGGTACGCGACGCCAACGGCCTGCCTGTCCTGCCCGGCACCAGCCTCGTCGGTGTACTGCGCCATGCTTTTGCCCAAGCCCAGGGCGAGGACGAGGCCGATGCCCTGTTCGGCTATCAGAAAGGCGATCGAGGCCAGCCCTCCGCCCTGCGCGCAAGCTGGGGACACATCCACGACAGCCACGACACCCCCGTTGAAGGCCTGCTGGACGCCGGGCGCGAAAACGACCCGCTGCTACGCGAATACCTGCGCCAGATCGAACACCCCATGATGCGCAACCGGGTACGCCTCAACGAACGCGGTGCCGCCGCCGACACCGGCAAGTTCGACCGCAGCATCGTCCCCGCCGGCAGCCGCTTCAGCTTCGAGCTCTGCCTGCACGGCGAACACCCCGAAAACGAACATTGGAACACCCTGCTTGCCCTGCTGGCACGCCCCGACTTCCGCCTGGGCGGCAACACCCGTGCCGGACTCGGCCGCCTGGACATCGTGCGCCTGCACATCGACCGCTACGACCTGCGCCAGCCAGCGGACGCCGCCCGGCTGCGCGCCCGCCCCCACCGGCTGGACACCCCCATCCAGGGCGGAGAGAGCCAGGAAAACCTCCCCAGCATCCCCGATACATCCTCAAACCACTGGCAATGCGTCACACTCGAACTCCGGCCCAGCGGCTACTGGCGAATCGGCCAGGGCAACCAGCCGACCGCGCGTGACAACGACAAGACCGCCGACCTGCTGCCGGTCACCGAACGTCGCGTGATCTGGACACACGGCCAGGGCCGCCTGAACCCCCAGTCAGAGCTGCTCGTCCCCGCCAGCGCACTCAAGGGCGCCCTACGCCACCGCATGGCCTTCCACGCCGCCTGTCTGGCTCGCTACCACGGCCATGCGATGAGCAGCGAAGACGCCATCGCCAAGCTGTTCGGACAAATCAAGGACAGCACGAACGAGGGTGGCGCAGGCAACGGACGCGCCGGACAACTCCTCCTCGACGACCAGTATCTGCCGATCCACCCGAACAAACACCAGATGATCATGCACAACGTCATCGACCGCTTTACTGGCGGCGTACGCGAGCACCTGCTCTTTGCCGAAGAAATGCTCTGGGACACCGCACTGAAACTCACCCTCCACTTGCCCGCTGACCTGCCCGACACCGTCCGGGAAGCCTTCAAACGCAGCCTGGATGATCTCTGCGAAGGTCGACTGGCCCTCGGCGGCGGCGGCAGCCGCGGACATGGCTTCTTTACCGGAACCCACAGCTTCGAGGCCCGCGCATGAACCTGCAAACCCTGCTCGACGACTACACCCGCCTTACCCAACAGGTCCAACCTCGCCATGACACCCTGCCGACACTGCAGCAAACGGCCTTCCAGGTCGAAACCCGCATCGAGAACAGCCTTGATGCCCTGCAGAACCTGCTCGATGCTTTCGGCGCGCAGACCGGCTGGGTCCAGTACACCGGCGCACAGGGCCTGATCGACACGCTGGGCATCGCCGCCCGCCACGCCGACGCCGGCCCCCTGCTCAATGCCGAACTGGCCAAGGCCGGACACAGCCTGCGCATCACCCACCTCGGCCACGCCTGGCAAGGGGTACTCACGCGGCGCGGTGAAGGCACGCCCTGCCTGATGGACCGTGTGAAATCGCCCGTTCACGGCCTGCCGACCCACCTGGACCACGAACGCTACTGGCAGATCGACGCGCAGGGAGAATGCCGCCCCGTGCATGCCGCCCTCGTCACCGTCGAATAAGGACACCGCGATGACCATCACCGCCCCCTACAACTTCGCCCCGCTGCCGGAAAAGGTCGTCCTCGCCCCGCAGGACTGGGTGCAGAGCACCTCGCATGACATTCCGCTCGACGACGGCCTGTGCGGCAGCATCGACTACACCCTTACCGCCCACAGCCCCCTGCTGGTCGGCGGCCTGCGCAGCCACGATGGTCAGACCGGCGAAGTCCGCTTCTTCAAGACCCCCGACCACCGCCACGCCATCCCCGGCTCCAGCCTGCGAGGCATGATCCGCGCCGTACTGGAAATCGCCACCTTCGGCAAATTCCGCCAGGTGGACGACCGGCGGTTTGGCTACCGGGATCTCAGCAATAGCTCTCTGGGGGTGTATTACAAACACGCCATGATCAAGCAACCCACTCATGCCGGCTGGCTGAGTTTCAATGCCGGGTGCTGGCAGCTTAAACCCTGCGAATTTGCCCGTATCCGTCACGACCAGTTAGGCACGCTCAAAGGATGGAGTCCCCCTTCACCCCTCCCCTGCTCCTGCGCCGCCCTGTATGCGCAATGGCACGGTTCACTGCGCCTGAAATTCAAAGGCATTGACTCCAAAAATACCGTCGTCGATGTCAGCCTGAACACCGATGCGCCCGGCACAACCGGCACCCTGGTCATGACCGGCATGCCCAACCGGAATAAAAAGCGTGAATTTGTTTTTTATGACGAAACACCGGCCCCCCCCCTGGCCGACGAGCATGTCACCCGTGCCGTCAATGACCTGCAGCAGATGGTCAATGCCCTCGACCCGGCACAGATTAAAGCCTCAAGCTGGACTTACTGGAAACGGCGCATCGAGCAAGGTGAATCGGCCCCGGTCTTTTTCAAACGTGACGAACAGGAGCGTGTCGACTCCATCGGCATGGCCTTCATGTACAAACTGCCCTATGCGCACACGGTCCATGAACTCATTGATGCACAGCACCGCGACGCAGCGCCCGACCTTGCCGAACTGATCTTCGGCCACATCGACGAGCACGAACACGGACAACACAGCCTGCGCGGCAGGGTCAATTTCGACCTGGCCATCGAGAAAACCCCCGCCTGCATGGCCCCCCCTCTGACCACCGTACTCAACGGCCCCAAGGCCAGCTACTACCCCAACTACATCGACCAGGGCGGCAAAACCACCGATGTCATCTACAAGACCTATGACGATGACAAAGCCCGCCTGCGTGGCTGGAAGCGCTACCCCGCACGGGAACAGATCACCAACGGAACCCAGGGCACCGACGCCGTCAGCACCACCCTGCACCCGCTGGCCAGCGGCACCGCCTTCAAAGGCCGCGTGGTCTTCCACAACCTGCGCCCGGAAGAACTCGGCGCCCTGCTCTGGACCCTGAGCTGGGGCGGGCGCCCCGATTTGCGCCACAGCCTGGGCATGGGCAAACCCCTGGGCTACGGACAGGTCGCCTTCACCCTGGACCGCCTCGACCTGCGCCCAAACAACCCCGCGCGCGCCATCGACAAGGACGCCGCCATCGAACGCTTCAAGCGCTTCATGGACACGCAGATCGCGGAAACCGGCGTTACATGGGAAAAACACGCCACCCTCCAGAGCCTCATCGCCATGGCCGACCCGGCGCAGAGCCAAGGCAGGACGCTGGAACACATGCGCCTCGCCATGCGCGGCCCCAACGACTTCAGCAACGCAAAAAACCAACGCCTCGCCCTGCCGAACTACATTGTTCCAAAAATCGAACTGGGCTCAGCCAGCACCCACTGGCATGAGGCCAAGCTCGAATACAACCCCGGCAAGGGCGAACTCGTAGCCACCCACGCCCAGGGGGTCGCCCGCTCAGCCCCCGGCCAGGGCAAGGCGCTGTTCGAACAGCTCTCCAAAAACCAGCAAGGCAAGGCCAAAAGCGGTGGCGTGCACCACGCCATCGAAGTCGAAGGCATTCCTGGCGCCAACCACTTCATCCTCAAGAGCCTGATCAAGAATGCTCCGTAAGATCAACAACAAACTCCTCCGGCGCACGCTGGAAATCGTCTTTCTGGCCGCACCGGTGCTGTTCATCGGCGCCGGCATGAGCTGGATTGCCGACAGCCTGCCCGTAGCCTCCTTCGACCCTGCGGACTTCAACGGCGGGGGCCTGCTCGTCGGCACGGCCGTCTTCCTGCTCGGCAGCACCCTCGCCTGGTGGCTACGCAGGGAATACCTACCGGTATCGCAGCTGCGCGCCGGCGAAGTCCGACCGCACAAAGTTCTGATATGCATCGTCTCCCGTATCAGCGAAGAACATTGCCGCATCGACCCACAGGGCCAGCTTGAGCTCAAGGACGCGCAGGAGGCATTCATTCCCGCCCCGCCCGGAGTGGATCTGAATGGCCTGATCGATCACATCAAGGAAAAGCAATGCCGCTGCAATCTCGACAGCCTGCTGCGCGCCATACAGCCGCATGCGCAAGCCGGCAAGCTGGAAAGGCTATACCTGATCGGCTCCAGGGAATCCCACAAGGACATCCCCAGCATCCAGCGCCTGCTCGACGGGCGACTGGGCAGCGCCCCCACGCTCAAAATTCATCCCTGGCCAGAGGGTATCGATTTTGAAAACCTGGATGCACTCGACCGGACTTTCGAAACCATCGTCAAGGAAGTTCGTGAATTCCACGAATACCGTGACGGTCGCGACTTCCGCTACCACGAACGTGACATCATCATCGACGCCACGGGCGGACAAAAAACCACCAGCATCGCCGCCGCACTGGCCACCCTGCGCTTCCAGGGGCTGGAATTCCAGTATGTCCAGACCGGCCAAAACCGCCAGGTGCTGGCCTTTGATGTTGTCACCGTCGCCCGTCAGGAGATCGAATGACCACCTACCTGCTCAACAGCCCCGTCCTGCCCGGTTACGGTGACTACCGCTTTGAAGGCCCGCTTGCACTGGAGCAGGCCCGCGCCCTTATCGCCTCCGGCTTCGTCTCCGCCATCGGTCACGAAGGCGCGGCTCAATTGCTCAGCCAGCTCCTGGGCGTCGTCATACCGCTCAACCGCGTCCGCATCGAACTCGCTCCCGGCGACCGCGCCCTGGTGCTCAAGCTCAATGCCCGCCTCCCCGAAGGCGCCGTGCTGGAGCGGCAGGAACTCGAAACCCTGCCCTACGAACTGGGCATTCTGCAACGCCTGGAGCCGCCCAAAACGTAAACTCCTGACATCCATATGATTTAAAACAGGAAAATTGACTTATGCACAAGTTGACAACACGATGGACGCTCGCAAAAGCCCAAAAACCCCAGGCTGTCCGGCAAAGGGGGCTCAAAGCCTTGCCTGATGCGGCTCCGTTGGGGTAGAGTTTCAGCGCCCCGTTTACCGAAGGGGATTGCGACAGCCATTTTTTTCCCCACTTCGGGGAACTCGAGTTTCAGCGCCCCGTTTACCGAAGGGGATTGCGACCCGATCAGTTGATTGTGTTTGACTACGATTTACCGTTTCAGCGCCCCGTTTACCGAAGGGGATTGCGACTTGGTGCCCTTGAATTTGCTCGTGAGCTGCTCGCGGTTTCAGCGCCCCGTTTACCGAAGGGGATTGCGACTCGGTGAAGGTGAAATACTCGCCCGGCTCGATGTTTCAGCGCCCCGTTTACCGAAGGGGATTGCGACAACTTCCCTAACCTCATCATCGGGGTCATGGACGTTTCAGCGCCCCGTTTACCGAAGGGGATTGCGACACTCCGTAGTCCCTGCGGATACCGGCCGTGCTGGCGTTTCAGCGCCCCGTTTACCGAAGGGGATTGCGACCCCCAAATTGAGCATTCGATGTAGTCCGTGCGCGGTTTCAGCGCCCCGTTTACCGAAGGGGATTGCGACTCATGGGAGCCCCCTCTATTCGTCCTTGTGTGTTTCAGCGCCCCGTTTACCGAAGGGGATTGCGACCTAATTCCCTACCAAATTTCTCCTCAATTTTAGGTTTCAGCGCCCCGTTTACCCGACAGAACGCGCTGCGCCGTGCAGGCGGAGCGTTTGTCAGGGCTTGCCAGCGGGGGACGAGGGACGTTTAGAATGAGCGCCCGCCCCCATGACGGAGTGCTCGATGGACGCCCCCCTTTATCTTGCCCGCCTGCGCGTTGTGCTGCGCAGCCACGGCTTCGAGTTGGCCGGCCCGCGCGGCAATGCCTTTCATGGTGGCCTGGGGCTGTGTCTGAAAGCGCTGGCGCCGGAGGTGTTCGATCGCTGTTTCGCGCCGCAGCAGGACGCTTCCTGGCCACGCCCTTACGTGCTGCTGCCGCCGCTGGAATCGCGCTCGCTGTTCATGCCGGGCGACAGCCTGAACCTGGAACTGACCCTGTTCAACGAGGCCATTGCGGACTGGCCGGCGTTTATTGCCGCGCTGGCGGAACTGGGACACCGTGGCGTGGGGCAGGCGCGCGGGCGCTATGGGCTTTCAGCCGTCTGGCACGTCACACCCGAACAGGATGAATTGCTCTGGCTGCCGGAGCATGGCCCGCTGCCGGTGCTGCCGGGGCTGGAACTGGCGGCCTTTCATGCGCCGGATCGCCGGGTCGATCGCCTGCGTGTCGAGTTCATCACCCCCCTGCGCCTGAAGGCCAGAGGCGACTATCAGCGCGAGGCGCCCAGCGCCTTTCTGCTGGCCGAGCGCACGCTCACCCGTCTGTCACAACTCACGCAAACCCCGCTTCCGCCCCCCCTGCGCGAGTCGCTGGCCGCCTGTCCGGTACAGTTGGTCCAGTCACAGCTGCAATGGCAGGACACACCGCGCTGGTCGTCCCGTCAGCAGCACGTCATGCCTTTCGGCGGGCTGCTGGGCGAGGTGGAATACGCCGGCGAGTTGTCCACCCTCTATCCCTGGCTGCATCTGGCGCAGTGGCTGCATTTGGGCGGAAAGACCACCTTCGGGCTTGGCGCCTTGCGCGTTCAAGTTGTTTAACCGCGGGCCAAGCGGCCCGCTCAACCAGGCCTTACGCTGGAAACCCCATGAGCGTTCCTCCCCTTCCGGACACCCATCTGGTGCTCGTCTCCAACCAGCCGACGCCCAGCCTGACGCCCCTGCTGGACCCGGCGCTGACCGTGCGCCGGGTGCTCCTCGCACACACGCCGGAGCGCCACATGCACGCCCTCTGGCTGGCCCGCGTACTCACCCCGCACGGCATCGAGACGCTGCTGTGCCCTATCCGCGACGGCTACGACATGCCCACACTCAATCAGGACATGAGCGCGCTGTTCATGGCCATAGACGGCCCGGCGGCGGTGAACATCACCGGGGGCAGCAAGCTGATGAGCCTGGTGGCCACCACCGAAGCCACACTGCGCGGCTGGCCGATCTATTACATCCGTCAGCGCGACGACAGCCTGATCTGGGTGCACGACCAGGACGCCGCGCCACATCCGCTGGCAGATAGCATCAGGCTGCCGGATTTTCTGGCGGCGCACGGCATCGAAGCCGTCGGCCACACGCGTACCCCTCCCGAACGGCAGCGCCGTCTGGCACGGGTGCTGCTGCAGAGCGAATCCCTGCGCGAACAACTCGACCGACTACGCCCCGTATTCGCCCAACTGGCCAACCCCGGCCTGCCCCCACAGCATGGCCGCCTGCGCCATGCTGGCGCGCTGCTGGCGCAGCTTGAACAGGCCGGCCTGCTCACACAGCAGGCGGGACATTGGCGGCTGATCGAGTCCGCCGATTACAACTTCCTGACCGGCGGCTGGTTCGAAATCGCCGTGTTCGACGCCATCGAGCGCCTGCGCCCCCCGCTTCCCCGCCTGCAGGATATGTGCATGAACCTGCGTGTACGCCATGCGGACGCGCCGGAAACGACGTCCCATGAAGAAGTCCTGCTCAATGAAATCGACATCGCCCTGCTGTACGACAACAGCCTGCACCTGATCGAATGCAAGACCGGCAACCTCAGCGGCTCCGCCTACGGCAAGCCCAGCGCCAAGGACATTGCCTATCAGCTCGACGCGCTGAGCGAACAGCTCGGCGGCATCAACAGCCGCGCCCTGCTCGTCAGCCTGGAAAAACTCAGCCCCAATATGCGCCGCCGTGCCGAACACACCGGCATCCACCTCATTCACGGCCCGCAGATCAACCGCCTCTCTTCGCTTTTGCTCGACTGGCTACGCCCTGCCGCACGAGCGACCCCCTGACGGCTACCGTCGTACCTGTCCGGCCCTATACTCCGACCTGAGGCCGTACAGGAGCGGAGAGCGGGCATGGTCGATACCCATCTGAAACGCATTCTCGACGAACCCAACCTGGCCGAAGCCTGGGACAAGGTCCGCCGCAACGCCGGTATGGCCGGCATCGACGGGCAGGACATCCAGAGCTTCGGTCTCAATGTGTTCGGCCGGCTGCAAACCCTGCGCGAGCAGGTCCTGCGCAACGACTATTGTCCTTTGCCCCTGCTCGAAGTCCGCATCCCCAAGGACGACGGCAGCGAACGGGTGCTGGCCGTGCCCAGCGTGCGTGACCGCGTACTGCAAACCGCCACGGCCCGCGTGCTCGGCCCGGAACTGGAGCGCAGCTTCGCCGACGCCAGCTACGCCTACCGCGCCGGGCGTTCAGTCGCCATGGCCATCGCCCGCGTTGCCCACTACCGAGACCAGGGCTATCAATGGGTGGTCGATACCGACATCCAGAGCTTTTTCGATACGATCGACCACAGCCTGCTGCTCGCCAAGCTGCGCCGCACCCTCAACGACCACAGCAGCCTGCCGCTGATCCAGCTCTGGCTCGAAGCCAGCCTGCACCCCGGCGAAGGCCCACCGCGCCTGCTCACCCGTGGCGTACCGCAAGGCTCGCCCCTCTCCCCCCTGCTCGCCAACCTCTACCTTGACGACATGGACGACGCCCTGCTCGACCGGGACATGCGCCTGGTCCGCTTCGCCGACGACTTCCTCATCCTCTGCCGCGACCGCGCCGCCGCCGAACACGCCCTGGACTTCACCGAAGAGGTAGTCGACACCCTACGCCTCGCCCTCAAGCCCGAAAAAACCCGCATCACCCATTTCGAGGAAGGCTTCAGCTTTCTCGGGGTCGACTTCATCCGCAATCTCATGCGCCCACAGAACCCCGACGCCGGTCGCTGGCTCATCCCGGATACCCCAATGCGCGAGGCCGCCGCCCACCAGAACGGCCCCAACGCCGAGCCCGAGCCCCCCACCCTCACCCCCGAGCCCGAACCCCGCACCCCCGAAGCGCCCGACCTCCCCGCACACCCCGGCCCCAGCCTGCGCGACCCGCGCAGCAGCCGCGCCAGCGAACCCTTCCCGCCCGACGAGCGTTTCAGCAACGCCGAAGCCGCCCAGCTCGACCCGCTTCTGCGCAGCCTGCACCTTACTCGCTGCGGCCACAGCCTGCTAAAGGAAGGCGAACGCCTGCTCATCCGCAACAAGCACGGCATTGTCACCAGCCTGCCGCTCAACCGACTCGACCAACTCATCATCCAGGGCAACCAGCTCATCAGCACCGCCCTGCTACGCCATGCCCAGCACACCGGCCTGCACATCCAGTTCACCGACCACGCAGGCCGCCCCGCCTGCGCCCTGCACGCCAGCGCCACCCGGCTCGACCTCCAGCGCGGTCAGTTTGCCCTCGAAAATGACGCTGACCACGCCCTCATGCGCATGCGCGCCTTCCTCGACGGCAAGCTGCACAACCAGCGCCTGCTCCTGCGACGCCACAACCGCCGCCGCCAAGACCCCGACATCGAGCTGATCGAACACGCCATCCTCGAAATGCAGAATCGGCTCCCCAAGGCCGACAGCGCCAACGCCTTGCGCGGCCTGGAGGGCGCCGCCGCCAACCGCTACTTCACCGCCCTGAAAAAGCTCATCGACCCGCACTGGCAGTTTCCCGGACGTCGCCGCCAGCCACCCACCGACCCGCTCAATGTCCTGCTCTCCTACGGCTATGGCGTGCTCTTCTCCACGCTCGCCACCCTCATCGACCGCGCCGGACTCAACCCCGCACTCGGCACCCTGCACACCGCCAACGGCCGCCACCCCGCCCTCGTCTCCGACCTCATGGAAGAATTCCGCGCCCCGATAGTCGATACCGCCGCCCTCGGTTTCCTTAAACACTGCCAACCCGCCGATTTTGCCTGGGACAGCAACGACGACTACCCCTGCCAGATGCGCGACACCACCCGCGAACGCTACCTGCAACACCTGCAGACCCGCATGCGCACCGGCGTCATTCACCCGCGCACCGGCCTGCGCACAGACCACCAGCGCCTGCTCCAGATGCAGGTTGCCCACTACACCGACCTCATGCTCGGGCGCGAACCCGTCTACCACCCCTACAAGGCGAAATGACATGGCCCACCACCTCTGGCTCATCAGCTACGACATCGCCTGCGACCGCGCACGCGCCCGCATCGAACGCCAGTTGCTCGGCTGGGGCGAACGCGTCAACTACAGCGTCTTCGAGTGCTACATGAACCCCGACCAGCTCGCCCGGCTACGCGGCACCCTGCAGCAACATCTCGACCCCGACGCCGACAGCCTGCGCATCTACCCCATCTGCGGTGACTGCGAATGCCATATTGCCTGGCAAGGCCAGGGACGCAGCCCCAACGACCCCGACCTCATCGTCATCTGAACAGACCACCCCATGTTCATCGTCGTCTGCTACGACATCCGCTGCCCCAAACGCCTGCGCAAGGTCGCCCGCCTCCTCGAAGGCTACGGTGATCGCGTCCAGGACAGCGTCTTCGAATGCCACCTCGATACCCGCCGCCTTACCCGACTCAAGCAACGCATGGCCCGCCGCATTGATCCCGAACATGACCGCGTGCGCTACTATCCCCTCTGCCAGCGCGACCGCGCCGGAATCCAGATCGACGGCTTCGGACAGCGCCCGAAAGATCCAGATTTGACCATCGCCTGAGCCTTCTTCTGACATCCATATGATTTAAAAAAAGAAAACACACTTATGCACAGATTTCCAACCCTCCGGACGACCGCCAGCGCCCAAAAATCCCGACTTGTCCGGCGAAGGGGCCTCAAAGCCTTGCCTGATGCGGCTCCGTTGGGGTAGAGTTTCAGCGCCCCGTTTACCGAAGGGGATTACGACTTGCCCGATAGCCGACGGCTCGAAGATCAACGTTTCAGCGCCCCGTTTACCGAAGGGGATTACGACCCTTATTTTTTTCATCTCATTCCCCGGGGAACCGTTTCAGCGCCCCGTTTACCGAAGGGGATTACGACGGTAAAAATGCTTTTTCTGCAAATCCTGCAATTGTTTCAGCGCCCCGTTTACCGAAGGGGATTACGACAATGACCGAGTTCTGGAAATCGGCCTGCAGATTGTTTCAGCGCCCCGTTTACCGAAGGGGATTACGACAAGATCAACGCGCGGCGGCGTCGATCATCGCGGTTTCAGCGCCCCGTTTACCGAAGGGGATTACGACCCAATCCCCTCAACTTAAGCCTCAACCTGTTGATTTATAGGCATGACTACGATGTGGCTTGGGGCGCTCTGGACGTGGTTTGGAGGCACCGGGTTTGAACGGGACGAGATGTCGCCTCAAGGTGCTCAACAGCGTCTGTAGGCACGGCCCCTGGGGGATGCCCAGCAGCAGCCAGCAAGGCAATCGCCGACGCAAGTGGGCGATGGCATAGGTACGGTTGATCTTGCGGTTTTCGGGCAAGGGATCGCGTTCGGCGGCTTCGCGCACCGTCAAGGCGTGTAGATTGTCCGCCAGGATTTTCGCCCCGAAATCCTGCTGCACGGCCCGCCAGGACAGGCCGGAGGTGTTTTCCAGGGCTAGGCGGTGCTTGAGACGTTTGAAGGCTTCCTCGATACGCCAGCGGCTGTGGTAGAGCGCCGCGAAATCGGACGCGGGGTAGGCCTGCGCATCGAGCAGCGAGGTCATCAGGACGTGCACACGCCCGTTGGGCGTGAGCACCCGCACCAAACGCACCGTCGTGGGTGTGCGCGCACAGTCGTAATCGCTCGCCTCGGCGGCGTCCGGGGCGGGGATGGTCACCACGGCCTCGGTCTGCCCCGAACGCAGAAAGGTTTTTACCACCGCGAAGCCACTGGCATCGACGCGCACGCAGAAGGCCCGCTTCTGCTGGCTCAAGTGGGCGATCAACCAACGCGCCGGATAGCCCCGGTCCAACACCAACAGGTCATCCGAATTCAGCTGATGCAGATGCTCGAAAAGCATCTGCCGCTCCCCGACGGTGTCGGTATACAGCTCGGCCGACAGCGTCATCTCCACTCCTGGCAGATACAGCGCGAAGGCCGTCACATCGCGGACGGCGCGGCGACCGTCCGCCTGCATGAACAGGCGCAACTTCGAAGCATCGGCGGCCACCACCCGCCAACCGCGCCAGCGTGGGGCAGGCCCCGCATTGGCAACGAGGGACAGCAAACGCGCGTTGAGGCGGGAAAACACCGACGGCGAGATATTACGGCGCGCTTTCGAGAACGCCTGAGCGCTGACCTCACGCCGCAGATCGGCCCGATTCGCCCGATGGGCGAAGAATGCATCGAGTTCAGCCTGCACACTGGCCTTGAAGCCGGAGAGCATGGCGGTAATCAGGGTGGGAAAGGTCAACGTGCGTTGACGGGTAAACGCCTGGGGCGACAGGCGAACGGCATCGAGCAATTCGGTGGAATGCAGATACTCAGCGAGATTTATAAGGATATTCTGATATTGAGGGTTTCATCTG
>JAQVHL010000006.1 GCA_028696185.1 Halothiobacillaceae bacterium
GCTGCGATTGCTGGCCAGATCGCGATCCACGCCTTCTTCACTGGGGAGCAGAAGGATGTGGTCATGGCGACGTGCTGCGGCGATGCTGCCGTCCGCAAGGGTCATGCCGGTCTGCAGGGGGATGCCATCCTGCTGGTCAAATCGATTGCCGCCTTCAACCGGGTTACCCATGACGCCGGACAGGGCGAATACGCCGCGTGAGCCATCCCCCATGGGGTAGTTGTAGATCGGCGAGTCGATCAGACCAAAGCGCACGGTAACGCCCGGTACGGGGTTGCCGTCCCGATCCTTGACCACCGCGCTGATCAGACGGGAATAGCTGCCGTTATCGAAGAGATCATCGGAGCTCAGCGGGATATTGGCCTGGTTGTTACGGATGGCGTTGACATAGGGGCCGGTCAGGGTAATGGCCGCGACGCGCCCATCCACAATGACCACCTGTACGTCATCGGTAACCGGCTGCTGAATGCCGTTTTCGACGTTGTTGTCGGCCGCATCGGCAGTGAGGCGCAGCTTGACGACGCCGGACTGGCTGCCCGAGCGCACATTGAACTGGGTCTGACCATTGATGGTGCGGTTAACGGCCATGGTGCCGCCACCCTGCAGGGTCGCGCCGATTTCCGGGTTCAGGATTTCGGCCTTGACGTTGGCAGCATCGCCCGCGCCCACCGGCTCACCGGCCGGGTCGGCGACAAAGACATTGACCAGGCCGACATCGTTTTTGCCCTGGTTGGCAACGTAGATGGGGCCATTGGTGAGTTCGGCGGTAATCGTGGAGGGCATGCCGGTGGAGACGCCGGAGCCGACGGTGATTTCAATATCCTGGGTGCCAACCGCGCCGTTACTGGGGTCGGTAACGGATACGGTAACGCGTACCTTGCCAGGGCGGGTCCAGGCGTGGAACAGCATCAGTGCCTGACCGGCTGCACTATCGACTGCATAGGACCAGAAGGCTTTGGGGTATTTGATGGTGTTACCGTTAGCGTCGGTTACTTCTTCCATCTCAAACGGCTGGGGATACAGCGCGCCGCTGTAGGTGTTGCCGCCATTCATCATGAACTGGATCTTGGTGCCATTAGGGATGGGCGATCCATCCGCACGGGTGGCCTTGGCCACGACAGTGGTGGTGTACAGCGCGCTGGGCGGTTGAACGAAGCTGCCTTCGTTCTGGACGGGCAGATTGGTCTGATACGCGATCAGCTCGACATTGAGCTTGGATCCCGAGCTGATGGGGCCGCTGACTGTGCCCCCACCACCACCGCAGGCGGCGAGCGCCAGGGCGAATACGAAAAGTAGTGCGTTTCTGAAGTACATCATTTCTGCTCCGTCATTCCTCAATTTCTGGCGATTTCGGTGCTGCTGGCGTCAACGATCTTCGGCGTGACGAAAATCAGCAGTTCGAAGCGCCGATCCTTTTTGCCATTGCGTTTGAACAGTTCCCCAAGCCCCGGAATATCGCCAAGGAAAGGCACCTTGTCGATGGATTTTTCCGAGCTGAGCTCATAGATACCACCCAGCACCACGGTTTCGCCGTTCTTGACCTGAACCTTGGTGTTGACCTCGCGCTTGTTCAGCGGTGGGTTGGTGCTGCCCGGCAACAGACGGGTGTAATCCGCCTCATCCTTCTTGACCATGATGTCGAGAATGATGTTGTCGTTGGGGGTAATCTGCGGCGTGACTTCGGCGGCCAGTACGGCTTCCTTGAATGTCACCTGGGTAATGGCAACGCCACCCGCCGTAGCCGTGGACTGGTAGGGAATTTCCTGCCCCTGTTTGATGATGGCCTTGTGCCCATTCGCGGTAATGACCTTCGGGCTGGACACGATCTGGCCTTCACCTTCGGCCTGCAGTGCAGACAGTTCCAGGTCTAGCAGCACATTGCTACCCAGTACGGCCAGCGCCAGGCTTCCCGCCGGGTTGGTGACAGGGAGGTTGACGTTCCAACGGTCACTTTGGGCCGGTATCCCCGTGGGGAAAGGTGAACCGGTGGTCATGTTGTTGAGCACGCCGGTGCCAATCATGCCGTTGGTAGCAGATTGCGATGCGCCTGGATAGATAGCGTCTCGACTGAGACCTTCGGCAGATCCTGTCGTGCCAATCATGCCATTGGCCCCGTTGCCCACGGCGGCCGTTACACCCCAGCGCACACCGAGCTCCTTGGAGAAGTTGTCGGTGGCGATGACGATGCGAGCCTCGATCAGAACCTGCTTGATCGGCGTATCGAGTTGAGCAATCAGGTTTCTGATGCGATCAAGAGAGTCAGGTACATCGTGAACGATGAGATTATTGGTGCGCTCATCGATCGTAATGGACCCACGCTCGGACAGGAACTTGCCCTTTTCCTTGTCGCCGGCCTGAAGAAGGCGGGCGATGTCGCCCGCCTTGGCGTAGTTGATCTGCACGAGTTCGGTAACCAGCGGAGCCAGTTCCTGGGTCTGCTTCTTGGCTTCGAGCTCGGCCTTGTCTCGGGCGGCCAGTTCTTCCATCGGGGCGACAAAGATCACATTGCCATTGACCCGCTTGTCGAGGCCTTTGGTGGTGAGGATCAGATCCAGCGCCTGATCCCAGGGGACATTGTCCAGACGCAAGCTCATGGAGCCTGAAACGGAATCGGCCACCACGATATTGTTGCCAGTGAAGTCAGCCAGCAGCTGCAGCAGCGGACGAATTTCGATGTCCTGGAATTTGAGCGTCAGGCGCTCGCCGGTGTACTTCTTCGGGGCGCCGGGGGCGTCCTTGGTTTCCTTCGGAATCGGTTTGACTTCGACAGTCAGGCGGTTGTCAGTCTGCCAGGACAGATGCTCGCCGGCGTTCTTGTTGGTCAGCAGAACCAGTTGGCTGCCTTTGCCCTTGCTGCGTACCTGAATTTCGTCCACGGTGCTGGAGAAATCGCGCACATCGTACTTGCCGGGGGTGAGATGGGTGGTGGGCAGATCGACCAGCAGGCGGCGCCCTTCGCTCTTGATGTTCATCGGAACATTCGGCTCGGGCAGGTTGACCTGGATAAAGCCTTCTCCTGCTGTGCCGCGGCGGAAATCGACTTCGTGCTGATCCTGGATATTGATGCTTTGCACGGCCGCGTCGGCGGTGTTGGATGCAAACTGAGACGCAAGCGTTTCAGTACTGGCTCCGGGGGCTGTGGCCGATTCCGCTCCCTTACCTCCCGCAAGGGTGATAACCACGTCATTGCCTTCGGTGGTCAGGGTGTAGGGGCGACTCTGGTCAAGGTTGATGACCGCACGGGTACGGCCTTCGGTTTCGGCGATGACAACGTCGCGTACGCCAGCACTTTGAATGGACTCGGTGCGTTTGCTCAGGGCGTTGGTGACATCGCTCAGGTCGATGGCAATGCGTGAAGGGTTGTCGACACTGAAATGCGCCGGTTCGGCAGCGGGTGCTTCGCTCAGCGTCAGGCGGATTTGCATGCCGCCATCGCTCAGGCTGCTATAGGTCAGTTTGTCCAAGGTGCCAGCGGCCATGACCATCGGGCTGAAGGTCAGGGCACCGGCTAGGCCGAGCCCGGTCAGGATGGCCTGGGTCAGCGGGGACGTGCGCGGGTGTTTCATGTCCATATCCTCTCTCATTTCGCCCCTTTCTGTTTGATCAGGGAAGGACGTTCCGTCCATCCGCCCTGCCCGTCGGGTACGATTTCTGTTAGCTCAACACGATCTTCATGAATCGATACGATGGTGCCGTAGTTCTGGCCAGCGTGATTACCAACCAGCGCTTGATGGATGACACCATTACCGTCGCGGATCAGCGCGTAACGTAAAGGTGGCTTCTCCAGCACGCCCAGCATTGACAAGGCATCAATGGGGAATTTTTCCAGTTCTTCCTTACGGCGGTCCATGTCCGGACGCAGGCCGTTATCTGCTACTTCCTCTTCAGCAACGCGTACGGGTTCGAAAGGGTTGCGCAAGGCGGCTGCAGAGTAGTCGAAGGGCTGCGTCGGCTTCATCTCCGGTATGGGGTCGAGCCTTCCGCCGGGGCGCTGCTTGACCTCGGCCAACCAGGCGTTGAGGTCGTCCTTTGAGTCCATGACGCATCCACCCAGACCCAGGGCCATGAACGCGCCCAGGGCCACGACGGGCATCAGGTTGCGGTGTGCGGGTCTCATGGCGTGCCTTCCTCCTTGTCAAGATAACGGTAGGTCTTGGCGACGACGCTCATGTCCAGATCCGAACCCGCCCCCGGTGTGTTTTGTTGCTTGGTGTCGAGGCTGACCTTGAAATTATGCAGCGTGACAATACGTGGCAGTTTGGCTACATCGCTGACAAACTTGGAGAAATTGTGGTAGTCCCCACGGAATTTCAGCGTGTAGGGCATCTCGGCGTAGAAGTCGAGCAACACCTCGGTACCAGGTTGGATCTGTTGGTTGGTCAGTCCATTCTGCAGGGAGGTCTGGGCCACATCGACGATCAGGTTTTCCGCCTCGGCCTTGCTCGGCAGCTGACGTAGCAACGCACCAAAGCGTTTTTCCATCTCGGCAAGCTGCTGTTTCAGCGCTTCAAGATTGGCGACCTGACGTTGCTTTTTCTCGATTTCCTGGCGCAGGGGGGGTTCTTGGGCTTCCAGTCCCTGCAGCTCGGTGCGCTGGGTATCCGTATCGAGGTAATACCCCAAGCCCAGGACAGCACCGAAGACGATGACGGCGAAGCCCACGCGAATGGGAGCCGGGGCTAAACCCAGCTTTTTGAAATCCAGGTCGCGAAGATCGTCCATGTTCATTGGGCGGCCTCCTTCTGCTCGGCTTCAGGCTTGGGCGGGGTGATATTGCCCTTGATGGTGAAGACATAACGCCCCAGGGCATCCGGATCCTTGGTGTTGGCGAGAATACCCTGGCCGATGATGGCCGCACCGCCCAGCCAGCCGCTGGTATTGATGGTGCGCAGGTATTCCGCGACACGCGCGGCGGATTCGCTGGTGCCCTGGATGTTGATTTCCTTATCGTTCTGTACCGAGACGCTTTCAAGCTGGATGCCATCAGGTACGGTACGGACCAGGACGTCCATTACATGCACGATGTTCGGACGGCTGGCCTGGAGTTTCTGGATGACCTCCATGCGCCCGATCAGTTGCTGGCGGGTTTCTTCCAGGCTCTTGATCTCGACGATTTTTTTGTCCAGCTCGACGATGGCATTCTTGAGGAAGGCGTTTCGTGTGTTCTGCTCGTCGATCAGGCCCTGGTAAAACATGTGCACACCGAGCATGACCGCTGCGGCGGCCAATGCCGTAATGCCCAGTTGCGTCTGGTATTCCTTTTGGCGCTGTTTTCTGCGCTCCTCGCGCCAGGGGAGCAGGTTGATGTGTGCCATCAGTCGAAACTCCTCAGGGCCAGACCGCTGGCGATAAGCATCGCCGTACCGTCGTTGGAGAGCGCATCACCCGGCACGCGACCGGAGCGGGTGACGTTGGCGAAGGGGTTGGCGATGCGGGTGGGAATACCCACCTCTTCGGCAATCCTTTCGGTCAGGCCCGGAATGTTTGCGGTTCCGCCGCCAAGCAGGATCAGCCCCAGCGGGGCGCTGTTCGGCGAACTGAAGTAGAACTGCAGGAAGCGGTTGAGCTGCTGTGCCGCACTTTCCATGAAAGGATTGAGCACACGCGGGACGTAGTCTTCGGGCAACCCACCCAGGCGCTTGGCGCGGCCTGCCTCCTCGTAGCTCATTTCGTAGCGACGCATGATGTCTTCTGTCAGGTGTTTGCCACCGAAGTTGTGTTCACGCGTATAGACCAGGCGAGCATTGTGCATCACGCTGATGCTGGTCATCGTTGCGCCCATGTCGACCACCGCTACCGCCAGGCTGCGTTCAGCACTGGAGAGGTTGGGAGCGATGAGCGCGTTATAGGCGTTTTCGATGGTGAACGACTCGATGTCGACCACTTTGACCTGCAGATTGGCCATCTGGGCAACCGAAACACGCGCTTCGACGTTTTCTGCGCGTGTGGCGGCGATGATGACATCGACATTGGAGGGGTTGGCCTGCGTCGGCCCGATGACCTCGAAATCGAGGTCAACTTCTTCGAGAGGGTAGGGGATGTATTGATCCGCTTCGGTGCGGACCTGATCCTCCATTTCCTCCTCGGAGAGAGAGGCCGGTAAGGAAATGATGCGCGTCACCGCCATCGTTCCGGGGACGGCTACCGCGACATGACGCGTTCGCGTTCCGGCCTTGGCCACCGCCCGTTTGACCGCTTCGCCGACCGCCTCGATATCGAGAATGGCCTTTTCCTGCGCGGCGGAGGGCGGCAGGGGTTCCACGCTATATGCTTCGACTCGATAACTGCCACGCGACTGACTCAGCTCCAGCAGCTTGACGGCTGTTGAGCTGATGTCGAGTCCGAGCAGACCCTGTTTTTTGGATATGCTGAACACGGTTGTTTCCCTTCACCAAGACCTTACGGTATCGTCTCGCGCAAACGTCCTGTTTCACAGAGGCTGGCAGGGAGGAATCCTAAGCCAAACCGGAAGCTGAGTCGACGCTGGCAAGCCACTACACTGTATCTTTTATGAACTTCTTTACGGGTTTTTTCAAGTTATTATTTTATCTCCTTGTTCTGTCGGCGATTTTTGCTGCCGGCGGGTTGGGTGTGTTGTATCATGTTTACAACACTGAGCTGCCGGATATTACGACATTGCGCACGGTTCAGTATCAGGTTCCGATGCGAATTTATGATCGCGAGGGGCGCCTGATCGCCGAATTTGGGGAGAAACGCCGCTTCCCGGTGCGCTATGACGAGCTGCCGCCCGTGCTGGTCAAGGCGTTTCTTGCGGCGGAGGATGATCGTTTTTTCGAGCATCCCGGTGTTGATGTTCAGGGGTTGGCGCGTGCAGGTTGGGAGCTGTTGCGTACAGGCCACAAAGGGCAGGGGGGGAGCACGATCACCATGCAGGTGGCACGCAATTTCTTTCTGTCGCCTGAAAAAACCTACACCCGTAAGCTCAAGGAAGTCATGCTGGCGGTCAAGATCGAGCATGGCCTGACCAAAGAGCAGATTCTCGAACTCTACCTGAACCAGATTTTTCTCGGCAACCGTGCCTACGGTGTGGCGGCTGCGGCGCAGATTTATTTCAACAAGCCGCTGGATGGACTGACCCCGGCGGAGGCGGCGATTCTGGCTTCGTTGCCCAAGGCCCCGTCGCGTTTCAACCCCATCGCCAATCCGGAACGCTTGAAAATCCGGCGTGATTACATACTGCAGCGTATGGAGGAGCTGGGATATCTGGGTTCTGCCGAAGTGGCTCAAGCATGCGCCGAGCCGATTGTTTCCCAGCTTTATCTTGGGGCGACTGCGGAAGTTTCTGCGCCGTACGTGGCAGAGATGGCACGGGCGCAGATGGTGGCACGCTACGGCGATGCGGCTTATGAAATGGGATTACGTGTACATGTGAGTATAGACGGGCGTCTGCAGGCGCGGGCGCAGGCGGCCGTGCGTGAGGGCTTGCGTGAGTATGACCGCCGTCATGGGTATCGTGGCCCGGTCGCGGTTCTGGCGCCCATGACGGTGGCGGAAGCGGTAAAAGCCCTGGCAGGCTATCCGCCCGTGGGGGGGCTTGAGGCCGGAATCGTCATTTCGGTCGACAAGCAGAGTGTGCATGTGCTGCGCTCCAGCGGTGAGACTGTCACCCTGGAATGGCCTGGCCTTCAGTGGGCGCGTCCTGTCCGTGAAGACGGGAGTTATGGGCCGGTGCCCAAACAGGCCTCCGACGTGGTTGCGTTGGGGCATGTCGTGCGTATCGAAAACGAGGAAAAAGGCTGGCGTCTGGCGCAGGTACCCGCGGTTGAGGGCGCCCTGACGGCGCTTGATGTCGGCACGGGTGCGATTCTGGCCCTGGTTGGAGGCTATGATTTCCATCAGGGCAGCATGTTCAACCGAGCCATTCAGGCACAACGGCAACCGGGTTCGGCGTTCAAGCCTATTCTATATTCGGCGGCGCTGGAGAATGGGTTTACCCTGGCGACGGTCGTCAACGATGTACCCATGGTGATCGAAGGGGGACGGGGCAACAATGAGGATTGGCGCCCCCAGAACTATTCCGGCAAGTTCTATGGTCCAACACGCCTGCATGAAGCCTTGGTGCGTTCGCAGAACCTGGTGTCGGTTCGGGTCATCCAGAGCATCACGCCGCAGGTGACGATAGAGCATGCCCGAAATTTCGGCTTGCCGGTGCAGTCCTGGCAGCCGACTCTCTCCATGGCGCTGGGAAGCTATGCCCTGACGCAGCTTGAACTGACGGCGGCTTACGCTGTGTTTGCCAACGGGGGGTTCTATCTGCCGCCGTATCTTGTCGAGCGTGTCGAATCATTTGAAGGGAATGTCCTGTTTGAAGCATCCCCGCCTACCCTGTGCGATGCCTGCCCTCCCGGCGTGTTGGGCGCCCATCGAGCCATTTCGGCGGAAAATGCCTTCCTGATGACCGTAATGATGAAGGATGTTGCGCGTCGTGGGACGGCGGCGGCGGCCTACCGTGCGCTGAAGCGGCCGGATATTGCCGGAAAGACCGGTACGACCAACGATCAGCGTGATGCGTGGTTCATGGGTTATACGCCGCATCTGGCGGTCGGAACCTGGGTTGGATTTGATGATTATCAGCCTCTGGGGCGTAAGGAAACCGGGGGGAGTGCGGCGCTGCCGATCTGGGTTCGCTTCATGAAATCGGCGCTCAAGGATCAACCTGAAGCGGACTGGCCGACACCGCCGGGTGTGGTGACGGCCTGGATAGACCCTGAAACGGGGGCGCGCGTGGGGCCGGATTATCCTGGTGCGGTCGTTGAGTATTTTGATTCGGCGCGTATGGGGCAGGCTATTGACGTTCTTCCGACCATGGAGTTTGAGCTTGGCGATCGTCAGCTGATCGAAGAGCTTTTCTGATCCTTTGGCCCAAGGGGCCTTTTGCAACATCCGGGTGAGTGCAGAGCAATGGTGTTGAGCGAGCGGCTTAGACGGGCCTTGTTGGAGCGCGGGGCGCGCTTGCAGGCCGCCGATCCGGATTTGAACTGCCGGGCGGCGCTGGCTCGTGCGGCATCCGAACTGGGGCTGGATGGGGCCATGAGCCGGTTGCTCGACTGCCGTGATCTCGATGAGGCGCTGGCGGATTACCAGCGCCTGTTTCGTCCAGGGCAACCAGCGCTGTTGCGAGGACTGCGACGTCAGGCGCTGGAGGCCATGCGCTTTTTCTCGGCGTTCGAACCGCGACTTGTGGGGTCCGTGCTGACGGGAACGGCGGACGAGAACTCGAGTATCGTACTGCATCTGTTTGCTGAAACGCCGGAAGAGGTGTTGCTCAAGCTGCTGGAGCGAAACATTCCCTTCGAGGAGTCGCGGCGTGTACTGCGTTATCGCGGGGGGCGTGCGCGGGAGTATCCCGTGTTTTCGTTCAGCGCAAACGGTGTCCCTGTCGACCTGGTGGTCTTGCACAGCCGGGATTTGCGAGAAGCCCCTCTGGCCGCCGGTGATAACGGGCCGCTCACGCGCGCTGGATTACGGCGTGTGGAAAGCTTGATTGCTCAGGGGGAGGTGCAAAGGGAAGTGGGAGCGCCTTAGCTTGGATGCCGGAAAGCGCCGCCAGCCCTTTTTCAGCTCACCTGCCGCGGTGCTTATTGTCCGCTTCGGGTTCAGGATCATGACGGGCATTGGAGGCGTCAGGTACTTGGCGTGCCTGATGTTCGATCAAGCCATCCATGGCTTGTCTTGACAGGCGTTTTTCAACATCCCGTAAGATGTGCGGCCGGAGTAGTCCATCTTGAACGATGGGTATGAGCCCCCGGTCTTTGCAGGAACCGGGGGGCGACAATCAGGTACCCAGGTGGTAGGGGGCGCTCAGGGTGTGCACGGCTTCGACGAGCGCTGCGACATGCTCGGGGTCGATCTTGGGGTGTACACCGTGCCCCAGGTTGAAGACATGGCCGCTGCCCTGGCCGTAGCCGGCCAGGATGCGCGTCACTTCGGCGCGGATGTGCTCGGGGTCAGCATAGAGCGCGCAGGGATCCATATTGCCCTGCAGTGCGACACGTCCGCCAACACGGCGGCGTGCGTCGGTAATATCCTGAGTCCAGTCCAGGCCCAGGGCATCACAGCCGGTATCGGCCATGATTTCCAGATGCTGCCCCCCTCCCTTGGTGAACAGGATGACCGGGATGCGCTGGCCATCGAATTCACGGGGCAGGCGCTCGACGATGCGACGCATCGGATCGAGGGAAAATTCCTTGTAATGACGCGGATTCAGCGAGCCTCCCCAGGTGTCGAAGATCATCACCGCCTGTGCGCCGGCGCGAATCTGAGCTTCGAGATACTGCGCAACGGATTCGGTCAGAATATCGAGCAGCTGGTGCACCCAGGGGGCATCGGAAAACAGGGCGCCCTTGGCCAGGGCAAACTCCCGGCTGCTGCCTCCCTCGATCATGTAGGTGGCAAGTGTCCAGGGGCTGCCGGAAAAGCCGATCAGCGGGACGCGGCCGCCCAGCTCGCGCCGGATGGTGCGTACGGCTTCCATGACATAGCCCAGGTCGTCTTCGGGGTCAGGAACGCCCAGGCGGGCGATATCGGCCGGACCGCGAACGGTACGCGCGAATTGAGGGCCTTCCCCTTCGGCAAAGGATAGTCCCAGACCCATGGCATCGGGGACGGTCAGGATGTCCGAGAAAAGAATCGCGGCATCGAGCGGAAAGCGCTCCAGCGGTTGCAGGGTGACTTCGCAAGCGAGGTCAGGATTGCGGCACAGATCCATGAAGCTGCCGGCCCGCGCGCGGGTGGCGCGGTATTCCGGCAGGTAACGCCCCGCCTGGCGCATGATCCAGATTGGTGTCCGGTCGACGGGCTGGCGCAGCAGGGCGCGCAGGAAACGGTCATTGCGCAAGGGGGGATGCATGTTCGTCATACGCCGAGATAGTCCAGAATGCCTTGTGCGGCCATGCGGCCCTCGAAGACGGCAGTGACCACGAGGTCCGAGCCGCGCACCATGTCGCCGCCGGCGAAGACCTTGGCGTGACCGGTCTGGAAGGGGTAGTGGCTTTTGGCCGGGGCAACGACCCGGCCCTGATTGTCCGTGGCAATGCTGAAGTCGTCGAACCAGGCAGCGGGATCGGGCCGGAAGCCGAATGCCATGATGACGGCATCGGCGGGCACGACTTCTTCCGAGCCCGGAATGACTTCGGGGTTGCGACGGCCACGTGCGTCCGGCTCACCCAGGCGGGTCTGTACGAAACGTACACCTTCGACGTGATCGGTGCCGATGATTTCCACGGGCTGGCGGTTGAACAGGAACTGCACGCCTTCTTCGCGGGCATTGGTGACTTCACGGCGCGAGCCGGGCATGTTGGCTTCGTCGCGGCGATACACGCAGGTGACGGAGGCGGCTTCCTGGCGTATGGAGGTGCGGGTGCAGTCCATGGCGGTGTCGCCGCCGCCGAGTACCACCACGCGCTTGCCGCGCATGTCGATGAAATCCGAAGCGTGTTTCTCGTAGCCGAGCAGGCGGTTGATGTTCGAGATCAGGAAGGGCAGGGCATCGTAGGTGCCGGGCAGGTCTTCCCCGGGGAAGCCGCCCTTCATGTAACGATAGGTTCCCATGCCAAGGAAAACCGCATCGAACTCATCGAGCAGGCTCTGGAACGGGAGGTCTCGCCCGATTTCGACGCCGAGGCGGAACTCCACGCCCATGCCTTCCATGATCTGGCGGCGGGTACGGATCACGTCCTTTTCCAGCTTGAAAGGGGGGATGCCGAAGGTCAGCAGGCCGCCTATTTCCGGATGCCGATCAAAGACGATCGGTGTGACACCGTTGCGTACGAGGATGTCGGCGCAGCCGAGCCCCGCCGGGCCGGCGCCGACAATGGCGACGCGCTTGCCCGTCGGTACGACCTGGCTCATGTCGGGACGCCAGCCTTGTTTGAAGGCTTCGTCGGTGATGTATTTTTCTACGGAGCCGATGGTGACTGCCCCGAAGCCGTCATTGAGCGTGCAAGCGCCCTCGCAAAGCCGGTCTTGAGGGCAGACGCGGCCACAAATCTCCGGAAGCGAGTTGGTCTTGTGCGACATTTCCGCCGCTTCGAAGAGGTTGCCTTCGGCCACCAGCTTGAGCCAGTTGGGAATGTAGTTGTGGACCGGGCACTTCCACTCGCAGTAGGGGTTGCCGCAGGCAAGACAGCGGTCGGCCTGCTGACTGGCCGTGCTCGGATCGAAATGGCCGTAGATTTCCTTAAATTCCCTGACGCGAATCTTGGCTTCGACCTTTCTGGGGTCCTGGCGCGGGACATCAAGGAACTGGAATACGTTACCCATGGTGCGGTGTTCCGGATAGTCGTCGAGGGAGGGCGCCGCCTGTGCTGTGCGGCGCACGAAAAAGAAAGGGGCGCTTTCAGCCCGCGAGCAGGGCCTTGACGCGGGCGCTCACCTGCGTCATGTCGGCGCGGCCTTGGGCGGCCGCGCGCACAGCGCTCATGACCTTGCCCATGTCCTTGACACCACAGGCGCCGGTATCGGCGATGCTCTGGCGGATCAGGGTGTCCAGCTCCTCCTCACCGAGCGGCTCGGGCAGGTAGGACTGGATCACGCCCAGCTCGAAGGATTCCTGATCGGCAAGATCAGTGCGACCGGCCTGGGTGTACTGCTCGATGGATTCCCGGCGCTGCTTGGAGAGCTTGTCGAGCACACCCAGCACGTCTGCATCACTGAGGACGATGCGCTCATCGACCTCTTTCTGCTTGAGCGCCGCAAGGATGAGGCGGATGGTGCCCAGGCGCGCCTTGTCGCCGGCCTTCATGCACGCTTTCATTTCTTCGGTGATGCGGGCTTTGAGCTCGGATGGGGTGTCGGTCATCGAACCGTCTCCGTGAGTGGCCGGGCGGGTATCAGTACAGGCGGGTACGACGAGCCTGTTCCTTCGCGAGGCGCTTCTGGTTGCGCTTCACGGCTGCAGCCGCCTTGCGCTTGCGCTCGGTGGTCGGCTTCTCGTAGAACTCGCGGGCGCGCAGTTCGGTGATGATACCGGCCTTTTCGCAGGTGCGCTTGAAGCGGCGCACCGCGACTTCGAAGGGTTCGTTCTCTTTGACGCGTACAGAGGGCATCAGGCGTTTCCGTAGGTTTGAATTCGTGATCATGGCCCGTTCGGGTTTCGGGCCGGTTTAAAGCCGCAACATTATACTTTCGGGGCGAGAGGATGCAACAATAGACGCCTTTTTCCTGCGGGGGGTGTGGCGGATGCGCGTGCTGGGGATCGAATCATCCTGCGATGAGACCGGGGTTGCCCTGTATGACACGGAGCGGGGTTTACTCGCCCATGCGCTCTACAGTCAGGTCGATTTACACGCGCTCTATGGCGGGGTGGTGCCGGAGCTGGCCTCCCGCGACCATGTGAGGCGGATTGCTCCCCTGTTGCGCGAGGTCTTCTTGCAGGCCGGAATCGATTTTGGCGCGGTTGATGGTGTGGCCTATACCGCCGGGCCGGGCTTGATGGGTGCCTTGATGGTGGGGGCTGCGGTGGCCAAGGGGCTTGGGACGGCCTGGTCGGTTCCCTCGCTGGGGGTTCATCATATGGAAGCTCATCTTCTGGCGCCTTTTCTGGAGCCGGATGCTCCCGCGTTTCCGTTCGTCGCCTTGCTGGTCTCCGGTGGGCATACCTTATTGGTTGATGTGGTGGGGCTGGGCAGTTACCGCGTGCTCGGTGAGTCTATCGATGATGCGGCCGGTGAGGCCTTCGACAAAACGGCGAAGCTGATGGGACTGGGGTATCCCGGTGGCGCGGCATTGGCTCAGCTTGCGGCTGAGGGCGGTCCGGGCGCGTTGAGTTTTCCGCGCCCGATGCTGGATCGGCCCGGCTGCGATTTCAGTTTCAGCGGATTGAAGACCGCAGCGCTGCATGCGCTGGCGCGCGCGCGGCAGGAGCCGTCTCTGCGCCTTGCGGATGTGGCCTGGGCCTTTGAGGAGGCGGTGGTCGAGACCTTGGTGGTCAAGTCCGAGCGGGCGCTGGAGCTTGCAGGACGTGACCGTCTGGTGGTGGCGGGGGGGGTGGGCGCCAACCAGCGTCTGCGCGCGCGTCTGCGTGAACGCCTGGGGGCTCGGGGCGCTTGTGTACACTACCCGCGTATCGCTTTTTGTACGGATAACGGTGCAATGGTGGCGTTGGTCGGTGCCTTGCGTCTGGCGCAGGGGGAGCGGGATGCCGATTCGGGTTTTCGTACACGACCGCGCTGGAGCCTGGCGGAGTTGCAGGTCCCAAAGGGCGCTTGAGGCGTGTTAGTTGGATGCGGGCTCGCTTTTCTTGCGCTGCCCGATGCGCGACTCCTCACCGCGCACCAGGCGGCGGATATTGCCGTGATGGCGCTGGATGAGCAGCAGGGACAACGTGGCAACCGCAAGGATGAGTGGGGTCTCGGGGAGTAACCACCAGGTCAGCGGTGTTGCACTGAGCGCGGCGATCAGTGCCGCCAGCGAGGAGTAGCGTGTCAGGGCGGCGACCGCAAGCCAGACGCCGAGCACCAGGAGGCCCAGCAAGGGGGAGAGCCCGAGCAGCACACCCAATGCAGTGGCTACCCCCTTGCCGCCACGGAAACCAAAAAAAACCGGGTAGAGGTGCCCAAGAAAGGCCGCCACGGCAACCAGCGCCAGTGCGCTGGAGTCAAGATCGAGTGCGTGTGTGATGGCAACAGGGATGACGCCCTTGGCTATATCGCCGATCAGCGTCAGGATGGCCGGCCAGCGTCCCCCCTGGCGCAGCATGTTGGTTGCGCCAGGATTGCCCGATCCAGTGGTGCGCGGATCGGGCAATCCGAACAGGCGGGCGGTGAGGATGGCGGTGGAGATCGAGCCCATCAGGTAGGCAAAGACGATCATTGGCAGGGTAAACGGGTGGGCGAGTGCCTCGGGCATCGGGGTGTCGTCGGTTTGGGCGAAATGCGGCGCATGATACCTGTGTGGGAGTGTGTCTTGAAGTGGAGTGTCTTATGAAAGCGTGCGGTGACTCCCCCCCCTTGGTTCTGCTTCACGGTTGGGGAATGCACGCGGGCGTGTGGTCAGAGGTGATCGACCGGTTGGACTGGGCGGGGGAGGTGATCTGCCCGCAGTGGCCGGGGCATGGTGGCAATGTCCAGCAGGCGGGGGCGGCAGAGCCGGCGATGTGGCTCTCCTGCGCACGGCCGGAAATCCCGCAGGGGGCGGTGTGGGTCGGTTGGTCCCTGGGGGGCTTGCTGGCGTTTTCCGATGCGGCCTATGCCTATGAGCCGCTGGGCATCCTGGCCGTTGCGTCTACGCCGCGTTTCCGTCGGGCTCCGGATTGGCCTCATGGCATGACGGCCGAGGGTTTGGATGATTTCAAAGGGCGTCTGGCGCGGCATCCAGGGCAGTTGCTGCGACGTTTCCGTTCCCTGTTGGTGCTGGGGGAGGAAGACGCGCGCCGCGCACAGTGTGCTGAGCGGCTGGAGGCGCTGGCTCGGCCTGTCGATCCGCTGGCCCTGGCGCAGGGTTTGGGTTTGCTCGACGGATTTGATGCCTGTGAGACTCTGGGTCGGGCGCCCTGCCCAGTGCGCTTTTTGCTCGGGGTGAACGATCCACTCGTTCCTGTGTCCTTGAGCGACTGGTTGCAGGCGCGAGGCTGGGGCTGTCAGTGTGTGGAGGCCGGGCATCTGTTGCCGCTATGCGAACCTGATCGTGTGGCTGGGGAGATTCGTCGGTTTGCTCAGGCGCTGCAGGGCGTGACAGGGGAAAATAAATAATGAGTGAATACGAGCTTGATCGACGTCGTGTGCGACGAGCCTTCGACCGTGCCGCCGGTCGTTACGATGATCGGGCGGTGTTGCAGGCTGAGGTGCGGACCCGTTTGCTGGAACGGCTGGATTATCTGCGTGTGGAACCGGCAAATCTGCTGGATCTGGGGACAGGAACAGGGCACGCCCTGGATGGCTTGCGGCGCCGGTTTTCCGCCGCGCGGGTGCTGGGGCTGGATTTGTCCGAGTGCATGCTGGATCGGGCCCGGCGGCGGGGGCGGCTGTTTTCGCGCCCGCGCGTGATTTGCGCGGATATGGAGTCGCTTCCTATTGCGGATCAAAGTGTTGATCTTGTTTTCTCAAGTCTTGCCTTGCAATGGAGTACGCGCCCGGAGCAAGTGTTTGCCGAGGTGCGTCGGGTGTTGCGTCCCGGTGGCGTGTTCAGCTTTGCCACGCTGGGGCCGGATACCCTGCGCGAATTACGCGATGCCTGGGGCGATGGGGGGCGGGTCCATGCCTTTTTCGATATGCACGACTTGGGCGACGCGCTGATGCGTGTCGGTTTGCGCGAGGTTGTGATGGATGTCGAGCGTCTGGTACTGACCTACCCCACGGTGCGAGATGTGCTGGAAGACCTGCGTGGAATCGGGGCCGCAAACGCACTGCAGGGGCGGTCCCGGGGGTTGTTGGGGCGTGAGTCGTACCGGCAGATGGAGCGACGCTACGAGGCCTGGCGTGACGAGGCCGGTACACTGCCGGCGACCTACGAGGTGGTCTATGGTCAGGCTTGGTGTCCGGCGCCCTTGTCTCCGGCTGAAAATGAAAAAAAGCCCCTGAGAGAGTTCTTTGTTCCGTTGGAGCGCATTCGCAACAATAAAAATATTCTATAAAGTCAATTTAAGAATTTATTAACATATTTTTTTCTTATTTGTTTCAATTGGTTACGATGAATATGTGAAAAATCTTTAGCGGGTGGCTTGGTTTTAGGGGGGGCGGGTTTGGATTACTATACCGGTGCCTAAAACCCAGGCGGCCTTGCATGCGCAAGGTACAACAATAACCTGCTGAGGAGTTCCGCGATGTCGACTAGTGCAGCCGTTGCGACCGCCGCGCCGGCGGAGCAATACAACTACGACATTGTCAAGAAGTTCTCCATCATGGCCCTCGTGTGGGGCGTGTTGGGGATGCTTGCCGGTGTCTACATCGCCAGTGAGCTGGCGTGGCCGTTCCTGAATTTCAACACGCCGGAAATTACCTTCGGTCGTTTGCGTCCCGTGCATACGACACTGGTGATCTTCGGTTTCGGTGGCAGCGCGCTGTTCGCGACGTCGTATTACATCGTGCAGCGCACGTGCCAGGCCCGTCTCTGGGGTGGCAAGTGGCTGCCCGAGTTCACCTTCTGGGGCTGGCAGGTGGGTGTCGGTGGTGGCGCCATCCTCTACATGCTGGGCTTCACCCAGGGGCGTGAGTACGCCGAGTTCGTATGGCAGCTGGACCTTGCGATTACCGTCGTATGGGTGGCCTATTTCCTGGTCTTCACCATGACGCTGCGCAACCGCAGCCAGCCGCATATCTATGTGGCGAACTGGTTCTTCATGTCTTTCATCCTTGCTGTCGCTCTGCTGCACATCTTCAACAACCTGGCCGTGCCGGTGTCCATCACCAGTCTGCACTCCTACAGCTTGTTCTCCGGTGTGCAGGATGCGATGACCCAGTGGTGGTACGGGCATAACGCCGTAGGCTTCTTCCTGACCGCCGCGTTCCTGGGCATGATGTACTACTTCGTGCCGAAGCAGGCGGGTCGTCCGGTTTACTCCTACCGTCTGTCCATCGTTCATTTCTGGGCGCTGTCCTTCCTGTACATGTGGGCGGGTACCCACCACCTGCACTGGACCGCAATTCCGGACTGGACTTCCACCCTGGCCGCAACCTTCTCCATCCTGCTGCTCCTGCCGTCCTGGGGTGGCATGATCAACGGCATCATGACCCTGTCTGGCGCCTGGGAAAAGCTGCGCACCGACCCGATCATGCTGTTCCTGATCACCGCGCTGGCCTTCTACGGCATGTCGACCTTCGAGGGTCCGATGATGTCCCTGAAGTCCGTCAACGCACTGTCCCACTACACCGACTGGACCGTGGGTCATGTGCACTCCGGTGCGCTGGGCTGGGTGGCCATGGTGTCCATGGGTTCCATGTACCACATGGTTCCGCGTCTGTGGGGCACCACCATTTACAGTCTCAAGCTGATCTACGTTCACTTCTGGCTCGCGACCATCGGCATCGTCCTGTACATCGCTTCGCTGTGGGTGGCTGGTATCGGTCAGGGTCTGATGCTGCGTGCCTTCGATGAGTACGGCAACCTGGCTTACACCTTCATCGAAACCGTGACCTTCATGCATCTGCCGTACGTTGTCCGTGCCATTGGTGGGATGTTCTTCCTCGCTGGCATGCTGCTGATGGTTTACAACCTTTACATGACCATCGTGGGTGCCCGTCGCACCGTGGGCGTCAATGCTCCCGCCGCCGCTGTGGCGCATGGCTGATCGCAGGCAATGGTGAAAACACATGAAGCATGAAAGCGTAGAAATCAACTCCGGCCTGCTGATCGTCCTCACTCTGGTGGCAATCAGCATCGGTGGTCTGGTCGAGATCGTCCCGCTGTTCCACATCAAGGACACAGTAGAAGAGGTAAAGGGGGTGCGTCCGTACACCCCGCTTGAGCAGCGTGGCCGTGATCTGTACATCCGTGAAGGCTGCTATGCCTGCCACTCGCAGATGATCCGTCCGTTCCGTGACGAGATGATGCGTTATGGTCATTATTCGCTGGGTGCCGAGTCCAAGTACGACCACCCCTTCCAGTGGGGTTCCAAGCGTACCGGTCCGGATCTGGCCCGTGTTGGTGGTAAATACTCCGACGAGTGGCAGACTCAGCATATGGTCAATCCGCAGGCGCTGGTCCCGGATTCGGTCATGCCCCCGTACCCCTGGCTCCTGAGCACCGAGCTGGACTACTCCGACATCGAACAGCGCATGATCGCCCTGAAGCGTACCGGTGTGCCTTACTCGCTGTCCGAGGAGGAGTTCCGTCGCAACGTCGAGGAGTATGGCGAGGAGATGGCGAAGAAGCTGCATATCCCCAACGCGAAGGCCACGCTTGAAGAGCAAGCCAAGTCGCGCAACTGGGATGGCGATCCTTCGCGCGTCACCGAAATGGACGCCATGGTGGCCTACCTGCAAATGCTGGGCACCCTGGTCGATTTCAGCCAGTACGAAGAAGGCTATTTTGCCAAGTTCCGTTGATCTCGGATTGAAGAGGGTACGATTGTGATTACTGACGTGTTTGCATGGCTGGGTGACTTGGGTAATTCCAAACAGCTTTCGCTGGTCATCTTCTTTGTCACGTTCGTCGCGATCGTGCTCTATGTCTTCACTGGCAAGAAACGCAAGGAGCGGCTGGAGTCGTACAAGAACATTCCATTTCTGGACGACGATGAAGGTCGCCCCGTGTCCAAGGACAATCAGGGGAATAAAAATCCATGAGCACGAATAACACGAGCAAAGAGGTGGAAACCACCGGTCACGTCTGGGACGGCGACCTGCGGGAGTACAGCAATCCGCTGCCGAGCTGGTGGCTGTGGACTTTCTACGGCACCATCGTTTTCTCGCTGATCTACTGGGTTCTGTACCCGACGTGGCCGATCGGCAATGACTTCACCAAGGGTATCAAGACCATTGAGGTGAAGGACGAGCAAGGCAAGGTGATCTATGACGGTCACTGGAACACGCGCGCCCTGCTTCTTGATGAGATGCGCAACAGTCCGGCCGCCCTTCGTCAGAAAGAGGGCATCGAAATGGTCAAGAATGCATCCTATGAGCAGATCCTGGCCAGTCCGGAGATGATGTCCTTTGCGCGTTCCATGGCCAAAGGTCTGTTCGGTGACTACTGCGCGGCCTGCCATGGTACCGGTGGTCAGGGTGTGCTGCCTTATTTCCCGAACCTGGCCGATGATGATTGGCTTTGGGGGGGGAAGGTTGAAAACATCCAGAAGGCCATCACCAGTGGCCTGAAGGGGAATATGCCCGGCTTCCCGACCATTCAGGGGCAAGCGCTGGATGATCTGGCCCTGTATGTCCTGAGTCTGTCCGGCGAGAAGGTCGATGCCGCCGCGGCCGAGCGTGGCAAGAAAGGCTATGCCATGTGCATGGGCTGTCACGGTGCCGATGGCAAGGGCAATGCCATGCTGGGTGCGCCGAATCTGACCGACAAGGTCTGGACGGTAGCCAACGTGCCCGGTGCGGGTAGTATTGAGGGCATGAAGCAGGAAATTACCAATGTGATTCACAAGGGTATCAAGCGCGAAATGCCGGCGTTCGGGCACCGCCTGAAGGATTACGAGATCAAGATGCTGACCGTTTACGTCCACGAAATGGGCGGCGGCAAGTAACAATTCTCGTTACCGATACGAAATATTTATGCTTTATCAATGCCGGCTTTATGCCGGCATTGTCATATGCTAAAAAGACTCGTCGAAAGCGGATTTGCATGAAATTCCGTTTTCGACGGTTCAAAGACTATAAAATGCCGTCGGGCCGACAAGCCTGCGAGGAGAGCCTCATGTCAGAATCCGCCGAGCCGCAACTTTACCAGTCGCGCATTCCCATCCACCCCCGCTCCATCAAGGGCAAGTTCCGCACGTTCAAGACCGGGGTTCTGGTGTTGGCCTACGCGGTGTTTTTTCTTCTGCCGTGGTTGCGATGGGATCGCCCCGTGGGCGCGAATCAGGCCATCCTGTTCGATATTCCCGAGCGGCGTTTCTACCTGTTTGACATGGTGATTCACCCCCAGGACATGTACTGGCTGGCGGTATTGCTCATCATCGCGGCCTGGCTGCTGTTCTTCGTTACGGGTCTGGTCGGGCGTGCTTTTTGCGGTTATTTCTGCTTCCAGACACTGTGGACCGATCTGTTCATGTTCGTCGAACGCTGGGTGCAGGGCGATCGCCCGGCGCGCATGCGTCTCTTGAAGGCGCCATGGAATGGAGAGAAAACCACCAAAATCGGCCTGACCTGGTTGATCTGGTTCCTGATCGCGGTATGGTCAGGTTTCACCTTCACGGCTTACTGGGTCGATGCACCGACCTTGTTTGTCGAGTTTTTCACGCTGCAGGCGCCCACACCGGCCTATATCACCACCGGCTTGCTTACGCTGACGACCTTTGTCATGGCCGGGCTGGCGCGTGAGCAGGTGTGCATTTACATGTGCCCCTACTCGCGCTTTCAGACAGTGATGTTCGACAAGGAAACCCTGCTTGTTTCCTACGATTATCCGCGTGGCGAGGCAGAAAAAGGCCGCGCTCATCTGGGCAAGGGGCTGAAAACGCAGGAGGAACGTCATGCCGCTGGCGTGGGGGACTGTATCGATTGCGGTTTGTGCGTGCAGGTGTGCCCGACCGGTATCGACATCCGCAAGGGCCTGCAGATTGCCTGTATTTCCTGTGGCCTGTGTATCGATGCCTGCGATGAAATCATGGCCAAGCAAGGTTGGCCCAAGGGCCTGATCCGCTACGCATCGGAAACGGAAATCGAGACGGGGAAAAAGCCCAGCCTGCTCAAGTTCCGCACCATTGGTTACGGTGTGGCATTGACTGCCGCGTTCATCGGTTTGACGTATGGCGTGTTGTCACGCACGCCCGTTGAGTTCTCGGTGAACCAGGTTCGCCAACCGCTGTTCGTGAGCCTGGCCGATGGGCGGGTGCAGAACAGCTATGAGCTGAAGATCCAGAACAAGACCATGAATGAACTCGACATGGCGCTGTCCGTCGAAGGGCTGGACGGCGTCGAGATCGAGTACGGTGGTAATGTCTCGCAGATGAAGGTGCCAGCGGAAGGGCACCGCAACTTCCTCGTGCGTCTGAAGATGCCGGCTCAGAATGCCACTGGCCAGCAGCCCTTCCGTTTCGTGATTCATGACAAGGGTGGAGCCCTGGGTCAGTTCGAACGAACGGCCATGTTCAACTCTCCGAACAGGTAACAATGAGCCTACTTACCAGCCTTGCCGCCGGCGTTGTCCTCATCGCCGGCGTTTTCTTCCTCGTCCGCCGCCTGCTGCCGGGGCGGGAGAAGCAGATTGCTCTGATCGTCGGCATCCTCAGTCTGGCGGTTTATGCGCCTTACGCCATCCTTAACTGGCGTGGGGCGGATGAGTTCACCATGCATGTGGTGATTTTTCTTCTCACGGCCTATGTGCTCGGCTTGATCTTTGCCCGACGCCTGGACGGTGAGGCACGCCGATTCCATTGGGGGCCGGCCATCATCATTGCTTTCTTTTCTGTGATTGTCGTGATGAACGCGATTTTCGTGACGGTCGCCACCAAGGGGCTGCAGGGCGCAGCCAGTGAGGCGCTGCTTCCCGAGCCGAAGAGCGGCACCAGCGTTTCCTCGTTCTTTCCCGGCACGGTCAGTCACGACTATCACAAGAAAGAAGCGCTGTTCAATGACTACCTGGACCGTGTGGAGCGGCAGTCCGAACGGGGCTGGCATGTCAGCAAGGGCTGGATGAGCGACCCGGTGGCGGGGGAAGCGGTGGTTCTGCGCCTGACTGGGCGCGACAAAGGGGATACTCCGCTGGCAGGTGGGCAGGTACGTGTTGATTTCCTGCGTCCTTCCGACAAACGGCTGGATTTCTCCACAACGCTCAAGGAAGTCGAGCCGGGTATTTACGAAGCCCCGGTTACGCTGGCGCGCTCCGGGCTCTGGTTGGTCGTGATGCGCCTGCAAATCGGGAACGAGGTGCATGAAATCCGTGCGCGTACCGATGTGCTCGCGCCGGCGTCGGAGCACGGCGGATGAGTCAGGCCGCTCCCGGCCCGCTGCAACCTGGCTTCCCGTCCGACGCACCACTGGTTTGCGACTCGCCGGAGCGGGAGGAATCGGGCTGCTACCACTGCGGCCTGCCGGTTCCACCCGGCGCGAATTATCGTGTCGAGGTGCTGGGCGAGAGCCGGTCCATGTGTTGCCCCGGCTGTGCGGCTGTGGCCCAGGCCATTGTCGATGGCGGCATGGAAGACTATTACCGCCACCGTACCGAGGTGGCCGACCGGGTCGAGACCTTGCTTCCTGCGCAGCTTGCGGAAATGGTCATCTACGATCAGCCACAGTTGCAGCGCAGCTTTGTCAGTGAGGGCCAGGAAGGTATCAAGGAAGCGGCGCTGATCCTGGAAGGCATTGTCTGTGCCGCCTGCGTGTGGCTCAGTGAAAAGCATGTGCGGGCGCTGCCTGGCGTGCTGGATTTCCGCGTCAATTTCTCTTCCCATCGCGCTCAGCTGCGCTGGGATGATGAGCGCATCAAGCTCAGCGAGATACTGCGTGCCATTGCCGATATCGGCTACCGCGCCCATCCATTCGATCCCGGACGCCAGGAGGCGGTGTTCAAGCGGGAACAACAGCGGGCGCTGCGCCGGCTGGCCGTTGCCGGTCTGGGCATGATGCAGGTCATGATGATCGCCATTGCCCTGTATTCCGGCGATTACCACGGCATGGATGACGATCTACGGCATTTCTTCTGGTGGACCAGCTTCGTCATCACCATCCCTGTCATTGCGTATTCCGGCGCCACTTTTTTCAGCGGGGCATGGAAAGACCTGCGCCGGCGGCGCCTGGGCATGGATGTACCGGTCAGCCTGAGCATCCTGCTGGCCTTCGTTGGCAGCGCCTGGGCCACCTTTACCGGTCATGGGCATGTGTATTTCGATACCGTGACCATGTTTGTTTTCCTGCTGCTCACGGGCCGTTACCTGGAAATGGTCGCTCGCCATCGGGCAGGCGAGGCAGCGGAAGCCCTGGTCAAGCTCATGCCCAGCGTGGCGACCCGGCTGGATGACGAGGGCAATGAACGGGTGATTCCGGTGTTCGAGCTCTCGCCGGGGGATCGCGTGCGTGTGCGACCGGGCGAAACCCTCCCGGCGGACGGGGTGATTGTGGAAGGCAGTTCCAGTGTCGACAGCTCGATCCTGACCGGCGAGAGTCTGCCGCTGCGGCGCACGGTGGGCGATGAGGTGGTCGGGGGCACGCTCAATGTCGAAAGCCCGCTGGTGGTGAGCGTCAACCGGGTCGGTCAGGACACGGTTCTTTCGTCCATCGTGCGTCTGATGGACCGTGCGCAGGCGGAAAAGCCGCACATCGGTGAGGTGGCCGACCGTGTCGCGCAGTGGTTCGTTCTGGCTCTGCTGCTGGTCACGGCCCTGATAGCCCTGGCCTGGTGGCAGGTCGATCCCGAGAAGGCCTTCTGGGTGACCATCGCCATTCTGGCCATCACCTGTCCCTGCGCGCTGTCGCTGGCTACCCCGGCGGCCCTCACCGTTGCGACCGGGCGCCTGACCCGAATGGGTTTGCTGGTGACGCGCGGTCATGCCCTGGAGACCTTTGCCGCAGTCACCCACGTGATTTTCGACAAAACGGGCACGCTCACCCAGGGACGGTTGAGCCTGAGGCAGGTCGACCCGGTTGGCGCCTTGTCGCGTGAGCATTGCGTGGTTCTGGCGGCCGCGCTGGAGCGTGCTTCCGAACATCCGATTGCCCACGCCTTGCTGGGTGCCGCCGAAGGCGAGATCCCGTCCGTGGAGCGGGCGCAGGCTGAACCGGGTAGAGGTATGGAGGGCTGGGTGGAAGGGCGCCGTCTGCGCATCGGTACGTATGCCTATGTCAGCGAGCTGTTCGGCCCCGAGGTAACGGGCGAGGTGCTTGCCCCCCCTTTGGGGCTGCGTGTCTGGTTGGCCGATGAAGGCGGTCTTCTGGCGGGCTTTTCCTTCGATGATCCCCTGCGCGAGGAGGCAGCGTCCTGTGTGCGCGAACTGAAGTCGTCAGGCATTGAGGTCTGGCTGCTCAGCGGTGATCGTCCCGAAGCGGCGGCAGAGATCGCCGCAGAGGTGGGGGTTTCGCATTACGAAGGGGGGCTTTTGCCCCAGGACAAGCTGGATCGGCTTGCTGCCCTGCAGGCTGGCGGTGCCATCGTGGCCATGGTCGGGGACGGGGTCAATGATGCGCCGGTTCTGGCCCGCGCGCAGGTCTCCATTGCCATGGGCAAGGGCACGCCCTTGGCTCAGGCCAGTGCCGACATGGTCCTGCTTTCGGAAAATCTCTCCCAGATCCCGCTGGGGCGGCGCTATGCTGCACGCACCTTGGCTGTGGTCCGGCAGAATCTGGCTTGGGCCCTGGGCTACAACCTGATTGCCATTCCGCTGGCGGCGGCGGGGTATGTGCAGCCCTGGCTGGCCGCCATTGGCATGTCGGCCAGCTCCCTGCTGGTGGTGATGAATGCCTTGCGGCTGAAAAAGGGATAATTGATGCATCCGCTCAAGGCGCCCGTTGCGCTGTGGCCCTATGTGGTGTTGTTCATTCTTGGATTGACGGTTTACCGTGCCTGGATTCTCGCGGGTAGCGGCCTGACCCTGTCGGTGGATGAGGCGTATTACTGGGGTTGGGCGCAGCAGCTCGACTGGGGGTATTACTCCAAGCCGCCCATGATTGCCTGGGTCATTGCCTTCACCACCGGTTTGTGTGGCGATGGCCTGCTGTGCGTCAAGCTGGGCAGTTTCATTGCCTGGCCGATCACGAGCGTGCTGCTGTACCTGATCGGTCGCCGCCTGGGGGGAGAGGTTTTCGGTGCGGTGAGCGCCGTGGTCTTTATTACCCTGCCGGGGGTGACCCTGTCGGCGGTGCTGATTTCTACCGACGTCATGTTGTTCCTCTGGTGGACGCTGGCCTTCTGGGCGCTGTTGCGTGCCCTGGAAAGCAATGCCTGGCGCGACTGGCTGCTGCTGGGGTTGGCCGGCGGTCTGGGGCTTCTGAGCAAGTACACGATGGGGGTGTTTGCCCTTTCCCTGATGCTGTACCTGTTGTGGGAACCCACCGTGCGCTCGCAATGGCGCAATCCCCGGCTCTATGCCGCCGGTATACTCGCTGCACTGATCCTGTCGCCCAATCTGTGGTGGAATCTCGCGCATGATTTCCCCACGCTGCGTCATACGGCTGATATTTCCAATCTGGAAAACGCCGGGCTGCACTGGGATGAACTGGGCGAATTCCTGGGCGGCCAGTTTGCCGTGTTCGGCCCGTTGTTCTTCGTTTTGCTGTGGATTGCCATATCGGTCTTTTTGAGCGCTCGCGAGCCGCGCAAGCGGCTGTTGATGGCTTTTACACTGCCTTTTTTGTTCATCATCGCCCTGCAGGCACTGCTTGGACGGGCCAACGCCAACTGGGCGGCGCCGGCCTATGTGGCCGGCACGCTCCTGGTGATGCTCTGGCTGTTCGAGGGGCGGCGCGTGAAGCTCGGGCTGATCGCGCTGGGGCTGAATCTGCTGCTGATGTTCGGCGCGTATCATTTTCCGGCACTGTCGTCGGTCCTGGGCATCGAGCCGTCCAACCGCAGCGATCCGTACAAGCGGGTACGGGGTTGGGACCGTCTTGCCGCCGCGTTCGATGCCTATCGCGCGCGTTATCCGGACGCGCGTCTGCTTTCCGATGATCGGGGGCTCCTGGCGGAACTGATCTATTACGGCCAACCGCATCCGTTCGAGGCTTTCAGCTGGAACCCGAACCGTGAACTGCGCCACCACTACGATCTGAAGGCCACGCTGTCGCCGGAAGAGGGCGGACGTTTCCTGCTGGTGACCGACCGTCAGGATCCGCTTGCGGATGTGCATGCCGCGTTCACGCAGGTGGAGCGGCTTGGCCCTCTGCATGTGGATATCCATCGGGATTACGCCCTGGATTATACCGTCTGGCTGCTTGAACGGCCGGTCGGCGCAGGGGGGCGCTGATGGGGCTGTCGCGCATGCAGCGCTGGAGCCTCGTGGGGCTTCTGGGGGGGGCCACCCTGCTGTTCATGGTATGGCCGGGGCTGGATCCGGCGCTGACGGCGCTGTTTTATGATCCTGACCGGGGTGGGTTCTATCTTGAGCGCAGCACCTGGGCGCTGTTTTTCTACCACCTGGCCCGATACCTGACGATCCTGAGTCTGCTGATCCCGCTGCTGTGGTTGCTCGCGAGTGTTCTGCCGCGCTGGCGCGGACGGGTGGGAAACCGTTGGGGCGCGATCTATTTGCTACTTGTGCTGGTGCTCGGGCCGGGGCTTGCGGTCAATTCCCTGCTCAAAGAGTACTGGGGCCGTGCGCGCCCGGAGCAGGTCGAAACTTTCGGCGGTACGAAAATTTACACGCCGGCCTGGCAAGTCAGTGATCAGTGCGAGCGCAATTGTTCCTTCGCCAGCGGCCATGCCTCGATCGGCTTCTACTGGCTGGCTTATGCCTTTGTCTTCCCGCGTCGGCGTGCGCTCTGGCTGGGCGTGGGGCTGGGGCTGGGGAGCGCGGAAAGCCTGACCCGTGTGGTGCAGGGCGGGCATTTCGCCAGCGATGTGCTGATGGCCGGTTTGATCGTCTGGCTGACCGCCGAAGGGGTGTTCCGCCTGTTGCGGCGGCGTCTGCCCGCGGCTGCGGTTTCTGATGCCAAACACGCAAGGGAATGATGTTTCATCAGGACGTTGAAAACGACTTCCTGCTTTTTTCCTACGGTGAGCTGGGCGTTCAGGCGCCGTCCAAGCTTTCGATGATGGCGCGGTAGTCTCGCCTGGCCAGCAGCCCGTGGATCGGGCGGAGCCTTTCTTCGAGCGCTTCGGGCAATTGCAGGGCATCCAGGGTTTCCAGCAGCCTCTTGCAGGCCTGTGAGCTGCGACGGCCGGCCTGGGTGCGCAGTTCGTCGAGCAGGGCCTGGATTTCCTCGTCCGGCGCGTGGCTTCGTGTGGTTTGGGCTTCGAGGGATGATCCGCCATCCAGCAGCTGATGCAACTCGTCGGTAACCTGTTCTAGCGCCGAGCGTAAGGCGAGAAATGCCGCCTCATCGGGGGCGTGTTCGGCCTGGGCGGTGCGCTGAGCGAGTTCGCTGGCCCCGATATTGGCCGCCAATCCCTTGAGGGTGTGCAGTGTGCGGCTTATTTCTTCGTCGTCCATGCGCAGTTCCCTGCCGGCATAGTGGGTCAGGAAGTCGCGCAGGATTTTAAGATAAAGGCGGGCGTTGCCCCCCATGTGTACCAGCCCCGCCTGTGTGTCGATATGGCGAGCGTGGGCGAGTATCGGCAGTACCTCGTCCGTCCCGGCGGGCCGCGAGGGTTCGCTGACCGATGTCGATAAAGGTTCGAGGTGACGCAGGAGCACTTCATAGAGGCGCTCGACCTCAATGGGCTTGTTGAGGTGCTCGTTCATGCCGCAGGCGCGTGTGCGCTCCACGTCTTCCGGCATGGCATTGGCGGTCAGGGCGATGATGGGGGTGAGCGTGTCGCTTGCACGGATGCGGCGGGTTGCTTCGAAGCCATCCATGACCGGCATCTGCACGTCCATGAGTACCAGATCGTAGCGCCGCTGGGCAAAGCGTTGCACCGCTTCCTCGCCGTTGCTGGCGATGTCGATATGCAGACCATGGCCGTCGAGCAGGCCCAGCACGATTTCCTGATTGATGGCATTGTCCTCGACCAGCAATAGGCGCCTGCCCGCGAGGGTGCGCAACTTTCGTGTCAGGCTGCCGCCCTGTACCGGAGGCGCCGGGCGGGCGCTGACTTCACCCAGGAAGATGCCGCTGAGGATGTCGTTGAGTACCGACGGATTGATCGGTTTTTGCAGGAAAAATCCGATGCCGGCCTCGCGAGCCTGGTGGACGATGGCTTCCTGGCGAAAGGCGCTGATCATGATGACGGTCGGCGGGCGCCGCGCGCTGCAGTGTTGCTGGATCAGGCGAGTGGTCTGAATGCCGTCGCGAACCGGCATGTTCCAGTCCATCAGGATCAGGTCGTATTGACGACGACATTCGTCGATCCGGCGCAGGGCATCCTCGCTTCCATCGGAAACCTCGGCCTCGATACCGAACTGGCGCAGCAGATTCGAGAGTACCTCGCGCCAAGTTTCGTTGTCGTCCACCACAAGCACGCGCTTGCCGTGGAAGAGGTGATGACGCTCACTGGGCTGTCCCTGCTCCTCCAGGGCGATTTCAAAGACGAATTCGCTACCCTTGCCGGCGGTGCTCTGTACCTGGATATGCCCGCCCATCAGTTCGACGAGCTGCTTGCTGATGGCCAATCCCAGCCCGGTACCGCCAAACTTGCGTGTGGTGCTGGTGTCGGCCTGCGAGAAGGACTGGAACAGACGTCCCAGCTGTTCCGGTGTCATGCCGATGCCGGTGTCGCGCACACGGAAGCGAAAGCGTCCCGGACCGATGCGGTCGACATAGATGCCGACTTCGCCGTGCAGGGTGAACTTGATCGCATTGTTGAGCAGGTTGGTCAGAATCTGTGACAGGCGCAGGCTGTCGCCGCGTACATGGCGGCAGATTTCCGGGCCGTAGCTGACAATCAGGTCGAGATTCTTTTCGTGCGCCTTGAGCTCGACGAGGCTGATGACATTGTCGACGGTTTTGAACAGGTCGAATTCGACCGGATCCAGGCTCAGCTTGCCGGCTTCGATCTTGGAGAAATCCAGGATGTCGTTGATGATCCCGAGCAGGGATTTTGCGGAACTGTCTATCTTGCTGATGTAATTGCGCTGTTTCTCCGTCAGCTCGGTCTGCAGTACCAGATGGCTCATGCCGATGATGCCGTTCATCGGCGTGCGGATCTCATGCGACATGTTGGCGAGGAATTCGCTTTTGGCGCGGGTGGCGAATTCGGCCTTTTCCTTGGCTTCCAGAAGTTCTGCTTCCAGGGCCATGCGCTGGGTGATGTCGCGGGAACTGATGAGTACGCGCTCGCGGTCGCTCATCATGGCGATCGCCATACTGACGACGAGACGCCGCCCGTCCTTGACGAGACAGGTCTTGACGAAGTCCTTGATGAAGCCTTGGGCGCTGACCTCCTCCATTGCTTCACGGCTGCGTGACTTGTCCTCCTCGGCTGTGAGCATCAAGCAACTGGTGCGCAGCAGTTCCTCGCGCGTGAAGCCGGTCATTTCGAGGTAGGCGGGATTTGCATCCAGAAATGCCGTGGTATGCACATCGAGAATGGCAATGCCATCCTTGGAGGTCTTGTAGATCGCCTCGAAGGTGTCCTTCTGCTCGCGCAGCTCGCGGGTGCGGATCTCGATGTTCTGCTGCAGGGTCGCACGTTCGCGTTCCCAGGCGGCGTAGAACAGTGTGTTGTTGACCGAATTGGAGAGGTGGAAGGCCAGGGTGGAGAACATCAGGCGGTTTTGCGCGTCATCCACCGCAGCGCCTGGCGCCTGACCGTTGCCGACGATCATCAGACCGTGCGGTGCTTCCCGATCCCCGCCAAACAGCGCCAGCACGGCTTCGCGCATCGACAGGGACTTGAGCAGCTTGTCCAGCCGTGCATCGGGCCGGGTTTCGCTGTGCATCAGGTTTTCGTCTGAGAGGCGCAGGGTTTCGATAATCTCGCCGGACAGCAGCAGGTTCACGATGCGCAGGACCATACGTTCCTGCGGGTTGTCGTAGCCACGCTGCGCCTGCACCTTGAACAACCCGGTGCGATCTTCGTGAATGAAGATCAGTGCTCGGGTGAAGCCCAGTTGTCCGGTGGAAAAATCCAGTGCCAGTTCGAGAATATCCTCGACAGCGCTGCGTTCGTCGATCTGCTTCCAGTCCTGATGCAGCCGGGTGTAAAAGCCCAGGAGTTTGTCTGGTGGGAGGCTCATGTTCAGCGGTAGACCTCGACTTCCAGGTAATCATCCCCGCAGGTTATGCCCCGCGTCATGCGGGTCTTGTAACCCCGTTTGGCACGGCGCATCTGGCGAAACCCTTCCTCGGTGTCGATGCGCTGGCCCTCCACCAGATCGGTGTTGTAGATCAGCTGCATCAGACCGGTAAAGCCGCCGCTGTTGGCCCAGTGGATGGGGTGGCGGCTTGGGCCGTAAAGCCGTGCGTGGCTCAGGTCTTCAAAGTCGTTGTAATTGCGGAATACGGCCCGATCCGGCGAAAGCTCGATGATCGTGTGATAACCCCAGCCCATGGTGTTGATCAGCGAGAGCAGGCCGCGAATCCAGTCTTCCCGGCTGTGAAGGTAGGGTTTGACCGCTTGTGCCCATTCGTTGGATGTCATGATGCCGCCGTAGGTGAAGAAACCGCAGGCGTGTCCGGCTTCAAGCAGGAGCTCGCGCCCCAGGGTTTCGCCGTACTCGCCGGCGACCTCGCCCATGGCGCGCATGAATTCAAATTGCAGGCGATTGACGTAATCGCTGTGTACGCGCACCAGATAGACGCCGAATGCCGGGATGTAACCCTCTTCATTGCCGACGAAATGGGCGTGGGCGCCCAGAAAGGCCTCGGTAACGGCGCTTTCATGTGCCCAGTTCAGGGCGTGTTTGGGGACGTCCTTGAAGCGGGTCGGCGCTTTGGCCGGGTAGGTGGCGAAATTGCCAGCACCGCGCCGGATGAGGTGAACGTTTGCCCGTTCGCCGCAGGCCATGCAGTGCGTCTGTTCGGCCTGAATTTCGGACAGCGGCACATCGAACAGGACGGCGTAGGCCGCGGCGAGATAGCCTGTGGTGTAGAAATCGACCGGGTGCGTGCTCGGACCGAACTTCATCGGCCAGGTGCGCGAGAAGAACGACTTGACCGTGCTGAACTCGCCGCCGTCTTCGGTCATGGTGGACAGATCGATCAGTCCGTAGCCGAAAGCCTTGTAGGCGGATTCGGCCATGCGTCGCGCGGCGTCGCGGTCCAGGCCGGCACAGAGGTTTTTCAGCTGATACCAGGCCGCATCGGCGGCGGCACCAATCAGGAAGGGACGGCTGTCGATATAGTCGGCATCGAGGATCGAGCGCTGCAGGTAGTTCATGTAGTGATGGCAGTGAAAGACCATCGCCTCACCGGCCACGTCCAGCGCATTGTGCGTCTCATCGAACTTGTAGCGGTGGATGTCAAACATGCGAGGACGCTCCCGGATACGTCTGACCTACCAGCTCCTGAGTCACGGTGAGCAGTTGGGCATACAGCGTATCGGAGACGGCAAGACTCGGCTGTTCCTCGATCATCTGTGCAGTAATGCGTTGTTCCTGGCGCAGCATTTCCGGCAGCAGGCGGATAAGTATGCGATCCACGATGCGGGCTTCGCCGTTCTCCTGGGCCCAGTCGAATAGTGGTTTGGCGTCTTGCATGGCTTTTACCTTGAGGGGGCGGGCGTGCCGCGGCTATTTTATCGAAAAAAAAACCAGGGAGAGCCTGGCGGGAGAGGCGGGTTTCTCAGGCGACGACAATGCGGTTACGCCCTGCATGTTTGGCGGCGTAGAGCGCATCATCCGCGTCGCGCAGTAAGGCGTCGATATTGCGCATGCCCGCCCTGCGCCGGGCGATGCCGCCGCTGATCGTGACATGCAGTGTGGCTTCTCCAGCCGGTATGGGCTCCTGCGCGATGCGCTGGCGCAGTCCCTCGATATGCGCAAGAACCTGCTCCGGGCTGTTGGCTGAGCAGACCAGGGCGAATTCTTCACCCCCCAGACGGCCGAAGATGGCCCCGGGCTTGAGCGCTTCGGAAAACTGGCGTGCCACCGTGCGGATGACCTGATCTCCAACGGCGTGCCCGTGTGTGTCGTTGATACGCTTGAAACGGTCGATGTCCACCATGACCGCGTACAGGTCCGTATCGCTTTCTTTGAAAAGCTGCGCTGCGCGGTCGAAGAAACGACGGCGGTTGAAAACCCCGGTCAGGGTATCGTGATAGGCGAGGTATTCGAGATCGCCGATCATTGCACGCAGTTGCAACTGCAGGCGTACGCGGGCGAGCAATTCGCGTGGCTTGAAGGGCTTGGTCACGTAGTCCTTGCCCCCAAGCTCGTAGGCGCGCTCGATGGCGGCTTCGTCGGTGCGGGCGGTGATGAAAATCACCGGGATGTCTCGAGTACGCGGGTGGGCCTGCAACTGCGCGCAGAATTCGAAGCCATCCACTCCCGGCATCATCACATCCAGCAGGATCAGGTCGATGGGGGTTTCTTCAAGCACCTGCAGGGCCGCTTCGGTGTCGAGTACATCGCGCACGTCGTAGTCACCGAGCAGTTCGACCAGAATGTCGAGGTTCTCCACAGTGTCGTCCACGACCAGCAGGGTCGGCTTGTCGGCATTCATGTGAGGATCATCCGTGTGGGCAAGCCCACGCCAAAGCAGGTGAATACCCTTTGTGTTTCACGTGCGGGGTCAGGCGTTACGCCGTGTGGCCCGGTCCATCAGGAAGCGGGCGAGCAGCGGAACCGGGCGGCCAGTAGCGCCTTTTTTCTCGCCGCTCACCCAGGCCGTGCCGGCGATGTCCAGATGCGCCCAGCGGTGTTCGCTGGTGAAGCGCGACAGGAAGCAGGCCGCGCTGATCGCGCCCCCCTCGCGCCCGCCGATATTGGCCATGTCGGCAAAGTTGCTCTTGAGCAGTTCCTGATAGTCCTCCCATAGCGGCATTTCCCAGACACGGTCGCCGCTGGCCTCGCCCGCGCGAGTCAGCTCGTTCGCCAGGCCCCGGTGATTGCTCCACAGGCCGGAGGGCACGCGGCCCAGGGCAATGACACAGGCACCGGTGAGTGTGGCGATGTCGATCAGCACATCCGGCTTGTAACGGGCGGCGTAGGTCAGTGCGTCACAGAGTATCAGGCGTCCTTCCGCGTCGGTGTTGAGAATCTCGATGGTCTGGCCGGAGAGGCTCGTGACGATATCACCCGGTTTGATGGCCTGACCGTCAGGCATGTTCTCCACCGTCGGCACGATGCCGACCACGTTGATCGGCAGCTGCAGTTCGGCGCAGATGGACAGGAGTCCTAGCACCGTGGCGGCGCCGCTCATGTCGTATTTCATCTCGTCCATCTTCTCGCCGGGCTTGAGGGAAATTCCCCCGGTGTCGAAGGTCACGCCCTTGCCGACCAGAACCACGGGCGCCTGACCGGCCTCGCCGCCCATGTGTTCCATGACGATCAGTTTCGGCGGCTGCGCACTGCCGCGCGCCACGGCAAGCAGGGCGCCCATGCCGAGTTTTTCCATGCGCGATTCGTCGAGTACTTCGGTGCTCAGTTGCGGATAGGTTTCGGTCAGCTTGCGTGCCTGATCGGCCAGATAGCTGGGCGTGCAGAGATTCCCCGGCAGGTTGGCCAGGTCGCGGGTCAGGTTGATGCCCGTAACCAGCGCGGCGGCCTGGCGCAGGGTGGCTTCGGCATCGAGCAGGTCGCGGCGATGCGGGATGACGAAGGTCAGCCGGCGCAGCGGGCGGCGCGGTTCGTCACGTTTGCTCTTGAGCTGGTCGAAACGGTAGCGTGCGTTTTCGATGCTGAGCACCGCCTGAGTCAGGTTGTCGGGGAATTCGCAGCCCTTGACCGGCAGTTCGGAAAGAAAGCTGACGCACTCGGTGGACCCCCGCTCGTTCAGCGCCTGCACGGTGGCTACCATGGCTTTCTGGTAGGCCTTGAGGTCGAATTCCCGTTCCTTGCCCAGCCCGACCAGCAGCACGCGTTCGGCCTGGATGTTCGGCACATGGTGCAGCAACAGGGTGTCGCCCGCCTTGCCGTCCATGTCGCCCCGGCGCAGGATGCTGCCGATCAAGCCCTCGCTGGCCTGATCGACCAGCTCGGCGGCGGGCGAGAGTTTGCGCGTTTCAAAAATGCCCAGAACCAGACAGGCGGTGCGCTGTTTTTCCGGGGAGCCACTTTTGGCGGAATATTCGAGCATGCGGAAAATCCATTGAGACCGTGATTCCCGGATGATGACAGGACGCGCCTCGCCTCGCAATCCATGACGCCGGCGAGGGGAAAGGCCCGCGGGCATCCGTGCGCGCATGCATAATCTGATAAATTGAAAAATTGCGCCGGCGCTACGCGCCACGACGACCGATCTGTTCAACGCGCGCCCGAAGCCGCGCTGCCCGGAGCCAAGATGATACGAGCCGATGTTGACAGCAAAGCCGTTCCCGTACGCCGCCCTCACGGGCGTCTTCTGGTTTCGTCGCTGGTTTTGCTGGCGGTTTTTCTGGCGGCGGGTGCCCTGGAGTACCGGCTGGCGCATAGTGCTTTCGAACGTGAGCTGATCGAGGAGGCGGGGAGCCTGCGCACGGCCTACCGTGTGGCGGTAGCCGTGACCGAACGCGAGATGTTTCATGTCGCTACCTTTCTGGCGGAAGATCCTGGTATTCGCGAATTGATGGTGCAGGCGCGGGTGGCGCGTGAGGCCGAAGGGGGGGACGGTCCGCGTGCCGATGTGTTGCGCGAGGCCTTGTATGCACGGGTCCGCGATGGCTGGGATGCCGTGCGCGAGCGGCACGATGGACGTCAGCTGCACTTCCACTTGCCGCCGGCCACCAGCTTCCTGCGTGTGCATGCGCCGGCACGGCATGGCGATGACCTGTCCGCTGTGCGCCCGATGGTGCAGGCGGTCAATACCGATGGCCTGCCGCGCTCGGGTTATGAGGTCGGGCGTATTTACGCCGGCCTGCGTGCGGTGGTTCCGGTGAAGGCGCCCGAGGACGATGAGCGGGTCGGGTCCATCGAGGTGGGGGTGGGCTTCACCGAACTTCTGGAGCAGCTTGATCGCAGCACCCGGGCTTCCTTCGCCGTGCTGCTGCGTCAGGCGGTGGTGGAACGCAATACCTGGGAAGACTATCGCCAGGTGCAGAATCTCAAGCGCCTGACCCAATGCGGTTGTTATGTGGAGGCGGTGTCCCGCCCTGATGCCGAAGGCTGGCTGGAGAGCGTGCCGGATACCCGTGATCTGCCGACGGAAGGATATACCCTGCTGTCTACCGGCGGACGCTGGTATAACGTGGTGCGCATGCCTTTGCAGGACTTCAGCGATGTACGCAATCCGAAGGGGGAAACCGTGGGTAGCGTGCTGGCCTGGAGTGACCGTACCGAGCAGGTGATGGCCTTCCGCCAGGCGCAGCTGAGTTTTCTCGTCGCCCTGGGCGGGGTGTATCTGTTGATCGTCGCCGGGGCCTGGCGGGTGTTGCGCCGCGAGGTGGGCAGTATCCAGGGGGAGTTGCGCGCCTCCCGCGCCCAGTTGCAGCACTTGATGGCGGTAAGTCCGGCCGTGCTCTATCAGGTGCGCCTGAAGGAAGGGACTGCATCGAGCTTTCTGTCCGCCAACCTGTTCGAGGTATTCGGCTACCGACCGGAAAATGTGGTGGGTGATGCGTCCTGGTGGCAGGCCGGCATTCATCCGGATGACCGGGAAGCGGTGGCGCGGACGCTGGACTGGCAGCGCTGGCCGGGTGGGCGCATCAGCCGGCGCTATCGTTTCCAGCATGCGGACGGGCATTACCTGTGGGTGGCCGACCAGGTCAGTGTGGTCTTCGATGAACGTGGTGCCGCGCAGGAGCTGGTGGGCATGCTGGCGGTCATCGACCGCGAAATGGGTGACCGCGACCGTCTGGAGCGCATCGCCGCCAACGTGCCGGGCATGGTCTACCAGTACCAGCTGCATGACGATGGTCGCTCCAGTTTTCCCTACACCAGCGAAGGCATACGCACCATTTACGAGGTCGAGCCCGAGGAGGCGCGGCGAAATGCCGCAAGCGTGCTGGATCGCGTCCATCCGGAAGATCGCGAGCGTGTACTGGGGCGCATTCTGGATTCGGCGGCGAGCCTTGCGGTCTGGCGCGACCAGTATCGGGTCGTACTGCCCCGGCGGGGCGAGCGCTGGGTCGAAGGTGTGGCTACACCGCAGAAACTGCAGGATGGCAGTGTGCTCTGGCACGGCTATCTTTTCGACATCAGCGAGCGCAAGCAGGCCGAGCGTCAGCGTGACATGCTGGCGGCCGTTGTGGAAAACGCTGCCGACATCATCGTGGTCAAGGATCTTGACCTGCGTGTGATTGCGACCAACACGGCTTTCGCCCGTGCGGCCGGTTACACGCGCATCGAAGACATGCTGGGCAAGACCGACGCGGAGATTTTCGGCCTGTCCGAACAGGATGAGCCGGTGCGCGGCTACATGCGTGACGAGCGCCGCGCGCAGGCGTTGCCGCGTGGCGAGTGCCTGCTGATCGAGGAGCCGGTCAAGCACGCCGACGGCAGCCTGCATGTGGTGCTGACCCGCAAGTTCCCGGTCTACGACCGCGAGGGGCGGCTCATCGCCACGGCAAACATCTCAAGTGACATTACCGAACGCAAGACTATCGAGGACGCGCTTCGTGCGAGCGAGTCGCGCTACCGGCTCATTGCCGAGAACATGCAGGATCTCATCTGCCTGCACGAACCCGACGGGCGCTACACCTATGTCAGTCCCTCGGTGCGCGGTCTTCTGGGGTTCGCCCCGGAGGATCTGATCGGGCACGACCCCTACATGCTGTTTCATCCCGAGGACGCGCAACGCATTCGCGCGGCTTCGCCTGCGCCTGCGCTGGACGGGCAGGCGAATGCGCCGATTGAATACCGCATCCTTACCCGTGACGGGCACTGGCGCTGGTTTGAAACCCGCACCATCCCGCTGCGTGGCGCGGATGATCAGATCACTGCGCTGCAGACCGTCTCGCGCGATGTGACCGACAAGGTGGAGGCCGAGCAGGCGCTGGCACGCAGTGAACGTCTGTACCGCAGCATCTTCGAGAATGTCGATGAAGCGATCTTCCTCGTGCGGGTCGAGGCGAACGGACAATTCCGCTATGTGGCGCACAACCCTCATCATGCCCGTGCCACGGGTTTGACGACGCAGGCGCTGGTCGGCCATACACCTGAAGAGCTGCTGCCGGCCGACCTGGCCGAGCAGGTTCAGGTCCATTACCGGCAGTGTCTGGACGTGGCGCAGCCCATCCAGTACACGGAGGTGCTGTCCCTGCCCGGCGGGCGGCGCACCTGGTTGACCGGTCTGTATCCGGTACATGACGAGACGGGGCGTATCGAGCTGATCGTGGGGCTCTCACTGGACATTACCGAGCGCAATCGCCTGGAGCAGGACTTGCGCGCAAGCGAGGAGCGCCTGCGTCTGACGCTGGAAGCGGTGCAGGACGGTGTGTGGGATTGGGATTTGGCCAGCTCGCGCGTTACTTGGGATGCGCGCTGCTACGAGATGCTCGGTTACGCCCCGCAATCCTTCATGCTTGACAAGTCGCGGGTGATGGAATTGATTCATCCGGATGACTGCATGCCGATGTTCGCCGAAGTTGAGCGCTCCATGGCGGACAAGGCGCGCTTTCGCGTCGAGTTCCGTCTGCGTCGCGCCGATGGCGAATGGCTGTGGGTCGAGGGCCGCGGCATGGTGATCGAATTCGAGGAGGGACGGCCTCGGCGCGTCATCGGCACGCATACCGACATCACCGAGCGTGTGCGTGCCCGTCGCGAGATCGAGCGCCTTTCCCGTCACAACGAGCGGCTGCTGATGGCGGCGGCAGAGGGCATCTACGGTGTCGATGCCCAGGGCCGGGCGACTTTCGCCAACCCGGCCGTCACCCGTCTGTTGGGTTACGCGCGTGAGGAAGTGCTGGGGCAGCCGGCGCATCGGTTGTTCCATCCCACGCGCCCCGACGGCGCGCCTTACCCCGCTGAACGTTGCCCGATGGCCCTGACCTTGCAGGACGGGCAGGATCGGCACTCGATCAACGACTGGTTCCGCCACAAGGACGGGCATTTCGTGCCGGTGTCCCTGTCGGTGGCGGCGGTACAGGAGGAAGACGGTCAACCCGGCGCGGTGGTGGTGTTCCAGGACATGACCGAGCGCTACCGGGCAGAAGAGGCTTTGCGCGCCGCACGCACCCGTCTGGCCACCATCATCGAGCAGTTCCATGGCGGCGTGCTGGTGGAGGACGAAACCCGGCACATTGTCCTGCTCAACCAAAGCTTTCTCGACCTGTTCGGCATGCCGGTCACGCCGGAGGTTTTGCTCGGGCAGGATTGCACCGACAGCGCCACGCAGGCCGCCCCGTTGTTCATCGATCCAGAAGCCTTTGTCATGCGCATCGACGAGCTGATCGCGTGCCGTGCCCCAGCCATTGGCGAGGAGCTGGCGTTGGTCGATGGGCGCACTTTCGAGCGCGATTACCTGCCTATCCTCGCCGGTCACCGCTTCATCGGCCATCTCTGGCTCTACCGTGACATTACCGAGCGCAAGCAGCGGGAGCTGGAGCTGCGCCGTCTGGCCACCACCGATCCCTTGACCGGACTGGCCAACCGGCGCTACTTCCTTGAGCGCGCCGACCAGGAGCTGCACCGTATCCAGCGTTACGGGCAGGAAGCGGTGCTGCTCATGATCGATCTGGATCATTTCAAACGCATCAATGACCACTACGGACACGCGGTGGGGGACGAGGCGCTGCGACGCTTTGCCTTATGTACGCGCCAGATGCTGCGTCGCAGCGACCTGGCCGGGCGGCTGGGGGGGGAGGAGTTCGCCTTGCTCCTGCCGGGCACGGGGCTTGCTGGCGCTCTGGAGATCAGCGAACGGCTGCGTTGTGCGGTGGCGGACATCGTGGTGCCGGTCGGGACCGAGGGCGTGAGCTTCACCATCAGCCTGGGTGTGACGGCCATGCATCAGGACGATGAAAAGATTGAGGCCGCGCTGGCGCGTGCCGACGATGCGCTCTACAAGGCCAAGCAGGAAGGGCGCAACCGGGTGTGTGCGTCAGCCGTGAACGGCGGCTGAGGTGCTCACGGCTTTATGACGCCCCGGCCGCGCGCGTCGGAATTGAGCGCGCTGGGGGCTTCTGCTATCCTGCAATCCCTTCCGGGGCTGCCATTCCGGCGCCTGCTCCACCCTCTCTTTGAAGACGATTTCTTGATGACGCGCTATATCTTTGTCACTGGCGGTGTCGTGTCCTCGCTCGGCAAGGGCATCGCCGCAGCTTCGCTCGCCGCCCTGCTGGAGGCGCGTGGCCTGAAAGTCACGCTCATGAAGCTTGACCCGTACATCAACGTGGATCCGGGCACCATGAGCCCGTTCCAGCACGGCGAGGTCTATGTGACCGAGGACGGTGCCGAAACCGATCTGGATCTGGGACACTACGAGCGCTATGTGCGCACGCCCATGACCCAGGCCAACAATTTCACCAGCGGGCGGGTGTACGAACATGTCATCCGCCGGGAACGCCGGGGCGATTACTTAGGCGGTACCGTGCAGGTCATTCCGCACATCACCGATGAAATCAAGCGTCGTGTGCGCGAGGGGGCCGACGGCTTCGACATCGCGCTTGTCGAGATCGGCGGCACGGTGGGCGATATCGAATCCCTGCCGTTCCTGGAAGCCATCCGTCAGATGGGCGTGGAGCTGGGGCGTGAGCGTGCCCTGTTCATGCATCTGACCCTGGTGCCGTTCATCCGCGCCGCCGGCGAGCTTAAGACCAAACCGACTCAGCACTCGGTCAAGGAGCTGCGCTCCATTGGCATCCAGCCGGACATCCTGGTCTGCCGTAGCGAGTGCGCGATTCCCGCCGATGAACGGCGCAAGATCGCTCTCTTCACCAATGTCGAGGTGGACGCGGTCATCGCCTGCGTGGATGCGGACACCATCTACCGCATTCCGCGCCTGCTGCACGAGCAGGGGCTGGACGAAACCGTGGTGCGCAAGCTGCGCCTCGATGTGCCGCCTGCCGACCTGTCCGAATGGGACTGGGTGGTGGAGGCGCAGACCCATCCCGAGCACGCGGTGGATATCGCCATGGTCGGCAAGTACGTCGAGCTGGCCGATGCCTACAAATCGCTCAACGAATCGCTGCTGCACGCGGGCATCCACACCCGTACCAAAGTGAAGATCCACTTCATCGATTCCGAGCGGGTCGAGCGTGAAGGGAGCGGGATCCTCGTGGGTATGGATGCCATCCTCGTGCCGGGCGGCTTCGGCGAGCGTGGGGTGGAAGGCAAGATTGCTGCCGTGCGCCATGCCCGCGAAAAGCGGGTGCCCTACCTGGGCATCTGTCTGGGGATGCAGGTGGCGGTCATTGAATACGCCCGGCATGTGGCCGGCCTTGCCGGTGCTTACAGCACCGAATTCGACCGGGCCGCCGCACATCCGGTCATCGCGCTCATCACCGAGTGGCAGACGGCCGAGGGCGATGTGGTGCAACGCGACGAGCATTCCGACCTGGGCGGCACCATGCGTCTGGGCAGCCAGTTCTGCCGGCTGGAGCCGGGGTCGCTTGCGCACCGGGTGTACGGTCAGGACGTGATTTCCGAGCGTCACCGTCACCGTTATGAATTCAACAACGGCTACCGCGAGGCCCTGGAAAAGGCCGGTCTGCGCTTCTGTGGCATGTCCGCCGATGGCGGGCTGGTCGAGATGATCGAGCTGCCGGACCATCCCTGGTTCCTCGCCAGCCAGTTCCACCCGGAATTCACCTCCACCCCGCGTGACGGGCACCCGCTGTTCAAGGCCTTCGTGCAGGCGGCCTTGCGTCACCGCGAGGGAGGCGGCGCATGAAGCTGTGCGGTTTCGATGTCGGGCTGGACCGCCCGCTGTTCCTGATCGCAGGTCCCTGCGTGATCGAGAGCGAGCAGCTCGCGCTTGACACCGCTGGCGCGCTGAAGGAGATGACCGACGCGCTGGGGATTTCCTTTATCTACAAGTCCTCGTTCGACAAGGCCAACCGCTCCTCCGGGGCGAGCTTCCGCGGGCCGGGGCTGGCCGAGGGCCTGCGCATCCTCGAAACCGTCAGGCAGCAGATCGGCGTGCCGGTGCTCACCGACGTGCATGAGGACACCCCGCTGGGCGAGGTGGCTGCTGTGGTGGATGTGCTGCAGACCCCGGCCTTTCTTTGCCGCCAGACCAATTTCATTCAGAACGTCGCGCGCCAGAACAGACCGGTCAATATCAAGAAAGGCCAGTTCCTCGCCCCCTGGGACATGAAAAACGTGGTCGACAAAGCCCGCGCGGTTGGCAATGACGCCATCATGGTCTGCGAACGCGGGGTGAGCTTCGGCTACAACAACCTCGTCTCCGACATGCGCGCGCTGGCCGTGATGCGCGAAACCGGCTGCCCGGTGGTGTTTGACGCCACCCACTCGGTGCAGCTGCCGGGCGGGCAGGGTAACGTGTCGGGCGGGCAGCGCGAGTTCGTGCCGGTGCTGGCGCGTGCCGCCGTCGCGGCGGGGGTTTCCGGGCTGTTCATGGAAACCCACCCCGAGCCAGAAAGGGCGCTATCCGACGGCCCCAACGCCTGGCCGCTGCCGCGCCTGCGCGCGCTGCTGGAGACGCTTGTTGCACTGGACGCGCTGGTCAAGCGCGACGGTTTTATCGAATCTTCCCTTCTTTCATCATCGGGTAGTGTGACCGGGCTCTAATGGCCGCGACTCACCCTGACCTAAGGAGCACAACATGTCTGTCATCGAACGCATCACGGCACGAGAAATCATCGATTCGCGCGGCAACCCGACCATTGAGGCCGACGTTATCCTCTCCAGCGGCGCCCTGGGGCGTGCTGCCGTGCCCTCTGGAGCTTCCACCGGCACCCGTGAGGCGATTGAGCTGCGTGATGGCGACAAGACGCGCTTTGGCGGCAAGGGTGTGTGCAAGGCCGTGGAGAATGTGAAGACCGTCCTCGCAGAAGCGGTGGTCGGCATGGATGCCCATGATCTGGCGGGGATCGATGCCCGCCTGCGCGCGGCCGATGGCAGTGACAACAAGGGCAAGCTGGGAGCCAACGCCCTGCTGGCGGTGTCGCTGGCCGCCGCGCAGGCTGTGGCCAGTGATGAGTCGCAGGCGCTGTACCACTACCTGGGTGGCGAAAAGGCAGTGACTCTGCCGGTGCCGATGATGAACATCATCAACGGTGGCGCGCACGCGGACAACAGCGTGGATATGCAGGAATTCATGATTATTCCGGCCGGTGCGCCCAGCTTCTCCGAGGCGCTGCGTTATGGGGTTGAAGTATTTCACGCGCTGAAAAAAGTGCTGCACGACAAGGGGTTCAACACCGCCGTGGGCGATGAGGGCGGTTTCGCCCCCGATCTGCCTTCCAACGAGGCGGCCATCGAAGTGATTCTGGAGGCCATCAAGGCCGCCGGCTACGAGGCGGGCAAGGATGTCTTCATTGGCCTGGACGTGGCCAGCTCGGAGTTCTACAAAGACGGCGCCTACGCCCTTGAATCCGAAGGCAAGCAGTTCACGTCCGAGGAGTTCGTCGCCTTTCTCGAAAAATGGGTGGACAAGTATCCGATCATTTCCATCGAGGACGGCATGGCCGAAAACGACTGGAGTGGCTGGAAACTGCTCACCGAACGCCTGGGCAACCGGGTTCAGCTCGTTGGTGACGATCTGTTCGTGACCAACCCGGCCATTCTCAAGGAAGGCATCGAGAAAGGCATCGCCAATGCCATCCTCATCAAGGTCAACCAGATTGGCACCCTGTCCGAAACCCTGGAAGCGATCCGCATGGCTCAGGCCGTGGATTATGGCGTGATTGTCTCCCACCGCTCCGGCGAGACCGAAGACACCACCATCGCCGATCTCGCGGTGGCCACCAACGCCGGTCAGATCAAGACCGGCTCGCTGTCGCGCTCCGACCGCGTGGCCAAATACAACCGCCTGCTGCGTATCGAGGAGGCGCTCGGTGAACGCGCGATCTTCCTGGGCGTCAAGGCATTCCGCCAGTTTCGCTGAGGCCGGATGAATGCGGTGGGTGGTGTTGTTGCTCACCGTACTCCTGGCCGGTCTGCAATACCGGCTGTGGGTCGGTGACGACAGCCTGCCGCATGCCTGGGCGCTCAAGGCCCGGCTGGAGGCACAGAAAGAAGAAAACGAGCGTCTTGCCCAGCGCAACCGGACGCTCGAAGCCGAAGTGATCGATCTGAAAACCGGTCTGGACGCCATTGAGGAGCGAGCCCGCAGCGAGCTGGGCCTGATCCGCAAAGGCGAAACCTTCTATCAGGTGCTGGAAAGCCCACCCCCCGTCGGCACCCCGGCGCCGCTTGTCGTTCCGCCTGTCGGTTCCGGTCAATGACCCCGTCGTTCTGGTGGATCGTCCCCGCTGCGGGGATCGGCGCCCGCATGGGGGCCGATTTGCCCAAGCAATACCTGGAGCTGGCCGGAAAACCCGTGCTGGCGCATACCCTGGAGCGTCTCCTGGCCGTGCCGGGCTGGCGGGGACTTGTGCTGGCGCTCTCCGAAGACGATCGCTGGTGGGAAGGGCTGCCTCAGGCCGCGCATCCGGGCGTGATCCGCTGTTGCGGAGGGCGTGAGCGCGGCGACAGCGTGCTCAATGCCCTGCGTGTCCTGGACGGACGCGCCAAAGAGCGTGACTGGGTGCTGGTGCATGATGCCGCGCGCCCCTGCCTGCGTGTACGTGACGTTCAGCGTCTCTTGGCTGCACTGGCGGATGATCCCGTCGGCGGTCTTCTGGCTACACCGGTACGCGATACCATGAAGCGCGCCGATGCCGAGGGCCGGGTGGCGGCGACCGTGCCACGCGAGGCGCTCTGGCATGCACTGACGCCGCAGATGTTCCGCTATGGCGTGCTGCGCGAGGCGCTGGAATCCGCTGCCCAGGCCGGGGCGGGGGTAACCGACGAGGCCTCGGCCATCGAACGCCTGGGTGGGCGTCCGCGACTGATCGAGGGGCATGACGACAATATCAAGGTGACCCGCCCCGGCGATCTGTGGCTGGCGCGGGTTTTTCTTCAGGCGCAGAGTGAGGAGGGTGCATGAGCACGATCCGTATTGGTCAGGGTTTCGATGTCCATGCCTTTGGGCCGGGCGACTCGGTGACGCTGGGCGGGGTGCGCATTCCGTTCAGCAAGGGCATCGTCGCTCATTCGGACGGCGATGTCGTCCTGCATGCGCTCTGCGATGCCCTGCTGGGTGCCTTGGCACTGGGGGACATCGGACATCATTTTCCGGACACCGATCCGCGCTGGAAGGAGGCGGATAGCCGGGTGTTGCTGCGTGCGGTGATGGGATTGGTGCATACCCATGGCTATCGGGTGGGGAATGTCGATCTGACCATCATGGCGGAAGCGCCACGCATCGCGCCCTGGGTGGAGCTGATGCGCGCCGAAATCGCACGCGGACTGGGCACGGAGAATGCCGCCGTGTCGGTCAAGGCCACCACGATGGAGAAACTGGGCTTCGTCGGTCGCGGTGAGGGCATCACCGCCCTGGCGGTGGTGCTGCTGCAGGCGGTTTGACGGCGCCTGCGAGAGAGCTGTGCCTGCGCTTGGTGCGCGGCTGCACTGCTTCAGTGCCTTGAGCCGGTGCTGTGGCCTCAAACACCGTAGATCGGCAGATTTCGCCTGTTTGCGATGCGTGAGGTGGTGGATGCGGGCTCAGGCGTGTGTGCGGAGCTCTTGTGTGCTTCGTTTGTTTTTTCTCATTGAATCGTATTGTGTTTTTTTGGATTCAGGGGCCGGGATGGGCTTTGGTTCATGTCCTGGCCGGATGTGAAAGAATCCTGTAACCAATCTCTGGCATAGTGCATGCTTGATAGTGGTTGCCAGGCACGCGCGAGAGCCTTGCATGGCGCCATTTGACTCCTCCTGTTATTGTTGGGGCGCTCTCACTGGGCGCCCTTTTTTTTGACGGGAAGGCTACCTTGCGCGGAGAGCCGGCCATGTTGACCCCGAATTATGTCAGCCTTATCGAACGCTACCATGAGCACCGCGACGCGATACGCGAGCTGCTTGAGTCCATCATCACCGGCATCGCCGAATCCCGTCTTCTCGCCGACCAGGAGGCGCAGCGCCAGGCCCTGCAGCGCCTTACCGGGATGTACCCCTTCGTCGATATGCTGTATGTGCTGGACGAGGAGGGTGTGCAGCGCAGCGAGTTCGCCGTCGATGAGCGGCGGCAGGTCAGTGGGGAGCACGACCGAGGATTGGGGCGAGACCGCAGCCAGCGGCCCTACTATGTGGCGGTGCGCGCGAAGAGCGCGCTGATTACCACGGAACCGTATCTTTCCTCCACCGACCGGGGCTTGTGTCTGTCCGCCGCCTTGCCCCTGCGTTCGGCCCAGACGCTGGGCTATCTTGTGATCGATGTGGATCTGGAGCGGCTTATAGGCTTCATTCTGGGCGATACGGCGCGCAGGCGTTTCGAACCCTTCTTCAAGGGGGTCTACACCTTGATGGCCATGGGGCTTCTGGCCGTGGCGGGCATCCTGTTCTTCAGTGCCGGTGCGGAGATTCTCGATACCTTGAGTCACCCGGCGGGCTCCAAGGAGCTGCGCATCAAGCCCTTCGAGATCATTATCGTGCTGACGCTGGCGCTGGCGATCTTCGATCTGGCCAAGACGGTTTTCGAGGAGGAGGTGTTGATGGAAAAGGACATCTTCCGTCACAGCTCTACCCGACGTACCATCACCCGTTTCGTGGCTGCCATCCTCATCGCCCTGTCCATCGAGGGCCTGTTGCTGATGTTCAAGGCGGCGATGGGTTATGGCGATCAGACCGGGCACGCCGCGCTGATCATTCTGGCTTCGGCGGGTTTGTTGACCGCGCTGGGGGTGTACGTCTACCTTGGCGCGCGGGCCGAGGCGATCCTGCTGGGTTTGCGCCGCGCGTCGCCGCCGGCGCCACCCCGCCGGGAGGGCTAGCCGCTGACGGGACAAGGTGCGGCATGCATCGGGCGCCGGCATGTTCCGGCGCTTTTTTTTTGTTTTTGAGTGGGAGGACGCGAATGGGCTTGGGGCCGATCATGCTGGATCTCGCCGGAACGGCGCTGGCGGCGGAGGACCGCCGCCGTCTGCTGCATCCGGCCACCGGCGGGGTGATTCTGTTCACGCGTAATTTCGAATCGCCCGCGCAGCTCAAGGCGCTGGTCGAGGAAATTCATGCCTTGCGCCAGCCGCGCTTGCTGGTGGCTGTGGACCATGAAGGCGGGCGGGTGCAACGGTTTCGCGAAGGCTTTACACGCCTGCCCGCCGTGGCGCGTTTTGGCGAGGTGTATGCGCGGGATGCGAAACGTGCACTGGAGCTGGCACGCCTGGGCGGCTGGTTGATGGCGGCCGAACTGCGTGATGTAGGGATCGATCTGAGCTTTGCGCCCGTGCTCGATCTGCGACGCGGTATCAGCGGTGTCATCGGTGATCGTGCCTTTCACTCGGACCCGGAGGTCATCGTGCGTCTGGCCCAGGCTTATGCCGCCGGCATGCGTGAGGGGGGCTTGTGTGCGGTGGGCAAGCATTTTCCCGGTCACGGGTCCATCCGCGAGGATTCGCATGTCGCGCATCCGGTGGACACGCGCCGTTGGGCGGATATTGTGCAGGAGGATTTGCGCCCTTTCACCGGCATGATCGAACGGGGCATCGAGGCCTTGATGGCGGCGCATGTCGTCTATCCCGACATCGACGCGCGCCCGGCCGGGTTCTCCCGGCGCTGGATCAGCGGCATTCTGCGCGGCGAGCTGGGCTTCAAGGGGGCGGTGTTTACGGACGACTTGTCCATGGCGGCGGCGGATGTGATGGGGGATTACCCGGCGCGCGCCCGGGCCGCGCTGGAGGCCGGTTGCGATATGGCGCTGGTGTGCAATCACCCTGAAGCGGCCGATGCCGTGCTCGATGCCATCGGTCCCTGGCGTGAACCGGCATCTCAGCTGCGCATAGCCCGCCTTCGTGCGCATGCGCCGGCAGACCCCACGCCCCTGCGTCAGACGTTACAATGGCGGCGCGCCGAGGCGGCGATGCGCGCCCTGGCCGATGGTCTCGACGAACCCGAACTTCAGGTATGAATCCGATGGATGTTCAACAGATAAAGGCGGTGCTGGCCGGTGCCGAGTGCCTGGTCACGCCGGATGCGATGGAGGCGGCCTACGCGAGGATGGCCGACGCGCTCAATGCCCTGTACGCCGACACGTGTCCGCTTGTCTTGTGCGTGATGAACGGGGGCCTGATCCCCGCGGGCAAGCTGCTGCATCGGCTCGATTTTCCGCTGGAGCTCGATTACGTCCATGCCACGCGCTACGGCGCGCAGACCCAGGGTTCTCGCCTGAACTGGAAACGCTATCCCGACACGCCCCTTGCCGCACGGGATGTGCTGGTGATCGACGACATCCTCGACGAGGGCTACACCCTGCTGGCGATCCGAGAGTGGTGCCTCGCCAATGGGGCGTTCAGCGTGCGTATCGCGGTGCCGGTGGACAAGGTGCATGACCGACGCGCGCCGGGTATTCAGGCCGATGTGGTCGGATTGACCGTGCCGGATCGTTATATTTTTGGCGAGGGTATGGATTACAAGGGGTATTTCCGCAATCTGAACGGCATTTTCGCCCTGCGCGAATCGGCTGCAAGCTGAAGGAGCAACGCATGTCACGTCTGGCTATCATCGGCGGCACGGGCCTGAGCAAGCTGAAAAATCTGGAGTTCCTGCGTCATCAGGTGGTCTCCACCCCCTACGGTGAGCCCTCCGGTCCGCTGTCCATTGGCCGTCTGGGCGGGTGTGAAGTGGTGTTCCTGCCGCGTCATGGTTACAACCACCGCATCCCGCCCCATCAGATCAACTACCGGGCCAATCTCTGGGCCTTGCGTGAGGTCGGCGTGCGTCATGTGCTGGCTGTGGCCGCCGTCGGCGGCATCACGCCGCGCATGTCGCCTGCAACCTTGGTGATTCCGGATCAGATCATCGATTACACCTACGGCCGTGCGCATACCTTCTTTGAAGGCGAACTGGACGAGGTGACGCATATTGACTTCACCTTTCCCTACGATGCCGATTTGCGTGAGCTGTTGCTCCGCTCGGCGAGGGCAGCAGAGGTGAGTGTGGTCGAAAGTGGGGTGTATGCCGCCACCCAGGGGCCGCGTCTGGAAACGGCAGCGGAGATCCGCCGCCTGGAAGGCGATGGCTGCGATATCGTGGGGATGACCGGCATGCCGGAAGCCGCGCTGGCGCGCGAGTTGGGCTTGAAGTACGCCTGCTGTGCCGTGGTTGCCAACTGGGCGGCGGGCAAGGACGGCGGGACGCTCATCACAATGGAAGAAATCGATGCCACGCTCAAGACGGGTATGGGGCAGGTTCGCGCCGTACTGGAGCAATTTCTGTCGCGCCCGGATAATCCCGCTTGCTTTGCCGGGTGATGCTGTGGCGGCCTCCCATTTTTAGCTGTCTGCTATAAAGCGGGTGTTTAAAAAAAAGTGTTGCGAACAATCCAGCGCCGGACGAAGGATTCCCAGTCATGGCTCGCCCGCATGCACTGGTGCATGTTCGAAGAGGTAGAAGCCTCAAAGCGGGCGAAAAACCACTTCAATGGTTCCTGAAAGCCGCTTTGAGGGAGGCATGCTCAGTGACTTCCCGCCCTTGAGTCCCTTGACCGAGACCCTCGCCTCAGCGGCTTACTCGCCCTGCGGAGCTTGAGCGGTCGCCGCCTCAACCAGGGGCTTGAGCTCGCCGCGCTGAAACATCTCCACCGTGATGTCGCAACCGCCGATCAGCTCGCCATTGACGTAGATCTGAGGGAAGGTCGGCCAGTCGGCATAGCGGGGCAGGTTCTCGAAAATCTCCGGATCGGCAAGTACGTTGACGTAGCCAAAAGGGACTCCGCAGCTCTTGAGCGCTTCCGCCGCTCGGCTGGAGTAACCGCACATGGGAAATTGCGGGGTACCCTTCATGAAGATGATGACCGGGTTCTGGGTGACCTGCTGGTGGATGCGCTCAAGTACGTCCATCGGTATTCCTGGGTAAGTGGGGGGCACGGCGTGGCCGCTTAAGCGCAAAAGCATAGGCTTTCCCGCCTGCCTTTGTCACCGTGCGATTACTGGGGATTCCCCGAGGCTTTCACCGGCCCGAGATGTCCTTGATTCCATGCTGTTGGCGCACGCATTACGTGTGCGGCGGTCGCTTTATGCATCAGGCGATACTGGGCGGCGCGCTCCGGGAGGGCTGAAGTTTTTCCACGCGGTTGCGTCCGTGCGTTTTGGCTTGATACAGCGCATCGTCGGCCGCCGACAGGAGCTCATCCTTGTCGTCATAGTCGGGGTGGCAGGCGATGCCGGCGCTGAAGGTGGCGTGGAAGGTCTGTCCTGGAATGCCCTGGGTCAGGCCCGCAAAACGTACGCGCAGACGGTCGAGCAGCGAGCTGGCCACGTCGATGGGTGTGTTGGGCAGGATGATGATGAATTCCTCGCCACCGTAGCGGCCAATGCCGTCGTAGCCGCGCAAACCGCTGCGCAGCAGGCGCGAAAGGCTGCGGATGACGCCGTCGCCCACGGGGTGCCCGTGACGGTCGTTGATCTGCTTGAAATGATCCAGATCGAGCATCACCACGGACAGGGGCTGGTTCTCGCGTCGGGCGCGGCCGACTTCCTGCTCCAGTCTTTCCTTTATGTGGCTGTGGTTGAGCAACCCGGTCAGGCCATCGTGTGCTACCTGGTGACGAAGGCGGCGGTAGCGGCGGGCCCGGTAGCGCACCATGCGGATCAGATCGTCCTCTCCCACCGGTTTGGTGAGGAAGTCGTCGCCGCCTTGCAGGATGGCCTCGAACTGGTTGCGGAAGGTGTTTTCCACCGACATGAACACGATGGGGACATTGGAGAGTCCCTCGACCTGACGGAAGATACGCGCCAGTTCGGTGCCGGTGGCGGTAGGCATGTACAGGTCCATCAGAATCACGTCCGGAGCGAACTCCAGGGCCTGTTCCAGGGCGGCCATGGCATCGCTCACATGCAGGCAACTCATGCCATTGCGGGTGAGATGGTGGTGCCAGAACGTGCCGACGGTATGCATGTCGTCGATGAGCAAAACGCGATAGGGGACAACGTCATGGCGCTGGGCGAGCAGTTCGTCGATGACTTCCACAACCTCGTTGCCATCGACAGGCGCGGCGAAGTAGCTCTCGATGCCGGCGCGCAGTACAGACAGACGCGCTGGCAGGTCCGGATCGATGCCCACCATGCACACCGGCAGGTCGTTCAGGGTGGCGCGCAGACGGGCAATGGTGTCAATGCCTTCCTGCAGGGGTTCGTCGCGGCTTGCGAGGTAAACCAGGGCATCGGGGCGCAGTGCGGCCGCTTCACGAGCCGCGTCCTCGTCAGCCATGAGCAGGCCGACCCGATAACCAGCAAGCGCCAGGGCATCGGAGAGGGGTTCGGTTTCGCTCTCGTCGCGCGTGACGATGAGTACACGGCGATGTTCGGCGTTGGATTCATCCAGCGACTGTACCAGCGGTGTCAGGCGCGGTTCGCTATGATCGATACGCGCCCAGAGTACGGCCAGTGGCAGGCGGCGCGCCTTGGGGTTGCGCAGATGTTCCAGGGCGATCTGACGCAGCTGATTGGTCATTGCCGCGATGTCGGTCTGCTCGGCGGTTTCAGCGAGTGTGGTGATGTGGCGCGTGCTGCGCACCAGTTCACGCAAGGCTTCGGCATCGCCCCGATCGAGAATATTGCGCACGTCTTCAGCGGTGCGCTCCTTCCAGCGCGGCCACTCGTGAAGGAAAGCGTCGGTCTTGTTTTCAATGACCGGGGCGCCTGAGGGGAGCTGGAGGTGCTGTTGGGAGCTCATGATCGATCCACATTCCTTTGTAGCCAGAATTCAAAAAGGGCCATATGCCAGAGTTTGCTGCCCAGCAGGCGCGTGAAGTGCCGGTCAGGTTCGGTGAGCAGCTTCTCCAGGTACGCAGGTGCGTAGATACCCCGCTCGCGGCAGGCGCGCGAACCCAGTATATCGCGCATGAAATCCAGAAACTCCCCGCGCACGAATTTCAGTGCCGGAACCGGGAAGTAGCCCTTGGGTCGGTCGATTACCGCGTCAGGCAGAAGACCGCGCGCGATGCGCTTGAGGACGTATTTGCCGCCGTCGCGCAGTTTCATCTCCGGCGGCAGGCGCATCGCCAGTTCCACGAGTTCATGATCGAGGAAGGGGACGCGGGCTTCCAGGCCCCAGGCCATGGTCATGTTATCCACCCGTTTGACTGGGTCATCGACAATCAGCGTGGTCACATCGAAGGACAACACGCGGTCGATATAGGTGTCGGCACGGCGCGCGGCCAGTTCGCGTTCGACGAGCAGGCCGGTATGATCCGGACCGCGCCAGGGCGCCTGAACCATCGTGAGGAATTCCTCATGATCGCGGTCGAAGTAGTGTGGGGCAAAGCGTTCCAGCAGGCTGCCCTGCGCCTGAGCCATCTGTGGGTACCAGAAATAACCACCGAACACTTCGTCGGCGCCCTGTCCGCTTTGCACGACCTTGACGTGGCGGGCGACCTGCTCGGAAAGCAGATAAAAGGCCACGGCGTCCTGTCCGACCATGGGTTCGCTCATGGCGCGAACGGCTTCGGGCAGACGTTCGAGCACCTGACTGTTGGGGATGTGAAATTTGTGATGGTCGGTGGCAAAGCGTTCGGCAACCGGGTCGGAAAACTCGAACTCACTGCCCTTTTCTTCCGGCTGATCCTCAAAGCCGATGGTGAAGGTCAGCGGGCGCCGTCCGAGTTCGGACAGCAGGCCAACGATGAGACTGCTGTCCAGGCCGCCGGAGAGAAGTACACCTACCGGCACATCGGAAATATCCGCGCGGCGGCGGATTGCGCGCATCAAGGCTTCGCGGATGAGGGCAGTCCACTCCACCTCATCCAGCGTTTCGTCGGGGCGTTGGGCAGAAAGCTCCCAGTAGCGCGCGATACGCGGCTCACGGTCGCCATCCAGCGTCAGGCTCATCGTATGCGCAGGTGGCAGCTTGCGTATGCCGTTCAAGACGGTGCGCGGTGCCGGTACCACAGCGTGCAGTGTGAATTGATGATGCAGGGCAAGGGGGTCGATGGAGGTATCCACATCGCCTGCGGCCAGCAGGGCCTGGGTGGTGGAGGCAAAACGCAGTCGCCGGGCGTCCAGGCTGTAATACAAGGGCTTGATGCCCAGGCGGTCCCGCGCCAGGAACAGGCGGCGTTCCGGCATATCCCACACGGCGAAGGCGAACATGCCGGTCAGACGCGACACGCAGTCCTCGCCCCATTCGGCATAGGCGCGCAGGATCACCTCGGTATCGCCGCTGGAGACAAAGCGGTGCCCGCGCTCGATCAATTGCGCGCGCAACTCGGGATGGTTGTAGATGGTGCCGTTGAAGACCAGTGCCAGGCCGCGATCCGGGTCGATCATCGGCTGGTGGCCATGATGGCTCAGGTCGAGAATGGACAGGCGCCGATGACCGAAGGCCAGCGGACCATCACTGAAGCTGCCCTCGTGATCCGGCCCACGTCGCGCGAGGCAGTCCAGCATGCCGCGCAGGGCCGCAAGATCCGGCTGGCCACCATCCAGGCGAAGTTCTCCGCTGATTCCGCACATGCACGCACCGTCCAGGTGAATGAAATCAATTTTCGCATTTTATCCCAAGCGCGGGGGAAATGTATTCCACGGTAACTCACTCGGGTTTTTCGTGCGTGTGCGCTGTGCTATAACACACAAGTTTGTTACACCCGCTTGCCTTCGAGGACTGGACATGGCTTTCACGCTGCCCGAACTGACCTACGCCTACGACGCCCTGGAAAAATCCATCGATGCGCGCACGATGGAAATCCATCACACCAAGCATCACGGCGCCTACGTCAACAACTGCAACAATGCCATCGCCGGCACCGAGTGGGACGAAAAAAGCATCGAGGAGATTCTGGCCCATATCTCCAAGCTGCCGGCTGCCGTGCGCAACAATGGCGGCGGTCATTACAACCACAGCCTGTTCTGGCAGCTGCTTTCGCCCAATGGTGGTGGCCGCCCGTCCGGAGTCCTGGGCAGCGACATCGAGAGCACCTTCGGTTCTTTTGATACTTTCCGCGAGCAGTTTTCCAACGCCGCCGCCACCCGCTTCGGCTCGGGCTGGGCCTGGCTCGTCGCCGATGCTTCCGGGGCGCTGAAGATCTGCTCCACCCCGAACCAGGACAACCCGCTGATGGACATCGCCGAGGTCAAGGGTACCCCCCTCCTGGGGCTGGATGTGTGGGAGCATGCCTACTATCTGCGTTATCAGAACCGTCGCCCGGATTACATCAATGCGTTCTGGGACGTGATCGACTGGGACGAAGTCGCGCGCCGCTACGCCGCTACTCGCTGATCGCCCGCCGATCCGCTTCCTGCGCCCCGCGCCCTGACCGGATTGCCCCGATCCGTCAGGGCGTGGGGCGTTTTCGTTGTGCAGTGCTGTTTCCATGGCGGGGCATTTGCGCTAGAATGCCGCGCTTTCGTTTTATCCACCCTGCCTTACCGAAGCATGTCGGAAGGCTGCAAGCCACAGGGAGACAACATGCGTCATTATGAAGTCGTGTTCCTGGTCCATCCGGATCAGAGCGAACAGGTTCCCGCCATGATCGAGCGCTATCGCGCCATGATCGAGAACGAAGGCGGTGTGATTCACCGTCTCGAAGACTGGGGCCGTCGCCAGCTCGCCTACCCGATCCAGAAAATCCACAAAGCCCACTATGTGCTGATGAACGTGGAAACCACGCAGGCCGTGATGAACGAGCTGCAGGATGCTTTCCGCTTCAACGATGCGGTTATCCGCAACCTGGTTGTGAAAATGGACGGTCCGGTGACCGAGCTCTCGCCCATCGCCCGCGCCAAGGACGAGGAGCGCAAGCCCTCCCGTTCCCGCGAGGAGCGTGAAGATCGCGAAGACCGCGATGATCGCGAAGACCGCGAAGAGTCGGCCGAACCCGCTGAAGCCGCTCAGGACGCCTGAGTCCGGCCACGACCCGCAGAGGATTGAATCATGTCCCGTTATTTCCGCCGCAAGAAGTTTTGCAAGTTCACCGCCGAAGGCATCACCGAGATCGACTACAAGGATCTGGCCACGCTCAAGGGCTTTTTGACCGAGACCGGCAAGATTGTCCCCAGCCGCATCACCGGCACCAAGGCCCGCTATCAGCGTCAGCTCGCCACCGCCATCAAGCGTGCGCGTTACCTGGCCCTGCTGCCGTACACCGATCGCCACTGAGCCCCAAAGCGTCCCTAGGAGCGTGAACTAACATGCAAGTCATTCTGCTGAGCAAGGTAGAGAACCTCGGCAAGCTGGGCGACGTGGTCAACGTACGTCCGGGTTATGCCCGTAATTTCCTGATCCCCTACGGCAAGGCCAAGGCCGCCACCAAGGGCAACCTTGAGGCCTTTGAAGCCCGCCGTGCCGAGCTTGAGCGCCTGGCCGCCGAGGCGCTGGCAGCCGCTCAGGCGCGCGCCGAGAAGCTCTCCGGCCTCGTGGTCACCCTGAGCGCCAAAGCGGGCACCGAAGGCAAGCTTTTCGGCTCGGTCGGTACCGCCGAAATCGCCGAAGCGGCCAGCGCCGCCTCCGGCCTCGTGGTTGAAAAGCGCGAAGTGCGCATGCCGGACGGCGTGCTGCGCACCGTGGGCGAATTCGACATCGGCCTGCACCTGCATTCCGACGTCAATGTCGACATCAAAGTGGTTGTCGAAGGCGTTCAGTAAGCCCTAAGCGCCATAGATCAGGAAAAACCCCGGTTTCCATGCCGGGGTTTTTTTTGCCGCAGCGCAAGCCGGTAGTCCTTCAACAGCCGGCCCGATAGACCTCAAGCACGCGTTCAGCCCTTGAGTGCGCCTTGCGTCAGCTCTGCCCATTCCAGCGCTTCGGCGTAGCAGGCCGGGGCGACGTGGTTGAACGAGGTCTCATCATCATCGTCCAGCCAGGCGCCTTTTTCGTAGAACTTGACGTATTCGAGGACTTCCCCGATGCCCCCTTCGTGGCGCAGCAGGCCATCGGTGATGTCCTCGCCCAGTGGAATCTCCTTGAGCAGGCTATCCAGTGAGGTGTTGTAAAAGGCATCCAGGGTGGAAAACAAGCCGGCAAGGAAATAGTGATCGCTGTTGTCGCGCTTGAACCGTTCGGCGAGGTTCTGGCACATGCGCGCACGTACCAGGGTCGTCGTAAGCAGGGCAGGAGGTTTACCGTCAATGCCGCTCAGGGCGGAGAGATAGGCCAGTGTTTTGAGGTGCCGAAAACCCAGGAGAAGAATCGCTTCGCGCAGTGAGCTGATCTTGCGCCTCAGGCCGATGGCGGCGGAGTTGATGTAGCGCAAAATGCGCAGGGAAAGGGCGACGTCGTGGCTGACCAGACGCTCGATTTCCTCCACACCGACATCGGGCTTTTCCAGCTTGGTCAGCAGGTTCAGCAACAGGGCGCGGCTGGCAGTAATCATTTGCCCCTGTACGGGCTCGGGACGGGCGAAGAAATACCCCTGAAAATAATCGAAACCGGCGGCTTTGAGTGCTTCGAATTCTTCCCAGCTCTCGACCTTTTCCGCCAGGGCGAGTACGCCGCGTCTCTTGAACTTCTGCACACACGCCGGGATTTGCGAAAATTCGTGATCCATCTGTATATCGATCTTGACGATATTGGCAATATCCACCAGCGGATCGTTGATGCGGTGTACGGCAAAGTCGTCCAGGGCTATGGTGTAACCCTTGGCACGTAATTGGCGCAGGGCCTCCAGTACCTCTGGGGTGGGATCGATGTCTTCCAGCACTTCGAGTATGACGCGCTTGTTCGGCAGGGATTCGAGCATGCCGGAGAGCAGGAGCGGTCGGGTAATATTGATGTACACGGGCAGTTTGCCGGCAATCCGTTCCAGAACGCCTTCGGCCAGTGCGGCAATGACGACATTCGCCGTGGCTTGGTTCGGATTGCCTATCCTGGCATGGTCATCGCTTGCCTGCGCACGGTAAAGCAGCTCGTAGCCGCTGATTTCCAGCGACGCGCGGACGATGGGTTGGCGGGCGAAAAGAAACTTCGGCGTTTCTGGAGTTGAGCTGGTGGCAGGGGGCATGCGCGGTTCTCGTAAGCCATCGGAGTACTTGGCCCGGGAAAGTTACGGTAGCAGCCCTTATCGGTGGCGTAAACAGAAACTCCCCGGCCTGCGGGGAGTTTTCAACGGTAGTTGGCCCGAAGAGGGCCGCTCAGGCAATCAGTTCAGGGCGGCGTCCATCTGCTGGATGCCGCTGATGTACCAGTTGGCCTGCGGGTCGCGGTTGGAGCGGCGGATATGCCAGACTTCGCGCACGTCTTCGGCGGGTGCCCCGTTTTCGCTGATGCGCGCCTGATTGAGTACCGAGGCCCGCACCTCGTCGCCCAGATCCTCGAAATCGATCAGACGGGTGTCGATTTCAAGAACGCGGGTCTCATTCGGGGATTGCCCGATTTCGGCGCGCTGGGCGGCCAGCTGCTCGAAGAGTTCAGGCGTGACATATTCGCGGATTTCTTCGAGCTTATTGGCATCCCAGGCCGCTTGCAGATTGATGAAGTGCATGCGCGCGGCTTCGAGGAAGCGATTTTCGTCGAACCAGGCGGGCAGCGGCGGCAGGGCCGGACGCCCCATGCCGCCCAGTTCGGCAGCCAGAGAACCGGCGACCGGGGTGCTGGACGGCGCCTGCGGCATGACCGGAGCCGGGGCAGCCGGTTCCGGGCTCTGACGGGCATAGGGGGCGGCGTTCCCCGCGCCGGCCGGTGCGGGCTGGGCCATGGGGCCGCTGCTGCCGCGCCGCATCATGCGGAACAGGTAGAACGCGCCGAAGGCGAGCAGGGCGATGAGGAGGATGTCCATGAACTGGATGCCCTCGAAGCCGTCGCCAAACAGCATGGCGGCAAGCAGGCCGCCGGCCGCAAGACCGGCCAGTGGACCAAGCCAGCGGCTGGCGCCGCTCTGGGCTCCTGCCGGGCGAGTGGCGGCATTGTCTGCGTTGCGCGCCGGGGCCGGTGTCGAGGCGGGCGGTGGGCTGGACTGGCGGCTGAAACTGGACTTCTGGTCGCCCAGGTTGCCGCCGCTGCCCATGCGCTTGGCCTCGGCCGGGGCGGCGGCCACAAGCAGGCTGAGCATGAAGGCGGAAAGCAGGCTGGTCAATCGCATAAGGCGTGATCCTCTTGGGTGGGGCTTGCGCCGACGGTCAGTAGCGACCGCCGAACTGGCTGATGTAATTCGACATCTGCTGGCATTGCGAGTTCATGCGCCGGATGGTCTCGCGGATGCTGCGGATGATGGCGCGCATCACGGCGTAGACCAGGTGCGGGTGCTCGTTCATCAGCGATTCGAGGCGCTCGCGGTGCAGGCACAGTACGGTGGTCTCGCCCATGGCGCGCAGGGTGGCGCTATGCGGTTTGCCGTCCAGGAATCCGGATTCCCCGGCCAGATCGCCGGGGTTCAGGATGTGCAACACGTTGGTGTAGCCGCTGGTGCTGCGGCTGACCGCGAGGCGACCTTCGATAATGATGAACAGCTCGTTGTCCGAGTCCCCCTCGTTGAACAGAACCTCGCCGCTGGGCACGGTGCGCTGGGCGCACACGCCAGCCACGATAGCGCATTCCTGCATGTCCATTTCCAGGCCGAGCGCGGTATTCTTCAGGGTTTCTGCGGTGATGGCCTCGATCATGGCATCCTCCAGGCGTGTTGTTATTTCTGTTCGCCCGCCGGCGCTTCGGGCGCGGCAGCCGGAATGGCCGGTGCGGGGGCTGCTTCGGGCTTGATCAGGATTTCGATCTTGGCCTTGTCGCGCAGGCCCTTGATGTAGGCATCGACTTCGGTGCGCTTGAGGCGGTTTTCAAGCTGCGGGCGCACAGCGTCCATGGCCGGCGGCGGCGTCTGGCGCTTGCCTTCCAGACGGATGACGTGCCAGCCGAACTGGCTCTTGACCGGTGTTTCGCCCACCTTGCCCGGTTCCAGGGCCAGAACGCCCTCGGAGAATTCCGGCACCATTTCCTTGGCGGTGAACCAGCCCAGATCGCCCCCCTGCTGACCTGAACCCGGATCCTTGGAGTGCTCCTTGGCCAGTGCGGAAAAATCCGCGCCGTTCTTGATTTGTTCGATCAGCTTTTTCGCTTCGTCCTCGCTCTCGACCAGGATGTGCGAGGCGTGGAGCTGCTCTTCCTTGGGCATCTGCGCGACCAGCTTGTCGTATTCGGCCTTGAGTTTGTCCTCGGCGATCGAGATGCCTTCAACGAAATTCTGCAAAAGTTCGTTGGCGAGCTGGTTGTCCTCGGCGTGACGCAGCAGGGCCTTCACTTTCGGGTCCTTGTCCAGCCCTTGGTCGCGTGCGGTTTGCGCCAGCAGGCGCAGGTCGGCGATCTGTTCGACGAGTTTGACCTCGTTGGGGCGCTGCGGCAGCTGGGCGGCGATCACGTCGATGTCGATCTGACTGATCGGCTGGCCGTTGACGGTGGCCAGCACCTTGCCGTCGACGGCATCGGCCTTGGGTGCTTCGCTGGAGGTGGAGAGCGGCTGTGCGGCGGGTTTGGCCGTGTTGCCGGTTTTTTCCTCGCCGCAGCCGGCCAGGGTCAGGCCCGCGCTGAGCAGGGCAACGATGAGAGCGTTTTTGCGAAAGGCGTTCATGCGGTTTTCATCCTTGGGATGGGGATTGAGGAAAGACCTTGATCCAGGGTTTGACAACGACGTCGGCATATACACCGGCGGCGCGGTAAGGATCTTGTTCCGCCCAGAGGCGTGCGGCCTCGGGCGAGTCGAATTCGGCAAGAATCAGGCTGCCGGTGAAGCCGGCGGGGCCTGGGGTTAGGGTCGGCTCGGCGGGGAACGGGCCGGCGACCAGCAGGCGCCCTTCGTCCTGCAGTGCCTGCAGGCGCGAAAGATGCGCCGGACGGGCTGCCAGCCGTTGTTCCAGCGTACCCGGCGCGTCGGTGGCGAGTATGGCGTACAGCATCAGGCGCGATTCTCCGGTTCTTGGACGGCGGGCTCAGGGGCCTGTTCCTCGGGAACCGGTTCGGCATAGCGAGCCAGATAGACGCCCTGGCCGATGATGAAGACGAAAGTCATGCCCATCAGACCAAACAGTTTGAAGTTGACCCAGGTTTCTTCGGAAAAGTGATAGGCCACGTAGATGTTGGCCACGCCGGAGGCGATGAAGAACAGTACCCAGGCCAGATTGAGGCGTTGCCATATGGTCGGCGGGGCCTTGAGTACAGACGACATCATGCGTTCGATCAGCGGCTTTTCGCCGATGAACTGGCTGCCCAGGAACACGGCGGCGAACAGCCAGTTGACGATGGTGGGCTTCCACTTGATGAACAAGGGGTCCTGCAGGAGCAGGGTGGCGCCCCCGAACACCAGCAGGAGTCCCAGGGAAACCAGGTGCATCTTTTCCACACGGCGGTTTTTGAACCAGCCACCGGCCACCTGAACGACGCCGGCAATCATGGCCACCGCAGTCGCTACGTAGATGCCGTACATCTTGTAGGCGATGAAGAACAGGATGATGGGGAAAAAGTCGTAAAGGAGTTTCATCCGTTCGGGTGCTGCGTTGTGCGTGGATTCGAGAAGCTCATCATGATAGCCGGTTATTGCCCGGTGGTCACGGCAGCCTCGCCGTGCTGTGGGATCCGCCCTTATCAGGCGGAGGGAAAAGGGCTATTCTGCCTTCTTTGCCGGGATGCCGATAAAGGGCCGGTCTGTCTGTTTTCAGCCATCGGGCAAAGCCTGTGGTGTTTCCCTTACAGCGAGTTACTTTCATGGGTCTGCACATCGCCATTCATCCGGTCAATCCGCAGCCGCGTCTGCTGCGTCAGGTGGCCGATATCCTGCGCGAGGGTGGCATCGCGGTGTTGCCCAGCGATTCGGGTTACGTCATCGGTTGCCGTATCGGCGACAAGGATTCGCTGGAACGTATCCGTCGTCTGCGCGGTCTGGGTGAGGATCATTATTTCACGCTCATGTGCCGTGATTTGTCGGAGATTGCCACCTACGCCAAGGTGGGGACCATCGAATACCGCCTGATCAAGGCGCATACCCCCGGCGCGTACACCTTCGTCCTCAAGGCCACTCATGAAGTTCCACGCCGCTTGCAGCATCCCAAGCGCAAGACGGTCGGCTTGCGCGTGCCGGATCATCTGATCGCCCAGGGCGTGCTGGCCGAGATGGGCGAGCCGATGCTGGTGACTTCACTGATCCTGCCGTCCGATCTTTCCGAGCGTTACGAGGAAGAGGCCGGCCTGTTGCGTCGCCGCCGGGGGGGGGGCGAGACGGGCGAAACCGCGTTCAGCGATCCCGAGGATATTCGCGACCGACTGCTGGGGCATATCGATGTGCTGGTGGACGGCGGTTTCTGTGATGAGACGCCGACCACGGTGCTGGATCTTTCCGATGAGCCTTTCCGCGTTCTGCGAGCGGGGACGGCGCCCCTGCCGCCCGGCTTTGAGCCGGAGTGAGCAGAACACATGGAGCTCAACCTGATCCAGCAGATCAGCATCTGGGCCTTGCCGGTTTTGCTGGCCATTACCCTGCACGAGGCGGCGCATGGCTACGCGGCCTGGAAACTCGGTGACGACACCGCCTACCGTCTGGGAAGGGTGACGCTCAATCCGCTGCGTCATATCGATCCCATCGGAACGGTGATCCTGCCTTTGCTCATGCTGGTCCTGAGTGGTTTCGTGTTCGGCTGGGCGCGGCCGGTGCCGGTGGTGTCCTCGCGCCTGCGTGCGCCCCGGCGCGACATGATCTGGGTGGCCCTGGCCGGCCCCGGCGCCAACCTGGCCCTGGCGCTGTTCTGGGCCTTGATGATGAAGCTCGGACATGGCCTGGACGCCAGTGTGCCGCTGATTTCCGTGCCCTTGGTGTTGATGGGGCAGGCCGGTGTGGTGGTCAATGTACTGCTGATGATCTTGAACCTGTTGCCCATTCCGCCTCTGGATGGCGGGCGGGTGGTGGCGAATCTCCTGCCTGCGCGGCCGGCGATGCTGTACGAGCGTATCGAACCCTTCGGCTTCGTTATTCTTCTGCTGCTTTTGTTTACCGGGACCTTGTCCTGGCTGATCGGCCCGGCGATGGCCCTGGTGCAGGGGTGGATGTATGCCTTCGCCGGATTCCGCTGAGCGGCTCACCCCCGTTGCGGTGGCCCGGCTGCGCGGTGAGACTCTGACCGAGCTGCCGGCGGATCTGTATATTCCGCCGGATGCACTGGAGGTCTGCCTGGAGGATTTCGAGGGGCCGCTGGACCTGTTGCTGTACCTGATCCGCCGGCAGAATCTCGACATTCTCGACATCCCTATTGCCGAAGTGACGCGCCAGTACCTGGGCTACATCGAAATGATGCGCCAGATGCGCCTGGAGCTGGCCGCCGAATACCTGCTCATGGCCGCGTGGCTGGCCGAAATCAAGTCGCGCATGTTGCTGCCGCGTCCGCCCGTTGTGGAGGGGGAGGGTGAGGAGGACCCGCGTCAGCGGCTGGTCGAACGTTTGCTGGAATATGAAAAGCTCGCGCGCGCCGCAGAAACGCTCGATGCGCTGCCCCGCGCCGGGCGCGACGTGCATGAGGCCCTCGCCGAGCCCCCGCCGCTGGACAAGGCGCGTCCCTTGCCCGAGGTGAGCCTGGATGAGCTGGTCTCGGCCCTGCGCGAGGCTTTGTCCCGCGCGGCGCTGGTGGAGCATCACCATATCCAGCGCGAAGCGCTGTCCGTGCGGGCACGCATGAGCGAGATTCTGGCGCGTCTGGCCGACTGCCCGCAGGGTTGTGCTTTCCAGGGGCTGCTGGAACCCGGACAGGGGCGGCGCGGTGTGGTGGTGAGCTTTCTTGCCGTGCTCGAATTGCTCAAGGCCGAACTGGTGCGTGCCGTGCAGGACAGGGCTTTCGATCCCATCCATCTGCACGCCGTGACGGGGGGCGCATGAGTACGCCGGAAGGAATCGATAACATCCTCGAAGCCGTGCTGCTGGCGGCGGGCGAGCCAGTGAGCATCGAGCGCCTGCTGGAGGTTTTCGCCGATGAGGGGATCGACCGGGCGACTCTGCGTGATGCCCTGGCCCGCCTGCAGGAGCGCTACAGCGGGCGCGGTATCGAGCTGTATGAATCGGCTGGCGGCTGGCGGATTCGTGTGCGCGCGGCCATGGCCCCGTGGGTGGCGCGGCTCTGGCCTTCCAGTCCGCCGCGCTATTCGCGTGCCGTGCTGGAAACCCTGGCTCTCATTGCCTGGCGCCAGCCTATCACCCGCAGCGAGATCGAAGCCGTGCGCGGGGTGAGCGTCAACGCGCAAATCGTGCGCACCTTGCAGGAGCGCGGCTGGATCCACGTGGTCGGGCATAAGGAGGCGCCCGGCCGTCCGGCGCTGTATGCCACCACCCGCCGTTTTCTGGATGATTTCGGCCTGCGCCGCCTGGAAGACCTGCCGTCCTGGACACCGCCGGAAGCGTGAGGCGCGGCGCATGGCCGACGTGTCCGTTTGCCAGCGCACGCGCAGTTCGCTTAGAGTGCGATGAGTGATTCACCGTTCGGGAGAACCTCATGTCCTTGCACCCGCTTGCCGGTCAACATCCCCCCCGCGAACTGCTTGTCGATGTGCCGCGTCTGGTTTCGGCCTACTACACCCTGGCGCCGGACATGGACAACCCCGAACACCAGGTCAGCTTCGGCACGTCGGGGCATCGAGGCAGCAGCCTGCGCCACAGCTTCAATGACGCGCACATTGCCGCCACCGCGCAGGCCATCGCCGAATATCGCGCCACCGAAGGCATCAGCGGCCCCTTGTTCATGGGCTTCGATACCCACGCCCTCGCCTGGCCAGCCTTCGTCAGCGCGCTGGAAGTATTTGCCGCCAACGGTGTGGACGTGTGTTACCAGAGCGGTTTTGCACCCACGCCGACCCCGGTCATCTCGCATGCCATCCTTACCTACAACCGGGGGCGCGATGCTCGCCTGGCGGATGGGGTGGTCATCACCCCCTCGCACAACCCGCCCGAGGACGGTGGCTTCAAGTACAACCCCACCCATGGCGGTCCAGCCGATACCGACGTCACCCAGCGCATCCAGACGCGCGCCAATGAACTGCTGCGCGGAGGTAACCGCGATGTGCGGCGCATGAGCTACGCGGCAGCGCTGCGTCATGCGGGCATCCACGAGTACGATTTCATCCGGCCCTATGTCGCCGATCTGGCCCATGTGCTGGATATGGACGCGATTGCCGCCGCCGGCGTGTCGATCGGCGTCGATCCGCTGGGGGGCGCGGGGCTTCCGTACTGGGCGCCGATTGCCGAGCGCTACGGTCTGAATCTGGAAATCGTCAACCCGCATACCGATCCGACCTTCGCCTTCATGACCCTCGATCATGATGGCAAGATCCGCATGGACTGCTCCTCGCCCTCCGCCATGGCCAGCCTCATCGGCCTGCGCGACCGTTTCGACGTCGCCTTCGGCAACGATACCGACGCTGACCGCCACGGTATCGTCACTCCCGAAGGGGGCTTGATGAACCCCAACCACTATCTGGCTGTGGCCATCGACTATCTGTTCCGCCATCGCGGCGATTGGGCCGGAAGTACCGGCATCGGCAAGACCCTGGTGTCCAGCTCGCTCATCGACCGTGTCGCCGCCTCGCTGGGGCGGCCTCTCGTGGAAGTGCCGGTCGGTTTCAAGTGGTTTGTACCGGGTTTGATGAACGGCACGCTGGGGTTTGGCGGGGAAGAGTCGGCCGGCGCCTCGTTCCTGCGCCGCGACGGCAGTGTCTGGAATACCGACAAGGACGGCATCATCATGGGGCTGCTGGCGGCGGAGATCATCGCCGTCACCGATCAGGACCCCTACTGGCACTACCGTCAGCTGGTAGAAAAACTGGGCGAGCCCGAGTACCGTCGTATCGACGCCCCTGCCAACCGCGCTCAGAAACAGGCGCTGTCGCGTCTGGACCCGCAGACGGTGCGGGCCGACACGCTCGCCGGCGAACCCATTCGGGCCAAGCTGACCCGTGCTCCGGGTAATGACGCGGCCATCGGCGGACTCAAAGTGACGACCGAAAACGGCTGGTTCGCCGCCCGCCCTTCCGGCACCGAGGATGTCTACAAGATCTACGCGGAAAGCTTCAAGGGCGAAGCCCATCTTGCTCAGATACTGAGCGAAGCCCGCGCGATGGTCGATGAGGTGTTTGCGTCCATCGAGTGATGGCCGCCGAGCGCCTCGTTCCCCTTTACACGAGGCGCATCGTAATCGTCTGTGGTGGGGGGCTACGCCGTAATGCTTGCCCATCGTCCTGTCAATTCACCTCACGTAGCCGGCCTGGTTCGTCCAGGTCGTGCTTTCTGGGGTGGGTTATGTTTGGTGAAAAAATCCTTTCCAGTCATGTGGTAAACTTGCCCTTCTGAATTTTCCCCACCATTGGGTTCCGACTCTCCCGTGACGGCTTTTGATGTATCCCCGACACCGATGGCATTGCTTTCGGTGGTGTTTTTCTGTGCTCGGAAGTACTGCTGCGTTCTGAAAATGAGAAGAATTCTACGTTGCGTAATTGCTGCATCGATAGGTGTGGGCGGGGCGGCGCTGGCCGAGGAGGAGGGAGCGTCGATCGCTCTGGAGGAAATTCCGGTAGGCGCACTGCGTTCGGGCATGATTTCGGCAAGCGAGATCAAGTACGACAAGGAGGAGGTCGTTGACTCCGTCGTCGCCGCGGATATCCACGCCTTTCCCGACATCAGCGTCAGCGACGCGCTGCAACGCATTCCCGGCGTGCAGATCGCGCGTGATCGCGGCGAAGGCGGCCTGGTCACACTGCGCGGCCTGACCCAGGTGGAAACGACCCTGAACGGTCGCGAGGTCTTCACCGCCGGAACCGGCCGCACGCTGGATTTTTCCGACATTCCCGCCGAGCTACTGGCAGGGATCGACGTGTACAAAACCACCTCCGCCCATCAACTGGAAGGCGGGGTGGGCGGCCTGATCGACGTGCGCACCTGGCGCCCCTTCGATTTCACGGGCGACCGGCTCGACGCCTCCGCGCGCCTGATCCACGGCGATCTCGTGGGCGCGAGCAAGATGCAATACTCCGCGCTTGCCAGTACACGATGGACGAGCGCCACGGCAGGTCAGTTCGGCGCGCTGCTCAGCCTCGCCATGCAGGAGCGGGCCTGGCGCGAAGACCAGAAAACCACCGGCGCGCCCACCGCACGCACCGACCTGATTCCCGGCCAGACGGTCTACGCGCCCGGCGGAACGTCCGAAACGGTCAGTCTGGGCACGCGCGAGCGGCAATCCGCCAACTTCGCCCTTCAGTGGAAACCAAACACGGCCCTGGAGCTGTATGCCGAAGGCGGCTACAACGAATTCACTACCCGGCAGGACTCGCACCAGATCAATGTCGGCGCAACGAAAAGCTTTCTTGACGGCAGCCTGCGGCTGTTTCCCGACACCCAGGACATGCAATCCATCACCTGGACTAACGCTTCCTACTCTGTCCTGAGCTTCGCGCGCGACACCTTTGACCGCAATCGCACGCTGGCCCTGGGCGGAAGCTGGAAGGACGGCCCGCTGAAGATCAGCGGCGATCTGAGCCATGCCGACAGTCGCAGTGAGCTCTTTTTCTCCGGGCCGATGATGGCGGGCAGCGCCGCCCAATTTCACCAGGATCTGTCAGGTGACATCCCGGCCACGCGCCTGAGCGGCAGTGACCTGAGCGACCCGGCGAACATGCGCTACACCGGCATCGCCTACCGCTGGCGACCGTTCGAAGGCCGCCTGGACGCCGTGCAACTGGATGGCGAATACCGCCTTGGCCAGGGGCCGATCGAGTCGATCCGCATCGGTGCGCGGCTCGCCCGGCGGCAAGCCGACAACGGCGCGGGCTTGATCTTCGCCGATGCCGCCGTGAACGGACTGACGGTGGCCGACATGCCCGGCTACGTCATGCCCAATCCATACGAGGTCCTGCCCGGCTCCACCGGCATCGACGGCTATCTGACCGGCAACCCGGATTTCTTCCGTGATGCCCAGGCCCTGCGCGATGCCTTCGGCATCCAGACACCCATCCCCGAAGCCAACCCGCTCGGCACCTGGGCCATCCGCGAAAACACCCAGGCCGCCTACGCGATGCTCCGTTTCAACGCCGGGCGCATCCCGCTGGATGGCAATCTGGGGCTGCGACTGGTCCGCACCCAGGCCACGCTTTCCGGCTATCAATCCGTGCCGAGCAGCGCTGGCGTCGCGCCGATCCACATCGACCACGACGATCTGGACACCCTGCCCAGCCTGAACCTGCGCTACGAACCGAGCCCCGGCCTGCTGCTGCGCGCCGGGCTCTCCAAGACCCTGACCCGGCCCAACTTCGATCAGCTCTCCCCCTCGCTGATGCTGCTGCGCAACACCATCAATCCCAGCCTCAACCAGGGCCTGGCAGGCAATCCGGCGCTCAGGCCGGTCCGCTCGGACAATCTGGATATTGCGCTGGAGCGCTACTTCGACAAGACCGCCGTGATTCACCTGGCCGGCTTTGTCAAAAAGGTGGATGGCTTCGTCGGCACGCTCAGCACACCGGAGCTGCACGATGGCGAGATCTACCAGGTCAGCCGCCCCTACAACACCGGGCATGCCGACATCGCGGGCATCGAGCTCGGCTACCAGCAGTTTTTCGACCAGCTTCCCGGCTGGATGAGCGGACTGGGGCTTCACGCCAACTACACTTATGTCGATAGCCGCGCGCCCAGCCCCCTTCTTGGAGACGACGCCCCCTTGCAGAATCTCTCCAAAAACAGCTACAACCTCGCCGCGCTGTACGAGCGTGGCCGCATCTCCGCGCGCCTGGCCTACAACTGGCGTGACACCTACCTTTCCGGCATCACCCAGGTGACCGGCGTCGGCGCGCTGCCCATCTACACCAAGGGCTATGGCTGGCTGGACGCCTCCCTGAGCTATCGCCCCGCGCCCAACCTCACCCTGACGCTGGAGGGAAGCAATCTGCTCGGCACGGATCGCGTGGCCTACTACGGCAGCCCCACCCGCCCCCAGAGCGTGTGGCGCAACGACACCCAGATCGCCCTGCGGGCATCGGTCCGCTTCTGATGAAACGCTCCGTCCAGTGGCTTGGATCGCTCATGCTGCTGGTCTGTGCCGCTTTTGCGGACGTCACGTTCGCCGATCCGGCCCTGGAGCAGTGGCGCGCCCACGCGGGCGAAGTGCGGCTTCTGATCGAAAACGATGCCCCGCGCGCCCAGCTCGAAGCCCTGCGCCTGAGCGAAACCGTCCCGCCGGGCGCAACCCCCGCCGACCAGGCCCGCGCACTCAACCTGCTGGCGCGGGCCGAGCTCTATCTGGGCCTGACCGCCGATGCGGACCAGCATGCCCAGGCCGCCCGCGATCTGGCCAAGCGCAGCAAGGATGCGGTCGGGCAGGTCGAAGCCAACCTCGTCATCGTACTCAATGCCGTCAACGCCGCGCGTCTGGATCAACTGGCTGAAGCCGCCCAGGACGCCATGGAGCGCATGCAGGACATCCCGGACCGACCGGACCTGATGAGCGAGACCCTGTTGCGCACCGCCATGTGGTATCGACGCATGGGCATTCTGGACGATGCCATCAGCGTGGCGCTGCGCAATAGGGATATTGCTGAACACTCTGGAAATCCAATGGCCTTGGCCTATGCCCATCACGGCATGGCTATTACCCATGAACAGAGCGGGAATATCCAAAAAGCGCGCGAGCACTATGTGTTCATGTTGGAGGCCGCGCGTGCAGCAGGTTCCAAAGCCTTGCAGATCAGTGCATTACTGGGGATGGGCTATATGGACACCGGTCTGGGTGCTCTTCATGTCGCCGAGCATCATCACCGAGAAGCCTTGGCGCTGGCCCGTGAATTGGGCGGCCCGTTCTATATCGCGCATGCGGCACATGGCCTGGCGGGTAATCTGGCCCGGCAGCAGCGCCATGAAGAAGCGGCCGTGTTCTACGATGAAAATGTCCAGGTCTTCGAACGGGGGGCCAACATCATCGGCCTGTGGTGGGCCTTGAATGCCCGAGCCGACAACTACCTTGCACGAAGCCGATCTGCCGCCGCGCTGGTCGATACCGAACGGGCCTATGCCCTGGCGGGCGAGATCGGCCTTGCGACGTACGTCAGCGAAAGTGCCAGGCGCATGGCCGTGTGCTACGCCGCGCAAGGCGACTCGACCCGCGCCTACGCCTTTGCCAGCGAAGCCCTGTCCATGGCCGACAAGGCCACGCGCGAACGCGCGAGCGAGCGCATTGCCGAACTCAGCCAACGCTATCAGGACGAAGGCCGTCAGCGCGAGATCGACCGCCTCAGGCAACAGCGCGACAAAGATATGGCGCGTAACGGTCTGCTACTGACCATTCTGATAGCCAGCCTTGGGTTATTGATGACCGGGGTATTTTTTGGCCTGCGCCTGCGGGAATCCAACCGTCGTCTGGCGGGGGAAGTCAAAGAGCGGATCAAGGCCGAAGAACGCCTGGCCCTCAAGAGTCTGGCCCTGGATCAGGTTCGTGAGGCCGCCTACCTGATGGATGAAACCCGGCGTTTCCATTATGTGAATGCCGAAGCGTGCAGGGCATTGGGGTACGAGGAAGACGAGTTGCTGAAGATGCGCCTTCAGGACATTGATCCGCATCTTACTCCGGAGCAAAAGCGCATCAACTGGCACACCTTGCGCGACACGGGCCTGCTTACGCTTGAATCGGAGCATTGCCGTAAGGATGGTCGCTGTTTTCCGGTTGAAATCACCACCAGCGCTTTCGAGTTCGGTGGTCAGGTCTATGCACTGGCACTGGTTCGCGACATCAGCGAACGCAAGGCGCTGGAAAATACGCTGATTACGCGAGAGCGGGAGTTCCGCACGCTGGCAGAAAATCTGCCCGATAACGTGGTTCGTTATGACCGGCAGTACCGCAAGATTTATGTGAATGCCGCCATGACGCGGATGACCGGGCGTTCTGCCGAAGACTTGCTGGGTGAACCGTCTTTCACGTCGAATCCCTGCATCAGGGAATCCATGGTGCGGTACAAGCAAGCTCTTGAGGCCGCGCTGACGAGCGGTCGGCCCCAGGAAATCGATTTTGAAGTGCGTAATGATCCCGGCGGGAAGATCATCCACAATATCCGTTTCATTGCCGAACGCGATGAGCAAGGGGCCATTACCGGCGTACTGGCCCTCGGGCGCGACATCACGGAGCAAAAGCGCATGGAAGAGGCACTGGCCTCCCGCGAGCGCGAATTCCGCACCCTCGCGGAAAATCTGCCGGACAAGATCGTCCGTTATGACCGTCAGGGGCGTAAAACCTATGTCAATCCCGCCATGAAGAAAATCATGGGTTGGCAGACGGACGGCATGCTCGGGCAGACCTCGCGTGAATCCTTGCCTCATCTTCGGATCAGTCTTCCGTATTACGAAAAGGCCTTGAAAAAAACCCTTTCTACCGGGCAGCCCACCGAAATCGAGCTTGTAGACTTCGAACATACCGGACGTCGTCTGGTGCACAACATCCGCTTTCTCGCCGAGCACGACGAGCAAGGCGCCATTATTGGTGCTCTGGCCATTGGGCGCGACATCACGGAGCAAAAGCGCATGGAAGAGGCGCTGGCCTCTCGCGAGCGCGAATTCCGCACCCTGGCGGAAAACCTGCCGGATAATATCATCCGCTATGACGTGCAAGCACGGGCCACCTATGTCAACCCGAATCTGCTGCGTATTACGGGCACACCGGCCGAGGCTCTGCTCGGTAAGACGCCTATGGAATTCTGGGAGGATGACAATCAACGCCGCTACCAGGCCGCACTGGAAAGAGTCTTGCGTAGCGGGATGCCGGAGCGGATCGAAATCGCGCTTCCGCTGCCTCCCAAAGGGGAGCTGCATACACATCAGATCAGTTTCGCACCGGAGCGTCGTGGCGACGGAAAAATCCACGGTGCCATTGCGATTGGGCGCGATATCACCCCGCTCAAAGAGAGCGAACGACGTCTGGCTGAATCGCACGAACAGTTGCGTGAGCTGATTGCTCAGCGTGAGAGTGCGCGCGAAGAAGAGCGCAAGCGTGTGGCGCGCGAAATCCATGACGAACTGGGGCAGAACCTGACCGCGCTTAAGCTGGGGCTGTCCAGCCTCAAATACAGCTTCGACGTTGAGCAACCGCGCCTGGCCCAGCGATTGGCAGAACTCGCTCAGCTCGCGGATCGCAGCATCCAGGTGGTGCGCGACATCGCCACCAGCCTGCGCCCGGCCGCACTGGACATGGGGATCGGCCCGGCCTTGGAGTGGTTGGCCGACGAATTCCAGCGGCATACCGGCATTCCCTGCGCTCTTGAGCTGGACCCACCCAAGCTGGGCGGGAAAGGGGATGCCTGCGCCCTGACCCTGTTCCGTCTGACGCAGGAAGCCTTGACCAATACCGCCCGCTATGCCGGTGCGCACCAGGTCTGGATCAGCCTTCACCATCACGAAGGGTATTGCCAGCTTGAGGTGCGCGATGACGGCAAGGGCTTCGATCCCAGCAAGGTTGGCAAGCAGAGTTATGGCCTGATGGGCATGCGTGAGCGTGTTCATGCGCTTGGGGGGCGTTTGGGCATCGAAAGCATGCCGGGGCGTGGTGTGCGTATCTGGGCCATTATTCCCGGATCTCAGGCCGATTCGGGCGGGCGGGATCAGGGCGGCTCCGCTGACACTCCGGATGCTGCCCTGGATGGCACCATGACAGGCGAGTGAAATATCCTTCACAACACAGAAAGCGGTGTCTGCCCTGTCCCCGCATGCAGAAATCCATGGAACGTCTTAAGGCCGATTTTTGGTAAGCTCTTGGCCGACCCCTGGCCCGCAGACAGCGCGAGAAAAACGCCATGATCCGATTGATGATTGCCGACGACCATACGCTGATGCGCGAAGGGCTCAAGCAACTCTTTACCTTGATGGACGACATCGTGGTGGTGGGGGAAGCCGTCAATGGCACCGATGTGCTGGAGCGCCTGCGGCAGCAGGATGTCGATGTGCTCTTGCTGGACATGACCATGCCCGGCATCTGCGGCGAAGACCTCATCACCCGCATCCGGGCCCGGCATCCCGAACTTGGTATTCTGGTGCTGAGCATGCACAACGAGCCCGTGGTGGTTCAACGCGCCCTCAAGGCGGGCGCCAGCGGCTATCTGAGCAAGGATGGCGACCCGGATACCCTGCTTGCCGCTGTGCGCAAGGTCGCTAGCGGGGGGCGCTATATCGATTTTTCCATCGCGGAAAAAATGATCTTTGGCGTGCAAGGGGCAGAGACGGCCGCCTCCCACACCAGTCTCTCGGACCGTGAACTGCAGGTGCTGCGCATGCTGGCCAAGGGCAAGAGCATCAACGAAATTGCCGATCAGTTCGCCATCAGCAACAAGACCATCAGCACACACAAGGCGCGCCTGATGGAAAAGATGGGCTTTGAAAGCATGGCCGATCTGATCCGCTACGCCATCAACAACGATTTGTCCGACTGATGCGTCCTTGACCTGACACGGCCACCCTGGCGGAGCCGGGCCGGTCGAGCCAATGATCCTTCAGCCCTTGGCGCTCGAATTCGAGGCGGCCCGCCCGGAGCCGCCTTGGACAGGACCTACCCGAAGGTCGCCTCCACGACCGCACCCCTTCGTTCAGCTTGTCCACTCCGGTCACTTGATCTGACGCGGGCGAGTGGCGGTCTGTCGCCACCAAACGGGTGAAAAAGAGGGATGCCTTGTCTGAACCCGCCCCTGCTTTTTCCTGAAGTCTCTCCGGTGCGGGAAAATACCCTGCCGGCATGTAGGATTTTTCCTACAAATTACTCTGCTTTCCCTAGGTGCAAATCAGCATCGCCCGATGGTGCGAGGGGTTTGAGCCCCCCAGAATGAAGGTGCCCCTGACTCATTCTTTCTAAAGGTAACTCCATGAAGCAGAAGATGTTCATCCCGGCTGTACTTGCCCTGTTTGTGTCGGCGCCTTCCCTGGGCGATGAATATGCCACGGCACCGCAGGCCGAGGCGATGGTGGCTCAGGTAGTGAAGGATATCAAGGAAAACCGCGAGGCCACCTTTACCGCCATTACGGCCAAGGATGCCAAATACATTCAGCTCGATCTGTATCCCGTTGTTTATGACATGAACGGTAAATGTCTGAGCCATGGGCAAAATGCCAAGCAGGTAGGCAAGGATCTGATCGGTATCGCCGATGCCGATGGCAAGGAATTCATCAAGGAGCGTGTTGAACTGGCAAACAGCAAAGGCACGTTCTGGCAGGATTATAAATTCACCGATCCGGTAACCAAGAAAATTCTGCCCAAATCGGCTTATTGCGAGAAAACCGCCGACGTTATCGTTTGTGCAGGTATTTACAAACGATGAAAAGCAAGGCCGGGGCACAGTTATTGTGGTGCCCCGGCCTTGACGTGAGAGCGCACGTAATTCAGTAGAAGTTCTGGACCTACGCCTGTGAGCCGGGGCGCGTAATGGTGTGGCGGCTGGGCAGGCGTACCTCGAAAAACCGCTTACAGGGTATTTGTGTCTTTGGGTACGGTTTTTCGAGGTGCATAAGGGGCTATAGAGGCTTAGTTCATGAATACCGCTTCTCGAATCATGATGGCTCCTCTGGTGAGCCTGTGTTTGATGTGCGCGCTGGGTGGGGTGGGATATTGGTCAGTCAAGAGTATCGAGGGGAAAATCGAACAAAATGCACAGTCTGCCACGCGCTTGATTGAAGTGGAGAAGACCCGCGAACAGCTTCTTTCTACCAATGCGGCAGTTTACAGGCTCTATGCGTGGATTGGTAATTACGATGAGGATCGTATAGCCAATGAAGCGGGATTGATCAATCGGGAAATCGCCAGGGCGACTGAAATGCTGGCTAAGGTTTCCTCTGCTGCGGCAAGTGAAGAGGAAAAAGCCGTGGTCCTGGAAATCGGGCCTATGCTTGATAAATATGGCAAGTCCATTTCCCAGTCCCTTGATATGGCCACGGTTGATATAGGCACTGCTGCAGGAATGATGCAGGCCGCTGATAAAGGTTTTTCACAGATGGGGGTGAAACTGGAGCAGCTCTCCGATCTTGTGAGCAAGGCGAGCGATACAGCTCAAAGCGAAGCGCGTAAAACGGTCGCGGATACCAATCTTGTGTCCATGCTCATGATTGGTATTGCCGTGCTCCTATCGCTATCAATCGCCTTGTGGACGACGCGGAGTATCACCCGGCAGTTGGGCGGGGAACCCGATGAGGTGGCGGAGGCCGCGAGGCGGATAGCGTCAGGGAATCTTGCGCTTACGCTTGAGGTCCGCAAGGGAGACAAGGACAGCTTGCTGGCGGCCATGCGGGCGATGATCGATCGTCTGGCGCAGATCATCGGTGAAGTCAACGCGACATCCGGGGCGATTGCTTCGGCCTCAGGCCAGGTCAGTTCAACAGCACAGAGCCTTGCGCAGTCCGCAAGCCAGCAGGCGGCTTCAGTCGAAGAAACGACGGCATCAATGGAGCAGATGAGCGCCTCCATCGAACAAAATACCGACAATGCCCGCACGACCGATGACATTGCCAAGCAGGCGGCTGCACAGGCGGGTGAGGGTGGGCGAGCTGTACGTGACTCTATCGAAGCAATGCTGGAGATCGCCAGGAAAGTCAGCATCATCGATGACATTGCCTACAAGACAAATCTCCTTGCCCTGAATGCGGCGATTGAAGCGGCGCGTGCCGGTGATCATGGGAAGGGGTTTGCGGTAGTGGCGACTGAAGTTCGCAAGCTGGCCGAGCGTAGTCAGGCGGCCGCGCGTGATATTGGCGATGTGGCGCGTAATTCCGTATCCATTGCCGAGAAAACAGGGTCTCTACTGGATGTCATCGTTCCTGCCGTCAATAGAACGGCTACCTTGGTTCAGGAAATATCCGGGGCTTCTGTTGAACAGTCCACCGGCGCGGCACAGATTTCCATTTCGATGGAACAACTCAATCGGGTCACTCAGCAGAATGCGGCTGCTTCCGAGGAACTGGCCTCGACGGCAGAGGAAATGAATTCCCAGGCGCTACAGCTGCAGCAGTTGATGGCTTTCTTTGATTTGGGCGAAGAGGCGGAAATCCGGAAATATGGCGGATAGTCTGCAATTGTTGAGTTGGTTATTTGGAAGGCTTTCCTCTGCGAGCTGCCGGGGAAGGCTTTTTTCAATGTTGTCTGTTGGTTTTTAATGCCAATATGCGGTGAGCGATTTTTGATATGAAGTGTATGGCTGTTTCATTCACTGTTTCCATGGTGCGGTTTTTTTCGTTTGGCCTGTTTTTCCTGGTGTGCTTTGGGACACCTGCAATGGCCGATGATGACCGGTTTCGCTTTTCCGGCTTCGGTACGCTCGGTGCGAGCTACCATGATACGCCGGGTACGATATTTCGCCGTGATATTTCCCAGCGCAATGGCGCTCAAAGCGGCGTCTTGTCCCTGCGTCCCGATTCGATGCTGGGTTTGCAGTTTGATGCTCGTTTGACGGATCGTCTGGATGCCATGGTGCAACTGATCAGTCGTGAATCCATCGATGATGCCTATGTGCCCCAGGTCTCGTGGGCCTATCTTAAGTACAAATTGGGTAGTGAGAGTTCGGTGCGCATCGGTCGTATGGGGCTTGAGTTTTATCTGCAAGGGGATTCCGTTGAAATCGGTTACGCGAACTTGATGGTTCGGCCCCAGGTGATTTTCTATCCGCGTGGATTCGACGGTGTGGATGTGGAAAACACATTCCCTTTAGCGGGCGGTGCCCTGCGGCTCAAGGCAATGACCGGTTGGACTCATGGCAAGCTCGTGTCTGGGCAGGGGGTTTTCGATACGGCGGGCTCGCCGTTTGTGGGGGCTCTGGCGGAGTATCAACGTGAGAGCTGGACCGTCCGTCTGGCAGCCGGGGGGCTGAAATTGCGCAAGGATACCTCCGATCCGGAGTTGGACGCTCTGCGTCAGGGGCTTGCCATGGCGCCCAGAGGGGCGCAGATTCTGGACGTTATTTCCATGTCCAACCGGCGTCAGAATTTTTTGTCGGCCTCCTTGGCCTATGATGCGGGGCCGCTGCAAACCCAGGCGAGTTACAACATCATTGCCTCGCCGGATTGGCCGGATCGACGGATTTTTTACGCCAATGCAGGGTATCGCCTGGAACGATTCACACCCTATATAGGTTTCAGTGCGATGCATATGGATCGCGATACGGTATCGACAGGTATTCCCGATGGCTTATCTCCTCAGACAGATAGGCTTAATGCCGCCGCGTCGATTGCGCAAAGCATGCTCAAGGTCAACCAGGATACCTGGACGGTGGGGCTGCGCTACGATTTGGGGAACAATCTGGCCATCAAGGCTCAGGCCGATCTTGTGCACTATATCGATCCGTCCAGCATGGTCGATAGCGTGCAGGAGTTGACGCCTGCCGGACTTCGTGAATGGAAGAGGGCGACAGTGTACTCCCTTTCCGTGGATTTCCTGTTCTGAGTATGGATGGTGTCATGAACATGAAAGCCCTTTTTCTTGCCCTGCTTGTGCTTCTCGCCCTAGGCGCTTCAAGTGGCCATGCCGAAATCGTCGTGGTGGCGGGTGCCGATAATGAAACGCGCGCCCTGAGTCGTGAAGATGTCATCAATATTTTCATGGGGCGTTACAGACGGTTCCCGAATGGTCAAGAGGCCGTTCCTCTGGAGCGGGAAGGCGATGCACCGGAGCGCCGCCGGTTTTATCAGAGCTTGTTGAACAAGCGTCTTGAAGAAATTCATGCCTATTGGGCGCGTTTGCGTTTTTCCGGCCGTACCGAACCGCCGCGTGTGATTCCCGGTGGGCGTGATGCCTACCTGCGTGCGATTACGGAAACGCCGGGCGCCATTGGTTATGTCGAGGGTGGCGATTTGCCTCGCGACCTGCGCGTGTTGCTGAGCCTGCCCGAGTGAAGACGATGCGCGCCTGGCTGGGGTGTTTGAGAAGGGATTCTTCCACTTGTCCCTTCAAGTCGCTGTACGGCGGACTGGTCATGAAGGTGGCCGGCAGCATGCTGGCCGTAGGGATGATTCTGGCGCTGGTCTTTGCCATGCTCAGCGCTTTCCTGATTCACGATCGGGAAACCCAACGTCAGATCGACCGTGTCGCGGAGCTGCTATCCACGGTGGAAAGTACGATCAGTATTGCCTGCTTTACCGGTGACAGGGCTTTGGCCGAGGAGTTGATACGTGGCTTGTTGACCAATCGCTTGGTGGCCGGAGTAAGCATCACGGCGGGGGCCGACATTCTGGGTAGCTCGTATCGCGAAGGGCATGAAGTCAGGATGGCGCATGCCGTGCAGCGGATGGTGACGTCCCCTTTCGACCCGACATCGGTGGTCGGGGAGGTGAGGCTTGAGGTGGATTATGGCTACGTTCAGAGCCTGGTTCGCGAACAAGTGCGGGTGAATGTGGCTGTGCTGTTGACCGAAGCACTGGTTTTTGGATTGTTGCTGGCCTGGATCATGATGCGGGTCGTCGTGCGTCCCATCCAGCGCCTGGCGCAAGGAATCGATGACGTGCCGGTCGGCGGCAGAGGCCATTTGAGTCTTGAGCATCGTGGTAAGGACGAGCTGGCACGTCTGGCATCCTCTTTCGATATGCTGCTTGAACGTACGGCCGATCTTCTCGAAACCGAGCATGCCATGCGCGAGACCATCGCGCATAACGAGCGGCAGCTGCATACTCTGACGGAAAATATCCCGCTGCTGATCTCCCGACATGATCGTCAAGGGCGCGTTATTTATGTGAACTCAAAGCTGGAAGCCCTGTTGGGCTTTTCTTTGGCGGTGGTGCGAGGTAAACGACCGAGCGATTTTTCGGGTCATTGGGTTGCAGAAAAGCTGGAGAAGAAAATTTTCCTTGCAACCCAGAATGGGGCGATGGAGGAATTCGAGGCGGAGTTTGGTCCGGATTCGCAGCGGTCGATGTGGATGAATTTCCAGATCATTCCCGAGCGCGATGCACATGGTTTGCTGACGACTTTACTGGTTATCGCGCGCGATGTCACGGCTGAGCGCAGGGCAGAGCGGTATCTCATTGAGACCCGCAATCGTCTGCATGGCGTATTGCAAGGCATTCCTGATCTGATATGGCTGAAGGATCAATACGGTGTTTATCAATCCTGCAATCATGCTTTCGAAAAATTCTTTGGATTGAGTGAGGCCGATGTTGTCGGACGTTCCGATGCGGATCTTTCAGGGCGAGGTGTGGTGGATCTGCTTCACCATGTGGAACCCTCCTATGCGGGAAGTGGATCGGTCGAGATATCCGAGATATGGGTGGATACGGCGGGCGGAGGACGTCGCGTTCTGCTGGAGGTGCGTCAGCTTGTCATCAATGATGCGGATGGAGGGGTTCTAGGTGTACTTGGTATGGCCAGGGACATTACGGAGAAAAGACGTAGTGAGCGCCGTCTTCAGATTCTGGAAAAAGCCATCAATGCCTCCAAAGACTCGATATTTGTAAGCGATCTGAGCACCCGTTTCGTTTATGTCAACGATGGAGCGATACGCTCCTTGGGGTATGCGCGTGAAGAGCTCATGGGCAAGACGGTGCTGGAGATCAATCCGAGCATGGATGAGGAGAAAGTTCGAGATTTGATGCGCCTGCTCGTTTCCCAGGGGTACCTTGATGCCTTCGAAACAACCCATCATGGGAAAGACGGGCGGGTGGTTCCGGTGGAGGTCACCAAAACGCTTGTGGAGTTCGAAGGGGAGTCCTTTACGGTTTCAGTCGCGCGCGATATTACCGAGCGCAGGGCGGCTGAAGAGCGTATTGTCCAGCTGGGAAAACACGATGCATTGACCGGTTTGCCCAACCGTAAGTTGCTCAAGGAGCGTATACAGCAGGCGATAGAACGCTCGCATCTGAGTGAAAACCCGTTTCTGGTGGTCATATTCATCGATCTGGATAACTTCAAGGTGGTGAACGATACGCTGGGGCATGCGGTAGGCGATGAATTGTTAAAGCAGGTTGCGCAGCGAATGCAGTCCGTATTGCGCGTTGGTGATATGGTGGCTCGTCTTGGTGGCGATGAGTTTGTTGTTTTCTTGCAGAAAATCTACGAGGATCAGGTGCACACCCTGGCCGAAAGATTGATCAAGAATGTATCCATGGTCTACGAAGTGGATGGGCGGCAGATTTATACCGGTGCCAGCGTAGGGATTGCCGTTTATCCTCGTGACGGCGCAACGGTGGACGATCTTTTGCGCAACGCCGATACGGCAATGTACGCTGCCAAGAGTCAGGGGCGCAATTGTCACCGCTTCTTTTCTTCCTCGATGAAAATTGCCATGGAAGAGTGGGCGGAAATAAGTCATGACCTGCATCTTGCGGTTGCTCGTGGTGAATTTGAAATCCATTATCAGCCGAAAGTCGCCCTGCATGAGCGGGTTGGTGCCGGTTTCGAAGCCTTGATCCGCTGGCACCATCCTGAAAAGGGATTGGTGTCTCCCGCTCGTTTCATTCCGGTCGCGGAAAAAAATGGATTGATTGGTGAAATCGGAAGCTGGGTTCTGGAAGAAGCCTGTCGTCAAGTCAGAGTGTGGAAGGATATGGGATTGCAGCCAGGAAGGGTGGCCGTCAATCTTTCTGGTAAACAGGATTTGGGTGCGGATTTGCCGGTCAAGGTGCAGGAAATCCTCTCCAGGTATGCGCTGGGTGGCGAGTGTCTTGAGCTTGAGATTACCGAAAGCATCATGATGATGGACGCCGAGGAGTCCATTTCTGCCTTCTGGCGCCTGCGCGAAATGGGGGTGACAGTGGCCGTTGACGATTTTGGCACCGGTTATTCCTCCTTGAGCTACTTGAAGCGCCTACCGGTGGATTGTCTGAAAATCGACCGATCCTTCGTTATGGATATCGATAATGATTATCAGGACCGGGAGATCATCCGTGCGATCGTCGCCATGTCGAAGGCGCTGGGGCTGGGTGTGGTTGCCGAAGGGGTCGAGACGCAGAGCCAGTTGTCTTATCTCAAATCCATAGGCTGTGTCGAGGGGCAGGGGTATTTGTTCAGTAAACCCTTGCCTGCGGATGCGGCTACAAAATGGCTTGAGCAACAGGTGATGCCGACGGCGTGAGGCCGATGATGTGAAGTGCTCCTCGGTTGTTTCTGTAACTTGTTGAAAAAAATAGTTCGTTTTGATTTTTGGCACGGTTCCGGCTCCGGCTACTTTGTGCTTCAGGCGCGGGTTTCAGTTTTTGGATACCCCCTTGTCCCGAGGGGCTGCTATAGTCAAATACCTTTTTGTACGTGAGGTATGGGCCGTGAGCATTCGGATCGCGATTGTTGGTTTGGGGCGTGTTGGATCAAGCTTTCTTGAGGCGCTACTGGCGCATCCGAGCGCGGGTGTAACGGTGCTGGCCGTGGCGGAAACCGGGGAAACGCCGGGTGTGGCGCGGGCGCGCGAAGTGGGTATTCCCGTGCGCCGCCTGGAGGATATTGTCGCGTTGTGCGAGGAAGTGGATGTGATCTTCGACCTGACCGGGCAGGCCGATGCGCGTCGCGCCTTGCGCGAGGGAATGGCAGAAACCGGTAATGTGCACACGGTGATTGCTCCGGAGGTGATGGCGCGCCTGACGTGGTCCCTGCTCGAAGGTGGGGAACTGCCGGATGTTCACGAGAAGACCGGTTATTGAGAGTAGCCGTTGGGCGCTTCGTGCAGGCTTTGTGTTTGAGTCTTGCCGGCCTGGGACCGGTGCTTCTTTCGGTGGCGCAGGGTGGATTCATCCGGCGGCCGAATCTGGTATCTTTCGCCGGTTCGAGCCGGTTGCACCTATGGGTGCGGGGTGGGTGAGAACACTTTAGGGCGCCTGGTGGGTCTGTGCTTGCCGGGCGATGGTCAGGGCTACTCATTCCCGCACGGTGACCTTGCATGCTTGCCGCCTTCGTCGTTCTCTACCTTGCCGTATCCATCGCACTCGGGTTGTATGCCGCCACCCGCGTGCGGGGTACCCGTGACTTCATAACAGCCGGGCGTAGTCTTCCGTTGTATATCGTCCTGGCCATGGTGTTCGCCACCTGGTTCGGTGCGGAAACAGTGCTCGGGGTTCCTGCGACGTTTATCGAGGAAGACCTGGGCGGACTGATTTCCGATCCTTTCGGCGCGGCGTTGTGTCTGATTCTTTTCGGGCTGTTCTTTGCCCGAAAGCTCTATCGCATGAACCTTCTGACCATCGGGGATTTCTACCGGGACCGTTACGGGCGTTCGGTGGAACTGATGGCCAGTATCGCCATTGCGTTGTCCTATCTGGGCTGGGTGTCGGCGCAGGTTATGGCGCTGGGGCTGGTGTTCAATGTGCTCTCCGAGGGCGCGATTTCCCAACAGTCGGGCATTCTGATCGGTGCGGCGGTGGTTTTGACCTATACCGTGGTCGGTGGCATGTGGTCGGTGGCTCTGACGACTTTTTTCCAGATGATCGTGATCGTACTGGGGCTTTTTTATATCGCCTGGCTGGTCGGGGACATGACTGGCGGGGTGATGCCGGTCATCGCGCATGCGGCTGCGCATGACAAGTTCAACTTCTGGCCCGATCTGTCGGCGATTGCCATGCTGGCTTTCCTGTCCGGGCTGTTGACCATGGGTTTTGGGTCCGTGCCGCAGCAGGATGTGTTTCAGCGCGCCAACGCGGCCAAGAGTGAAAACGTGGCGGTGTGGGGTTCGGTGCTGGGCGGTGTGGCGTATCTGTTGTTCGCTGCCGTGCCTCTGTTTCTGGCTTATTCGGCACATCTTATCGATCCTGCCATGGTGGCGCGCTTGCTGGAGGAGGATGCGCAGAAGATTCTTCCTGAGCTCATTAAGGGGCATCTGCCGCTGTTCGCGCAGGTGGTGTTTTACGGCGCCTTGCTTGCGGTCATCATGAGTACCGCTTCGGGAACCCTGCTGGCCCCATCGGTCACGATCTCGGAAAACGTCATCAAGGGCCTGCTGCCCCGTGTGCTGTCCGATCGTGAGTTTTTATGGTTGAACCGTGCCGTGGTGACGGTGTTCGCTGTGTTGGTGACGATCTATTCGATCTGGGCGCTGACCCATGACACCCGTATTCACACGATGGTCGAAAACGCCTACAAGGTGACACTGGTGGTCGCCTTCGTGCCGTTGGTGGCGGGGCTGTACTGGTCTCGTGCCAATAGCTATGGCGCCTGGGCGGCGATTGGGCTGGGCGTGCTGACCTGGATTCCGCTGGAGTTCCTCTTGGACGAGGAGGCGGAGCTGGGGGCGCATTTCATCGGGTTTGGCGCGGCCATCGTCGGTATGGTGGCCGGTTCGCTGATCGGGGGGGCGGGCGCCAGGAAGGCTTCAGGCGAGGTTTAGCCGCGCGTGTAACTCGGGTAGCGCCCGGCGCGCGGCGGCTCGTCCTTCGGTAATCGCGGCTTCGGCGCGGTCAAATTCCAGCAAACCCAGCCAGCCCAGGCGGGGTGTCAGGAGACTATCGGGCGGGTCGCCGGCCATGCGGCTTTTTGTGATGCGATCCTGCATGATGTTGATTGAACTGGCCACCACTTCCAGCAGGCCGGGCATGTCATCCTGGCCGCGCTTTTCTCCACGCCAGGCTGACAGCACTTTTTCGCGCAATCCGCCATTGAGCTGACGCAGCCACTGGTTGAGCAGGTCGCGACGCTCTTCGTCCGGCGCTTCCTTATCCGAATCGCATTGCTCCACGCCGGCGCTGAAATGCTTGCCGACAATGTCGCTGTTGAGGTTCACGGCGATCAGGGTGTGCGCACCCATGGCGCGGCACAGGGAAATCGGTACCGGATTGACGAGCCCGCCGTCCACCAACCAGCGCGTGTCATGCCGGATCGGTGAAAACAGGCCGGGCATGGCAATGGAGGCGCGCATGGCGGGGAGCAGGGGGCCATCGCGCAGCCAGATTTCCTGTCCGGTTTCCAGGTCGGTGGCCACGGCGGCGAAGGGCAGGGACAGGGCTTCGATGGGGCCGTCGTGCAGCGTATCACGCAGGAATTCCATCAGGCTGTTGCCCTCGATCAACCCGCCGTTGAATTTCACGTCCAGCAGGCGCACCACGTCCCAGAAACTCAGCTGGCGGACCCAGTTTTCCAGGGCATCGAGTTTACCGGCGGCATAGGCCGCACCCACCAGGGCGCCGATGGAGCAGCCGCAGATGATGTCCGGGCGGATGCCATTTTCTTCGAGTTCCCGGATAACGCCGATATGCGCCCAGCCCCGCGCGGCGCCGCTGCCCAGGACAAGTCCGACTTTGCCGGGAGGCCGTGGCATGGGCTCACGATCCAGAGGGGCGGTTTTCCTCGGCGCGCACCAGACGTCGCCAGATACCGCGCAGGGCGTCCAGCGGCACCGGATTGCGCGCTTCCAGATAGGGGCGGAAGGTGGATTCCAGTGCGGGGTGGCGGTGGGCCATGGCGTGCAGCCAGTGGTGGTCGCGCAGCCCCAGATAACCGGGGGTAAAGCGAACGTGCCAGAGCATGGCGCTGGCGACGCGCTCCAGTGGCAGGACGAGCAGGGCCAGTGCGGCGATCAGAACCGGCAGACCGAGCACGGGGTAGCCCTGTTGGCCATGCGTTTCCGGGACGATTTGCCATTGCATGAGGAACAAGCCGCCTGCCGCAGCCATCACGCTGGCCAGGGTGTAGCGGTGCGCGCGGAGCACGAGATAGAGACGGGTCAGCTGGGTGACCAGCGGTGGTTCGTAGTCGTGATCGTCAAGCAGGTTCATGACGCGCTCCCGCGTGGCTGGGGGGGGTATACCCGTCTTCTGGGTGGGACCGGCCGCTTGCGTGCCGGTTCCTTTGATCTGCAACGTGGGGCTTCAGCGTGTACTGGAGCTGCTGTCCTTGGGCGGGGCTGTGGTGTTGCCCGCGCTGCCTGCCGCGCCGGATTTGCGTTCCAGCCCATGTCCTGCATCGGGTCGTGGAATGTAGATGGGCGCCAGTGTCATGGGTTGCCCCATGATGTCCTGAATGGGCCAGAGTGAATGCAGCATTGCGTTGTCCCCGCACGATGTTCAATCGCCAGGCTTGCCTTGGCGGTCCATTGGCCTGTCGCCGGTGCGTTCCGCGACAGGCTGTTGGGCAAAGAGGGTTGCGTCTTTCCCGTTCTTGAGGGTGATTCTATCCCAAATGGGCCGGTTTGCGTTTTTTCGTCTTGAGCCGGAAGGGAGTGTTGGCGTGCCCGATAGACGGCGGGAACGCGAACGGGCCGTTCAGGACGTTCCGCGGGAGGACCACAGGCGTTGATATGTCAGAAAGCTATGGGGCCAGGGGTTTTCCTTGTCGGCGGGGTGATTTTCCTCAACGATCAGCCGCCAGTCCCGACGGTTGTATGCCGGAAACCAGGCATCGCCCTCGAAACTGCCATGTACCAGGGTCAGGTACATGCGGTCGGCACGGGGCAGAAACTGGAAGTAGATGTTCGCACCGCCGATGACCATGACTTCTTCTGCGCCTGATGCCGCCTCCAGCGCTTCGTCCAGACCATGGACCACCCGCGCGCCTTCCACCCGGTAGCCATTTTCGCGGCTGATGATGATGTTGTCGCGTCCGGGCAGGACGCGTCCGATGGACTCGTAGGTGCGCCGCCCCATGACGATGGGTTTGCCCAGGGTCAATTGCTTGAAACGGCGCAGATCGGCGGGAAGATACCAGGGCAGACCATTGTCGCGGCCGATGAGGTTGTGGCGGTCCAGGGCGGCTATCAAACTGATGCGCATGTCGGGTTGTCAATCGATCCGTGGCTTGGAAGGGTATCTGGCCGAGCCGAACTTGATCACTAGGACGGCGACGGTCAAGAGCAGAATGGCCCCAGCGTAAGTCAGCAGGGTCCAGTTGTCCATGAGCTTGACATCGACCACCAGAACCCGTGTCAGCGCCGTGATGGCGATGTAAACGAGGAAGCGGACCGGCAAGCGCTTGGTCTGAAAGTAGATGCCCACCATGGCCAGAAGTTCAAGATAAATGAACAGCAGCAGGATGTCCTTGAGGGTGGGGTGCCCGTGCGAGAGGATCGGCCCGAGCTCGGCCAGGGCCGACCAAAGCACGCCGATCCAGATCAAAAACAGCATGATCAGGTGCGCGCTCTCATTCAGCATCAGCCCGATGCGTTCCACGAACGGGTGGATGCGATGGGCGGCGTCCATGATGGTTTGTGGGGATTGCGGGTTGTTGTGTTCGTCGCTCATACGGAAACCTCCGCCTTGATGGCTGGATGGGGGGTGTAATTTTCCAGGACGAAATCCTCGAATACAAAGTCTTCGATGCGCCGCCGCTCGGGGTTCAGGGTCAGGGTCGGCAAAGGGCGTGGCTCGCGCGAGAGCTGAAGCTCTGCCTGTTCGAGGTGGTTGAGGTATAGGTGGGCATCGCCCAGGGTGTGGACGAACTCGCCGGGCTTGAGGCCCGTGACCTGCGCAATCATCATCGTCAGCAGGGCGTAGCTTGCGATATTGAAAGGCACGCCAAGGAAAATATCGGCGCTGCGCTGGTAAAGCTGGCAGGACAGGCGCCCGTTGGCTACATAGAACTGGAACAGCAGATGGCAGGGCGGCAGGGCCATCTGCGGAACCTCGCCTACGTTCCAGGCCGAGACGATCAGGCGGCGGGAGTCGGGGTGGGTTCTGATCTGATCGATGACCTGCGCGAGCTGGTCGACGCTGCTCCCGTCTATGGTGCGCCACGAACGCCATTGCGCACCATAGACGGGGCCAAGCTCGCCGTTCCCGTCTGCCCATTCGTCCCAGATCGTGACGCCGTTTTCTTTCAGATAACGGATGTTGGTCTCACCCCGGATGAACCACAGAAGTTCATGGATGATGGACTTGAGGTGGACCTTCTTGGTGGTCAGCAGGGGGAAGCCCTGCGCCAGGTCAAAGCGCATCTGGTGACCGAACACCGACAGGGTGCCCGTGCCGGTGCGGTCCTCCTTGCGGGCGCCATGCTCGCGCACATGGCGCATCAGATCGAGGTAGATGTGCATCAGCGCGTATCCTTTGCGGTGTCGTAGACTCGGTAATGCCAGGCGAGGCCAAGCAGCAGCACGCCGAAGGCGATCATTGGCAGCGAGAGCAGCATGCCCATGGTCAGCCAGTCGGCCCACAGATAGCCGATGTGGGCATCCGGCATGCGCACGTTTTCCACCAGGAAGCGGAAACTGCCGTAGGCGAGGAGGAACAGCCCGGAAACCGCCATGCGTGGGCGTGGGCGCGCGGAGAACCACCACAGCAGCAGGAACAGCACCACACCTTCGAGTGCCGCTTCGTAAAGCATGGACGGATGGCGGGGGAGTGCATCCACATGGGGAAACACCATGCCCCAGGGAAGGCTTGTCGGGGCGCCCCACAGCTCGCCGTTGATGAAATTGCCGATGCGACCGGCAAACAGGCCGACGGGCACCAGCGGCGCGATGAAATCGGTGACGGTAAAAAACGCACGCCCGGTCTTTCGCGCGAACAGGGCCGTGGCGATCAGCACACCGAGCAGCCCGCCATGAAAGGACATGCCGCCTTCCCACACGCGCAGGAGCATCAGCGGATCGGCGAGGAAGCTTGGCAGGTGATAAAACAGCACGTAGCCGATTCGTCCGCCAAGCACCACGCCCAGCGCGGCGTAGAAAATCAGATCGTCGATCTCGGCCGCTGTCCACCCCGAGCCGGGGCGGGCGGCGCGGAGCCGTCCCAGCCACCAGCCGCCGACGAAGCCGACCAGATACATCAGGCCATACCAGTGCACCTTGAGCGGTCCCAGGCTCAAGACAACGGGGTCGATATCCGGATAGACGAGCATGCGTGAATCTCAGACGGGCAGGACGCGGGTGAACAGCGCCTTGAGGTAATCGGTTTCGGGGATGGCCGGGTGGATCGGATGATCCGGCCCCTGATAGCCGTGCTCCAGAAGCTGCAGTCGCCGGTCCAGATGCCGCGAGGCGGCGAGCAGGGTTTTCTGCAGGGTCTCGCGCGGCAGATGATAGGAGCAGGAGCCGGAAACCAGCCAGCCATCGCGTGCGAGCACCTGCATGGCCAGCTGGTTGGCGCGGCGGTACGCTTCAAGCCCGGCATCGAAATCGCGTTTGCGCTTGATGAAGGCTGGCGGGTCGAGCACCACCACGTCGAAGCGTTCCCCGGCCTCGCGCAGTTGGCGCAGTACTTCGAATACGTCTCCACGCTCGGTGCGTACCCGGTCCTCCCAGCCGTTGAGGGCCGCATTCGTGTTCACCTGGGCCAGCGCTTCGGCCGAAGCATCCACGCAGGTCACCTCGCGCGCGCCGCCGGCGGCGGCATGCAGGCCCCAGCCGCCGGCATAGCTGAAGAGGTCCAGCACCCGTGCGCCCTGCGTGTAACGGCGCAGGCGGCGCCGGTTTTCCCGCTGATCGTAAAACCAGCCGGTTTTCTGGCCGGTGAAGGGCGCCACCTCGATGTGGATACCGTCTTCTTCGATGCGCAGGCGTTCAGGTACCTCGCCATGAACGAGTTCCACACTTTCGGGCAGGCCCTCCAGGGCGCGCATGGAGGAGTCGTTGCGCAGCAGGATGCCCTGGGGACTGAGGACCTTCACCAGCGCCTCGATCACCGCGTCACGCACCGCCTCCATGCCCGCTGTGGTCAGCTGCACGACCAGCCAGTCACCGTAACGGTCCACGACCAGGCCGGGCAATTCGTCCCCCTCGCCATGGACCAGGCGGTAGTGGGGGGTGGAGTAGAGTTTTTCGCGCAGGGCAAGCGCGATGTTCAGGCGATGCACCAGGAGAGAACGGTCCAGAACATGGGCGTCACGGCTGAACAGGCGCGCGGCGATCAGCGAGTGTGGATTGACATAGGCGCATCCCAACGCCCGTCCGGTGTGCGTTTCCACCTGGACCTGCGCGCCCGGCGCGAAGGCGGTCAGCGGCGTTGCTGCCGTGTCGACCTCATTGCTGTAGATCCACAGATGGCCGGCACGCAGGCGGCGTTCTTCGCTTTTTTTCAGACGCAGGGGGGGCAGGGACATGCAGGGACCTCCATCAGGCGGCCCATTTTAGCAGGATGTTGAAAAAGGGGCGGATGACGTTTTTCTAACAGCAACTGTTGGTGTTTACAAAAAGAAG
>JAQVHL010000040.1:0-23127 GCA_028696185.1 Halothiobacillaceae bacterium
GAACTCAGAAGTGAAACGCGCCATCGCCGATGATAGTGTGGGGTCTCCCCATGTGAAAGTAGGTCACCGCCAGGCTCCCATTCCTGAACCCCAGCTCTATCTATACAGCTGGGGTTTTCCTTTTGCGCGAAATTTGCAAAGCTACCTGAGCTGAACGTTTTGTTAGTCTTGAACGGACAGTAAGCATCGAGCCCGGCTTCAGTCCGTCGGGCTTGCAAAGGAGAGTCCGCAGGCGCGCAGCATGCGGTACAGCTCAATCAGGGGGAGCCCGATCAGGGCGTTGGGGTCATCCCCCTGAATACGATCAAACAGGGTTATGCCATGGTCTTCGGATTTGAATGAGCCGGCACAATCGTAGGGTTGTTCTGTCCGGAGGTAACGGTCGATTTCGTGATCCGACAGGTGACGGAACACGACATCGGTAACGACGACGCTGCGTTGCCAGCTTTGATCGCGTGTATCGAAAAGGCAAAGCCCGGTAAGAAATCTGACGGTGTGCCCGCTTGCGGTTTTGAGCTGCTCAATGGCCCTTTCGTGCGTGCCGGGTTTGCCGATGATCTGCCCATTGAGTGTTGCGCATTGATCCGATCCGATGATGAGGGCTTTGTCGTTTTGCTTGGCGGTGTGCACACTCCGTGCTTTGCTAAGAGCCAAGCGAGTGACCAGTTCCTCGGGGGGTTCGCCTGCGAGTGGTGTTTCGTCGCAGTTCGGAGCGAATACAGTGAAAGGCAGGCGCAGCTTGTGCAGCAGTTGCTGGCGGTAGCGTGAGGTCGAAGCCAGTATCACGGCTGGACGACTGTCGGTGTTTTGCATCGGCTTTTGAGTTCCTTGGACAAAGCAGGTATCATAAACAAATTATGTCGGAGAAGATTGATCCCATCCGTCTTGCGGAAAGAAGTGCCCGTTTGCAGGGCGTTTTTTCTTTGGGGGATCTGGGAAGGCTGCGTGAGTTGCTGGTTCATACTCAGGGTCAGGTCGAATACGATCTGAGCTTTTGTCTGGACAAGGAAGGGCGGCGGTTGATTGTCGGTCACGTGCGTGCCGCGTTACCGCTGATCTGCCAGCGCTGTCTGGAGCCTTTCGAGTTTCCGGTGGATGCTGAAGTGACCTTGTGTCCCGTCTTCACGGACAGTGAGGCGGCGGCCTTGCCGGTGGAGCTTGAGCCCTGCATGATGGATGAAGAGCGTCAGCTCTGCCTGACAGAACTCGTGGAGGATGAGTTGCTGGTTCGCTTGCCGACCAGCCCGCGCCATCCTGAGCCGTGTGGCTTGTTGGCGCCGGAATTCATCGAACCGCGTGAACACGACACGCCGTCGAGCAATCCGTTTGCGGTTCTTGCTCGGCTTAAAACCTGAAATCGAGAGCTCGGAGAGTTTCCATGGCCGTTCAACAAAATCGTGTTACCCGTTCCAAGCGTGGCATGCGCCGCGCACATGACGGTTTGACCAAGCCCCAGCTGTCTGTTGAGCAGACGACGGGTGAACTTCATCGCCGTCATCACGTCAGCGCTGATGGCTTCTACCGTGGCCGCAAGGTCATTGAAGCCAAGTCCGCAAGCGAGGACTGAGCGGGCGTTCGGAGCGCAGACGGGGTCTGGTTCCGAAATACCTGGGTCGGGCGGATTCTTCCGCCCGTTTTTCTTTCTGCAGACTGTTCCAGTGAATGTCCATTACTCTCGCGCTTGATGCCATGGGGGGCGACCATGCCCCGGATATCGTCGTCGATGCCGTGCGTGCCTTTGTGGCGCGCCATGGTGAGGTACGCGTCGTACTGGTTGGAGATCCGGAACGCCTTGGGCGTTTGATCGATGCCGCCGGCCTGAGAGGGCATGATCGTGTGCGCGTGCATCCGGCCAGCCAGCAGGTCGCGATGGACGAAAGTCCTGCGCTGGCCCTGCGCAACAAGAAAGATTCCTCGATGCGGGTGGCCATAGACCTGGTTCGAGAAGGCGCGGCGGATGCCTGTGTCAGTGCGGGTAATACCGGGGCGTTGATGGCGACTGCCAAGTTTGTGCTCAAGACACTGCCAGGTATCGACCGACCGGCCATCTGTACCTCGCTGCCCACCATGACCGGGCATGTCCATGTGCTCGATCTGGGGGCGAATGTCGAGTGTTCGTCTGAGCATCTTTTTCAGTTTGCCGTGATGGGCTCGGTGCTGGCCGAGGCCATAGACGACTCTCCCAGTCCACGCGTTGGCCTGCTGAATGTCGGTGCTGAAGCCATCAAGGGCAACGATATGGTGAAAGGGGCTGCCAAACTGCTCGAAGGCGGGCCGATCAACTATATCGGTTTCGTCGAAGGAGATGATATATACAAGGGCGCGGCCGAGGTCGTGGTCTGTGATGGTTTTGTAGGCAATGTGGCGCTCAAGAGCAGCGAGGGCGTGGCGAAGATGATCGCGCACTTCATGCGTGAAGAGTTCACGCGAGGTCCGCTGCAGCGTCTGGCGGCTCTGGCGGCCATGCCGGTGCTCAAGCGTCTGCGTGCGCGTATGGACCCGCGCCGGTACAACGGGGCGAGCCTGCTGGGTTTGCAGGGCATCGTCATCAAGAGTCACGGGGGAGCGGACGCGCTGTCCTTCGGCAATGCCATGGATGTGGCCCTGCGTGAGGTCGAGAAGGCGGTTCCGCGCCGCATCGACCGTCGTCTTGAGATGTTGCTCGCCGAGAGGGGTGCCGAGTGAAGTTTTCGCGTATTGCCAGTACCGGCGGCTATTTGCCCGAGAAAATTCTTACCAACGCCGATCTTGAGCGGATGGTCGATACGACCGATGCCTGGATACGCGAGCGTACCGGCATCGAAAAGCGTCATGTGGCGCTTGACGGGCAGACCACGGTCGATCTGGCCGAGCAGGCGGCGCGCCAGGCTTTGGCGGACGGTGGTTTTTCTCCTGGCGACATCGATTTGATCGTGTTTGCGACGACCACGCCGGATCGCGTCTTTCCCAGTTGTGCCTGCCTTTTGCAGCAGCGGCTCGATATTCATGGTTGTGCTGCCTTCGACATCCAGGCCGTATGCACAGGGTTTGTCTACGCCCTGAGTGTGGCTGACAAGTTCATTCGTACCGGGGCGGCGCGTCGCGCCCTGGTGATCGGCGCTGAGACCCTGTCGCGTATCGTCGACTGGTCGGACCGTTCCACTTGCGTCCTGTTTGGCGATGGGGCCGGCGCGGTGGTGCTGGAGGCTTCCGATGAAGCCGGCATCCTGTCCAGTCATCTGCATGCCGACGGGCAGTACGAAAGTCTGCTGACCGTGCCGGCCGGCGTCTCCGATCATCCCGAACGGCTTCGTGCGGGGGATGCCTTTATCGAAATGAAAGGGAACGAAGTGTTCAAGATGGCGGTCAACACCCTGGGCCGCATTGTGGACGAGACGCTGGATGCCAGCGGTCTGGACAAGTCCGCCATCGACTGGCTCGTACCGCATCAGGCGAATACCCGCATCATCGCTGCAACCGCGCGTAAGCTCGACCTGCCCATGGAGCGTGTCGTCGTCACTGTGGATCGGCATGGCAATACGTCCGCCGCGTCCATTCCGCTGGCCTTGGATGTTGCCGTGCGTGATGGGCGCATTCGTCGTGGCGATATGTTGCTGATGGAGGCTTTCGGGGGTGGGTTTACCTGGGGGTCGGTGCTGGTGAGGTTCTGAGGGTCATGGCGCAGGAAATCGAACGCAAGTTTCTGGTGCGGGACGAGAGCTGGAAGGTGGATGTCAGCGAATATTTCGAACTTCGCCAGGGCTATCTGAACACCCCAGGCAAGGCGTCGATACGTGTGCGCGTCGATGGGCGTCAGGCCTTTCTCAACATCAAGAGCGTGACCCTGGGCATCCAGCGGCATGAATACGAATACCCCATCCCCTTGGCCGATGCCAATGAGATGCTGGATTTGCTCTGCGAAGGCCCACGAATCGAAAAAACCCGCTACCATGTGCGTCATGGTGAGCATCTATGGGAAATCGACGTATTCCATGGTGATAACAACGGTCTTGTCGTTGCCGAAATTGAGTTATCCTCAGCAGATGAGCGTTTCGCTCGCCCGGACTGGTTGGGAGAAGAGGTGTCGCATGACCCGCGTTATTTCAATGTCAGTCTCGTTCGCCTTCCTTACAAGGACTGGGCGCTATCCTGATCGCATGGAGGGATCATGATTCAGGTGTTGTTGGTCGATGACCATACCTTGGTCAGAACGGCGTTAAGACACCTTCTTGAAGGGCAGTCGGACATCCGTGTCGTTGCCGAAGCCGATTCCGGAGAGGTAGCCCTGCGTTCCTTGCGCGAGGTGCGTGTCGATGCGGTGCTCATGGACATCATGATGCCCGGCATGGGAGGGCTTGAGGCCATCCGGCGCATGCTTATCCAGCAGCCGGGCCTTGCCGTCGTAGCCATTACCTCCAGCGTTGATGTGGCTGTGCCGCGACGGTTACTGGAAGATGGCGTGCGCGCCTATGTCACCAAGGATGCTCCGGCCGACGAGCTGATCGAGGCCCTGCGTCGCGCGGTGCGTGGCGAGCACTACGTCAGCAGTCGCATCGCGCGGGAAATGGCGCTGGCCAGCCTTCCCAGCCGTAACGACCCCTTCTCGCAGCTTTCGCAGCGTGAAATGCAGGTTCTCATGATGTTGGTCGAAGGGGCGACCAACCGGCAAATCTCCGATCGTCTGCTGCTCAGCCCCAAGACGGTCAGCACTTACCGTGCCCGCCTGCTGGAAAAACTGGGTGCGGAAAACGACATTGAACTGTTGCGCATGGCGATGGGGCGCGGACTGGTCAGCATGAGTCCGGAGCCCAGCGCTGGCGGCGAGTCGGCCTGAGTTTCGTTCTCCCCATCATTGCCGTGACTCCGACCACTGCTGACGAATCCTCCACTGTCGTATTTGATTCCCGTGCCCTGCTGCGTACCATGACCTCCTTGCCCGGCGTGTACCGCATGCTGGGCAAGGACGGAGAAATCCTGTATGTCGGCAAGGCGCGCAATCTGAAAAACCGCCTGTCCAGTTACTTCCGGGGGAGCGGGCTTTCGCCCAAGACCCGTGCGCTGGTGGCACAGATCCGTGATATCCAGATCAGCGTGACCCAGAGTGAGGCCGAAGCCTTGCTCCTGGAAAGCAATCTCATCAAGGCCCACCGCCCGCGCTACAACATCCTGCTGCGCGATGACAAAAGTTATCCCTGGATTTATCTCTCGCTGGGCCAGAGCTATCCGCGCCTGGCCTACCATCGCGGTTCACGTCGTCGCGAAGGGCGCTATTTCGGTCCGTATCCGAGCGCCGTGGCCGTACGCGACACCCTCAATCTGCTGGAAAAGGTATTTCGTCTGCGTACCTGCGAGGACAGCGTCTTTGCCAACCGCAGTCGTCCCTGTCTGCAACACCAGATTCAGCGCTGCACGGCGCCCTGCGTCGGCTTGATCGACGAGGGGAGCTATGCCGCTGATGTGGCGGACGCCGTGCGCTTTCTCGAAGGGCGTAGCGATGAGCTTATCGAAAGCCTGGTCATGCGGATGCAGAAGGCTGCCGAGCGCCTGGACTTTGAGGAGGCCGCCCGTCTGCGGGACCAGATCGCACAACTTCGTGCCATCAGTGAACGCCAGTATGTCACCGAGGAAGGCCAGCGCAGCTTTGACATCATCGCCGGGCGATTGAGCGGTGGCATCGCCTGCATTACGGTCACTACCGTGCGCGATGGTCACAGTCTGGGTAGCCGCAGCCATTTTCCCAGTCTGCCCGATGCTTATGAACTGCCCGAGATACTCGCGGCGTTCATCGGGCAGTACTATCTGGACCGTGATTGCCCGCCTGAGCTGTTATGCAGTGTCCTTCCCGAGGAGGCGGGCTGGCTGGAGCAGGCGTTGGCTGCGCGTCAGGGGCGCGCCGTCAGCCTGCGTGTGCCGCAGCGTGGGGAGCGGGTGCGCTGGCTCGCCGCGGCCCTGCAAAATGCCGACATCGCGCTCGGTGCGCGTCTGGCCAGTCGCAGCGGCACGGCGCAACGATTTGCTGACCTGGGGCAGGCCCTGGGACTGGAGCTACCTCCTGCGCGCATCGAGTGCTTTGACATCAGTCACAGTCAGGGCGAGGCCACCGTGGCCTCCTGCGTGGTGTTTGGGCCGGAGGGCGCCGAGAAGGGCCAGTACCGGCGGTATAACATTCAAGGCATCACCGCCGGTGACGATTACGCGGCCATGCGCCAAGCGCTGCTGCGCCGTTTCGGCCGTGCCGTGCGCGAGCAGGGGCCCTTGCCGGATGTCCTGCTAATCGACGGCGGTGCCGGGCAGGTGGGGGTCGCGCGTGAAATCCTGGGGGAGATGGGGCTTGATGCCTTGCGTATCATCGGTGTGGCCAAGGGGCCGGAACGTCGCTCCGGTCTGGAAACCCTGTTTCTCACGGATAGCACCCGCCGTGATGAGCGGGAGATTGAACTGGCCGAACATGCGCCTGCCCGTCATCTGATCCAGCAAGTGCGCGACGAAGCCCATCGTTTTGCCATCACCGGACACCGGGCCCGGCGCGACAAGGCGCGCGTGGACTCCGAGCTCAATCGCATCCCCGGTGTGGGAGTGGCGCGTCGCCAGACCCTGCTGACCCATTTCGGCGGGTTGCAGGGGCTGCGTCGCGCCCGCGCCGAAGAGATAGCCAAGCTTCCCGGGATCAGCGAAGCGCTGGCTCAACGTATCTTCGAGCATTTCCATGAGAACTGAACAGGTCGGCAAAGCGCGTGAAACCCGGCGCGCATGCAGGCACAATGGTCGGGCGTGGGTTGTACCGCGCGGTTTTCGTTCCTGTCCGCTGGATTGCTCATGCCCGTAAATCTGCCCAATCTTCTGACCTGGCTGCGCATCGTCCTGATCCCGGTGTTCGTCGGCGTTTTCCTGCTGCCGTTTTCCTGGGCGGGGCCTTTGAGTGCGGCCATCTTTGCCCTGGCTTCCATCACCGATGCGCTGGATGGCTACCTCGCCCGTCGTCTGAATCAGCAATCGCGCTTTGGGGCCTTTCTCGATCCGGTGGCCGACAAGCTCATTGTTGTGGCGGCGCTGGTGCTGCTGGTGCAGGTGCATGGTCATATCGCGCTTACCGTGGCCTCGATCATCATCATTGGGCGTGAAATCGTCATATCCGCGCTGCGCGAATGGATGGCCGAAATCGGCCGCCGCGCCAGCGTGGCGGTTTCCGGGCTTGGCAAGCTCAAGACCATCGCTCAGATGGGGGCGATCTTCTTCATGCTCTACGAGGCCCCTTTCGCCGGGCTGCCGTTGTTTCAGATCGGGGAGTGGCTGCTGTACATCGCCGCCTTGCTGACCGTGGTGTCGGCGGGCATCTATCTGAGGGCCGCAGCGGCCAGCCTGAAGGGGGGCTGAGGCCCAGGAGCAATCCAATCGCCCCCCACCGCGCCGGAAGAGCCGGTTGCGGTCGTGTTGCGGTGAGGGGGGCTAGGGACGGCTCAGCCGCGCAGATAAGCCAGCAGTGCCTCGATTTGCTCGCGCAACAGCGCAAGTTCGACGTTCGGCGTGCGTTTGGGGGCTTCATTTGCCGGTGTGGCCGGCGAGATGGCAGGCGCCTGCGTCAGGAGAGGTGCTTGCGGCCTGGGCAGAGCGGGTTCATCCGGCTGGTTGAGTTGTTGTCGTGCACCGGCAATCGTGAAGCCCTGCTCGTAGAGCAGGGTGCGGATACGGCGGATGAGGTCGATGTCGTGTCGCTGATAATAGCGCCGGTTGCCGCGTCGTTTGGTGGGCTTGAGTTGTGAAAACTCCTGCTCCCAGTAACGCAGCACATGTGCCTTGACGGCGCAAAGCTCGCTGACTTCACCGATGGTAAAGTAACGCTTGTTGGGTATTTCCGGCAACGGCGCCGCCAGTGCGGTCGCCTCGCCCGGGGATGCCTCAGGCAGGCTCTGGGCCGACATAGGCCTCTACCATGGTCTTGAGTTTCTGGCCGGCGCGGAAGGTGACCACGCGGCGCGCGGTGACCGGGATTTCCTCGCCGGTTTTCGGATTGCGCCCAGGGCGCTCGTTCTTGTCGCGCAACTGGAAGTTGCCGAAGCCGGACAGCTTGACTTCTTCACCACGTTCGAGTGCACCACGCAGCTCTTCGAAGAACGATTCAACCAAATCCTTGGCCTCGCGCTTGTTCAGCCCGAGTTCTTCGTGCAGTTGTTCCACCATCTCGGCTTTGGTCAGGGCCATGCTTATTCCCTCAGGGTCACGTTCAGGGTGGATTTCAGGTGCGCGAGAATGCCATCCACGACAGATTGTACGTCAGAGTCATTCAGCGTGCGGTCGAAATCCTGAATGGTCAGGCTCAGGGCCAGGCTCTTGTTGCCGGGGGCGATGCCCTGGCCTTGGTATACGTCGAACAGTGCAATATCGCGCACAACGGGCGGCGCGGCTTCGCGTAGGGTATCGATCAGCGTTGCGGCGCTGACGGAGGTCTCGACGACGAAGGCGAGATCACGGCGTACTGCCGGGAATCGCGAGCTTGGGACATAACGCGCCTGCGGGTGTTGCATCAGCGCTTCAAGGCTCAGTTCGAAGAGGTAGACGCGTGCCGGCAGGTCCAGGGCTTCCTCATGGCGTGGGTGCAGAGCACCGATCCAGCCGATGCACTGTCCGTCCCGAACCAGGCGTGCGGATTGTCCCGGGTGCAGTGCCGGATGTTCGGCGGCTTCGAAGCGTACCGCCTGGCGGCCCGGCCCTCTGTCCAGCAGCTGCTCCACGTCGCCTTTCAGGTCGAAGAAATCGACCGGTCGTGCCGCGCTGCCCCATTGTTCGGGCAGGGCATCGCCAAACACGAGCCCGGCGAACATCGCCTCCTGCTTTAGCCCAGAGGCTTCCGGCAGGAAACGCAGCCCGCTTTCGAAGAGACGCACGCGGGTTTGCTGGCGGTTGAGGTTGTGGCGCAGGGTGTGGATCAGCCCTGCCCATAGCGTGGTTCGCATGGCCGACATTTCGCTGGAGATCGGGTTGGCCAGCTGCAGCGGGTGCTGCTCAGGCGTGAGTCGCGCAAGCAGCGGCGTATCGACAAAGCTGTAGGTAATGACCTCGTGGTAGCCCAGACTCACCATGCGCTCGCGCAGCGCGTTCAGTTCCACACGGTTTTCCGGGCGGGGCTCAATGGCTACCGGGGCGTTCGGCAGCCGTGCCGGCAGGCGGTGGTAGCCGTGCAGGCGTACCAGTTCCTCGATGAGGTCCACTTCAATGCTGATGTCGTGGCGATGGCTGGGCGCCACCACTTGCCAGCCTTCGACCTGCACTTCGACCTGCATGCCCAGCCGTTCGAGCAGGGTGACGACGTCTTCATCGCTCAGGGCAAAGCCGAGCAGGCGTTCGATGCGCGCGCGTCGCAGGCGTATTGGTGTGCGCGGTGGCAGATGCGTCGGGTCCACCACCTCTATGACCGGCCCCGGCGTGCCGCCGAACAGTTCGCAGAGCAGTTCGGTGGCGCGCTCCATGGCTTTGCGGGGCAGTTCGGGATCGGTGCCGCGCTCGAAGCGGTGGGATGCGTCCGTATGTAGGCCCAGGCGGCGTGCACGGCCAGCAAGGCTCGCCGGGGAGAAGTAGGCGCTTTCCAGCACGATGCGAGTCGTGCCGGTGACGACGCCCGAATCCTGTCCCCCGATGATCCCGGCCAGTGCGACAGGCCCTCGCTCGTCGGCGATGACCAGCATGTCGCCCGCCAGGGTGAGGGGCTTGCCGTCCAGGGCGATCAGGGATTCGCCTTCCTGTGCCAGACGCACCGTCACACCGCCTTGCAGGCGGTCGAGGTCGAAGGCGTGCAGCGGCTGTCCCAGCTCCAGCATGACGTAGTTGGTCACATCCACGAGGGGATGGATTGGTCGCAGGCCGCAGCGGCGCAGGCGCTCGCGCATCCACAGCGGGGTGATGGCGGCGGCATCCAGATGGTCGATGACGCGTGCACAATACCGGGGACAGGCCCCAGGCTGGGCCACGCTTACCGGGATGCTCGCCTCGCTTGCCGCCCAGACGGGCTCCAGGCGCGGCCCCCCCAGAGGCAGGGCATTGAGCGCGGCGGTTTCCCGCGCCAGTCCCAGAATGCTCAGGCAGTCGCCGCGATTGGGGGTCATGCCCAGTTCAAAGACCCGGTCATCAAGGTCCAGGTAGTCGCGGATGGACGTGCCGGCAGGCGCGTCGGCCGGAAGTTCGAGCAAGCCGTCTTCATAACCGCTCAGCCCCAGTTCGGCGGCGGCGCAGAGCATGCCGTAGGAGTCCACGCCACGCAGGCGAGCCTGCTTGAGGGTGAGGCCACCCGGCAGAACCGCGCCGACCCGGCCAAAGGGCGCCATAAGCCCAGCGCGCGCATTGGGCGCACCGCACACGACCTGCACCGGGCTGCCGCTGCCGTCGTCGACCTGACAGACGCGCAGTTTGTCCGCATCCGGGTGCGGTTCGGCGGACAGAATGCGCGCCACGACCACGCCGTGGAGCACGGGCGCGGCCGGCTCCAAGGCATCCAGCTCAAGCCCGGCCATGGTCAGCTGGGCGCCAAGTTCTTCGGAGGAAAGCGCGGGGTTGACCCACTCGCGCAGCCAGTTTTCGGAGAAGCGCATCGCGGAGGATCCTTCAGGCGAATTGTTCGAGGAAGCGCAGGTCGTTCTCGAAGAACAGGCGCAGATCGTCGATGCCGTAGCGCAGCATGGTCAGACGCTCGATCCCCAGGCCGAAAGCGAAGCCCTGGTAGCGTTCGCTGTCGATGCCCACATGGGCGAGTACGTTCGGATGCACCATGCCGCAACCGCCGATTTCCAGCCAGCCTCCGTTCCAGCTCATGTCCATCTCGGCCGAGGGTTCGGTGAACGGAAAGAAGGAAGGCCGGAAGCGCACTTCAAGGTCGTCGCGCTCGAAGAACTGGCGCAGGAATTCCTGCACCACGCCCTTGAGGTGTGCGAAGCTGATGTCCTCGTCCACCCAAAGCCCCTCGATCTGATGGAACATGGGCGAGTGCGTCGCGTCGGAATCGCAACGATAGACACGGCCGGGCGCGATGATGCGCAGGGGCGGCTGCTGTGCCTGCATGGCGCGGATCTGCACCGGCGAGGTGTGGGTACGCAGCAGGGTGTGGGCGTCGAAGTAGAACGTGTCGTGCATCGCGCGCGCTGGGTGGGACTCCGGAATATTCAGCGCGGTGAAGTTGTGGAAGTCGTCTTCTACTTCCGGGCCTTCGGCGACGGCAAAGCCAAGCTGGGCCAGCAGTTCCTCGACGCGGTGCTGGGCACGGGTGACCGGATGCAGGCTGCCGGAAGCCTGACCTCGACCGGGCAGGGTGACGTCCACCCGCTCTTGCGCCAGACGCCGGTCCAGCGCCTCGGCCTCCAGTACGCTGCGACGGGCATCCAGTGCAGCGCTGACCGCTTCCTTGGCCTGGTTGATCCGCGCGCCCTGCGTCTTGCGCTCCTCGTGCGCGAGGGCGCCCAGGCTTTTGAGCTGCTCGGTCAGCACGCCTTTCTTGCCCAGGTAGTGGACGCGCAACTGATCCAGCGCAGCAAGATCCTGGGCGGTAGTGAGAGCCAGTTCGGCTTCGGACACGAGTTGGGACAGCGGGTCAGTCACGGCGGCGTCCATCAAGCAGTTCTATGACAACGGGGCGCCCTTTTTGGTGAAGGGCGCCCCGGCGAAAATTGGGTGCCGGGCGCGGTGCGCCCGGTTGCTGGGGGCAGCAAATGCCTCCGGCTACGGGGTGGGGCGGTATCTCGCCCCGTTGATCGTAGGGACGATCAGGCGGCCAGGGCCGTCTTGGCGCGCTCGGCCAGTGCCGCGAAAGCGGTCTTGTCGTGCACGGCGAGGTCGGCCAGCACCTTGCGGTCTACCGCGACCTGGGCCTTGTTCAGGCCGGCGATCATGCGGCTGTAGGACAGGCCGTTGTTGCGTGCCTCCGCGTTGATGCGCACGATCCACAGGCTGCGGAACTGGCGCTTTTTCTGACGGCGGTCGCGGTAGGCATACTGGCCGGCCTTGATGACGGCCTGGTGCGCGACGCGGTAGATGCGCGAGCGGGCACCATAGTAACCCTTGGCCTTCTTGAGGATTTTCTTGTGACGGGCGCGGGCGATAACGCCACGTTTTACACGTGCCATGGTGTGATTCTCCTGACCAGATTAGACGTAGGGCAGCATGCGGGCCACGGCGGCCGCATCGCTCTCGTGCACGTAGGACGGGCTGCCGAGCTGGCGCTTACGCTTGCTCGACTTCTTGGTCAGGATGTGGCGCAGATGGGACTGGCTGCGCTTGAAGCCACCGGCGGTGCGCTTGAAACGCTTGGCCGCGCCACTGTTGGATTTCATCTTCGGCATGTCGTACTCCGGTTCGATGAGGATGACGGCCCCGGCACGTCGGAGTGGCAACGCGACCGGGGGCGGAAAAGACGCTTGCGCGTCGTTGCGGGTTGCCCCGCCTGGCGTCTTCACGACGCCAAAACGAAAACGGGGGAGGTCCCCCGTTCCCGAGTGTTCTCGTAAGTTGTGGTGAAGCTCAGTGCTTCTTCGGTGCGAGCACCATGGTCACCTGACGGCCTTCAAGCTTGGGACGCTGTTCTACCGCGCCGTATTCGGCCAGGTCCTGCTCAAGGCGGTCGAGCAGGGCAGCGGCCAGATCCCGGTGGGCCATTTCGCGCCCGCGAAAGCGCAGGGTGATCTTGGCCTTGTCGCCTTCGCTGAGGAAGCGCACCAGGTTGCGTAGCTTGACCTGGTAATCGTTCTCCTCGGTTCCGGGACGGAATTTGACTTCCTTGACCTCGATCTGCTTCTGGTTCTTGCGCGCTTCGGCCGCCTTCTTGCTCTGCTGATACTTGAACTTGCCATAGTCCATGATCTTGCAGACAGGGGGTACGGCGCCTGGGGAGATTTCCACCAGGTCCATCTCCGCCTCCTGGGCGAGGATGAGTGCCTGACGCAGGGGAACGACCCCGACCTGATTCCCTTCGCCGTCGATCAAACGCACTTCACGGGCGTTGATTTCTTGATTGATGCGCGGCTCATCCTTGCCACGTGTAGGCTTTACAGAAGAGATAGGAAGACCCTCCGTCTACCGTTTTTTATACCGGGTTGTCGATTTCGTGGCGCAGGCGCTCGGCCAGGGCGTCGACCGGGAATACTCCCAGGTCCTCGCCGGCACGGGTACGCAGGGAGACGGAGTCCGACTCCATCTCCCGGTCGCCGACCACGAGCAGGTACGGCACGCGTTGTAACGTGTGCTCGCGGATTTTAAAGCCGATTTTTTCGTTTCTCAAGTCGGCCTTGATGCGGATGCCTTGTGCCTTGAGGCGTTTCTCCACGCCGCGCACGAAATCGGCGTGTCGGTCGGTGATGCCCATCACTACCGCTTGCTCGGGGGAGAGCCATAGCGGGAACTGGCCGGCGTGGTGTTCGATGAGGATGCCGACGAAGCGTTCCAGCGAACCGAGAATGGCGCGGTGGATCATGACCGGCACCTTGCGTGAGCCGTCTTCGGCCACGTATTCCGCGCCCAGGCGGTCGGGCATGGAGAAATCGACCTGGATGGTGCCGCATTGCCAGTTACGGCCGATGCAGTCCTTCAGGGTGAATTCGATCTTCGGTCCGTAGAACGCGCCTTCGCCGGGTTGCAGGCGGTAGTCCAGACCCTCGGCTTCCAGGGCGCGCGCCAGCGCGTCCTCGGCCTTGTCCCACAGTTCGTCGGAACCGACGCGCTGCTCCGGGCGGGTGGACAGCGCCATGCTGATGTCGGTGAAGCCGAAGCGGCGGTAGATGTCGAAGGTCTGCTCGATCAGGCTCGCCACCTCGACCGGGAGCTGGTCCTCGGTGCAGAAGATATGTGCGTCATCCTGGGTGAAGCGGCGTGCGCGCATCAGGCCGTGCAGGGTGCCGGAGGGCTCGTTGCGGTGCACGGTGCCAAATTCCGCGATGCGGTAGGGCAGATCGCGGTAGCTTTTCAGGCCCTGGTTGTACACCTGCACATGGCCGGGGCAGTTCATCGGCTTGACGGCGTAATCGCGCCCTTCGGTGTGGGTGGCGAAAATCATGTGTCCGAACTTGTCCCAGTGGCCGGACTTTTCCCACAGGGTACGATCCAGCAACTGCGGGGTGTTCACTTCCTCGTAGTCGTAGCGGGCGAGGTGCTCGCGCATGAAACCTTCCACCTGACGGAACAGTGTCCAGCCCTTCTGATGCCAGAACACCATGCCGGTGGCTTCTTCCTGGAAGTGGAACAGGTCGAGCTGCTTGCCGATGCGGCGATGGTCGCGCTTCTCGGCCTCTTCCATGCGGTGCAGGTAGTCCTTGAGATCCTTGTCGTTCGCCCAGGCGGTGCCGTAGATGCGGGTCAGCATCTCGTTATTGGAATCGCCGCGCCAGTAGGCGCCGGCCACCTTGGTCAGCTTGAACGCGCCAAGCTTGTTGATGTTCGGCACATGCGGGCCACGACACAGATCGGTGAATCCGCCCTGGGTGTAGAGCGAGAGCTCCTCGTTCTCGGGAATGCTCTCGATGATCTCGGCCTTGTAGGCCTCGCCCAGCCCCTTGAAGTAGGCCACGGCTTCGTCGCGACGCATCACCTGTCGGGTCACTTCAGCCCCCGCCTTGGCCAGTTCCTTCATGCGCGCCTCGATGATTTCGAGGTCGTCGGTGGTAAAGGGACGCTCGTAGGCGAAGTCGTAGTAGAAGCCGTTCTCGATCACCGGGCCGATGGTGACCTGGGCGCTGGGGAAGAGCTGCTTGACCGCCTGCGCGAGCAGGTGAGCGGTCGAGTGACGGATCATGTCCAGCCCCTCGGCGTCCTTCGCGGTGATGATGGAGAGCTGCGCATCGTGGGAAATCACGCGCGAGGTGTCCATCAGGCGGCCATCCACCTTGCCGGCCAGCGCGGCCTTGGCGAGCCCGGCGCCGATGCTGGCGGCGACTTCGGCGATGGAAACGGGGTGATCGAACTGACGGATGGAACCGTCGGGCAGGGTAATGGCGGGCATGACGCTCTCCTTTGGCAGTGGCGACCCCTACCACGGGCCGCTTGTTTCAGGGGCAAATGAAAAAAGGCACCTTCGTGCAGAAGGTGCCCCGGAATCTGGTAGGCGCGAGTGGGATCGAACCACCGACCACCACCATGTCAAGGTGATGCTCTACCACTGAGCTACGCGCCTTCGGTGACAGGACGCGCATTTTACACGCTCGCCCATGGGTGTCAACAACCAAGCGCCGTAACCATGCGGATAGTCGGCGGTTTCACTTAAGGACGGTTTGACGTCTGCATCACGATGCCCAAGGTTTTTTTTGCATGTCTAGAGATATTTCCTCATTTCTTGTTGCGTTTTTTACCGCCCATGCCAAGCTGCGCGAGGCTCTGTCCTTCACGCTGTGACATGAGTGTCCCAACCAAGAATAAAGGTATCCCAAATGAAAAAGACCCTGACCTCCGTGATTCTGCTTGCTGGAACCTTTCTGGCTTTTCAGCCTGCATTTGCACGCGATGTGCTCGATTTTACCCTCGTAAACAGGACGGGCTATACGATCAATGAGGTGTATGTTTCGCCGATTTCTTCCGACGCGTGGGAGGAGGACATTATGGGGCGCGATCAGCTCGCGAACGGTGAAAGCGTAGATATTCACTTTTCCAAGGGGGCCAAAGGGTGCAAGTGGGATCTTAAGGTGACCTACGAGGACAAGGAGGAGGCCGAGTGGGAAGGTTTCGATCTGTGCAGCGTCTCCAAGATCGTCCTGCGTTATGACCGCAAGAAAGGTGAAACCTGGGCGGAATATCAGTAATCCCGATGCTCCTTGCTCCGAGCTGCCGGAGCGTCTGTCCCGGCAGCCGGTTTCTCTCATCGTGTGTTCCCGCGTGCGTTTACCTTCGTGTGTCAGTTGCCCGTCAACCGGTTCGGTTTCTTCCATTGTCGCGTTCGCGACAGATGTTCTTTTGATGAAATTCTTTATTAAACAATAGGATGTTTTGTGGAACGTGCCTTGCTTGATGGGGGTGTACCTCATGCGGGGAGAACGCCGTGAAAGCCTCCGAAGTTGCCGAGCTGTTGAACGAGCCGGCCTGCAGTCACAACCAGAAGTCCAAGTCCGGATGCGCGCGGCCCAAGCCGGGGGCGTCGGCGGGGGGCTGTGCCTTTGACGGGGCGCAGATTGCGTTGTTGCCGATTGCGGACGTGGCGCACATCGTTCACGGGCCGATTGCCTGCGCGGGGAATTCCTGGGACAACCGGGGTACGCGCTCGTCGGGGCCGACCCTGTACCGCATCGGCATGACTACCGATCTGACCGAGCAGGACGTCATCATGGGGCGGGGCGAGAAGCGCCTGCTGCATTCGATACGCCAGGCGGTGGAGCGGTATCGCCCGGCGGCGGTGTTTGTCTACAACACCTGCGTGACGGCGCTGATCGGCGACGATGTGGACGCGGTGTGCAAGGCGGCGGGTGAGCGTCTGGGGCTGCCGGTGGTGCCGGTGGATGCGGCGGGGTTTTACGGCACGAAGAACCTGGGCAACCGCATCGCCGGGGAGGCGATGATCAAGTATGTGATCGGTACCGGCGAGCCGGACCCACTGCCCGAGTCGGTGGCGCAGGACTATGCTCAGCGTGGTATCCGCGTGCATACGGTGAACCTGATCGGCGAGTACAACATTGCCGGCGAGTTCTGGCATGTGGCGCCACTGTTCGATGAACTGGGCATCCGCATCCTCTGTTCGCTGTCGGGGGATGCGCGCTATCGCGAGGTGGCGGCCATGCATCATGCGCAGGTCAATATGGTGGTCTGCTCCAAGGCGCTGCTGAACGTGGCGCGCAAGATGCAGGAGCGCTGGGGTATCCCGTTTTTCGAAGGCAGTTTTTATGGGGTGGAGGATACCTCGCGGGCGCTGCGTGACTTTGCGCGGCTGATGGGTGATGCGGACCTTTGCGAGCGCACCGAGGCGCTGATCGCTCGCGAAGAGGCACGGATTCACGCAAAGCTCGATGCCTGGCGGCCGCGTCTTTCGGGCAAGCGCGTATTGCTCTACACCGGCGGGGTGAAGTCCTGGTCGGTGGTGTCCGCCTTGCAGGATCTGGGCATGGAGGTGGTGGCGACCGGCACCGGCAAGTCCACCGAGGAAGACAAGGAGCGCATCCGCGAGCTGATGGGCCCGGAGGCGAAGATGCTCAAGAGCGACAGCGCACGCGAGCTGCTCAATGCCTGTTACGAATTGCGTGCCGACATGCTGATTGCCGGCGGGCGCAATCTCTACACCGCGCTCAAGGCGCGTCTGCCTTTTCTCGACATCAACCAGGAGCGCGAATTTGGCTACGCGGGTTACACCGGCATGGTGGAACTGGCGCGTCAGCTGGCGCTCACCCTCGAATCCCCGGTCTGGGAAGCGGTGCGCCGTCCGGCGCCCTGGACGCGCTATGCCGCACCCGCTCCGCTTAACGGCGCCGATGCGGCGCTGGAAGTGACCGACGAGGACGAGGGCGACGTGGATTTTCCAACCTTTTCCACCCCGGCGCTCGCCCGGGGGGCCTGACCAGGAGTCCGTTCGATGCCTGAAATCATCAAGCGCAACAAACCGCTGGCGGTGAACCCGCTCAAGACCAGTGCCCCCACCGGCGCTGCGCTGGCCTTTCTCGGCATGCGGCGAGCCATGCCGATGCTGCACGGCTCGCAGGGGTGCACCGCGTTTGCCAAGGTGTTCTTCGTGCGCCATTTCCGCGAGCCGGTCCCCCTGCAGACCACAGCGATGGATCAGGTGGCGACAGTGATGAGTGCCGATGACAACGTCATCCAGGGGCTGGTGAACATCTGCGAGAAATCCCGCCCGGATTTGATCGGTCTGCCCACCACCGGTCTGTCGGAAACCCAGGGCACCGACATCTTCCGGTTGGTGAAGGACTTCCGCGCCCGTTATCCGCAGTACGACCACGTGGCCGTGGTGCCGGTCAATACCCCGGATTTCACCGGTTGTCTGGAGTCGGGCTATGCCGAGGCGGTGCGGGCGACGATCGACACCCTGGTGCCGGAGGATCGCAGCCGGGTTGGCCAGCGCCCGCGTCAGGTCAATGTGCTCGCCGGCTCCCTGCTCACCCCTGGCGACATTGAGGCTATCCGCGAGCTGATCGAGAGTTTTGATCTGCGTGCGATGGTGTTGCCGGACATTGGCGATTCGCTCGATGGACATCTGACCCAGGATGATTTTTCCCCACTGACCCTGGGCGGCACGCCGGTTTCAGAGATCGCAAGCGCCGGGGAAGCCATCGCCACGCTGACCATTGGCCGCTCGCTGGGGCCGGCTGCTGAGCTCCTCGCACGGCGAACCGGGGTGCCGGATTTCCGTTTTGACAGCCTGATGGGGCTCGCGGAGGTGGACGCCTTCGTTCACACCTTGAGCGAGTTGTCCGGGCGCCCGGTGCCCGAGCGCATCGAGCGTCAGCGTGCCCAGTTGCAGGACGCGATGGTGGACACCCATTTCATGATGGGTTTTGCCCGTGTGGCCATGGCCGCCGACCCCGACCTGTTGCAAGCCATGAGCACGCTGGTGCAGCGCATGGGGGGGGAGGTGGTGGCTGCCGTCGCCCCCGCGCGTGGGCCGGGACTCGCTGGCGTGGCCGCCGAGAGCGTGCACATCGGCGATCTGGAGGATCTGGAGCTTATGGCGCTGGATCGGCACGCGGAGCTCATCGTCGGCTCCTCGCACGCCGTCCCTGCCGCACAGCATCTGGGCCTGCCCATCCTGCGCGCGGGCTTTCCCCTGTACGACCAGGTCGGCGGTTACCAGCGCACCTGGGTGGGCTATCGCGGTACACGCCAGGCCCTGTTCGACCTTGCCAACCTGAGGCTGGAGCACCATGGACAGCACCACGAGATCCCCGCGTACCACTCCCGATTCCGCCAACCCGACACCAGCGGGATTGCGACGTATGCGTCTGGTGGAAGCTTCCACTGAGCCGACGCTGTCGCTCAAGGTCGCCTTTGCCAGCGCCGACCGCAAGCGCGTGGACCAGCACTTCGGTGCCGCGCGCGCCTTTGCCATCTACCGCGTGAGCGCGGACGAGGCGCGGCTGGAGGAAGTGGCGCGCTTCGCCCCCGAGGCGATGGACGGCAACGAGGACAAGCTCCTGCCGAAGATCGCCCTGCTCGAAGGCTGCACGGCGGTCTACTGCCAGGCGGTCGGCGCGTCTGCCGTTCAGCAGTTGCTGACCCGCGACATCCAGCCGATCAAGGTTGAGGAAGGCGCCCTGATTGATGACCTGCTCGCCATCCTGCGCGAGGAACTGCGCGGCGAGCCGGGCGGCTGGCTGGCCAAGGCCCTGCAGCGCCAGCGGCGTGGGGCGCGCGCTTGCGGACGCCTCGATGCGCTGTTCGATGAGGCGTGGCAGGAATGAACGCACCCGAAATGAACGCAAGCTGGCTGACCGAGCAGGGCCGCGTGCGCGCCATTGACGGCGACAGCGTACTGGTCGAGGTGGGGGTCAAGTCCGCCTGCGGCCACTGCGAGCACGGCGCGGGCTGCGGCGTATCGAAGCTGGGGCGGCTGGTGCGCGTGCGCCCGCTGCTCTGGCGCCTGCCCAACACCCTGGGGGCGCGTGAAGGCGATCAGGTCACGCTGGCCCTGCCGCCGGGCGATCTTACCGGCGCGGTGGCGCGAGCTTACGGTCTGCCGCTGGCGGGTTTTGTTGGGGCCGCCGTTCTTGCCGCCCTGGGCGGGGCCGGGGAGGGCGCCACCGTGGGCAGCGCCTTTACCGGCCTCGCGCTTGGGCTGTGGGCTGCGCGCCGGAGCTCGCAGGCACACCCGGTCGCCCCCGTACTCATTGCCCGAACCCCCCCCCGACGCCGTGTGCGTCCCGCTTCATATCCTGCAAACCACGGAGAACTCCCGATGAGCGCCACCACCGAACAGGACCCGATCCTGAGCACCGACTTCATCCTGGAAATGCTGCGTCAGACCCGCGCGCTGGACAGCTATGGCACCTACGACGGCTGGCCCGCCGAGCGTGTGCTGGCACCGTATATCCTCACCAAGGAACAGCGCCGCGACATTCCGGTCATCGGCGACCCGGACGACGTCGTGCTCTCCCGTGTGCGCGCCTTTTACAACGCCATCGCCGCGATGATCGAAAAAGAGTGCCGCCTGATGGCCGTGCCGATGGTCAACATCACCCACGAAGGTTTTGGACGTGTGGTCATCACCGTTGGCAAGCTGGTGGTGCTCGACCGCACCCTGCGCGATGTACACCGCTTCGGCTTCGACTCGCTTTCCAAAATGAAGGACGAAGGCGACAAATACCTGTCGGTGGCGCTGGAGATCATCGGTAAATACCCCGAAGTGGCGGGAATGTGAGGAGGGATCGAGCATGACCGAAGAGGAAATCAAGGCCCTGGACAAAGAAGTGCGCAAACTCAAGCGTGTGGCCAGCGAATGGGCCTCGCAGATGCACGATCTGGTCGAAGACCGCCTGCCGGCCGCGTATGAAGACATTCCGGCGCTGGCGCAGTCCACCTATGAAGCCTGCCGCGCCTGGGCCGAGGCCAACGCGAAGCTCGCCGCCGCGAGCGGAGGACAATGACATGGAACCGATCACCGGATTGACCCGTGGTGGCGCGGTCTACACCCCCACCTTCGTCACCGCGCTCAACGAAAAGACCTGCATCGGTTGTGGGCGCTGCTACAAGGTCTGCCCGCGCAATGTGTTCGAACTGATCGAGCGCGAGCTGGATGACGAGGCGGATGAGGACGAGGACGACAACATGATGGTCATGAGCATTGCCAACGCGCTGGACTGCATCGGCTGTGGCGCCTGCGGGCGGGTGTGCCCGAAAAACTGCCATACTCACGCACCGATGCCGGTCGCGGCATGAGCGGGATTCCGCGCTTTGACGGACTGCGGCTGGTCTTCTACCACAAGCAGTCCACCAGCGGCCGGTTGCGTTTTTTGCGCTTTGCCCATGGCATTTTCGGCTTTGAGCCGGTGGATGCCTGGTTCGAGCTGGAAGACGACGCAAGCAGCGAGGCCTGCGCCCGTGAAGCCCGCACCGACTGGCATCCGGCGCTGCTCGCCCGCGCTGCTGAAGGGCATTTTTCCCTGCCGGCCGGCGAGGTTGAAGTCGATACCGAATTCGACTGCGTCTACCCGACTTCGCAAGGTCTGTTGCGCATCCGCGCGCTTGCCTTCACCTGCATCGACCCGCCCTTCGCACCGGTCGAAGCCTGCGGCGCGCGCTTTTTCGCCATCACCGAATCGCTCGACCTCCCCTTGATCGAGCGCGACATCCTGCGCCGGGTCTACGAACATGTGCTGGGCTGAAGCGAGTCGTGAACCTGCCCGTCAAGGCGGCCCAGACATCGTGTCCCCCATGGCAAAACATCTCCCCAGCAACCCCAACGGAGGTCATCATGAACACCACCCGGCGTGAATTCCTCAAACTGGGCCTGACGCTTGGCGCCGGGGCGGCGCTGCAGCCGCTGCTCGGCTGCGAGGCGAAGGCGGCACTCCATTCGCGGCGCGAATACCTGTTCGGCACCGAGGTGGAACTGGCGGTGGAAAGCGCCTCCCCCCGCGAGGGGGAAATGGCGCTGTCCGAGGTGGTCGAACGCTTCACCGGCATGAACCGCGACTGGCACGCCTGGAAACCCGGTGCCTTGTCCCGCCTCAATGCCCGCCTGGCCGCGGGGGAGATGGCTGAGGTCGATACGGAGCTCGCGTCGCTCATCGACGGCGCACGCGCCCTTTCGGCCCGCTCCGGCGGACTGTTCAATCCCGCGCTGGGCGAGTTGATCGCCCTGTGGGATTTCCAGAGCGATACACAGACCCGCCGTGCTCCGCCCGAGGCGGCACAGATCGCCGCCCTGTGCGCCCACGCCCCCCGCATGGACGCGCTGCACATTGAAGCCACTGCCGACGGCGCGCGCATCCATAGCGCCTCCCCGCATGTGCGGCTGGACTTCGGCGGTTACGCCAAGGGGGTGGCCCTGGACCGCGCCCTGGACCAGTTCGCCGGGCGCGGGCTGGGCAACGCCGTGGTCAACCTGGGCGGGAACCTCGCCGTATCCGGGCGGCGCCAGGGGCGCCCCTGGCGCATCGGCGTGCGCCACCCGCAGGGCGAAGGCGTCATCGCCGCGCTGGAGGTCGAAGGCCGCGCCGCCGTCGTCACCTCTGGCACTTACGAGCGTTACCGCGAATGGAACGGTGAGCGCTACCCGCACATCATCGACCCCCGCACCGGCTACCCCGCCCGCCACATCGCCTCCGCCACCGTCCTCCACCCCGAAGGCGGTCTCGCGGATGCCGCCGCCACGGCCCTCGTCGTCGCCGGCCCCCAGGACTGGCCACGGATCGCCCGCGCCTTCGGCATCCGGGAAGCTCTCGTCGTCGATGAAACCGGCGCCGTTCAGCTCACCCCCGCCATGGCTCGCCGCGCCCAGGTTCAGGAGGGCGTCCCCGTCCGCGTGGTGTGAGGAGCGAGCCATAGGGCGCGGGCAGCGCCATGCCCACCTCAATCCCGGTTCGGGAATCAAGTGCGGGGGCATGTTCATGACATCACGCGCTTGGCATCGGGCTCTCGCGAGGTGTAAATTTCGAATCTTCATGACACTCGCCACACGCATGTGAGCAGACAGGGGAACATGTATGCTCGCAAAACCACGGGTCTACATTCAGGTCCACGCCGGTCACATGGTTGCCCGACGTATCGGTGGCGGCAGCATGCGCAGGGAGTGTGCGGCGTTCAATCATCCACGTACGCTCATGGGCGACTTCATGGCCGTGGAAACGTGTTTCCGGGCGGTACTCAAGGAGCTGGCCACAGGTGGCCTGCTGTCCCTCTCGCCCGCCGTGGTCGTCCATCTCGTACCGGAGGCTGTCGGTGGCTACACCAATGTCGAGGAGCGCGCATTCCAGGAGGCGGCCTTGGCGGCGGGCGCGCGCGTCTGCCGGCTGGTCTCAGGGCGGTCGCTCTTCAGTGACAGTCAAGTGGCCGATATTCTTCGGTGATGTCTTCCTGAATCGTCCGGGTTGACACCACGTTATAGTGCGATATGACTTGGGTGTTGTGCTGCCAAATCAAGTGATGTCTTATGTGCATTGTTGAGGGTTGCGCATTGCTTGACGCGTTTCGATGCGGGCGGATTTCCCGCTTCTGAGCGAATGGGCCGATCGGTGTGAGCCTGCCAGTTTCGCA
>JAQVHL010000040.1:23227-25807 GCA_028696185.1 Halothiobacillaceae bacterium
TTCCGTTCTTTATAGAGCTTCTGTTCTTTGTTTTTCTGGCTTCTGCCTTGGGTTGTTTGGTTCCGTGCTTGCATCTCCCGCAAGAGATGATTTATTTTTCCTATGCGTTGTTTTTTTCGATGGTTGTTGTCTATCAATTGTCCACGCGTAAATGGGTGGGGGCGCTCATCGAGGATGAAGAAGTCCCTTGATCGCTGTTCTTCTGTTGATATTCCAGCCTTATCGGAAGGGTTGTACGCCGTGGGCCGTTGAGCTCATACGGGCGCCGCTTCGACGCAAGGCAGTTTCTTTTTACGGATACCCCGATGCTTCAATCCACTGACATTCACCACATGGCCCGCGCGCTTCAGCTGGCGCACCACGGTTTGTACACGACCGATCCGAATCCGCGCGTGGGCTGCATCATCGTGCGCGACGGGGTGGTCGTAGGGGAGGGCTTTCACGCGCGGGCCGGGGAGCCGCATGCCGAAGTGCATGCGCTGAACGCTGCTGGGGAGCGCTCGCGCGGTGCGACGGCGTATGTGACGCTGGAGCCCTGTTCGCACCACGGACGCACGCCGCCTTGCGCGCCGCGACTCGCGGCGGCGGGGGTGACGCGGGTGGTGACGGCGATGGAGGATCCGAACCCGAAGGTGGCCGGGCGTGGGCATGCCTTGTTGCGCGAGGCGGGGGTGGAGGTGCTGACCGGCGTGCTGGAGGCGGAGGCGCAGGCGCTCAACGAAGGGTTCGTGAAGCGCATGCGAACGGGCCGTCCGCTGGTGCGGGTCAAGCTGGGGGCGAGTCTCGATGCGCGCACGGCACTGGCGGATGGGGCGAGCCAGTGGATTACCGGGCCGGCGGCGCGGGCGGATGTGCAGCGCTTGCGTGCACGTTCCTCGCTGGTGCTTTCCAGCGCGCGTACGGTGCGGGAGGACGGGGCACGGCTGGATGTTCGCCTGTCGGCCGCCGATCTGGGGGGGGAGGATCCGGTGCGCCAGCCGGTGCGTCTGGTGCTGGATCGTGAGGGCCGCCTGGGGCCGGATTTGCCGCTGTTCGATTCGCCCGCACCGGTCTGGGTGGCGGTGGATGCCGCTCTGGAGGAATCCGTGCGGGCGCGGCTTGCGGGGACGGCGGCGCAGGTGCTGGCCTTGCCGGTCACCGGGGGGCGTTTCGATCTGCCGGCCTTGCTGGACGCGCTGGGCGCGCGCGAGATCAACGAGCTGCTGGTCGAGGCCGGGCCGCGTCTGGCGGGGGCGTTTCTTGCCGCGCAGCTCGTGGATGAGCTGGTGCTGTATGTCGCGCCCACTCTGCTGGGCGACGCGGCGCGTCCGCTGGCCGTGCTGCCGGGGCCGGCGCAGCTTGCGCAGCGCCTCAACTGGCGCTGGGCGGATGTGCGTCAGGTGGGGGATGACCTGCGCCTGACCCTGCGGCCCCGGTGAGGGACGCGATGCGGCGCGGGGCTCGGCCGGGTGGGCCGGTGGTATGGCATCTGCCGCATGGCGCGGGCAATCCGCGCAACTCCGAAGGGGCGTTCGTCACCCTGGCCGACGGGCGGCTGATGTTCGCCTGGACCCAGTTCTACGGTAAAAGCTGGCATGACCACGCCCGCGCACGCATTGTGGCGCGAATCTCGCCGGACCGCGGGCAAAGTTGGCCGGGACCCGAGCGGGTGCTGGTCGATGGCGAGGGGCTGTGGAACGTGATGAGCGTGTCTTTTGCGCGGCTTTCCGACGGAAGGTTGGCGCTGTTCTATGTGCGCAAGAACGGGCTGCTCGATTGCCGGTTGTGGATGCGCGTTTCGGAGGACGAGGGGCAGCACTTCGGTCCGGCGACCGCCTGCATTCACGCGCCAGGGTATTTCGTGGTCAACAATGCCCGCGTGCTGCGCACCCGCGCCGGGCGGCTGATCGTGCCGGCGGCTTACCACCGCGTGCGCGCGGCGGACGATGACCAGCACGCGCTCGATCTGCGCGGGATCGCGCTGTTTTATTACTCGGACGATGACGGCGAGAGCTGGCACGAGAGCGCCGACTGGCTGGCCCTGCCGGTGCGCGATGGGGCAGGCTTGCAGGAACCGGGGGTGGTGGAGCTGTCCGACGGGCGTCTTTTGGGCTGGGCTCGCACCGGCACCGGTCGGCAATGGGTGATGCGCTCGCGCGACGGCGGCGAGCGCTGGACCCGCCCGCAGCGCGGCCCCTTCCATTCGCCCTGCTCGCCGCTGTCCATGTTGCGCCTGTCCGATGCTGGGGCGGATTCGGGGCCGCATCCGGGCGCGCTGCTGGCCGTGTGGAACGATGCCCGCCACCTTTGGGACGAGGCGGCGCGCACGCGCCTTTTGGCCGCGCGGGAGTCCACCTGGCTGCGCACCCCGCTGGTCTGGGCGCTGAGCACCGACGAGGGGCGCAGTTTCGGCCCGCCCCAGGTGATCGACGCCGATCCCGAACGCGGCTACGGCTACGCCGCTTTGCATGAAATCGACGGCCATTTGCTCGTTGCCGCCTGCTGTGGCCGTGCCCCGGCCATTATGCTGCAGGATCTGTGTATCTGGCGGATTGCGCTGGAAGTGCGCTGAGGACAGGCTTGCGCGCTGTTTCGCCCGCC
>JAQVHL010000094.1 GCA_028696185.1 Halothiobacillaceae bacterium
GGGAAGGGCCTCCTTGGGACCGCCATGGACCGGGCCGTGGCGCCTCCAAGGGGGACCTGGGAATCCTTTGTCCGGCGCTGAATTGTTGGACAAGCGTGGGTGTAGGAAGGGCCCCCTTGGGACCGCCGTGGACTGGCCTGTGGAAGCCGGGTAAATGGGCCAGGGATGGCCCATTTAGTCCCAGCGCGACAGGACGTCGCGTTGGGACGGCCCGGCTGGAGCAGGTCAGGCCAGGGCTTGCCCGAAGGGCGGTCCCGTGGGGGTGTGTTCTTTGGGTTACTTTTCTTGCACAAGCAAGAAAAGTGACTCGCCCGCTTGCGTTGGCGCCTGTTTGAAAGGTCAATCCTCATGGCGGGCGAAAAAGGGCTGCATCGGTTCTTGAAAGCGGCTTTAACCTGCGGCTGAACGACTTGATCTTTGGCAAGCGGACAGGCTGAAAAAATCAAGGATGCGTTTTTCAGAAAGCGATCAAGACAGGCTTGCGCGCTGTTTTGCCCGCCTCAAGCGGCGCACTTCGAACGGCCCACATCGCACGCGGGCGAGTACCTTTCTTTGCTTGTCTTCGATGCGGAGCCAAAAGAAGGACACCCCCACCCACAGCACGGCGACCTCGAATGGGGGGCATCCTTCGCTCAACGTCGTCAAAAGCCTGTCCAACAAACCTTCGCTTGCCTCCCTCTGAGAGCCGATCCAGCCCCCAGACTGAAACCCGTCTCTGCCAAAGAAGGCACACAGCGCACGGAAAAAGTGCCCCTTCCGGTACGACACCGCGTCTGCAGTGGCCGCTTTAAAACCGCGAAAGCAAACTGAAATTAGTGACGCCGCACCATGCCCAGGCGGTGCAACGGGTTCACGGCCCAGGGGCTAAAGCCCGTCCCACAAAAAGGCAAAGAAAGCGTATGGGATAGACACAGACACACCACAACCCCGACAATCGAGCCTCCTTACGAACTCGGTGAACCGGTCTGCATGATCGCCCGCCCTTCTACGCCCCCCGCCGAAACCGACGGTTACCGCCTATTTCAGCGGCATTTTCTCAATGCCCTCTTGATCGGCGCCTTTGTCATCGCCGGGGCCTTCGTTGCCGCCGACCTCGCCGGACTCAATCCGCTGGGCGAGGTACAGCTCAAGGCCACCGCGCTGTTCTGCGTGCTGGTGGTGGTGCTGTTCCTGTTCAACCGCCACCCGCGCGCCTATCTGCCCATTGCCCTGCTGCTCTCGACCAGCAGTCTGGCGCTGTACACCTCCGCGCTGCTGCACGTTCCCACCGATGAGCTGCGCGTCGTCTGGTATTTCATGGGCATCGGCGGCACCTACATCCTGCTCGGGCGCATCGGTGGCGCGCTATACACCGCCACCGCGCTCGTCGTCATTCTGGGCCTCAACCCCAGCCTGCCGAAGCCCTACTCGGCCCACGCCATCGTCACCCTGACCCTCGCCCTGCTCTGGGGAAGCCTCTTCTTTTTCGCCTTCACCACCCTCGCCACCGGCCTGTACCGCCGTCTGAACGACGCCAACGCGCACCTGCACGCCCTGTCCATGATCGACCCGCTGACCGACCTGCCCAACCGCCGCCTGCTGCTCGATCGGCTGGCGCTTGCCTTGGCCACCAACCGGCGAAGCGGCGCGCTGGGCGGGCTGATGTTCCTCGATCTGGACCGTTTCAAGAACATCAACGACAGCCTGGGGCATGACATCGGCGACCTGCTCCTGGTCGAAGTGGCCCGCCGCCTGCGCGCCAGCGTGCGCGAGATGGACACCGTGGCCCGGCTGGGGGGGGACGAATTCATCGTGCTGCTGCCGGATCTGGGCCGCGACGGCGAGGCCGCACGCGAAGGCGCGGGCAAGGTAGCCTCCAAGATCAGCGAAACACTGAGCCAGCCCGTCACCTTTGACCGCCACACCCTGCACGTCACCCCCAGCATCGGCCTGACGCTGTTCACCGGCGATACGCCCGTCGAGGACATCGTCAAACGCGCCGACAGCGCCATGTACGAATCCAAGCGCCTCGGGCGCAACCGCGTGACCTACGGCTGATGCCGCTTCAGGACAGGCGACATCAGCGGCATAAGGACATTGACGAAAAAATGACCGGACAGGGCAAATCACTTACGGGCGCCTCGAAAAACCGTCGTGAGCGCTCCGAGTGCAAAGCGGACGGAGCGCAGCGACCGAGACATAACATGGAATCAGGCGAGGGAGCGAGCACCGCCCAACGCAGCAATCGGGGCGCCCTTTCACTGATGGTGCAGGGCACCAGTTCCGACGCCGGCAAAAGCACGCTGGTAACCGCGCTTTGCCGCGCGCTCGTCCGGCGCGGGTTTGATGTCGCCCCGTTCAAGCCGCAGAACATGGCGCTCAACGCCGCCGTGACCGCCGATGGCGGCGAGATTGGCCGCGCCCAGGCGGTGCAGGCCCAGGCCTGCCGGCTGGCCCCGCACACCGACATGAACCCGGTCCTGCTCAAGCCCGCGAGCGACCGCGCTGCGCAAGTCATCCTGCAGGGCCGCGCCATCGGCACCCTGGACGCGCTCGCCTACCAGGACTACAAACGCCGAGCACGCGAAGCGGTGCTCGACTCCTGGCAGCGCCTGGACGCCGCGCACGCGATACGCATCGTCGAGGGCGCCGGCTCCCCGGCGGAAATCAACCTGCGCGAAAACGACATCGCCAACATGGGCTTTGCCGAAGCGGTGGACTGCCCTGTGATCCTGGTCGCCGACATCGACCGGGGCGGCGTGTTCGCCCAGCTCGTCGGCACGCTGGAACTGCTTTCCCCCAGCGAACGCGCGCGGGTCAAAGGCTTTGTCATCAACCGCTTCCGTGGCGACATCCGCCTGCTCGAATCCGGCCTCGACTGGCTGGAAGCGCGCACCGGCAAACCGGTGCTCGGCGTGCTGCCCTACCTGCACGGCCTGCACATCGACGCCGAGGACGCCCTGCCCGAACGCGGCCGCCCGCCAGACGGCGCACGTTTCAACATCGTCGTGCCCGTGCTGCCGCGCATCAGCAACCACACCGACCTGGACCCGCTGCGCCTGCACCCGGATGTTGCCCTGCACCTGATCGGCCCCGGCGAGTCCCTGCCCCCTTGCGACCTCATCCTCCTGCCCGGCTCCAAGAACGTGCGCGCCGACCTCGCCGCCCTGCGCGAACAAGGCTGGGACCGCGACCTGCAACGCCACCTGCGCTACGGCGGCAAACTGATCGGCCTGTGCGGCGGCTACCAGATGCTCTGCCAAACCCTCGCCGACCCGCTGGGCATCGAAGGCCCGCCGGGCGAATCCGCCGGACTGGGCCTGCTGCCTGGCCACACCCGGCTTCAGCCCGACAAGACCCTGCGCCCGGTGCGCGGTCGCCTCACCTTTGCCGACGCGCCCGTCGAAGGCTACGAAATCCACGCCGGCCTCACCGAACAACCCGCCGACACCCGCCCCGCCGTGTGGCTCGACCACGGCCCCGACGGCGCCCTGTCCGCAGACGGCCAGATCATGGGCAGCTACGTCCACGGCCTGTTCGACACCCCCGAAGCCTGCGCCGCTCTGCTCGCCTGGGCCGGACTCGACGCCCGCACCGCCCCGGACATCCGTGCCATCCGCGAACGCGACATCGACCGTCTGGCCGACACCGTCGAACACCACCTGGACATGAACGCCCTCATGGCCATCCTCCACGGCGCCCATCCCGCCCCCCGCGCACCGCGTACCGCGCAAACCCTGCCGCCCCGGCCCCCCGGCCCGCGCCGCCTGATCCTGGGCGGCGCGCGCAGCGGCAAGAGCGCCTACGCCGAACGGCAGGCCGCCCAGAGCGGACAGCCCGTCACGGTCATCGCCACCGCCCAGGCCCTGGATACGGAAATGGCCGAACGCATCGCCCGCCACCAGGCCGCGCGCCCGGCCCACTGGGCGCTCATCGAAGCCCCCCTCGCACTGGCCGATGCCCTGCGCGCTGCCGCCGCACCCGGTCGCACCCTCATCGTCGACTGCCTGACCCTGTGGCTGACCAACCTGATCCTGTGCGAGGACGACACCCGCCTCGAACACGAACGCCGCGCCCTGCTCGACACCCTGCTGCACCTGCCCGGCCAGCTCCTGCTCGTCGCCAACGAAGTCGGCCTCGGCATCGTCCCCGACAACCCCCTCGCCCGCCGCTTCCGCGACGAAGCCGGCCGCCTCAACCAGGCCCTCGCCGAACGCTGCGACGACGTGCTCCTCATCACCGCCGGCCTGCCCCAGCGGCTCAAGCCCGGTGGGTAGGGAGGTTTGCGGCAATCGGGGTATGCTTTGCCCATCCGCGCCGCCCGGCCCCGACGGGCCCCGCCCGTGGCACATGCGCCGGGGCGCGAACAACGCGCCATGCAACACGTACAACGAACAATGGTCATCCCATTGACTTATACCGGAGGGGATCGGCGTCAATGCCCACATTGAACTGGATCGGCAAGGAAGCCGTGGTCAGACACCACAAGGACGTACCGTTCCGCCTGCTGGAACCGGTGCCGGCGCTGTCCTGCGGCGATACAGACAGCGGCAACCTCATTGTGCAGGGCGATAACCTGCACGCCTTGAAAGCCCTGCTGCCGCGCTACGCCGGGCAGGTGAAGTGCATCTATATCGACCCGCCGTACAACACCGGCAACGAAGGCTGGGTGTACAATGACAACGTCAACAGCCCGGAGATTCGCAAGTGGCTGGGCGAGGTGGTGGGCAAGGAAGGCGAAACGCTGGACCGGCACGACCGCTGGCTGTGCATGATGTATCCGCGTCTGGTGCTGCTGAAGCAGTTTCTGCGTGAGGACGGGGCGATTTTTGTCTCCATCGACGACAACGAGGTGGCGACCTTGAGGCTGTTGATGGATGAGGTTTTTGGGGCGAAGAATTTTGTTGCCACGGTGCTGTGGCAGAAGGTCTATTCGCCGAAAAACTCGGCACGTCATTTATCCGAAGATCACGACTACATCGTCATCTATGCTGCCAAGGCCGACGTGTGGAAACCGAATTTGCTTGGGCGCACTGGCGAGCAGAATGCAGCCTATAAGAACCCCGATAACGATCAAAGAGGTATATGGAAAACCAGTGATCTGTCGGCACGCAACTACTATGGTGATGGCACATACTCAGTCACCAGCCCTTCTGGTCGTGTTATTGAAGCCCCGCCAAAAGGACGTTACTGGACTGTTTCAAAGGAACGCTTCCAAGAACTTGATCGAGACAACCGCATTTGGTGGGGCAAGAAAGGCGATTCCATTCCCCAGCTCAAACGATTTCTGTCCGATGTGAAAGATGGCGTTGTTCCGCAGACGATGTGGTTCTACAAAGATGTCGGGCACACTCAGGAAGCCAAAAAAGAGCTGCTCGAACTGGTTGATTTCGACACGTCTGACGACGTCTTCATCACGCCGAAACCCACCCGTCTCATTCAGCGCATCCTGCAGATTGCAACCGACAAGGACTCCATCGTCCTCGACAGCTTTGCCGGTTCTGGCACGACTGGCCATGCGGTGCTCAAACAAAACGCGGAAGACGGCGGCAACCGTCGTTTCATCCTCGTCGAAATGGATGGAAACATCGCCCAGAACGTCACCCGTGAGCGCGTCAAGCGGGTGGCGGAAGGCTACACCAACGCCAAAGGCCAGCCCGTCGCAGGCCTGGGCGGCGGCTTCCAGTTCTGCCGCCTGTCCGCCGAACCGCTGTTCGACGCCGACGGCGAAATCCGCAGTGATGTGAAGTTCGCCCAACTGGCGGAATTCGTCTGGTTTGCCGAAACCGGCACCGGCTATACGGGCACGGCGGATAGCCCCTTGCTGGGCATCTTCGAGGGCCGCGCCATTTACCT
>JAQVHL010000095.1 GCA_028696185.1 Halothiobacillaceae bacterium
CTTTTCTTGCACAAGCAAGAAAAGTGACTCGCCCGCTTGCGTTGACGCCTGTTTGAAGGGCGTAGCCTCATGGCGGGCGAAAAAGGGTTTCAGCGCTTCTTCAAAGGGGCTTTAACCGGCTGTTGAAGGACTTGATCCTTGGCAAGCGGACAGGCTTGCACACTGTTTCGCCCGCCTCAAGCGGCGCACGTCGAACGGCTTGAATCGCGCGCGGGCGAGCTATAGCCGGGGCCTCTCCGACCGGGCCGGTCTCCACAACCCCCGTCCATGGCGCCTCCAAGGGGGGATCTGGGAATCCTTCGTCCGGCGTCGAATTGTCCGCCAAACCTTCGTTTGGTTAACACCCTCAGCGCGTTTTGATGATCCCTTCGGCCCGTAACCCGTCCTCCAGTGCCTGCCGCTTGTCCTCCTGGAGGAAGTGTCCGACCACGGGGTGAATGGCATGGCGCAGCTCGCTGCACAGGGGCAGGGTCCAGGTGCGGGGCGTGCGGCGGCGCGGGTCGCCGTGAGCATCGAGTTGCACGACACGTGGGCCGTCCATTTCGCGCAATACCAGCGCGGGCAGGCCCTGGCCGTTGTCGGCGATCAGGTCCACGGCTTGCACACGGCGTCCCTCGACGAGGGCCTCACGGCCCAGGAGCGGGCGCAACAGGGGGATGAGTGTTTCCATTCCTGCGATGATAGGCTTTCCTCTGCCGGTAATCGCACGCGGTTTCGGTGGAAACGAAAGGGGAGGGCGCCATGCGTTGGGAACTGCTTGAACGAGAGGAACTGTACGGCGGGTTCTTCCGCCTGGAGCGCTACACCTTGCGCTATCAGCGTTACGACGGCGGGTGGAACGGACCGTTGCAGCGCGAGATGTTCGAACGCGGGCACGCCGTGGCGGTGCTGCCCTACGACCCGGTGCGCGATGCGGTGGTGCTGATCGAGCAGTTCCGCCCCGGCGCGCTGGAGGCGCCCGGCGGGCCGTGGATGACCGAGATCGTGGCGGGGATGATCGATGCGGGCGAGCGCGCGGAGGATGTGGCGCGGCGCGAGGGTGTGGAGGAGGCGGGGCTCGTGTTCGAGAAGCTGATGCCGATCACCCGTTACTGGGTCAGCCCCGGCGGCACCACGGAGAGCATCGTGCTGTATTGCGGCCTGATCGACAGCACGGGCGCGGGCGGCTTGCATGGGCTTGTGGAGGAGCACGAGGACATCCGCGTAAGCGTGGTGAGCCGCGCGGAGGCGATGGCCCGCGTGGAAGACGGCTCGATCTGTTCCGCCGCGCCGATCATCGCGCTGCAATGGCTCGCGCTCAACCGCGAGCGGCTTGCCGCGTTATAATCACGGATTGTTTTCACTTCATATAACGATCTTCCAGAAAGAGGAACCGCCATGCTCGAAGCCTACCGCCAGCACGTTGCCGAACGCGCTGCCCAGGGAATCCCGCCGCTGCCGCTTTCCGCCGAACAGACGGCGGCGCTTGTCGAGCTGCTCAAGGCGCCGCCGGCGGGTGAGGGCGCGTTCCTCGTCGAGCTCATCACCCATCGCGTGCCGGCCGGGGTGGACCAGGCGGCCTATGTGAAGGCCGCCTTTCTTGCCGATGTCGCGCGCGGTGTTGCCACCTGCCCGCTGATCGATCGCAAGCAGGCAACCTTCCTGCTTGGCACCATGCTTGGCGGTTACAACATCCAGCCGCTGATTGCCCTGCTCGATGATGCGGCGGTGGCCGAAGAGGCCGTGGTTGCGTTGTCCAACACCTTGCTGATCTACGACGCCTTCCGCGACGTGGAAGACAAGGCCAAGGCGGGTAACGTGCCTGCCCGGAAGGTCATGCAGGCCTGGGCGGATGCGGTGTGGTTCACCAACCGTCCGGCGCTGCCGGAGGAAATCACCGTTACCGTTTTCAAAGTGCCGGGCGAGACCAATACCGATGACCTGTCCCCGGCCACCGAAGCCTGGAGCCGCCCGGACATCCCGCTGCACGCCAAGGCCATGCTGGTGTCCAAGATGCCCGGCGCGCTGGAGACCATCGAAGCGCTCAAGGCCAAGGGGCATCCGCTCGTCTATGTGGGCGACGTGGTTGGCACCGGCTCCAGCCGCAAGTCCGCCATCAACTCCGTGCTCTGGTACATGGGCGATGACATCCCCTTCGTGCCGAACAAACGCCAGGGCGGGGTGATCCTGGGCGGCAAGATCGCGCCGATCTTCTTCAATACCGCCGAGGATTCCGGCGCGCTGCCCATCGAACTGGATGTGACGACGCTTGAAACCGGCGATGTCATCACCCTGCGCCCGTATGCCGGCGAGCTCCTCAAGAACGGCGAGATCATCGCCCGCTTCGAGATCAAGCCGACCACTCTTGCCGACGAAGTGCGTGCTGGTGGGCGCATCCCGCTCATCATCGGCCGCGCGCTGACCGACCGCGCCCGCGCCGCGCTGGGGCTGCCGGCTTCCGAGGTGTTCGTGCGCCCGGTGGCGCCCGCCGATACCGGCCGTGGCTACACGCTGGCGCAGAAGATGGTCGGCCGCGCTTGCGGCGTCACGGGGGTGCGTCCCGGCACGTACTGCGAGCCGCGCATGACCACCGTCGGCAGTCAGGACACCACCGGCGCCATGACCCGCGACGAGCTGAAGGAACTGGCCTGCCTGGGCTTTTCCGCCGAACTCGTCATGCAGAGCTTCTGCCATACCGCCGCGTACCCGAAGCCGGTGGACATCAAGCTCCAGCACACCCTGCCGGAATTCATCCAGACCCGTGGCGGCGTCTCCCTGCGTCCGGGCGACGGCGTGATCCACTCCTGGCTCAACCGCATGGTCATGCCGGACACCGTCGGCACCGGCGGCGATTCGCACACCCGCTTCCCCATCGGCATTTCCTTCCCGGCGGGCTCCGGCCTCGTCGCCTTCGCCGCCGCGCTGGGCGTGATGCCGCTGGATATGCCCGAATCCGTGCTGGTGCGCTTCAAGGGCGAGATGCAGCCGGGCATCACCCTGCGCGACCTGGTCAACGCCATTCCCTATGTGGCCATCCAGCGCGGCCTGCTTACCGTCGAGAAAAAAGGCAAGAAGAACGTCTTCAACGGCCGTGTGCTGGAGATCGAGGGCCTGCCGAACCTGAAAGTGGAGCAGGCCTTCGAGTTTGCCGACGCCTCCGCCGAGCGCTCCGCCAACGGTTGCACCGTGCGGCTTGCCAAGGAGCCGATCATCGAGTTCCTCAATTCCAACATCACCCTGCTCAAATGGATGATCGCCAACGGCTACGAGGACAAGCGCACTCTGTCCCGCCGCATCGAGGCGATGGAAAAATGGCTGGAAAACCCCGAGCTGCTGGAGCCGGACGCCGACGCCGAATACGCCGAGGTGATCGAGATCGACCTCAACGACATCACCGAACCGCTGCTCGCCTGCCCGAACGACCCGGACGACATCAAGCCGCTGTCGGAAGTCTCCGGCGTGCGCATCGACGAAGTGTTCATCGGCTCCTGCATGACCAACATCGGCCACTACCGCGCTGCCGGCAAGGTGCTCGAAGCCCAGCTCGCGGCCGGTCAGGTGCCGACCCGGCTGTGGATTGCCCCGCCGACCCGCATGGACCAGCACCAGCTCACCGAGGAAGGCTATTACAGCATCTTCGGCCGTGCCGGGGCGCGCATGGAAATGCCCGGTTGCTCGCTGTGCATGGGCAATCAGGCCCGCGTCGCCGACGGCGCCACCGTCGTATCCACCTCCACCCGCAACTTCCCCAACCGTCTGGGCAAGGATGCGGACGTGTATCTGGCTTCTGCCGAACTCTCCGCCGTCGCGGCCCTGCTGGGCCACCTGCCCACCGTGGAGGAATACCAGCAGCACGTCCGCGCGCTCGCCCCGCTGGCGGGTGACATCTACCGCTACCTGAACTTCCACGAAATCGAGGAATACCAGCGCGAAGCGCAGCAGGCCGCCGCGAAACTCGGGGACATCCCGGTCGTCATGGCCTGATTCCTCCCGCGCCCCCGCCCGATCCTGACGGGTCGGGGGCCACGCCAAAGAAAAAGCCCGGCAGGCCAAATCCGCCGGGCGACGGAGCCTGTCGCAGGCCGCCGCTCAATCCCTGATTCCTCACGCGAGGATCGGGGATTTTTTTTGCGCGTATTTCACTGAAATATTGGGTCGAGGAGGGTTCAAGTCAGGGCGCTTAGCGCCGATAATACCTGAGCAATTTACCCGAGAAAGACGCTGCCGCCATGAAAAAGAATTACCCCGTCACCGGGGTGAACAATGACTACGCTGAAAATCTTCAGATGATTTCTTCGACCGACCTCAAGGGCATCATCACCTATGCCAACGAGGATTTCTGCGATGTGGCGCACTTTACCCACGACGAACTGCTGCGGCGCAACCACAATATCGTCCGTCATCCGGACATGCCCGAGGCGGCTTTCGCCGACCTGTGGGCACGCGTCAAGGCCGGGCAGCCCTGGATCGGGATCGTCAAGAACCGCTGCAAAAACGGCGACCACTACTGGGTCGATGCGCATGTCACCCCTATTTTCGGCAAGCAGGGCATCACCGGCTACGAATCGGTGCGCATCAAGCCGGACCCGCAGATCGTCGAGCGCGCGGAGCGCATCTACCGGCGTATCTGGAAAGGGCGTATCGCGTTTGTCCGCCGTCCCTGGCATTCGATGCGCTTTCGCACCGTTGCCGCCGTGCTTGGCGGGCTCGCGCCTGTGGCGGGCGCGCTGCTCGCCCAGGTGGGGACTCCGGTGCTGTGGCTGGCGCTTTTGGCCGGTGCAGCGCTGGGGGCCGGCGGGGTGATGCTGGCTTTGCGTCCGCTCGCGCAGCTGGCGCAGCACGCGCGGCAGGTGGTCGATAACCCGATCAACGAGCGCGTTTACGAAGGGCGGATGGATGAGGCGGCCCAGGCCATGGTCGCATTGCGCATGCTCAAGGCCAATCAGCGCACCATCCTGCGCCGCATCGCCGCCAGCACCGGCGAACTGGAAACCGGCGCCGACCAGGTAATGGACAACGTTCATGCGATGGTCGAAGCACTGGATCGCCAGCGCGGCGACACCGACATGGTCGCCAGCGCGGTCAACCAGATGGCCGCCTCGGTGAGCGAAGTGGCCGGTCACACCCGCGCCGCTGCCGATGCGGCCGGTCAGGCCATCGCCGAAACCGAGGCCGGGCGCGCTACCGCCCGCGCGACACGCGACGCCATTCACGCCCTGGCCAGCGAGATCGAAACCATCGCCGCCGCTGTGGGCGCCCTCGACGCCCATGCTGCCGAAATCGGCACCATCGTCGGCGTGATCCGCAGCATTGCCGGGCAGACCAACCTGCTGGCGCTCAATGCGGCCATCGAGGCCGCGCGGGCCGGCGAACAGGGGCGCGGTTTTGCCGTGGTCGCCGAAGAAGTGCGCAGCCTCGCCGCGCGCACCCAGGAAGCCACCCGAGAGATCAACGGCATGATCGAACAATTGCAGGGCAACACCCGGCAGGCCGTATCGGTCATGGAGCACAGCGAAGGCATGGCCCGCGCGAGCCAGGAGCGCGTCGTGGGCATGGAAACCTCGCTCGACCGCATCGCCGGCGCGGTGGATGTCATCTCGAACATGAACGCCAGCATCGCCCAGGCCCTCGACCAGCAGGCCCAGGTCGCCGAAGACGTCAACCGCAACCTGCACGGCGTGCGGGATGCGGCCTCAACCACCCACGCACTCGCCCACGACACCCAGAGCCACAGCGA
>JAQVHL010000096.1 GCA_028696185.1 Halothiobacillaceae bacterium
GCCATACGGCGGCGGCTTGGTCGTCGGTCAAGGTGCCAGCGGCCCGGATAGCATCAGCCAGGTCAGCCAAGGTCTGACCGCCGATGCTGGCCCGGTACTGGTTCATGCGCTCGGCCTTGGCCGACTGTCGCGCATCGAACCATGCCGCCAACTCCTGCCGCTCGGCGTCGGTCAGTTCCTCCAGTCCAGCGGATGGCAACTTATCCGCCCAACGGTCGAACGCGCCGACCACCTTCTGATGACTGCGCTTGCTGGCCGGGTCGTAGGTTGAGCGGATGCACTGGATTTTCTTGCCCTGTTCACGGAATTGCACGGCGGATACTCCTTCATCTGGCTAATGGATAATTTCTTATCCGTTGCGATGATTGAATTATATCCGCTGCGCGGATAAATATCAATCTGCCTACAATGATATCTATCTATCCGCTGCGCGGATACGATGGGCGCAGACTAAGCGGATAACATGCAATCCGCCTTCCGGTTTCGCCCGTACTGGGCCGGTGCCGGGGTTTTGCCTTTCCTTTCCCCTACCGCGCAGCGGTGGGGCGGTGTGTCAGATCACGCCGTTTCGCTCCGCTCAACGGCTGGCGATGTGCTTGCGTTGATTAGAAAAGGATTAAAACCGGATTAGCTTGGTTTCGACAAAACGCGCAAACCCGCGCCAGTATTGGCTTTTCGGCCTGTTCGGCCTGTGGATAGCCTACCTGCTGGAACGGTATCGCCTACCTGCTGGAACGGTATCGCCTACCTGCTGGAACGGTATCGCCTACCTGCTGGAACGGTATCGCGGGGCCGCTGGAACGGTATCGCGGGGCCGCTGGAACGGTATCAAACGCGAGGCTTCCGGGGCTTGCTGGCCTTCTTGGCCAGGTGCCGCCGCTGCGCTCCCTTGGCCTGCTTCTCCACGTGCACGAGGTCGCCGCGAATCTCGTAGCTGAACCCCTCGCCGTGGGCTGCGCTGGCCTCTGCCACGTCGTCCAGCGCCTTGCGCAGCGTCTGGGCGAACTTCCACATCTCGCCCGCCTCGCTACCGCAGAGCCGGTGCAGCGTTTCGATCTTGAACGGGAACGGCGCGGCGTGGCTTGCGTAGAAGCCGTGCAGCCACTGCGCGAGCGGCTTCCCGTCCAGCTTGTGACGCACCGCCCATTCGATCTGCGTGAACTGGTCGCCTGCGAACAGCGGGCGCAGCTTCTCGTCCAGCTCGATGACCCACTCCTGCGTCTCCTCGTCCTTGGCCGCGAAGCGAATCAGGCCGCCGATGTAGCTGTATCGGCCCTGCTTGATCGTCAGGGCGCTGGCTACAAGCCGCGTGATGCGCTTGTTCAGCGTCGCCCGGTTCTTGCCGGTGTCGGTCTTGCCCATGAGCTTCAGCAGGGCGTAGGACGTAACGCGGCACTGACTGCCCAGCTCCTGAAGGCGCACGGCATGCAGCACGCTTTCCCACACATCGAGGTCGCCTTGGTCGAGGCGCTGCCCGGTGTAGCGGATCTCGATGCCATCGAGCGCGGCGAGTTGCTCGCCGTCGATGTAGCGACGTTTGCCCTTAGCGATCGCGCCGAACAGTGCCGACCGAAGGAAGCCGTTCGGCACTGCCCTGACAGGCTCCGGCCATAGCGGGAGCTGCACCACGTTTTTCGGCAGGGGCGCACCCGGCAGAGGGTCGCGCTTCTCACGCTCGGCCCGCTGGCGGGCCTTCTCTTGCATCTCCGCGACACGCGCGGCCAGGTCGCCCATGCGCTTCATCAGCCAATCAGCCTTTTAAGCTGAATGATCGACGTCCCCACAGCCCCAGACGCCTGCGCATAGGATGTCCCATTGGCAAGCGAAGCTTCCGCTTGCTCATACTGCGCGGCGTTGATCAGGCGAGCGACTTTCCCAGCCTCGACGTGAAAAGCCTTGTGCTTCTCGATCACCGAGGTGAATTCAGGCTTCGTTCCGTACTTCGCCTTGCCCTCACCATAGAGCCACTGGCCGAGCTGGCAGCAGTTGTCCTTGCTGATCGTGGCAGCGTCCATCTGCTCCTTCTTCGCAATTGCGCTGCGAAATTTCAGCTTCCACTCAGCGTGTTTCTGGATAGCTTCGTTGAGGTCCATCGTTTTCTCCTTTTTGTCGAACACCTACACACCGCCCCCCGCTACGCGGCAGGCGAAAGAAAGGCGCTACCTGGGTAGCGCCAAATGCACCTTGATCGCATCCTCAACGGCCAACATATCCGCTTTGGACAGCGTACCAAGCTGACTCTTGAGCCGCGACTTGTCTGCGGCCATGATCTGATCGGCCATCGCCTTACTGCTCTGTCCGCCAACCGTCACAACGGCCTCACCGGGGTACTGCCTCCCGGTGTTGCTGGTCACTGGCACCACCACCACCCGAGACAGATTCCGGTTGGCCGCGTCGTTGCTCACGATCACCGCCGGGCGCGTCTTGCGGATTTCGCTACCGACAGCCGGGTCGAACTCCACCCACCACACCTCACCGCGCTGCATCGGCCATGTCTCCGGCAAGGGCGTTGCACCACTCCATCGCGTCGGCTTCTCGCGCCTTGTCGGCGGCCATTGCCCGGTAGCCGTCATCAAGTGACGTATCCACCACATGCGGACGCAGCAAGTCCTCGATGAACTGGCTCATCTTCCGCCGCCCAACCGTCCGGTAAAGCCCCTCGTAAACCGCCTCATCGAGCGTGATCGTCATTTTCCGGTGCATACCCACCCCATTAACACTGAATACGTATTACATCATAGCACGACTTAACGACTCCACCCGGGGCCGTCCCGGTCGCGGCTGCGCTGTGCTTGCCGCTCTCGCTCCTGCTCCTGCCGATGGGCCTGCACCTCCGGCGCCCCCCACGCATTGGCCGCCGTGCGCCGGGCGTAGTCCTCGACGTGGCCCGCCTTGCGGCTCTCAACGTGCGGGGAGCATTCCCGGATGCCCTTCTCGATGTCCTGCACCGTGAAGCGCCCGGATTTCGCCATGTCCGTGGCAATCATCCAGTCCAGCCGGGAGAAGTCGGCTTCCTTGCCGTACCGCTGCATCAGGCGCTGCGCCTGCCGCTGGTACTCCTTCACCGGGTCGTATTGCGAGCCATAGCCGCCCGGCTTGGCCGTTTCCAGCGCCTCTAGGCGCTTTTCCCGCTCTTGCTGGGCCGCTACCCTGTATAGGTGCTGCTCGATGCGTTCTAGGTACGCTGGCGCGGCTCTGGCGGCCTTGCCGGGGCAGTCGTGGGCCAGTACGTAGGGCTGGCGGCCGTCGCGGGCGTGCTGCGGCTTCTGGTTGGTGAAGCCAGCCAGCCGCCCATAGTGGCGACTGTCGGCGCTGTTCAGGTCGCCGCCGTACTGCTTCGCCAGCCCCTGCGCCGCGATGCGCCGCACGTCTGCGGATAGTGGTTTATCCGACAGCTTGACCCACGCCTGATAGTTGCCGGGGCTGGTTTCGATGGTCGCGGCGGGGGCGAAGCCTTCCGCCTTCATGCGCTCCAGTGCCTGCGGCTTGAGGTCATCGACCAGCACTAGGCCATGCTCGCCAGCCGGGCGGATATACACGTCGTTGCCCTTGGCGTTCATCCGCTTGAGCCACGCGGCGGACTGCTCCAGCTCGGCGCGGCTCCATTCCCGGTTCATCATCCGGCCGGTCTTGGCCTCCCGGATGCCCACCTCGAAGCGCGGCACGTCCAGCGCCGTTACCTGCCTCTGGATGGCTTCAAGGCTTCGATCACGGCGGGTTTCAGGTACTCCGCCACCGCTTGCGCGTCCAGCATGTTCTGCACCTTGGGCGGGGCCAGCCAAAGCCAAAAGCCGCTCACGAGCGCCGCCGTAACCAACCCCGTCACCACGGCTAGGCCGTAGTGCCTCCATTCCATCCGCTGCCCGGCTTGGTTCAGGCTCTCGGCGGCTTGGCTCGCCGCCGCTGCCGCGTCCTTGTAGCCCTTCACCGACTCCGATAGCTGGCGCTTGAACGTCTCGCCCTGCTCCCGGCTCTTGCGATCGATCTCGGCCAGCGTCTGCCGCGTCTCGTCGGCCAGCGCCGCCATTGCTTGGGCCAGCGGCTCCAGCGTCGCGGCCAAGTCCTCCGCGCTCTGGTGCTTGGCCTGCCTCACTGCCTCGATCTGGCTCGCCAAACGCTCTAGCCGCGTCTCGTTCGATGCTGCGGCGGACTGCCGCAAAGTCTCTGTCTTGCTCATAGCTGATGCCCCTTTTCTGGATGCCTGCGGCGGTGTAGCCCTTCCCTAAGTCGCTGCCCTTCATGGTCACGCCGTCCAGCCGGTACGACAGGCCGGACAGCTTCGCGCCGTTGAGCTGGGCAACCGGCACCACCTCCACGCCTGCCGCCTCCAGTCGCTCCTGGTACTCGCTGAAGCTGCGGCAATCCTTGGCGCAGGCATCGCAAATCTGCTGGAGCTGCTGCCGGGCGCTGGGCTGGCCGGTGCGGGCGTGCTGCTCGATCTCGCCCTTGGTCGGCGCTTTGCGCTCGGCCTCGATGCTCGGGGCCACCCGTTGCAGGCCGTAATCCCGTTCGATCTCTCGCATGATGGTTTCCTGCCGCTTGTAGTCCTGCCCGTCGCTGACCACCTCGCCGGCGTGGGTGATGCGGTTCGCCAAGATGTGGATGTGCTCGTGCTCGGTGTCGGTGTGCCGGGTGATGACGAACTGGTTATCGGTGAAGCCCATCCCGCGCAAATAGCGTTGTCCGATCTCCCGCCATTGCTCATCTGTGAGCTTTTCGCCGGGGGCGGCGGATAGCGAAACGTGCATAACTGCCTTGCCCAAGTTCGGGCGAAGTTTGCGAATCTCGCCAAACTCGGCGGCGAGTTCTCGCGGGTTTTGCCCGGCCATGTTGCTATCAATGACGCGGCCCTTCTCTTTCGTGAGGTCGTATTCCAGCGCCCCACGGAAGCCGCGGCCCTTGACCATCTTGGCAATCATTCGCTGCCACCCGCGCCAATGAGGGCCAGCCGAAGCCGCCCGACTTCACCGGCCAGCCGCTGCAAAAGCGCGTCGGCAACGGTGACGGGGCGGCCTTCATTCGCCAGCCGGGTTAGCTGGTTGAGGTTGGCCGCGAGTCTCGCCAGTTCGGCGTACTGCTCGCGGTTGATGGGCGGGACTGGTGGCGACGGCAGGCGTCGGGATAGCGCCGCTTCCCGTAGCCACTGCGCCGGGGTCATGCCCATCTGCTCGGCCTTGGCCCGGAGTGCGGCGTATTCCTCCGCCGACACCCGGACGCCAATGGTCGAGGCGCGCACGGCGGAGGGGTCGCCCTTGGGGCGGCCTCCTCTGCCTTTGCGCGGTGGTGTTGCTTCTGCCGTCATGAACGAGCCTCCAGCGAGTGAATGCGGCGGGCGGTGCCGACCGAAGGGAGCGCCGCCGGGGTGCAGGGGCGCAGCCCATGCCAAGCCGTTTGAGCAAAGCGAAAACATGGCTTGCTTCTAACCAACTACGCCGCCGATATCCACATCATACGCCAGTCGATGCAGGGGGCAAAACGGCGGGGGCAGGCTCTGCGGCATCGGCCAGCAGATCAGCCTGACCGGGCAGGGCTACCGGGGCCGGGCGCTCGCGCTTCGGCTTCGGGTGCCCTGCCTTCCGCAGCGCCTTGGCAACGTCGGCCAGCCCACGCCATACGGCGGCGGCTTGGTCGTCGGTCAAGGTGCCAGCGGCCCGGATAGCATCAGCCAGGTCAGCCAAGGTCTGACCGCCGATGCTGGCC
>JAQVHL010000097.1 GCA_028696185.1 Halothiobacillaceae bacterium
CTCAGCCCCCTTGGAGGCGCCATGGACGGGGGTGTGGAGACCGGGTGAAAGGGCCAGGGATGGCCCTTTCAGTCCCGCCACAACAGGATGTTGTGTCGGGACGGCCCGGTCGGAGCGGCCCCGGCCATGGCTTGCCCGAAGGGCGCCTCCGTGGGGGTGCCCTTTCTTTGGTACCTTTCTTTGGGCAAGCAAAGAAAGGTACTCGCCCGCGCGCGATGCAGGCCGTTCGAAGTGCGTCGCTTAAGGCGGGCGAAACAGCGCGCAAGCCTGTCCTGAGCGGTTTCTAAAAAAACATCCTGTCCGCCGCGAAAACAAGCCCAAAAGCCCCGATGCGCCTGATCCCCCCTGCCAAGCCCAGCGGCACCACGGGCCTCATGGCCGGTCGCAGCCAACCCCCTCCTGCAAAAGAGCCGTTATCAGGCGCGCTACCGCGCCTCAGCCAAACAAGGTCTCGGGCGAATAGCCTTCGGCCAGCATCATGCGACGCAGGCGTTTGAGCGCCTCGATCTGCACCTGCCGCACGCGCTCGCGCGTAACGCCCAAGCAGGCCCCCACCTCCTCCAGCGTGGCCGGCTCGTGGCCGCGCAGACCGAAGCGGCGGGCAATGACCTCGCGCTGCTTGGGTTCGAGCTGATCCAGATAGCGGTCAACCAACCCAAGCAGGGTTTCATCTTCGATCAGTTCGGAAGGGTCGGGACGGTTTTCGTCGGGAATCATGTCGAGCAGGGACTGCTCGGCGCCGTCGCGCAGGGGGGTATCAACGGATGTGGTGCGTTCCCCGAAGGAGATGAGCCTGAGAACATCGCCCACGGGCCGATCCAGGTATTCGGCAATCTCTTCCGGCGTGGCGTCATGCTGCAGTTCCTGGGAAATCTGCCGCGCCGCGCGCATGTAAAGGTTCACTTCCTTGACCACATGCACCGGCAGGCGCACGGTGCGGGTCTGGTTCATGATCCCGCGTTCGATGGTCTGGCGAATCCACCAGGTGGCATAGGTGGAAAAACGGAAACCGCGTTCCGGATCGAATTTTTCCACCGCACGCATCAGCCCCAGATTGCCCTCCTCGATCAGATCGAGCAGATCCAGCCCCCGGTTCAGATAACGCCGCGCCACTTTCACCACCAGGCGCAGATTGCATACGATCATGCGCCGCCGGCCTTCGGAGTCGCCCTGCTGCGCAAGGCGTGCGAAATACACCTCTTCTTCCGGCGTCAGCAAGGCGGAACATTCAATTTCGTTCAGATAAAGCCGCACCGGGTCCGGCCCATCCATTGCGCTGGCCTTGAAGCGGGTGTCGCCCGCCGGGTCCGCATCGACAATGGCGGCCTCCTCCAGCACGACGGGAGGATCGACCTCGCCCTCCTCCTCGTCCAGCGCCTCCGGTTCCGGCGCATCGTTGAACGCTTCTTCCAGGCTGAACGGCTCATCTTCAGAAGTTCGAACGGCCATGATCTCTCCCGCGATACGGGGCAAGCCGGCAACATAACTCTCGGGCCTGCCTTGAGGAAACGCTAGTAAACGCCACCGAGGGTCTTTCCTGCCCAGTGCCGGAACGTTCGACCTTCGATTATGCGATGAACCAAGCAAGCTTGACCAGATGCCGCCCCGACTTCTCCCGACGGACGGTTAGTTCTATCTTTTCGGCAGGTATCGCAGGGGATCAACCGGCTTTCCGTCATAGCGGATTTCAAAATGCAGACGCGACTTGCCGACTTCGGCCTGCCCCATGCGCGCAATGGTCTGCCCCGCCTTGACCTGCTGCCCTTCGTCGACGAGCAGCGCCTGGTTATAGCCATACGCGCTGAGATAATTATGAGAGTGCTTGAGGATCACCAGCTTGCCGTAGCCCGGCAGGCCGCTACCGCTGTAGACCACCTCGCCATCGGCAGCCGCCAGCACCGGCTGTCCCAGACGTCCGGCGATATCCACCCCCTTGCGTGTCGCGTCTCCAGCCACGAAACGGCCGACCACCTTACCGACAGTCGGCCATCGCCAGGTAATGGGCAACCGTGTGGGCGGCGGGGGCGTGGTCTTGACCGGCGCGCCGGTTTTAGGCGGCACAGGCTTTTTGACGACTTTGGGCTCCGGGTCAGGCTTGGGACGGGAAGACGACCTGTCAACCACGCGCAAACGCTGCCCGACCTGGATGGTGTACGGCGGACGTATGCCGTTCAATGCCGCAAGCTGGCGGAAATCCATATCGTTGGCCACAGCAATGGAGTACAGCGTATCGCCGGGACGCACCACATGCTCGCCCGCCCCAGCCGGGCTAGGTGCCGCCCCCCCCGAGCCTGCTGCCGGGAAACGGCTGGAGCTGGCACACCCCGCCAGAAACAGCAGCATCGAGACAAGGACGATCCGGGTCAGCGTCTTCATCCCGCCCCCACCGGCCCGGAGCCCAGACTCAGTGCCGGAAGGCGAGATAGGCCGCGACGGCGCCAAGAATGACCAGCCACCCCAGCCATTCCACATAGCGTCTCAGCACCGGCTCCATTCCCGGACCGACCTTGGCGACAAGCCAGGCGACGAGATAGAAACGCCCGCCGCGCCCGGCAAACGATGCCGCGAGAAACAGCGGCAGGTTCATGGTCAGGGCGCCGGCCGTGATCGTAAATATTTTGTAGGGGATGGGCGAGAAACCGGCCACCAGCACGGCAAGGAACCCCCAGTCGGCAAACCAGGCCCGCGCCGTGGCATAGGCCTCACCATAGCCCCAGGCATGGATATACGGTTCAATCAGGTCAATGGCCAGCCAACCGATCAGGTAACCGAACAGCCCCCCCAGAACCGAGGCCAGCGTGGTCAGCGTAGCGAGAAAGACCCAGCGCTCCGGACGGGCCAGGGCCATGGGCGCCAGCATGACGTCCGGCGGAATGGGAAAAAAAGAGGATTCGGCAAAACTCAAGCCCCCCAGATACCAGGGCGCGTGGCGGTGGCGGCTCCAGCCCAGGACGCGCTCGTAAAGGGGACCAAAAATCTTCACTCGATCTCTCCGCTGATCAGGGGAACAAAGGAAACCGGGTCGAGCAGCTCGCTACGCAGCTCACCCTGTATGCGACTGACGCGCATCAGCCGCTGCATCCCGCCCTGCGGGCCGACCGGCGCGACCAGGCGCCCGCCCTCGGCAAGCTGATCGAGCAAAGGACGCGGCAACTCCGGCGGCGCTGCGGTGACCACAATGGCATCGAAAGGCGCCTGCGAAGGCCAGCCCTTGCTACCGTCACCGTGCAGGAAACGCACATTCCCCAGCCCCAGAAGACGCAGACGCTCACGTGCGCGCCCCTGCAAGGCACTGATGCGCTCGATACTGAACACCTGCGGCACCAGCGCCGCCAGCACCGCCGTCTGATAGCCCGAACCGGTACCGATTTCCAGCACCTTGCGCGGCACACCCCCACGCAACAGGGCTTCGGTCATGCGCGCCACGATATACGGCTGGGAAATGGTCTGGCCATGCCCGATGGGCAGGGCCGTATCGTCATAGGCCCGAACTTCCAGAGCCTCATCCATGAACACATGACGGGGAATCTGCCGCATCGCGTCCAGCACCCGCTCGTCCCTGATACCCGCCTCGCGCAACCGGACGACCAGACGCTCACGTGCCTGCGGCGACGTCACGCCGAAACCGCGCAAGCGCCTCTCCAGCGACGCGCTCATGAACGCAACCAATCCTGCACGGCGGGAATGATCTCGTGCCGGGTCATATCCAGCCGGATCGGCGTCACCGACACCCAGCCCTCCGACAAGGCATGAAAATCGGTACCCGGACCGCAATCGTCCGCCTCGCCGGCCTGACCGATCCAGAAAATCTCCCGCCCGCGCGGATCGCGCCCACCGACAGCCGGAGCAGAAGGGTGCCGCCGCCCCAGCCGCGTGGCCTTGAGCCCCGAAAGCTGCCCATACGGCACATCCGGCACATTCACGCTCAGCAGGGTATCGCGCGGCAGCGGGTGGGTATGCAGGCGGAGCACCAGATCACGCGCCACCTGCGCCGCCGTCTCCAGATGACGGGGATCGAAGCTGTTCATCGACACCGCAATGGCGGGCAACCCGAGGAAACGCCCTTCGGCCGCCGCCGCGACCGTTCCCGAATACAGCACGTCATCGCCCAGGTTCGGGCCATGATTGATGCCCGAAACCACCAGATCGGGGGTGAAACCAACCAACCCGGTCACCCCCAGATGCACGCAATCGCTGGGCGTGCCATCCACCGCGTACCAGCCCGGCTCCACACAGCGCGGGCGCAAGGGCCGATCAAGCGTCAACGAATTGCTCGCCCCGCTGCGGTCCCGGTCCGGCGCCACCACCGTCACCTCGCCCAATTCGGCAAGCACACCCATCAGCGCCCGTATTCCCGGCGAGAGATAACCGTCATCATTGGAGACCAGAATGCGCATGCTGGAACTTGAACCCGCTTTCACATAGTCTGCCCCACTATACCGAACCGCCTATCCGCGCGCACCCGTGAAGACCCGCCGCCCCCCAGCCGACCCCATCGACCCGCAAGATCTGGCCCTGTTCCTCGACGCCGTGGGCGAGGTCGCCCCCGTGCGCGCCGATACCGCCGACTGCCGTCCTCCCCCGCCGCCGCCGCGCCCGCTACGGCGGATGATCGACGAAGCCGCCGTACTGGACGACATGCTCAGCGACGCCCACGACCCGGACATCGAACACGGCGAAACGCTCACCTGGCTGCGCGCCGGCGTACAGCAAACCCTCCTGCGCAAACTGCGCCGGGGACAATTCAGCATACGTGGCGAGCTGGACCTGCACGGCATGAGTAGTGAAAACGCCCGGCGCGCACTGGTTATTTTCCTCACCGAACAACGCGCGCGCGGCAACCGCTGCGTGCGCATCATCCACGGCAAAGGGTACCGGTCCGCCCAGGGCACACCGGTCCTCAAGCGCCTGATCAACATCTGGCTGCCACAACGCGACGACGTACTCGCCTATTGCTCCGCCCGCCCCGAAGACGGCGGCACCGGCGCGGTTTATGTGCTGCTGCGCGGATGAAAACTGGAGCCAGGCCCGCTGAATCGGGGCGATGATTTCCAGATGGCACGAGCACCCCTTTCCGCCTCTGACATCCAAAGGCCGCGCACCTGCTGCAACCAACATTCCAACAGACAGTTCACAACTTCGCCTCGCCTCTGGCAGTATTCAGGGCCATACTCAAAGTCTCGATCAGCCGGATTCCGCCAAGCATTGATCAACTCGTTGCACTTGGCACTTGAGAACGCCACATGAAATATAAATGCAATTCTTTAAAGACGCAGCCTTTATTGGTTACATCTATAATTTCGTATTATACCTATACAATGACCAGGTTGGCGGCTTTTCTTTTTTGTGTATGCATAAACGGTGTGGCAAACGCGGCTCCCTTTGCGTACATCAGTAACTCGGAAGATGGCACTGTTTCGGTAATTGATCTCGCGACTGACTCTGTTGTAAAGACGATTGCGGTTGGGGTTCGACCGCTCGGCGTAGCAGTAACGCGTGATGGCACAAAGGTCTATGTCACCGATTTGCTTGACAAATCAATCACCATGATTGACGGGCAGGATCAGACAGTGTTGACCAAAAAATCGCTCGACATCATTCCAAAGTCAGTGGCCGTTAATTCCTCTCAGTCAAGAGTATATGTGGTTGGCGGCGAGTCTGGCCGAGAAAAGCCC
>JAQVHL010000041.1 GCA_028696185.1 Halothiobacillaceae bacterium
TTGCCCGAAGGGCGGTCCCGTGGGGGTGTGTTCTTTTGGTTACTTTTCTTGCACAAGCAAGAAAAGTGACTCGCCCGCTTGCGTTGGCGCCTGTTTGAAAGGCCAAGCCTCATGGCGGGCGAAAAAGAGCTCCAAGGGTTATTGAAAGTGGCTTTAACCGGCGCCTGAACGTCTTGATCTTTAGCAAGCGGACAGGCTTACGCGCTGTTTCGCCCGCTTCAAGCAGCGCACTTCGAACGGTCCACATCGCGCGCGGGCGAGTACCTTTCTTTGCTTGCCCAAAGAAAGGTACCAAAGAAAGGGCACTCCCACGGAGGCGCCCTCCGGGCAAGCCATGGCCGGGGCTGCTCCAAGGGGGAGCTGGGAATCCTTCGTCCGGCGCTGAATTGTCCGCAAATCTTCGTTTTGTAAAACACCCTCTCAGATCTCTGCGAGGATTGGTGAGTCGTGCTCAAGGGCTCTTGCTGGAACGTCTGACTGACGCGGCCAAAGCCCTGCGCGACATCAATGACCGACTTGTACATGGCCTGCTGCGAAAATCGGATGCGAACGGACGCCGCAGCGGCTACGAACTGAACGCTTGAAGCGCTCCGCTTGGCAGGAGCCAAAAAAGGGCCGCCTGCCCTACTGATTTTCGCGCCTCCTCTGCGCTCCCTCCCCTTTCCCCATCGCCGGCAGCCCCAGTATGCCGGCTTCGCCCTGCCAGCGGGCGACGATGACGGCGCCGCTGGCGTCGCCGAAGACATTGGCGCTGGTGCGCAGCATGTCCAGCACACGATCCACGACTAGCAGCAAGGCCATGGCTTCCAGGGGTAGGCCCAGGCTCGTGAGGATCAGGCCGATGGCGACGAGGCTGGCCGAGGGGATGGCGGCCACCCCGATGGAGGTCATCAGGGCCAGGACGACAACGAGAGCCTGCATTTCCAGACTCAGAGCCACACCGTAGGCCTGGGCGATGAACAGCACGGCGGCGCATTCGTACAGGGCGGTGCCGTCCATATTGACGGTAGCCCCCAGCGGAAGCACAAAGCTGGCGGTGCGCCGGGAGACGCCTGCGCGCTTTTCCACGCAATCGAGGGTCACAGGCAGGGTGGCGGCGGACGAGGCGGTGGAGAAGGCCGTGAGAATGGCGGGGGCCATGGCCTTGAAATGCGCCAGGGGCGGAACACCGGCCGTCAACCAGAGCAGCAACGGCAGGGTGATGAAGACGTGAATCGCCAGTCCGAGCATGACCGCACCCATGAAGCCGAGCATGGGCAGGAACACGTCCAGGCCGGTGGTGGCCACCACTTCCGCCACCAGGGCGAAGACGCCATACGGGGCGGCGCGCATGATGAGTTCAGTAATGCGCAGCATAATGTCGTGCATGCCTTCGAAGAAGCCCAGCACGATGCGCCCACGGTCGGTGGCGATGCGCGAGAGGAAAAAGCCGAACAGCAGGCAGAAGACAATCAGGCCCAGCATGTCGCCGCTTGAGGCGGCGGCCACCACATTGCTGGGAATCATGCGGCTGAAGATGTCGGCAAAATCCCCCACATCGTGGGCCTGGACCCGCTCGCCCCAATCGCCGGACAGCGCCGGCAGGGTCAGGGTTTCCTGCAAGGGCCGCCCATTGGCATCATGCCCCGGCTGCCAGAGATTGACTACAACCAGGGCCGTGAGCACGGCCAGCAGGGTGGTGAGGGCGTAATAGCCCAGCACGCGCCCGCCCAGCCGCCCCAGTTGCCCACCACCGATGCCGGCCATGCCAACGATGACCGAAGAAGCCACCAGGGGGACGATGACCATTTTCAGGGCCTGGAGAAACAGATCGCCAACGAAGTCGTAACCCGCCACCCAGGGAACACCGAAGGCATCTCGCCCCAGCAGCAGACCGACCAGCACCGCAAGCCCCAGGGCCAGCAGGATTTGCCCGGCCAAAGAAAAACGCCCCGCAGCGGCGAAAGACGCAGGGGGCGTTTCATGTGTCAAGGCGCCGGGGCGCGGGTCCTGGGCGGGGGCGCTGCGCCCTGTCTGGGGGTCGCGCGCGTCCTCGCTCATCAATCAAAGATCCTTGCGGGTTTTCACGTCGGCACGTTCACGCAGGGCGCGGCTCATGGTCTCAACTTCACGCAGGCCGAAGTCGCGCGCCAGCTGGCCGCGCAGCGCGTCACGCGCGGAAGCATCCAGCGTGGTGGGATCCCCGTCCTTGACCTCCATCAGGCGCACGACGGCCACATCCCCATTGCCCAGCTGCACAACCTGCACGGACGGCTTGTCTGCCACGGGGCGGCTCAGGGCAAACCCGGCGCGCAGAATGGCCGGATCGACCTGACCGCCACGGCGTCCCACCCAGCCGGTGTCGGTGTAACGAGCCTGCGCGGCTTCAGCCGCCTGCTGCAGGCTCTTGCCGGAACGCACGGCTTGCGCGAGGGCATCGCCTTCCTCGCGCATCCGGGTAGTCAGCGCCTCGGCCAGCGCGGCGCGCTCGACATCGGCACGCACGTCTTCGAAGGCCCGCGCCTGGGCCGGTTCATGTTCGGTCACCCGTACCACGGCCACATGATTCGGGCCCAAGGTCAGTACATCGCTATTGCGCCGCTCGTTCAGCACTTCGGGCACGAAAGCAGCGGTGCGCACCGGGACCTGCTGGCCGATGCCTTCACCGCCATTGCGGGTGATCCAGTCGCTGGAATTTACCTTCAGATTCAGGGCCTCGGCCGCAGGCGTGAGGCTGTCGGGATGCTCATACGCCAGGGCGGCAAGACGGTCGGCGAGCTCGTAATACCGGCTCTCGCCTTCTTTTTCGCGCCACTGGGCGATGAGCTCGTCACGCATCTGTTCCTGCGTGCGCGGCGCCTCGTCGACAACACGATCCACCAGGATCAGGTGATAACCGAACTCGGTGCGTACCGGATCGCTGAGCTTTCCCGGCTCCAGCGCGAACAGGGCCTTCTCGAAGGGCTCAACCATGGCGCCACGCCCGACCACGCCCAGAGAGCCGCCTTCGGCCGCAGAACCCGGATCCTGGGACTCGCTGCGCGCAACGTCGGCAAAGGACTCGCCGCCACGGATGCGCTCGGCCAGGGCCTCGATCTTCTTGCGCACTTCGGCATCCTGCTCGGCCGGTGCGCCCTGTGGCAAGCTGAGCAGGATGTGCCGCGCTTCGCGCTTGGTTTCGGCCGCGTGCGCACTCAGGTATTCCTCGTACAGGGTCTTGAGCGTGGCCTCATCGGGAACGGCCTCGCCCATCACGAGGGCCGGGGACACTTCAAGGTACTCCAGGCGCACGCGCTCCGGTTGCTGATAGGCGGCCTGGTTTTTTTCGAAATAGGCACGCAGCGCGGCTTCATCGAGACTTAAGGCCGACTGGCGCGCGGCGGCGTCGAGTACGGCCACTTCCAGGCGGCGCTGCTGATCGCGCAGGCGTACGAAACGGTCGAGCTCGACATCCAGCGCAAACGCACTGCCTGCCAGACCGTTCTGGAACTGCTCCACCGCGATGTCCTGGCGCAGGCGAGTCTCGAACTGCGCCGGGCTCATGCCCTGGAAACGCAGTACGGATTCGTAACGCTTCTGGTTGAAGGCGCCGTTTTCCTGGAAAACGCTGACCTCACTGATGGCTTGCGCCAGATCCCGGTCGCTGACACGGTAGCCGGCCTCGCGCACGTACTGGTTCAGCACCTCGGACATCACCAGACCGTCCAGCACCTGCTGCTTCAGCCCCATGGCTTCGATCATCTGCTGTGCGTTGGCCCCCATCATCTGCATGACTTGCTGACGCTGCACGTCATAGGCCTGCTCGTAGGCGCGATAGGGGATGTCCACACCATTGACGACGGCGGCCGGATCATCCTTGCCGTCGGCAAAGTACTCGCCGATGCCCCACAGGGCGAAGGGAATGATGATGATGCCGACGATAACGTAGGCAATCCAGCCGCTGATGCGGTCACGAAGGTCCATCAACATGGGGGCAGGCGCTCCGGTGCGTGTCTTGGGGCAAAAAGTGACCGCATCTTAACCCATAGTCAAACGCGGACACAAAAACGGGGCGCTGTGCGCCCCGACGGGAAGGAGGATGGCCGCGCCAGAAACGCGGCATCGCAATCAGCCGTTGACGGCGTCCTTCAGGCCCTTGCCGGCCTTGAAGGACGGCAGACGGGAGGCGGAGATTTCGATGGTTTCACCGGTACGCGGGTTGCGACCGCTGCGCGCTTCACGCTCGCGCACCAGGAAGGTGCCGAAACCGACCAGAGTCACCTGATCGCCACTTTTGAGCGCGGTGCCCACGGCATCGATAAAAGCATCCAGGGCACGGCCAGCATCGGCCTTGGAGATATTGGCGGACGCTGCCATGGCATCGATCAGCTCGGATTTGTTCATCTATCCAATCCTTTCTCTTATGGGTTGAATGCGTGGTCTACCCGCGCAACCCTCGGGCGGACGCCTCCGGGTGTTGTTGGGATGGCGCCGTATCGCGGGGAAGCCCGGTTCCGACAGGCGTGCGCCATGTGCCGAAAGGTTATACAAGCGCCCCGTAAGGCTGTCAACCGCCGGACTGCGACAAATCTGCAACGAAACGCGCCCGGACGGGCTTGCCGACCGGGCGCGTTTGTGGCTGTTGCCTTTGCGATCAATGCGGAAGCACCGTTTCCTTACGGGTGCGTGTCTTGCGCGCTGGCGGTTCCGCCGGGGCGTCCGAAGGCTCGATACGCGGCGCGGGAACCGTCGCCAGAGCGATGTCCAGCACTTCGTCGATCCAGCGCACCGGACGGATGTCCAGCTTGTCGCGCACGCTTTTGGGAATCTCTGCCAGATCCTTGCGGTTTTCTTCCGGGATGACCACCACCTTGATACCACCGCGCTGGGCGGCAAGCAGTTTTTCCTTCAGTCCACCGATGGGCAGCACTTCGCCACGCAGGGTGATTTCCCCGGTCATGGCCACGGTCGCCTTGACCGGAATGCCGGTCAGGGTCGATACCAGCGCCGTGCACATGGCAATGCCCGCACTCGGACCGTCCTTGGGCGTGGCGCCTTCGGGAACGTGGATGTGGATGTCCTTCTTCTCGTGGAAATCCGCCGCCAGCCCCAAATGCTCCGCCCGTGCACGCACCACGGTCATGGCGGCCTGGATGGATTCCTGCATCACCTCACCCAGCTTGCCGGTGTAGCTGAGCTTGCCCTTGCCCGGCACGGCGGCGGATTCGATGGTCAACAGATCACCGCCCACTTCGGTCCAGGCCAGGCCCGTTACCTGACCGACCTGGTCCCTGACCTCGGCCTTGCCATAATCAAAGCGCGGCACACCCAGGTATTTTTCGAGGTTCTTTGGCGTGACCGTGGTCTGCTTCTCGCTGGGCTTGAGAAGGATTTCCTTCACCACCTTGCGGCAGATCTTGGCCAGCTCGCGTTCGAGGTTGCGCACCCCGGCTTCGCGGGTGTAGTGACGCACGGTTTCGCGCACGGCCGCCTCGGACACCGACAGCTCCCCTTCCTTCAGGCCGTTGTTCTTCATCTGCTTGGGCAGCAGGTAGCGCATGGCAATGGCGGTCTTCTCGTCCTCGGTATAACCGGGGATGCGGATGACTTCCATGCGGTCGAGCAAGGGGCCGGGAATGTTCAGGCTGTTCGCGGTGCAGATGAACATGACCTCGGACAGATCGACGTCCACTTCCATGTAATGGTCGTTGAACGCGCTGTTCTGCTCAGGATCCAGTACCTCAAGCAACGCGGAGGCCGGATCGCCACGAAAATCCATCGCCATCTTGTCGATCTCGTCGAGCAGGATGAGCGGGTTCTTGGTGCCGATACGGTTCAGCTGCTGCATGATCTTGCCGGGCATGGAGCCGATATAGGTCCGCCGATGCCCGCGAATCTCGGCCTCGTCGCGCACGCCACCCAGCGCAATGCGGGTGAACTTGCGGTTGGTCGCCTTGGCGATGGACTGGCCGAGCGAGGTCTTGCCCACACCCGGAGGGCCGACGAGACACAGGATCGGGCCTTTCATCTTGCGCACGCGCTGCTGTACGGCGAGGTATTCGAGGATGCGTTCCTTGACCTTTTCCAGACCGAAGTGATCGCTCTCCAGTACCTTTTCCGCTTCGGACAGGTCGTGGCGGACTTTGCTGCGCTTCTTCCAGGGCACGCCCAGGAGCCAGTCGAGGTAGTTGCGTACCACGGTGGCCTCGGCGGACATCGGCGACATCATCTTCAGTTTGTTCAGCTCGGCGAGGGCCTTTTCCAGCGCCTCCTTGGGCATGCCGGAATCCCGGATGCGGGCCTCCAGCTCGTCCATTTCATTGCCGCCGCCTTCAAGCTCGCCCAGCTCCTTCTGGATGGCCTTCATCTGTTCGTTGAGATAATACTCGCGCTGGCTCTTTTCCATCTGCTGCTTGACGCGGCCACGGATGCGCTTTTCCACCTGCAGGATGTCGACCTCGCCCTCGATGAGCACCATCAGATGCTCGATGCGTGCGCGCACATCGCTCATTTCGAGGATTTTCTGCTTTTCTTCGAGCTTGAGCGACATATGTGCCGCGACGGTATCGGCCAGACGCGAGGCATCGTCAATCCCCGCCAGGGAGGTGAGAATTTCAGGCGGGGTCTTGCGGTTGAGCTTGACGTACTGGTCGAACTGATTGAGCAGGGTGCGCATGTGCACGTCGATCTCGCGATCTTCGGCGCCGATGGGCTCTTCTACCTGCGTGACATCCGCCACGAGGAAACCCTTGGCCTCATGCACATGCGATACGCGCGCACGTTTGCTGCCTTCGACCAGCACCTTGATGGTGCCGTCGGGCAGCTTGAGCAGCTGGAGAATGGTCGACAGGGTGCCGACCTCATGCAGATCGCCCGGTCCGGGGTCGTCAATCTCGGCGCTCTTCTGCGCCAGGAGCAGGATCTGCTTGTTGCCATGCACGGCGGCATCCAGCGCGGCAATCGACTTTTCTCGGCCGACGAACAGCGGGATGACCATGTGGGGGTATACGACCACATCGCGCAGCGGCAGGACGGGAACCACCTGCGGAGTGCCTTCGATGACCTGGGATGCCTGATCGTCTATCGCCATGTTTGCAGCCTATCTGGACAGGTTTTTCGGCCATCGCACCCAGGGGCGCGAAGGAATGCCTTAAACAGTTATGGGGCCTGCAAGTACATTTGCAAGCCCCGGCAGCGCATCATTCGGAAGCGGCGCGGGCATGCAGCTCTTCGTTTTCCACCACGAGATACGGCTGAGCCTCGGCACGGATCACCGCTGCATCGACCACGACCTTCTTGAGGTTTTTCACCGAAGGCAGATCGTACATGGTGTCGAGCAGCACATGTTCGAGGATGGTGCGCAGGCCGCGCGCCCCGGTCTTGCGCTGCATGGCCTTGCGCGCCACTTCCCGGAGGGCATCCTCGCGGAATTCGAGCTCGACATGCTCCATCTCGAACAGCTTGGAGAACTGGCGGGTCAGCGCATTTTTCGGCTCGGTAAGGATGCGCACGAGGGCCGGCTCATCCAGCTCGGAGAGGGTGGCCACCACCGGCAGACGTCCGACAAACTCGGGGATCAGACCGTAACGGGTCAGATCCTCGGGCTCCACTTCGGCAAAAAGCTCGCCCAGCGAGCGGCTCTCCTGCCTGCTGCGCACCTGTGCGGAAAAACCGATACCGCCCTTCTCGGTGCGCTGGCGCACGATCTTGTCCAGGCCGTCAAACGCACCACCACAGATGAACAGGATATTGGTGGTGTCCACCTGAACGAATTCCTGCTGCGGATGCTTGCGCCCGCCCTGCGGCGGCACGGAAGCCAGGGTGCCCTCGATCAACTTGAGCAGGGCCTGCTGCACCCCTTCACCGGACACGTCGCGGGTGATGGACGGATTGTCGGATTTGCGCGAAATCTTGTCGATTTCGTCGATATAGACGATACCGGTCTGCGCCTTCTCGATGTCGTAATCGCACTTCTGCAGGAGCTTCTGGATGATGTTTTCCACATCCTCACCCACATAGCCGGCCTCGGTCAGCGTGGTCGCATCGGCAATGGCAAAGGGCACGTTCAGCAGCCGGGCGAGGGTCTGCGCGAGCAGGGTCTTGCCCGAGCCGGTGGGGCCGATGAGCAGGATGTTGCTCTTGGCAATCTCCACGTCCTCGCCTTCCTTGGACCGCTGGTTGCGCAGCTCCAGGCGCTTGTAATGGTTGTAGACCGCCACAGCCAGTGCGCGCTTGGCGCGCTCCTGCCCGATCACATATTCATCGAGCACCTGCACGATTTCGTGCGGAGTGGGCAAACGGGTATGCGCCGGGGTGTCGGCCTCACGCATTTCCTCGCGCAGGATGTCATTGCAAAGATCGACACACTCGTCGCATATGTACACCGACGGCCCGGCGATGAGCTTGCGCACTTCGTCCTGGCTCTTTCCGCAAAACGAGCAGTAAAGCAGTTTCTCGCGCGGTTTGTCGTCGTTTCTGGCCATCGTCAATGGGTTCCTGCAATCAATTGTTCACACACGATGCCCCGTTTCAACGCAAGATTCAAGCCCGCGCCACGGGGTGACTTTGCGCTTGAGGGCACAAAGCAAAAAAGGCGGCCAGTGGCCGCCCGGAGTTTTGTCTCAAATCCGCTCACGCTTCGCGGCGTTCCAGCACCTTGTCCACCAGACCGTATTCCATCGCCTGGCTGGCAGAGAGGAAATTGTCACGGTCGGTGTCCTGCTCGATGCGCTCCACCGGCTGGCCCGTGTGATGCGCAAGCAGTTCGTTCAGACGCTGACGGGTCTTGATGATTTCCTCGGCGTGGATCTTGATGTCCGACGCCTGACCACGAAAACCGCCCAGCGGCTGGTGGATCATCACCCGCGAGTTCGGCAGGCAGAACCGTTTGCCCGGTGCGCCGCCCGCCAGCAGGAACGCGCCCATGCTCGCGGCCTGACCGATGCACAGGGTGCTCACGTCCGGCTTGATGAACTGCATGGTGTCGTAGATCGCCATGCCGGAGGTGATGACCCCGCCGGGGGAGTTGATGTAGATGTGGATGTCCTTGTCCGGGTTTTCGGATTCGAGGAACAGCAGCTGGGCCACCACGAGGTTGGCCATGTGATCCTCGATTTCCCCGACGATGAAGATGACCCGCTCCTTAAGCAGGCGCGAGTAGATGTCGTACGCACGCTCACCGCGCGCGCTCTGCTCGACCACCATCGGCACCAGATTCAGCGCCTGGGTTTCGAGCGCCCCTTGCCAGCGGTTGTCACGGGTCATGTCATTCTCCTCGTTCGGGGGGTGCCGCTCAAGCGGCAGCAGCGGCAGACTTGGGATTGATCACGTCATCGAAGGCGGTCGGCACATCGGTGACCTTGGCCTTGCCCAGCACAAGCTCTACCACCTGATCTTCGATGGCCAGCGTCTGCACGTTCATCATCAGTTCGCGGTTGGCACGGTAGTAGGCGATGACCTGCTCCGGCTCCTCATAGGTCGCGGCGATGTCGTTGAGCAGCTCATCCACGCGCGCCTCGTCCACACGCAGGTTTTCCTGCTTGACGAGTTCGGCGACGATCAGCCCCAGCTTGACGCGACGCTCACCTTCCGGGAAGAAGGCTTCAAGTTCGATCTCATCCGCCTGTCCACCGCGCATCTGGGATGCGAACTGCTCGCGCAGACGGGTGGATTCCTCGGCCACCAGCGCACGCGGGACGGCGAGATCCGTCACCTTGACGAGGCCATCGAGCACCTTGGCTTTCAGCTGACGGCGTACGGCCTGCTTCAGCTCGCGCTCCATGTTCTTGCGCACGTCGGCGCGCAGAGCCTCGGGATTTTCCGAGCCGAAAGCCTGGGCAAACGCATCGTCCACTTCCGGCAGCACACGCTCGGCCACGTCGGTCGCGGTGATTTCGAACTGGGCGGTCTTGCCACGCAGGTTTTCTGCCGGATAGTCCTCGGGGAAGCTCACATCGATGGTTTTGGTTTCGTCGCTCTTGATACCGAGCAGACCGTCTTCGAAGTCCTTGAGCAGGCGGCCTTCACCCAGCACAACCGTCATGCCTTCGCCGCTACCGCCGGCAAAGGCTTCGCCATCGAGCGTGCCCTTGAAGTTCACGGTGACGCGCTCGCCTTTTTTGGCCTTGTGCTTGACGCTCTTCCACTCGGCGCGCTGGGTGCGCAGGGTGTCGATCATACGGTCGATGTCCGCTTCGGTCACCTCGGCCTGGGGGCGCTCGATCTCGATGGCGGTCATGTCGCCAACCACAACCTCGGGATAAACCTCGAAGGAAGCCACGAAGCTCAGATCCTTGCCCGGCTCGCTGACCACACTTTCGATCTGCGGATAACCGGCGGGACGAATCTGCTGCTGCTGGATGACGGAACCGTAGCTGCGCTCGATCACGTCACCGACCACATCCTGACGAACCTGTCCCAGGTAACGCTGGCGCACGACATGTGCGGGAGCCTTGCCCGGACGGAAACCGTCCATGCGCACCTGACGACCGAGATCCTTCAGGCGACGCTCCACTTCCTCGTCGATCTGGACCGCGGGGATTTCAACGGCCATACGGCGCATGAGGCCTTCGGTTGCTTCCACTGTGAACTGCATCAGGACTAACCTCTTCAAGAAACGGGGCGCATCCGGTGCGGCACCCGCCGCCACCGTGCGCCCCGCGCGATCATAAAACTGGTGCGAAAGGAGAGACTCGAACTCTCACGCCGTGAGGCGCTGGAACCTAAATCCAGTGCGTCTACCAATTCCGCCACTTTCGCAGGTACAAACTTTTAAGGTCGGGCATTATAGGCCAAGTCAAGGCCCCTGCGCCAAGAAACCCTGCGCACGCCCGGAAAATCATTCATGGCCGCCTTGGCGGAAAACGGCGGCAGGTCTTTTCCGCCGCCGCTTCAGAAAGGCAGACCCGGCATGCGCCCGCGCAGCGAACGCATGATCTTGCCCATATTGCCGCCGGACAGCTTTTTCATCATGTCGCGCATGTCCATATGCTGCTTGAGCAGGCGATTGACGTCCTGCACCTGCATGCCGCTGCCCTGCGCAATGCGCCGCTTGCGCGAGCCCTTGATGATGTCCGGGTTGTGCCGCTCCGCCGGGGTCATCGCATTGATGATGGCGATCATCCGTTTTACGTCACGGTCGTTGACCTTGGACTTGAGCTCATCCGGTACGCGTCCCATGCCCGGCAGCTTGTCCATCAGCGTGGATAGCCCCCCGAGCTTGAGCATCTGCTCCATCTGGTCGCGCATGTCTTCCAGATTGAAGGTCTTGCCGGAGCGCACCTTGGCCACCAGCGCTTCGGCCTTGTCCTTGTCGAGCTTGCGATGCGCCTCTTCCACGAGGCTGACCACATCGCCCATCCCCAGGATGCGCGAGGCCACACGCTCGGGATGGAAAGGCTCCAGGGCGGCCAGTTTCTCGCCGCTGCCCAGGAACTTGATGGGCTTGCCGGTGATCTGCCGCACGGACAGCGCGGCACCACCGCGGGCATCGCCGTCGGTCTTGGTCAGGATGACGCCGGTCAGGGGCAGTGTCTCGTTGAACACCTTGGCCGTGTTGGCGGCATCCTGGCCAGTCATGCTGTCGACCACGAACAGGGTTTCGACCGGATCGATGGCGGCGTGGATGCGCCGCACCTCATCCATCATCGCCTCGTCGATATGCAGGCGACCGGCCGTATCGACCAGAAGCACATCCATGTACTGGGTACGGGCATGCTTGAGGGCAGCCTGGGCAATGATCACCGGGTCTTCGTCAGGACGCGAGGGGAAGAACTCCACGCCGACCTGCCTTGCCAGCGTTTCGAGCTGCTTGATGGCCGCCGGACGGTACACGTCGCAGCTGACCACCATGACTTTCTTCTTCTGTTCCTTCAGAAGCCGCGCGAGCTTGCCCACCGATGTGGTCTTGCCCGCGCCTTGCAGACCGGCCATGAGCACCACGGCAGGTGGCTGCGCGGCAAGATCGAGCGCGGCGTTGGCCTGCCCCATCAGCGCCACGAGTTCGTCATGAACAATCTTGACGAACACCTGCCCCGGCGTCAGCGAGGTGAGAACCTCCTGCCCGACGGCGCGTTCGCGCACCCGCTCGACGAAGCTCTTGACTACCGGCAGTGCGACATCGGCTTCAAGCAGGGCCATGCGCACTTCGCGCAGGGTGTCCTTGATGTTGTCCTCGGTCAGACGCCCCTGCCCGCGCAGGCCGTCGAGCAGGCCGGAGAGCCGTTTGGTGAGATTGTCAAACATCGCTGGTTTCCTTTACCCGCCCCCGCGGAGGCGGAGCCTTTACCTGGTCAGTCCGCCGAGCGGCTGGCGCGCTTGCGGTCGTTCTCCGTCAGATGCTTCTTGCGGATGCGGATGGATTTCGGCGTGACTTCCACCAGCTCGTCATCGTCGATGAACTCCAGGGCCTGTTCCAGCGAGTAGCGGATCGGCGGGGTCAGCACGATGGCCTCGTCCGTACCCGAAGCACGCATGTTGGTGAGCTTCTTGCCCTTGAGCGCATTCACGGTGAGGTCGTTATCGCGCGAGTGGATGCCGATGACCTGGCCTTCGTAGACCTCTTCACCATGCCCGATGAACAGGCGGCCGCGCTCCTGCAGGTTGAACAGTGCAAACCCCAGCGCCTTGCCGGTTTCGTTGGCGATCAGCACGCCGTTGATGCGCTGACCAATGGTGCCCGGACGATAATCCCCGTAGTGGTCGAACACCGAGAACAGCAGGCCGGTGCCCTGGGTGGCGGTCATGAACTCGGTACGGAAACCGATCAGCCCGCGCGAGGGAATGATGTATTCCAGACGCACGCGGCCCTTGCCATCCGGCTCCATGTTCTTGATTTCACCGCGACGGATGCCCAGCTTTTCCATCACGCTGCCCTGGTGCTGCTCCTCGACATCCACCACGAGCTGCTCGTAAGGCTCCTGCTTGACGCCATCGACCTCGCGGATGATGACCTCGGGACGCCCCACCCCCAGCTCGAAGCCCTCGCGGCGCATGTTTTCGATCAGCACGGACAGATGCAGCTCGCCACGCCCGGAGACGCGGAACTTGTCCGCATCTTCGGTATCCTCGACGCGCAGCGCGACGTTGTGCAGAAGCTCTTTGTGCAGGCGGTCGCGGATCTGGCGACTGGTGACGAACTTGCCTTCCTTGCCGGCGAACGGCGAGGTATTCACCTGGAAGGTCATGCTCACGGTCGGCTCGTCGACGGTCAGCGGCGGCAGCATCTCGACATTATCCGGATCGCAGATGGTGTCGGAGATGTACAGCGGATCAAGACCGGAGAAGGCGATGATGTCACCGGCCTGCGCCTCGGGCACTTCGACACGCTCCAGGCCATGGAAACCCATCACCTGCATGATGCGCCCGGAACGTACGTTGCCGTCGCGGTCCATGACCTTGACGGCCGTGTTGGTCTTGACCTTGCCGCGCTTGATGCGCCCCACGCCGATGATACCCATGAACGGGTTGTAATCGAGGCTGGATACCTGCAGCTGGAACGGGCCGTCCAGATCGACGTCCGGCGCCGGAACACGCTCGATGATGGTCTGGTACAGCGGGGTCATGTCGCCCTCGCGCACCGAGGAATCGAGGCCGGCGTAACCGTTCAGCGCCGAAGCGTACACCACCGGGAAGTCGAGCTGCTCGTCGGTGGCGCCCAGGCGGTCGAACAGGTCGAAGACCTGATCGATGACCCAGTCCGGGCGCGCGCCCGGACGGTCGATCTTGTTGACCACCACGATCGGCTTCAAGCCATGCTGGAACGCCTTGTGGGTCACGAAACGCGTCTGCGGCATGGGGCCGTCGACGGCGTCTACAATCAAAAGCACGGAGTCAACCATCGACAGCACGCGCTCGACCTCGCCGCCAAAGTCGGCGTGGCCCGGGGTATCGACGATATTGATGCGATACTGCTGTCCTTCCGGGCTGGTCCAGCGAATGGCGGTATTTTTCGCCAGGATGGTGATCCCGCGTTCTTTTTCGATCGCGTTGGAGTCCATCACGCGCTCGACGATTTCGTCGCGTTCGCCGAAGGTGCCGGACTGCTGGAGAAGTTTGTCTACAAGGGTGGTCTTGCCATGGTCAACGTGGGCGATAATGGCAATGTTACGAAGATTCTGGATCACGAATGATAAGTCTGCATGTGGCGGGATGCGCGGGATTATACAGGCTGCCCCCCCGCACTGACATACAATTAACAAAATTTATGCTATATAGTGCACGTCAGCGTTACCTTGTAACAGGAGGATGACAACCATGACCGGACACAAGCTCATCGAATGGCAGGACGACCTGAGCGTAGGCATCGACGAAATCGATTCCCAGCACAAGACGCTGGTCGACATCGTCAACGAACTCCACCAGGCCGTTGCCGAACGGCGCGGCAAGGAAGTGATGCAGGAGATTCTCGACCGCCTCGACGAATACACCCGCATCCACTTCGCCACGGAAGAAAGCCTGATGCGCATCTTCCACTATCCGGCCTATGAAACGCACAAGGAAACCCATGATCAGCTCATCGACCAGCTCAGGCACATCCGCAAGGACTTCGAGGAAGGCCACGGCGGCGTCACCTTCGAGCTGATGCAGGTGCTGAAAAACTGGCTGGTCAAGCACATCCAGCATTCGGACAAGGAATACACCCCCTACTTCATGCAAGGCAAGCTGAGCTCCAACGAAGCGCCCAAATCCTGGTTCGAACGCCTCTGGCCCTGGGGAGCGCGCAAGGAAAGCAGGGAAACCACGGAATGACCAGGCTGCCCGTGCGCACGCCCTACAGTCTACTGGGTGGCGAAGACGGTGTGCGCCGCATTACACGGCGCTTCTATGCGCTGATGGATGAACTCCCCTCCGTACGCCCCCTGCGCGAGGTGCACCCGGACGACCTCAGCGATGCGGAGCAGAAACTCTTCGAGTTTCTCTCCGGCTGGCTGGGCGGACCGCAACTCTTCATGGAGCGACACGGCCACCCGCGCCTGCGCATGCGCCACATGCGCCTCCCCATCGACGAATCCATGCGCGACCAGTGGATGCACTGCATGCGCCATGCGCTGGACAGCGAGGTGAGCGACCCTGAACTGCGCGAGCAGCTCTACGAGGCCTTGTGGAACGTGGCAGACCACATGCGCAACCGGGCCTCGGCCCACCACCCCCAGGGCGAATACGCGCACCCGGCCTGATCCGCTTCTGAGCCGGCAAGCTCAGAGCTGTGCCAGATCGATATCCTCGAAATCGCGTGCCCAGGGGTGCGAACTCATCGCCATGGGATCGCCGTGGCGCATCAAGCCCCAGGTGCGCATGCCGGCTTCGCGGGCCGCATCCAGTTCGGCCGGAATATCGGAGAGGAAGAGCACATCACTGGCGGGCAACCCAATGTACTCGGCGATGGCGCGATAGGACTCCACCTCGCGCTTGCCGCCGACTCGGGTATCGAAATACCCCTCGAACAAGGACCGCAGATCCCCTTCCGACGAATAGCCGAACAACAGCCGCTGCGCCTGTTCGGACCCCGAGGAATACACAAACAGCCGCAAGCCCTGCGCATGCCATTGGCGCAGCACACGGGCCGCTTCCGGATAGACATGTCCGGTGAAGTCGCCGGCACGGTAACCGGCCTCCCAGATCATGCCCTGCAGGGTCTTGAGCGGGGTGAACTTGCGATCCTCCTGCGCCCAGAGAAGCAACAGCGCCAGGGCCTCTTCCACGTCAAGCACTCGCCCCAACTCGTCTCCCACGGCGGCAAGTTGCGCGGCCACCGCCGGCTGTGCCGCATGCTGGCGAACGAATTCCGGCAGGCGACGCTCGGCATAAGGGAAAAGCACATCCTTTACAAAGGACAGACTGGACGTGGTGCCTTCGATATCGGTCAGTATCGCCTTGATCATACGGGCCCCATCTCACGCTCGGCCAGAAACCGCTCCAACAGAGGAAAGCGCTGCGCGATGTCGTCATTCGTGTAATGCGCCACCCAGCCGCTTTGTTCGCTGAACAGGCGGATGGCCTTCACGTCGGGATGCTCGCCCAGATCGAACCAGTGACGCACACCGCTGGGCACGCTGATCAAATCGCCTTTCTCGCACAGCACGGCATAGACCCAGTCATCGATATGCAGGAAAAACAACCCGCGGCCATCGACAAAAAAACGCACCTCGAATTCGGTATGTACATGCTCGGAAAGGAACTTGTCCCGCAACGCCTTGCGGTCCGGGTGATCCGGCGAAACGCTGATGACATCCACCGAACGGAAGCCGTTATCCTTCATCAGACGATCAATGTCGGCACGATAGGCGGCGATCACCTCCTCCTGCCCGGCTTGCGGCGTCAGCGGCTTGTCGGCCGTCCAGCGCTCGAAACGCACGCCGATTTCCGCCAGTTGCGCGGCGATTTCCGCGGCATCCACAAAGCGCTGGTGGCGCTCGCTGCCGCTGTCCGGATAGATGCGCAGTTCGCTCATGACCGTCTCCAGAGTAGGGTTTCGCACTCAAAAAGGAATTCGAACGCCTCGACATGACGACGGGCGTCCTCGATCGTCCGCCCCCAGGTATACAGGCCGTGACCACGAATCAGGTAACCTACCGCGCCCGGCGTCGCCTCCAGCCAGCGCGCCACCTGAGCGGCCAGACGCGCAATATCCTGATCGTTGTCAAACACGGGCACATGCAGACGGGTTTCGTGGGTCGCGATCCCCTCAAAGGCTTTGAGCAGCTCGTAATCGTCCAGGAACAGGCCCTCCGCGGGGGCCAGACGCGACAGCACCGTGCCATGCACCGAATGCGTGTGCAGCACGGCACCGATTTCCGGGCCATGCCGGTACATCAGCGTATGCAGCCCCGTTTCAGCCGAAGGGCGGCGTCCGGCCTCCAGCGACTGCCCGTCGGCAATCGCAACGCGCAGGAAGTCATCCTCGCCCAGGGCACCCTTATGGCGACCGGACAACGTCAATAACGCCTCCCGATCATCCAGACGCGCGGAAAAATTACTGCTGGTGGCCGGCACCCACCCGCGCGAAAAGAAAAACCGCCCTGCCTCGATCAAGCCAGCGATCAAGGGGCGATGCGGGGAATTTTCCACTGGCAAGCCTCGCTGCATTGGCCCACAATCACGAAAAAATAATATCCCGGCCAGGCCGGCCGGGGAGAACCAGGAAAAACCCGGTACGGCAGGCAAGCCGCCTGACCTGCGTCAATGATATACCCGACGTCCCTTCGCCGTCGCCCCAGGCGAGGAGAAAGGGCCAAACCGAGTGCCAGACGAAAATGCCGCCGACCTTCGATCCGACACGCCGCCAACTGCTGACCGGCCTGCTCGCCACGGGCGGCGCCCTTCTATCCGGCTGTGAGGACACCCCGGCGGACTACCAACCCGGTTTTACCTCCACGCCCCCGGTATCGCGCAACTGGACGCTGAGCTTTGGCGTACACCCGCTGCATAACCCACAACGCCTGTTTGAAGCCTACCAGCCCCTGGTCAGCTACATGACCGAACACCTGCCGGGTCTGGCCCTGCGCCTGGAGGCTTCCCGCAACTACCCCGAATACGAACGCAAGCTTTACGCCGGGCATTTTGACCTCGCCCTCCCCAATCCACTGCAAACCGTGCAAGCCCTGGACAAAGGCTATCGGGTATTCGGCAAGGTTGGCGACGACCGGGATTTCTGCGGCATCCTGCTGGTTCGCCGTGACAGCGGCATCGACAGTGCGCAAGCCCTACGCGGCAAGAGCGTAAGCTACCCGGCGCGCACCGCACTGGCCGCCACCCTGCTGCCGCAATGGGTGCTGCACCAGCACGGCATCAACCTGTACAAGGATATACACAACCTGTACGTCGGTTCGCAGGAATCCTCGATCATGAACGTCTACCGGGGCCACACCGCCGCCGGAGCCACCTGGCCGGTGCCCTGGCGCAAGTTCCAGGAGCTGCAACCCGAACAGGCCGCTGAGCTCAAAATCCTCTGGCAGAGCGAAACCCTGCCCAACAACAGCCTGATGGCACATGAGCGGGTTGCCCCGGCACGCGTGGAGCAGATCGCCCAGTTGCTGTTTCACCTGCACGAGAACGAAAAAGGCCGGCAGGTTCTCGCCGGCATGGGTTACAGTCATTTCGAGACAGCCAATGCCGCCACCTACCGCCCGGTCCGTGAGTTCATCGAACGCTTCGAAAGCGAAATCGGACCCATAGGAGCCTTACCTTGATTCTCGACCGATTGCGTGTCTGGCTGGGCGGCACCCTGCGCCGCCGTTTGGCCATCAGCATCGCGCTGGTGCATGCGGCCATGATGACCGTGTTCGTCCTTGACCTGGTCGACCGGCAGCGCAGCTTTCTTGACGAAGCCAACACCTCGCAATCGGTCGATCTGGCGGAAACCCTGGCCGGCAGCGTGGCCCCCTGGGTCATGGCCCGCGATCTGGCCGGTCTGGAAGAAGCCATCCGCTATTTCGGCAACATCAGCCAGGTCAGCTACGCCATGGTGGTCAGCGCCGATGGCGAGGTGCTGGCGCACAATGACCGCAGTCGCATCGGCCTGTTTCTGGACGACCCGGTCAGTCTGGCCATGCTCGGCAACCGTCCGGAACCGCACATCACCCTCCGTTCCGAGACCCTGATCGACTCTGCCGCGCCGATCATGGTCGGCAGCGAAATCCTCGGCTGGGCGCGTGTTGGCCTGTCCCAGGAAGCCTCGCGCGGGCAGATCCGTGCCGTAACCTACGACGGCCTGCTCTATACCCTGCTGGCCATCGCACTCGGCGTCGTGCTGGCCATGTTCATCTCCGGCAACATGACCCGCCGCCTCAGCGCCATACGCGATGCGTTCTCCATCATGCCGCACACCGGCCGGCGCACACGCATCCCGCCTGACCGCAGCCCCGACGAAATCGGCCAGCTCACCCGCGACATCAACCAGACCCTGGAAGAACTCGACAAGCGCGACGCCGAACTCAACACCATGCGCGAGCGCCTGCAACTGGCGCTCAATGGCTCCAACGACGGCCTGTGGGACTGGGACCTGCGCAGCAATACACTCTACCGCTCACCGCGCTGGAAAGCCATTCTCGGCTATGCCGCCGACGAGTTGGGGGACCACATCGACGACTGGACGGCCATGGTCCATCCAGACGACCTGCCGCTGACGCTCGAACGCGTGCAGAAACACCTGCGCGGCGAGACGCCCGGCTACGAAAGCCTGCACCGCCTGCGCCACAAGGACGGCCATTACGTCTGGACTCTGGCGCGCGGCCGTGCGCTGCGCGACGCCGAAGGCGCCGTCCACCGCATGGTGGGCATCGAAACCGATGTCAGTGAACTAAAACTCCTGCAGGACAACCTGCAAAGCGAAACTTCCCGCCTGAAGACCCTCATCACCAGCCTGCCCGACGGCGTACTGGTTGAGGACGAAAACCAGAACGTCGCCATCGCCAACGCCGCCTTCTGCCGCATCTTCGGTTTTGAAATGGCCCCGGAGGAACTGGTCGGCCGCCCCTTCGCGGAAACCTTCGAGCAGGCCCGATTGCGCATCGACGCCCCGGAACGCTTCCTCGCCCGCGTGCGGCAGCTCACGACCCTGCGCCAACCCGCACTCAACGAATACGTCCATCTGAAGGGGGGGCGCACCCTGGAGCGCAACTACCTGCCCATCCAGGGCGACAGCGGCCTGATGGGCCATTTGTGGACTTTCCGCGACATCACCGACCGGCTGCAGCTGGAATCCGCCCTGCACGAGCAGAAAGAACGCCTGAGCATTACCCTGCACTCGATTGGCGACGCGGTAATCGTGCTCGACGAACATGAACACATCGAATTCATGAACCCCGCCGCCGCCAAGCTGACCGGCTGGGACGAACACGAAGGCACCAACCTCCCCGCCGAAGACATACTGCACCTGCGCGACGACCACCACGGCGGCCTGCGCCAGATCCTCAACATCACCCACGACGGCACCCTCATCGCCACCGCCCCCGGCAGCCTGACCACCCGCGAGGGCAACCGGCTGGATGTCGAATACTCCGCCGCCCCCATCAGCAGCCCGCTGGGCGACCCCAACGGCGCCGTACTGGTTGTGCGCGACGTAAGCGAATCGCGCCGCATGGCCGAACAAATGGCCTGGCAGGCCCGCCATGACATCCTCACCGGCCTGCACAACCGCCTCTCCTTCGAAGAGTCGCTCAAGGGGTATCACGAAGAAAGCCGGCATGGCGGAGGGCATCATGCCCTGCTCTACATCGACCTCGATCAGTTCAAGGTCGTCAACGACACCTGCGGGCACCACGCCGGCGACGAGCTGCTGCGCCAGCTCAGCCGCCACATCGAAGAAGCCCTCACCCCGGCCGACCTGTTTGCCCGCCTGGGCGGCGACGAATACGCCATCCTGGTTCCTGACTGCTCCCCCGAGCGCGCCCGCACCCTGGCGGAAAAAATTCTCCAGCGCATCAACAACTTCAGCTTCGCCTGGGAAGGACAGTCCTTCAATATTGGCGCCAGTATCGGCGTCGTCAACATCAACCCGCGCTGGGACGGCATCTCCGACATTCTTTCGGCCGCCGACATCGCCCTGTACGCCGCCAAGGATCGCGGTCGCAACCGCGTGCATGTATACGAAGTCTCGGACGAAAGCTCCGTGCAGCGCCTGACCGAGATGAACCTCTCGCACCGCATCCAGCAGGCACTCAAGGATGACCGCTTCGTGCTCTATGCCCAACCCATCGCCCCAACCACCGGCGACCATGACTACCGCCATGCCGAACTCCTGGTGCGCATGCTGGACGAAAACGATGCCATCGTGCCGCCCGGCGAATTCATCGCTGCCGCCGAACGCTACGACCTCATGCCGCGCCTCGACCGCTGGATCATCGAAAACGCCTTCACTACGCTGCGAAAACAAGGCCACATCGACAAGATCGACTGTCTGGCCATCAACCTCTCCGGCACCAGCCTGGCCGACCCGGCCACCCTGCCCTTCATTCGCGAGCAGTTCGAGGAACACCGCCTGCAGCCCGAGCGCGTCTGCTTCGAGATTACCGAAACGGCCGCCATCACCAACCTCAAGGAAGCCATGAGCTTCATCCACGCCATGCGCGACATGGGCTGCCGCTTCTCGCTGGACGACTTCGGCAGCGGCCTGTCCTCCTTCGGCTACCTCAAAAACCTGCCCGTCGACTTCCTGAAGATTGATGGCAGCTTCGTGCGTGACATCGCCACCGACCAACGCGACCGCATCTTTGTCCAGGTCATCCACCAGGTCGGCCACAGCCTGGGCCTGAAAACCATTGCCGAATTCGTCGAAAGCGAACGCATCCACGAACTCCTGCGCGATATCGGCGTCGACTACGTCCAGGGCTACGCCATTGGCCGCCCCCGCCCGCTCATCGACTGGATCAACCGCCGTTAGCCTGCCTTTCTCACAGCGCGCCCCTCACCTGTAGGGGAGCGTCGGCAGTAGCGGATACAACGCCGTTACCGCGATGAAACGCCTTGATGAGAGAAATGCGACGAGGACGCCCTTTCCGGCATCCTGCTATACTGACCGGCTTTCATCGATAGCCCCCATTTCGGAGAAACCCGCAGATGAACGACATCCGTTCCGTCATCGAAGCCGCGTTCGAAAAGCGCGCCGAGATCACCCCCACCAACGCACCAACCGAGGTGCGCGAAGCCGTGAACGAGGCGCTGCGCCGTCTCGACCGTGGCGAACTGCGCGTCGCCGAGCGCCAGGGTGTGGGCCTGTGGACCGTGAACGAATGGCTCAAGAAAGCCGTATTGCTGTCCATCCGTCTCAACGACAACCGCATCATCGGCGAAGGCGAAATCCAGTACTACGACAAAGTCGATCCGAAATTCGCCGGCTGGAACGAAGAGGACTTCCGCAACGCCGGCATCCGCGTCGTTCCCAACGCCATGGCCCGCCGCGGCAGCTTCATCGCCAAAAGCTGCGTACTGATGCCCTCCTACGTCAACATCGGCGCCTATGTCGACGAGGGCACCATGGTCGACACCTGGGCCACCGTCGGCTCCTGCGCCCAGATCGGCAAGAACGTCCACCTCTCCGGCGGCGTCGGTATCGGTGGCGTACTCGAACCCCTGCAGGCCGCCCCCACCATCATCGAAGACAACTGCTTCATCGGCGCCCGCTCCGAAGTGGTCGAAGGCGTTATCGTTGAAGAAGGTTCGGTGATCTCCATGGGCGTGTACATTGGCCAGAGCACCCGCATCTACGACCGCGAAACCGGTGAAATCCACTACGGCCGCGTCCCCGCAGGCTCCGTGGTCGTCTCCGGCAACCTGCCTTCCAAGTGCGGCAAATACAGCCTGTACTGCGCGGTCATCGTGAAAAAGGTCGACGAGAAAACCCGCTCCAAAGTCGGCATCAACGAGCTGCTGCGCGACATCTAAGGGCAGCTGCTCCAAAAAGCCCCCCTTTGCCGCCCCCTCCGCTTTCAAACCCTTGCGGCACCCATGCCGCAAGGCCATCCAGGCCAAGGTTCGAGACGATTGCGACACCTGTGCGCCACGCCCTTGCGAACATCAAACGCGCCGCGCGCTTGATATTCGCGCAAGCCATCCATGCCCTGCCTTGCCAGGCGCCTGAAAGGTTTTTTCAACAGCTCCCCAATGGGGGTTTACAAAAAGAAGGTTTGTTGGACGAAAGTGGGCAAGAGAAGCCCCCTTGGGACCGCCATGGACTGGACACCCGGTCTCTGCAACCCCGTCCATGGCGCCTCCAAGGGGGGGATCTGGGAATCCTTCGTCCGGCGCTGAATTGTTGGACGAGCGTGGGCGTAGGGAAGGGCCCCCTTGGGACCGCCATGGACTGGCCTGTGGAAGCCGGGTAAATGGGCCATGGAGGGCCCATTTAGCTCCGCCGCGACAGGATGTCGCGTCGGAGCGGCCCGGCTGGAGCAGGTCAGGCCAGGGCTTGCCCGAAGGGCGGTCCCGTGGGGGTGTGTTCTTTGGGTTACTTTTCTTGCACAAGCAAGAAAAGTGACTCGCCCGCTTGCGTTGGCGCCTGTTTGAAAGGCGTAGCCTCATGGCGGGCGAAAAAGGGCTCCAACGGTTCCTGAAAGCGGCTTTAACCGGCGCCTGAACGACTTGATCTTTCGCAAGTGGACAGGCTTGCGCGCTGTTTCGCCCGCCTCAAGCGGCGCACTTCGAACGGCCCACATCGCACGCGGGCGAGTACCTTTCTTTGCTTGCCCAAAGAAAGGTACCAAAGAAAGGGCACCCCCACGGAGGCGCCCTTCGGGCAAGCCATGGCCGGGGCCGCTCCGACCGGGCCGTCCCGACACAACATCCTGTTGTGGCGGGACTGAAAGGGCCATCCCTGGCCCTTTCACCCGGTCTCCACGACCCCGTCCATGGCGCCTCCAAGGGGGTTCTGGGAATCCTTCGTCTGGCGCTGAATTGTTGGGCGAGCGTGGGTGTAGGAAGGGCCCCCTTGGGACCGCCGTGGACTGACCTGTGGAAGCCGGCTAAATGGGCCATGGAGGGCCCATTTAGCCTCGCCGCAACAGGATGTTGCGTCGAGGCGGCCCGGCTGGAGCAGGTCAGGCCAGGGCTTGCCCGAAGGGCGGTCCCGTGGGGGTGTGTTCTTTGGGTTACTTTTCTTGCACAAGCAAGAAAAAAAGGGGTTCAGCGCTTCTTCAAAGGGGCTTCAACTGGCTGCTAAAAGCAAGCGGACAGGCCGAAAATCAAGGATGCGTTTTTCAGAAAGCGATCAGGACAGGCTTGCGCACTGTTTCGCCCGCCTCAAGCGGCGCACTTCGAACGGCTTGAATCGCGTGCGGGCGAGTACCTTTCTTTGCTTGCCCAAAGAAAGGTACCAAAGAAAAGGCACCCCCACGGAGGCGCCCTTCGGGCAAGCCCTGGCCGGGGCCGCTCCGACCGGGCCGTCCCGACACAACATCCTGTTGTGGCGGGACTGAAAGGGCCCTCCATGGCCCTTTCACCCGGTCTCCACAACCCCGTCCATGGCGCCTCCAAGGGGGATCTGGGAATCCTTCGTCCGGCGCTGAATTGTTGGACGAGCGTGGACGGATGGAAGGGCCCCCTTGGGACCGCCGTGGACTGACCTGTGGAAGCCGGGTAAATGGGCCATGGATGGCCCATTTAGTCCCAGCGCGACAGGAAGTCGCGTTGGGACGGCCCGGCTGGAGCAGGTCAGGCCAGGGCTTGCCCGAAGGGCGGTCCCGTGGGGGTGTGTTCTTTGGGTTACTTTTCTTGCACAAGCAAGAAAAGTGACTCGCCCGCTTGCGTT
>JAQVHL010000098.1 GCA_028696185.1 Halothiobacillaceae bacterium
TCGGGGAAATGGCGCTGGTTTCCGACCAGCCGCGCAATGCCACGGTAGTCGCCGAGGAAGACACGCAGCTATACGAACTGCACAAGAAAGACTTCCGGGAAATCCTCCTGCAGAACCCGAAAATCAGCCAGTTGATCCAGGAAGCCATCCAGCGGCGCACACCGGCCTGATCGTCTTCACCGCTTCGCCCCCCGCAGGTCGTTCATGCAAAATAAGCACAGGACGATTACCATCCCCTTCATGAGCGATTGAAGGAATGTCCCCATGCGCCGCGTGCTGGCTCCCGTTTTTGGCCTGTTACTGCTCGCCGGAGTTGGTTACGCCATTTATGACTCGATGAACGGCCAGCTCGCGCTCAAGTCCCAGGTCACCGTCACCGGCCTGATCGGCTCCGAAAAAGAGGCGTTCTTCGCCGATCCTCGCGTGCAGAAAGCCTTGCAACGTCATGGCCTGCAGGTCAAGGTGGAGAAGGCCGGCTCGCGCCAGATCGCCACCGCCTTCGACCTGCAGAAATACGACTTCGCCTTTCCCGCCGGGCAACCGGCGGCCGACAAGATACTGCAAGGCGTCGGCAAGCGACCAACGCATGTTCCCTTCTTCACGCCCATGGTCATCGCATCCTGGAAACCGATCGCCGCGATACTCGAAACCAACAACGTGGTACGCCAGCGCGACGGCATCTACTACTGGTTCGACCTTGACCGCTATTTTGAATGGACCCAGCAGGAAACACGCTGGAAGGATCTGAAAGACAGCGCGGCCTACCCGGTCAACAAATCCGTTCTGATCCGCAGCACCGATGTGCGCAAGTCCAACTCGGCAGCCATGTACCTCGCGCTGATGAGCTATATCGCCAACGGCCAGCGCGTGATTGCCTCGCGTGAAGAGATGGAAGCCGCCCTGCCCCGGCTCATCCCGCTGTTCCTGCGCCAGGGCTACACGGAATATTCCTCCGAAGGTCCACTGGAAAACTACCTGTCGATGGGCATGGGCAGCTCCCCGCTGGTCATGATCTACGAATCGCAATTCATCCATGAAGCGCTCAAGACCCCTTCCGGCATCCGCGAGGACATGGTACTGCTTTACCCGGAACCCGGCCTGTTCACCCGGCATGTGCTGGTCGGGCTCAGCGAATCGGGCGCGCGCCTGGGACAGGTCCTGAGCGACGATCCCGAACTTTTGCAGCTCGCCACCGAACATGGTTTCCGCACGACCGATGCCACAGCCTTCAAGGCCCAGGCCGAGCGCCGGAATCTCGCTGTTCCCGCACAACTGGTGCAGATCATCGACCCGCCCAGCTACGAAATTCTCGAAAGCATGATCCAGACCATCGAACACAAGATGCAGTAACGCTCCGAAACATCCTCAGGCCCACTCCCCAAGGAACCCGCCATGAACGAACTGACGACGCCGACCTCCACTGCAACCCCGCTCACCCCGCCCGAGCACCTGACGCCACCCGCGCCGGTGGAAGCCGTGTCCGCCCCCAAGTCCCGTGAGCTGGTGCCGCTCTCCGACGCACAGCGCCAGGAGCTTGACACCCGTGCCGAACAGTTCGTCAACGCCATCCTCACCCTCGACGCCCAAGGCGACGAGTTCCGCCGCAAGGCCGATGCCCTGCGCAGCATGGGCAATACCGAAATTCGCGCCTCGGCGGGCATGTCCAACCGCATGCTCGAACGGCCGATGGCCAGCCTCGAAGGCGGCCTGCTCAATGAGCAACACCCCGTAACCCGCTCGCTGGTCGATCTGCGCAAGACCATGGAAGACCTCGACCCCTCCCGCCAGGGGGACCTGCTCGCCCCCAACAAACTGTTCGGCATCATCCCCTGGGGCGACAAGCTGCGCGATTACTTCCTGCGCTACCAGTCCGCGCAGGAGCACCTCAACAAGATTCTCGAAACCCTCTACCGGGGGCAGGACGAGCTGCGCAAGGACAATGCCGCCATCGAGCAGGAAAAGACCAACCTGTGGACCACAATGGGCAAACTGCGCGAATACGCGGAAATCGGCCAGATCATCGACCAGAAAATCAGCGCCCGTGTGAACGAGCTGCAAGCCGTCGATCCGGAAAAAGCCCGCATCGTGCAGGAAGACCTGCTGTTCAACGCCCGTCAGAAGGTACAGGATCTGCTCACCCAGCTCGCCGTATCCATTCAGGGCTACCTCGCGCTGGACATGATCCGCAAGAACAACTTCGAGCTGATCAAGGGCGTGGACCGCGCCAGCACCACTACGGTTTCCGCACTGCGCACCGCCGTGATGGTCGCCCAGGCTCTCGGCAACCAGAAGCTGGTGCTGGACCAGATCAACGCGCTGAACACCACCACCAGCAGCATGATCGAGGGCACCGCGCGCATGTTGCGCCAGCAGTCCGCCGACATTCATCACCAGGCGGCCAACGCGACTGTCTCCCTTGACGCTCTGAAAAACGCCTTCAACGACATCTACGCCACCATGGACGAGATGGCGAACTACAAGATCAAGGCGCTGGAAAACATGAAGCAGACCGTGGATGTACTCAACGCCGAAGTGCACAAGGCGCAGACCTACCTTGACCGCGTGCGTGGCGACAAGGCACAGGGCGAAGCCGCGCTATTGAGCGCCCCCAGTGAATTGAGCCTGTAAGCGACGCGACGCAGATCCCTCATGTCCGGCAACACGCCGGACATGAGGCCTCCGAAAACTGCCGGAATGGCCTGTTTCAACAACCAGTCAAACGGCGCAAGCGCACAAACGGCACATCTCCACCCGGAATGGGCGCGACGAGACATCACCACGAATTCGAGGCCACCGCCGTGAAGATCCAGCCTATCGTCATCCTCCTGATCGCCGCCACCCTCGGCTGGACGCTGTATAACGCCAACCGCGATGGGCGACAGGACGATACGCAGGCCCTGCATGTCCTCGCCGGCTCGGAGCTCAAGGACATCGAGCCCTTGCTGCCGCAACTGGAAAAAGAAACCGGGGTGCGCCTCAAACTCGACTACACCGGCACGCTCGACGGCGCCGAACAGATTGCCCAGGCGGGCCCCCAGGGCGGCGCCCGTTATCCTTTGGCCTGGTTCTCCCACGCCAAGTACCTTGAGCTGCTGGAAAGCGCGCGCGGACGCATCGTGGCGCGCGAAAAAATCGGACTCTCGCCGGTCATCATCGGCGTACGCCAGTCCCTTGCCCAGCGCTGGGGTTGGGACCGTACACCACCGTCATGGAGCGACCTTGCCGCGCGTGCCGCCAGCGGCGAGCTGCGCTACGCCATGACCAATCCCACCTCCTCGAACACCGGTTTTTCCGCGCTGATCGCGCTCATCGCCGCGCTCTCCAGCGACCCGGAAAATTTCACCCTCAGCGAGGCGCAACAGGGTACGGTAAAGGACTTCTTCAAAGGGCAACGCCTGACGGCCGGTTCCTCCGGCTGGCTGGCTGAAGCCTATGTGCGCGATCAGGACCGCCTGGACGGCCTCATCAACTATGAATCCATACTGCTGCAGATGAACCGCAGCGGGCAACTGCGTGAACCCCTGACCCTCATTTACCCGCGCGAAGGCGTGGTCACGGCCGACTACCCCCTGCTGCTGCTGGATGCCGGCAAACGCGCCGAATATGACAAAGTCATCGCCTGGCTGCGCCGCCCGGAGATTCAGGAAAGATTGATGCGCGAAACCGACCGCCGCCCGATCCTGCCCTCGGTGGCGCTTGAACCCCGTTTCACCGCGCGCTCGCTGATCGAACTGCCCTTCCCCGGCCAGCGCTCGGTCGTTGATCGCATCCTGACCGCCTACCTCGACGAACAGCGCATCCCCGCGCACGCCTATTTCGTCATTGACCTCTCCGGCTCGATGCGGGGTGAAGGCATCGCCGCCCTGAAAACCGCCCTGCTCAACCTCATGGGGGGCGACACCTCGCTTACCGGCCAGTTCGCCCGCTTCCGTGCGCGCGAGGAACTGAGCTTCGTCCCCTTCCGCGACCGTGTCGAACCCCCGGTGGAAATGACCATCGGCAGTGGCGCGGACACCGAAACCAGCCTGAAACAGGCGCGTGACTTCGCGCAGGGCCTGGACCCCACGGGCGGTACCGCCATTTACTCCGCCCTGACCGAAGCCTATGCCCGAATCCAGCAAGCCCAAGGACAGCAACCCGATCATTACTACTCCATCGTGCTCATGACCGACGGCATGAACACGGCCGGCATCGATCTTGACCAGTTCATCGCCTACTACCGCGGCCTTCCGGAGGCGACCCGCGCCGTCAAAATCTTCCCCATCCTCTTTGGCGAGGCCGACACCGTCGCCATGCAGAAACTGGCCGAGATGACCGGTGGCAAGGTCTTCGATGGCAACAAGAACCTGGCGGCCGCCTTCAAGGCAATTCGTGGATACCAGTGATCCATGCTGCGCCTCCTGATCCAGTTACTGATCGGCGGCCTCGTGGTACTGGGCGCATGGCGGCTGCTTTTTGGCAAACCGGGAAAAACCAAGGAGCGTGTCGAAATCGAACGCCTTGCCCGGGAAAAGGCAGCACTTGAACAGGTGCTCGCGGAAAAGAACGCCGAAGCAACAAGAAAAGCGGAAGAACAACAAATGACCGAAGCACATGCCCCCGCACGCCCGCCACGATCACGTCACGGGTTCTGGGTCTGGCTGTACAGCAACGGCAACCTGCTCGGCAGCAGCCTGGCCCTTGCCGGACTGGGCCTGTATTTTTCTGGCCTGATCGACGCCTGGTGGTGGTTGATCATTCCGGGCCTGTATCTTGCCGGTTTTCTCATCGCCCCCGCACCACCGCGCCCCACCCCGGCCTTACAAATGCAGATGGACTTGCACGACGCCCTGGATGCCCTGCAACACCGCGCGCGCAAGGGCTTGACCGCCGAACGCGCCGAAAGCTTCAACCGGCTGATTGAAAGCCTGCGTGAAGCACTTCCGCTACTTGAAGCCCCGGCCGTGGGTGACCGCACCGCCTACACCCTGCGCCAGACCATCCTCGACTATCTGCCCGCCACCCTGGATAACTACCTGCGCCTGCCCGTGGCCTACCGGCGCATGCACAAGCTGGCCGATGGCCGCACCCCGCGTCAGGTATTCGCCGCCCAGCTCAATACCCTGAACGAAGAAGTTCAAAGCAGTCTGGCCGCACTCGCCGATAACGACATGCAAAAGCTGCTGGCCCACGAGCGTTTCCTCGCCGACCGTTTTTCCAGGCCCGATGCGTTCTGAAAATCACTGAAAATCAGTCGCCCTCGCCACGGCCGGAAGACATGCTGGGTGAACCATAACGCACACCCAGCACCCACCACAGCCCCTGGCGGCCATCGGGCAGCTGCACCCGCACCTCGTCACCCTCGCCCTTGCGCAGCAGGGCCTTGGCCATGGGGGAATCGATGCTGATCCAGTTGCGT
>JAQVHL010000042.1 GCA_028696185.1 Halothiobacillaceae bacterium
CGGATGACAGGCCCAGGAAGGGGCGGGCGGGGATGGGTTTGTTGGGGATCATGCTGTTCGGGCTGGTGGTGCCGCCGAACTGGTGCATGGCGGCGTAGGGTTCGGGGCTGCCGACATGGAGGGTGTCGCCTGCAATCTGGTAGTTGATGGTGGTTTGCAGGGTGCGGGAGCGACCGGTGAGCGGTTTCTTGGCGCCAAGCCGTTGTTGGCCCTTCTTGCTCAGGCTGCCGTCTTTTTTGAAATTGCCTTTGTACTCGCTGAGGTAGAAGGCCAGGGTCAGCGGCGTATTTTCGTCCCACGCATTGCCATCGGGGTCACGCCCGTCCACGAAGCGCTGTTGGGTGGAGTCGACCAGTTTCTCGCCGATCAGCTTGAGCGCCGGTTGCGGGTCGCTCGCGCGCCGCATCAGCTCGTCGAGCGCGTCCAGTACCGGGCGGTCGTTGAATTCGATTTCGATCATGGCAAGGGCTCCGGAACGAGCTTTCCATGCTCATCGATGACTCCGCGCCCATGCGCCAAGGCCATTCTCATGATCTCATCGTAGGGCATGCCAAACTGCTGATCCCCTGGGCGAACGGTCACACGCACTGGGAACGAGGGGCCTGACGCGTATGCCTCAAGGTCACTCATGCGTGCGTCGCCCGCAATCTGGTCACGCGAAAATGCGGGCAGCCAGCCGCTGACATAGATCTCATCTTGGGAAATAACCGTCAAGCTGACAGGAATTGCCATGATCTAGATCCTTGAAAGTCGTTGAGTGAGCATCTCGCGCGTCTTCGGGAAGTAGTCCAAAGCATCGAGCGACTCGGCGGTTCGGTACCCGTGCATGCGCGCCATCAGCTCGGCGATCGTTTCATAGGTGCCAAAGGGCTCGGGTTGAACGAAGTAGTCCCGATTGTCGATCGAGTCCTTGTCTGCGAACTGCATGGAGCGCAGCTTATCAGCCTCCTGCCGCCATGCCCGCAGGATATCTTCATCCTGGGTGAGCGAAAAGGCCAACGATGCATCGAGTGCATGCCCGAACTCATGGAACAGCAAGCCGCGCCCACGCTCGATGGACACCGGCTTGAATACGCCCTTGATCATGGATTCCTGGGCGATAACCAACACCTTGTCGCGTCCGAAAAATCCACCGTCGGCGTGGTCCCAAGTCAGGCTTGGGTCGTAACCTGGTGGTGTTACTCCTTTCAATCGTGGCAGCACCTCTGTCAGGCGTCTGGCGACTACAACACGATTTCCGGCATCCGATACCGCTTTCCTCCAGCGTTCGGGTAGTGACTCATAGCTTTCCAACACCGCAGAGGCGAAGGCAGGGGCAACATCATCTTTTACCTCGAATGGACTGCGTGCAAACGCCGCCACATCATCCTCAAACGCCCGCGCCAGCGGTTCGGGCAGTTTCGATGCCTTGTCTTTCACGAGCTGGCGCAGCTCGTCCTGTACCGTCGCACCGGGTGCGTGGCCCCAGCCTTTGTCGATGCCGACGGGGGCGTCGGTCTTGGGGTCGATGGCGTTCCAGCCCTCGGGCGGCTCGGTGGCGTCATTGCCCTTCGGCGCGCGCTCGGCCACCACCCGGCAGCGGCAGCCCCAGCCGTTGGGCGGGTAGTGCGTGCTCCAGAACGGATGATCGTGCCGCAGGGTCAGGCGGATGTCGCCCCAGTGCTTGTGGTGCGGGCGCGGGGTGATGACCGAATCGTTGTGCACGTAGCGCCAGTACGGCGCGATCTTGAGCAGCTTCGGGTCTTTGAGCTGGGCCATGCGGCCGGCGGCGTAGCTGGTCAGCAGGTTGGTCTGGTAGATCACCCGCGTGCGCCAGTTGCGCTCGCCTACGTAGTCCCAGCCGTGGCGGGCCACGATGGCGTCGAAGTTTTTGCGGAAATCGTCCAGGCCCTTGTGCTCGACCAGGGCGCGTTCCACGGCGCGGGCCAGATCGGCCAGCAGGTCAAGCGTCAAGGGAAGAATAGGCGTGCTGTTTTGAGTTACGTGGGGCGGTTCGGGGGCTCTGTGGCCGATGAATTTATCGCGGAGCTTGAAGGTTTCGGGGCGTCAGTCGAGGGAGGGATGGGTAGGGGCGGCTTTAGCCGCGATATGGCGCTGGGGGGGCGGGCGTTTGTGTTGGGTGCGGTGGGGCGTACCGGGGGCGGGTGTTTGTGCGGGTTTGGGGTGGTTGCCGGGTTTTGCGTCCTGTTCGCGGCTAAAGCCGCTCCTACAGGGGGCTCTTCTGGATATATGGTGAAAGCTTTTCCGGTGCGGATGAACGCGGGCATCGGTCCGGTTTCTCTGGGCCGTTTTGAGAGCGCGGGGTTGGAGGGGGGCGGTCAGGGGTCTCGATTGCGTTCGCACAGTGCGGCGCGGGCGATGTCCCGCACGATCAGGATCAGGCCGAAGAGCAGGCTCGTGAGTATGGCTGTAACGAGCGTAGCGGCTAGGGACACGGCCACGGCGGTGGGGCCGTCTATATTGAGCAGGAGCAGTATCCCGGTGAGGAGCGCCCAGCTCAGCAGGAACAACAGCCGTTTCATGTGCGCCAGCCGGTGTCCTGGCTTTGCGCCAGGCCCAGCCCTTCCAGCGCTTCGAGCACGGTTTGCACGGCCTTGGCGGGTTTGCGTTTGAAGCGGGCGGCGAGGGTGTCCACGGTTTGCGGCGTGCCGGTGAGCAGGGCGCGCACGGCGTGGATTTGCTCGCGCAGGTCTTTGGGCCAGTTTTGGGGGGCGTGGGTTTCGATGGGGGGCGGGCGTGCTTCGGCGCCGTCCGTTTCTTCGGCTTGCAGGGCGAGCGGGGTGGTTTCGGGCGCGGCGGTGGTGTGCGGGTTCTGGTAGTCCGGGCGCAGCCAGAGGATGCGGCCCTGGGCTTCTTCGGCGGCGCGGGCGGCGTTCAGGGTAACGAGGCGGGTGAGCAGTGCTTCTTCGGCGGCGGCCTGGTCGGTGGGTTTGTCGGGTAGCGGGGTGGTCGCGCCGGGGCGGCCGACGAGCGGTTCCGCGAGGTCGTCCCAGCCGTAGGCTTCGAATACGGCGCGGTCGAGGTCGTCGTGCAGGGTTTTGAGCACGGAGACGAGGCCGGTTTCGTGGAGGGTCTTGTCCTTGGCGGTGAGCGGCTCGCCGGCGCGCAGTTTTTCCAGCACGTTGTAGAGGCCGGTGAGGGTGAGCCCGGGGTGTTGGGCCTGTACCCGTTTGCGGTGGGTGTCGATCTGTTCGGCCAGGGCGCGGATACGTTCGGCCTGTTCGGGCGTGGCGAGGGGGAAGGGGAAGGTTTCGAAGCAGCGGGTTTTGTTGTAACGCGGCCGGTCTTCGAGCGTACCGCCAGCCGCCAAGGCCCAGACAACATGGAGGCGTGAGGACAGCACGCCGAGGTGGAAAGAATCGTCCACGGCGATATTGACCAGCATGTTGTCCGGCAGGATGTCGGCATCGAGGAACTGGAACACGCGGTGTTTGGCGGTTTCCACGGTGGCGATATAGCGGGGCAGGCTGGCGAGTTGTCGACGTAATTTTGGGTTGGTTTCGCCGAACAGCCACCAGTTGCGTTTCCGCGATTCGCGATTGTTGTTATCGCGCTCGGGCTTTACCCGCTCTAGCAGCCATTGGTAGATGGCCGGGTAGCGGCTGCGTACCTCGTCTGCCGTGAGGCCGAACAGGTCGATGACCATGACGCCGCGCGGCTTGTCCATCAGGTCGCGGCCATTGCGGTAGGCGCGGATATGGCGGTCAAGATTGTCGTCGCGCCCCAAACCCAGGGCGGCAGCCTGTTCGGGGGTGACGATAAAGCCTGCGCCGAATAGCGAGACGCCGCGATTGCTGAGTTCTGCGTTGGCTTGCAACGCAACCGCCCCCGCCACATTGGCACCGATCGTCAGGTCGGCATGCAGCCGCCCTTCGCGGCGGGCGAGGGTGACTTCATGGGCGTCCTCGCCGGTTTCGCGTTCGTCGGTGACATTCAGCAGCTGGCCCTCGCCGGCATCGAGGCGTCCCACGGTCATGGCGATGCGCACGGCGGCGCCATCGGCGGCATCGACCCAGGGGTGGTCGGGGATGGCGAAGGCGAGTGCGAGCGGGGTTTTGCCCGCGCCGAGCTGCGCCTCGACCACACGGCGGTTGAAGGTCTGGCGGATGGAGTTGGTGGTGATGAAGCCGAACTGGCGGGCCTGGCCCGCGCGCACGGTTTCGGCGGCGATGTGCCACCAGTACATGACGAAGTCGGCGGATTCGGGCACTTCGGGCCAGGTGCCGCGCAGGGCGTCCACATAGCCGTCGCCCAGTGCGCGGCGCAGGGTGGAGGCGCCGATGAACGGCGGGTTGCCGACGATGAATTCGGCCTGCGGCCATTGGGCCTTGCGCGGGTTTTTGTACTGCTCGACGGGCAGGCGGGCGGTTTCGTCGGGGATGTCCTCGCCGGTGACAGGGCTGGTCTTGTACGTCACGCCGTCCCAGCGGGTGAGGGGCTGGCCGGTGTCGTCGGTGAGGTATTCGACGGCATCGAAGGCGATGAGGGCGTCGCGGTGTTCGATGTTGTGGAAGTCGCGCAGCACCGGGTCGGGCAGGGTGTCGAGGCGTTTGCTGAGCCGGTAATGCCATTGCAGGTAGCCGATCCAGAGCACCATTTCGGCAATGGCGGCGGCGCGCGGGTTGATTTCCAGGCCGAGAAACTGGTGCGGGTCGACCGTAAGCCCGGCCATGTCGAGCCGGCCCTGGGTTTCGCCCAGGTCGGTCAACAGGTTCTGCACTTCGCCTTCGAGGCGCTTCATGTGTTCGAGCGCGACATAGAGGAAGTTGCCGCTGCCACAGGCGGGGTCGAGGACGCGGGTGTGGCAGAGCTGGTGGTGGAAGGCGCGCACTTCGTCGCGGGCGCGGTCGGGCTTGCCCTGCGCGCGCCAGGCTTCGGCGGCGATCTGCACGGTCTGCCAGTCGCGGCGCAGGGGCTCGATGAGGGTGGGCAGGACCAAGCGTTCGACATAGGCGCGCGGGGTGTAGTGGGCGCCGAGTTTGTGGCGTTCGCGGGTGTCGAGCGCGCGTTCGAGCAGGGTGCCGAAGATGGTGGGCTCGACATGGCGCCAGTCGGCGCGCGCGGCGGCGTGCAGCAGGTCGATCTGGTCGCGGGTGAGCGGGATGACATCCGGGGTGGCGAACAGGCCGCCGTTGAAGCGGCGGATGCGGGCCATGAGGCGGGGGTCGAAGCCGCCGTGGTTCATGGTCTGCCAGAGCGATTCGAGCGCGGGGGCGAAGTGTTCGGGGTGCTCGCGCAGGCTTTCGAGCAGGCTGGTGAAGGCGCCGCGCCCTTCGTGCTCGGGCAGCAGGCCCACGTCTTCGGCAAACATGGTGAACAGGGCGCGCATGAGGAAATGCGCGACGCGCTCGGGGGCGTGGCCGTCGGCTTCCAGCGATTTGGCCAGGCGGGCGAGGCGGTCGGCAATCTGACGGGTGACGCGGGCGGATTCGCGGCTGGGGTCGAGTTTGAGCGGGTCGAGCCAGAGCGTTGCGAGGCGCTCGCGGATGGTTTCATCGCGCAGGTCGTCGAGCCGGATGCGGTGGTGCGCCGGGTCGGGGTAGGGAACGTAGGTGCTGCCGGTGCGGGTGAATTCGGCGTACAGCTCGATGGAGCGGCCCACGTCCACCACGACGATGAACGGCGGGCGGCCTTCGTCGGCGGGCAGGGCGCGGGCGTACTGGTCGGCCTGGTTCTGGGCGCGGAGCATGGCGGTGTTCCAGCCGCCGGAGTCGAGCTCCTTTCCGGTCTGCTTGGCTTCGAGCACGAAGCTGCCGCGCCGGTACAGGTCGATGAAGCCGCGCGTGACGCTGCCGTCGGCATTGTGGATGTCCACCCGGCGCTCGAAGACGTAGGCGTTGTCGCGGGTGTCGTCGGAGGCGGGCTCGGGACGCGGCAGGCCGAGCAGTTCGCACAGCTCGGTGAGGAAGAGCTGGTAGTTGGCGCGTTCCGATCCGTTGGCCGCCTGCCAGCGTTCGATAAAAGCGTCGAGTGTGGCGCTCATGCCGCGTGTCCCGTCATTGAACCGACGGGGCAGGGTAGCACAGCCCCAGCCTGCGAAAAACGGATGAACGGGCTACACTGTATGGGCGCCGCGTGGTTGGTTGAGCTCCTTGTTCAACATCCAAAACTGGATGTGGTGGGGGGTAAGGTTCCCAGCGCGGCGCTCCTTTTTTGTTTCTTCGCGCAAAGCGGGGAGCGTTGTTGTTGACGGTTGTATGGTGAGAGGGGCAAATCGAGGGATGGTCCGGTTAAATTCCGGGAAGGTTTTTGCAAAACGGTTGCAGGATGCGCAACAGCTCAGAGAGCGTCGGCGAGGTCGCCTTGGATGATGTCGAGGATGTCTTTCCGGTCGTCGGATGACAGGCCAAGGAAGGGGTGTGCGATGAGCGGTTTCTTGGCTCCGATCCGCTGTTGGCCCTTTGTGTTGAGGCGGTGTTTACAAAAAAACGCTTGTTGGACGAGCGTGGGCGCCCGCTTGCACTGGTGCCTGTTTGAAAGGCTTAGCCTCAAGGCGGGCGAGAAAGGGCTCCAAGGGTTCCTGAAAGCGGCTTTAACCGGCGCCTGAACGACTTGATTTTTCGCAAGCGGACGGGCTGAAAATCAAGGATATGTTTTCAAAAGCTGGTCAGGACAGGCTTGCACGCTGTTTCGCCCGCCTCAAGCGGCGTACTTCGAACGGCCCGCATCGCGCGCGGGCGAGTACCTTTCTTTGCTTGCCCAAAGAAAGGTACCAAAGAAAAGGCACCCCCACGGAGGCGCCCTCCGGGCAGGCCCTGGCCGGGGCCGCTCCGACCGGGCCGTCCAAAATTCGAGCGCCGCACCCGTCAGGGCTTGGGGCATGGATGCCCCAAGGGTGCGAGAACAGGACGCGCGACGTCCTGTCGCGCTGGGACTGAAAGGGCCCTCCATGGCCCTTTCACCCGGTCTCCGCAACCCCGTCCATGGCGCCTCCAAGGGGGATCTGGGAATCCTTCGTCCGGCGCTGAATTGTTGGGCGAGCGTGGGCGGAGGGAAGGGCCCCCTTGGGACCGCCGTGGACTGACCTGTGGAAGCCGGGTAAATGGGCCAGGGATGGCCCATTTAGCTCCGCCGCGACACGATGTCGCGTCGGAGCGGCCCGGCTGGAGCAGGTCAGGCCAGGGCTTGCCCGAAGGGCGGTCCCGTGGGGGTGTGTTCTTTTGGTTACTTTTCTTGTACAAGCAAGAAAAGTGACTCGCCCGCTTGCGTTGGCGCCTGTTTGAAAGGCCAAGCCTCATGGCGGGCGAAAAAGGGCTGCAACGGTTCTTGAAAGCGGCTTTAACCGGCGCCTGAACGACTTGATCTTTCGCAAGCGGACGGGCTGAAAATCAAGGATATGTTTGCAAAAACCGCTCAGGACAGGCTTGCGCACTGTTTCGCCCGCCTCAAGCGGCGTACTTCGAACGGCCCGCATCGCGCGCGGGCGAGTACCTTTCTTTGCTTGTCCAAAGAAAGGTACCAAAGAAAGGGCACCCCCACGGAGGCGCCCTTCGGGCAAGCCCTGGCCGGGGCCGCTCCGACCGGGCCGTCCCGAATTCGAGCGCCGCACCCGTCAGGGCTTGGGGCATGGATGCCCCAAGGGTGCGAGAACAGGATGCACAACATCCTGTTGTGGCGGGACTGAAAGGGCCCTCCATGGCCCTTTCACCCGGTCTCCACGACCCCGTCCATGGCGCCTCCAAGGGGGATCTGGGAATCCTTCGTCCGGCGCTGAATTGTTCGCAACGCTTTCTTTTTGTAAACACCCTCTGATGCTACCGTCTTTTTTGAAGTTGCCCTTGTACTCGCTGAGATAGAACGCCAGGGGCAGTTCCTCGTTTTTTGCCCACTCGTCGCCCTCGGGGGCACGCCCGTCCACGAAGCGCTGTTTGGTCGAGTCGACCAGCTTCTCGCCAATGTAGCGCAGCGCCGGCTCCGGATCGCTTGCGCGCCGCATCAGCTCGTTGTGCGCGTCCAGCACCGGGCTGTCGTTGAGTTCGATCTCGATCATGGCTCCTCCTTCTCCAGCACGAGCTTGCTCAATGCCTCGTCCCACACCAGCGCTCCACGGTTTTCCGCCAGCTGCTTCAGGGTCTCGTAGGGGATGTCATAGATCGGATCGCCGACGGGCGATGTCCACCGAATCTCATAGTGATCGCCTTCGGGGGACGTCACCCATCCGCCCGCGCCGAGAATATCCCCGTTGGGTAACTGATAGAGCCGGACACGAATCGTCATGGCGTGCCACCGTTGGGTGTCAGTCCAATCATGAATACGGTATCCACATGCACTCTCCTGTGTTGAGAAAAATACAAAGCATCGAAGGGCCGTCTGACTCTCCACCGAGGATGTACGGCCTGCCTTGGACGATTTCCCGCAAAAAGTAAGAGCCTGGTTTCGCTATCATCGTACTGTCCTCAGTATGGTGAGCGCGTCCAGTACCGGGCGGTCGTTGAACTCGATCTCGATCATGGCGGAGGTTCCAACATGAGCCTTCCATCCGCTGATAAAGACATGCTGCTGCTCGATCCCCGTCAAGCCGACCGGGAATACCATGGCCTAGATCCGTGAAAGTCGTTGATGAAGCATCTTGAGCGTCTCCGGGAAGTAATCCAGCGCGTCGAGCGACTCGGCGGTTCGGTATCCCTGCACGCGCGCCATCAGCTCGGCGACCGTCTCATAGACGCCGAAGGGCTCGGTCTGGGTGAAGGCGTCCCGATTGTTGATCGAGTCTTCATCCCCGAAGCGCATGATGCGCAGCGCTTCGGCCTCTTTCCGCCATGCAGGTGGCGCCAGTACGGCGCGATCTTGAGTGGCTTGGGCGCCTTGAGCTGGGCCATGCGGCCGGCGGCGTAGCGAGCGATTCGTTTGTTACGATTTCAATGTGGCGCGCTGCATGTCTGTTATTCCATGCCCCCGCTGCCGCAACAGTCGCCGCATTCCCCACCGCTGGCGTTGGCCAGCATGAAGATGAGCAGGGCGGTCCATCCCCAGAAGCCAAGGCCGGGGCGAGGGCGTCGGGGGGTGTTTTTTTTAGGGCTGGGGAGAAGCTTCAGACGGTGTTTGAAGGGCGCCGTTTGCGGGCTGGGCGGAGCGTGCAGGTGGGGGGCAAGTTGTGCGATCCAGGCGGCGACGGCGATCAGGGTTTGCCGGTAGCTCCGGGCCAGTTCGGCGTAGGCGTGTCGATGCCACAGGCGGGGCGGCGGGGCGGCCAGTTCGCGGTAGGTCTGGGTCATGGCCTGCAGTAGTTTGCCCAGGCGTTCGCTGGCAAGGTAGGCGGTGAAGGGGGGGACTTTTGCGCTGGTCAGCAGGGCGGCAATCTCGTGGTTTATGGTGTGATCCAACGCGCGGGTGTGTTCGCGTAGCTGCCGCCGGTAGTCGGGCAGGGGCCGGCGCGGGGCGGCCCCTGCCGGTGTGGGGCTTTCCTCCAGTTGGCGCAGGAGTTTGGCACGCTGCAGTGACAAGGCGCTGGCCAGCGTCAGGCGGTGTTGGGGCCGTGCGGGCATGTGGGGGGTTCCTGTGCGGTGTCGGGGGGGAGCGTCCGGTTCGGTGATTAGTGCTCGGGTGCGCTCTTGAGTTTGGTCTTTTCGATCACGAGCGCGCTTTTTTCTGCGTTGAGGGCGGCGATTTCGTCGGTGAGCAGGCGAGCGTCGGTGTCGAATTTCTGGTTGATGGCCTGCATTTCGTCCGAGAGGGAGCCTTCCCAGGTGGCGCCGGCGAGATTGTTGTTGGCGTGGTCTTTCATGCGGCGCAGGGCGGAAAGCTGCCGGTCGCGGGTGGCGCGAAGGCGGTCGAGTTCGGCACGGCGGGCGCCGATTTTCTGTTCGAGGGTCTGGATCTGCCGATCCAGTGCGTAGCCGGTGGACATTTTGTCGTAGCGTTGGCCGATCTGCGCCTGTTGGGCGATCTGCTCGTCGGTGGGGCGGACGACTTTGAGTTCGATTTGCTCCGCGTCTTCCGCGCAGGGGGTTTGGCTGAAGACGGTTTTTCCGTTGACCACGCATTTGTAAACGGCGTGGGCGGGGGCGCTGGCGGTCAGCAGTAGCGCGGCGGCGATGGCGAGGGTTTTCATGGCGGCTTCCGTATTTTTGTGAGGGCGCGGCGGCAAGGCGCGGCATCGGTGAACGATACGTGGGCTGTGTCTCATATTTCGAGACTGTTCGTGACCGGGGTGGAAAAAAGGGTAAAAAAAACCTTGCCGGCGGGTGGGGAAGGCTTATTTAAAACTTATGATTTGGCGATGAACGAGATTCTGTGGAAAGCAAAGGCATTAAAGCAGCTACGCAGGATTCTTGCGGAGCAGGCGTTGGCGATCCGAGGTGCGGTAATACCGGAGCTTGTCGATCTGGGGGCGGCGCGCCATGTCAAGGCATCGACGCACCATGCGTACGCTTACCGTCTGCGGGTTGGAAACGCCCGAGTGTTTTTTTGGGTACGACGGTGAGGTTCGCATCGTCTCGGTTGAAGAGGTGAAAAAACGCGATGAACGCACTTGCCGAAGGTGTACAGATTTCGCGTGATGCCGGTGGGCATCCGGTTTTTGCGGTGCTGCCCTTTGCGCAGTATCTGGCATTGGTTGCGGGCAAAAGCAAGGCGGAGCCGACAGTGCCGCATGCTGTGGTCAGTGCCGTGGTTGATGGTGCGACGGTGATTGCCGCCTGGCGCGAGCATTTGCGCCTGACGCAGGCCGAGGTGGCGGCGGCGATGGGGCTGGCGCTGGAGCAGCTGGCGTGGTGACAGGGGAGGCTGGCCGCTGATGGGCGCGCGGACGCGCTTTGTCGCGTCTTGTCCGGGGGCGCCGGGTCAGACGGTGGCGAGGCCGCGCCGGAGCAGTTGCGTGGTGGCGTCCATGAATTTGCGGCGGCGGAACAGCAGCATCAGGCGCGAGCCGCCGCATTGCTGCCAGAGCATGCCGGCGCGGATGCCGGCCAGCAGGCTGGCGCGGATGCGGGCGGCGATGGCTTCGTCTTCGAGGTATTTCTGTTCGCCATTGACCACGATGCGCGGTTCCAGCGTGCTGATGGTTTCGCGGTACAGGGCGGCGATGCGGCGGATGCTGACGTCCGAGGTGAGGGCCTCATCGCTCATGCTCAGGCGGATGTCGTTGAGCTCGCGGTGCACGCGGTCCATCATGCCCGGCGTTTGGGTGAAGCGGCCGGAGAGGACCAGCAGGGTGATGCCGTAGCGGGTCAGTTCGACATCGCGGCTGGTGCCGGAGAGTTGGTGGCGCAGGGCTTTCAAACCTTCGGCCACGCCGCCTGGGCCACCGAATACGTCGGGCACGTCGCGGGGTTCGAAGTTGAACAGGCTGCGTACGCTGGCGTTGAACGTGGATGCGGGAACGTCGCCCTGCCAGGCGAGCTGGCGTGCCATCCAGGCGGCCTGTACGACGCCCGCGAGGGCGAGGGTCTGGTCTTCGATGCTTCGGCTCATGGCTTGTCTTGGGTTGGGGCCGGTCAGGCGGATTTCGGATCGAGCGCGGTTTCGATAATGGCGCCGCCCAGGCATTCATCGTCACGGTAGAAAACGACCGATTGCCCTGGTGTGACGGCGCGTTGCGGGGTGTCGAAACTCACCTGCAGGCGACCGTCGGGGCCGGTGCGGACCTGACAGGGCTGGTCGGGTTGACGATAACGGATTTTCGCCTGGCAGGCCATGCCGGTTTGCGTGTCGAGCGCCGCAGGCGGCGTGCCCGCGATCCAGTGGGGCTGGCTGGCGAGCAGGGCGCGCTTGTAGAGCAGTGGGTGTTCGTCGCCCTGCACGGCGATGAGCACGTTGCGCGCAAGGTCTTTGTCCGCGACGAACCAGGGCGCTTCGGAAAAGCCTTTCAGGCCGCCGATCCCCAGGCCCTGACGCTGGCCTATGGTGTGGAACATCAGCCCGTTGTGGTGGCCGATGAGCTGGCCTTCCGGGGTTTCGATGTCGCCGGGGCGGGCGGGCAGGTAGGTGTTCAGGAAGTGGGTGAAGCGCCGCTCGCCGATGAAGCAGATGCCCGTGCTGTCCTTTTTGCTTGCGGTCTTGAAGCCGGCCTTGCGCGCGAGTTCGCGCACGAGGGGTTTTTCCAGCTCGCCAATGGGGAACAGGGCGCGGGAAAGCGGGGCCTGTCCGAGCGCGTGCAGGAAGTAGCTCTGGTCCTTGTTCGCGTCCAGGCCCTTGAGCAGATGCGCGCCGGTTTCGTCGTGGCGCACGCGGGCGTAGTGGCCGGTGGCGATGTAGTCGGCGCCCAGGTTAAGGGCGTGGTCGAGGAAGGCGCGGAACTTGATCTCGCGGTTGCAGAGGATGTCCGGGTTGGGGGTGCGTCCGGCGCGGTATTCCTCCAGAAAATGCGCGAACACACGGTCCCAGTATTCGCGGGCGAAATTCACCCAGTGGAATTCGATGCCGAGCGTCTCGCAGACGGCGAGGGCATCGAGCATGTCCTGTTTCGCCGGGCAGTGTTCCTCGGTGTCGTCTTCCTCCCAGTTCTTCATGAACAGGCCTTCGACTTCGTAGCCCTGTTCGAGAAGACGCAGGGCGGCGACGGAGGAATCCACCCCACCGGACAGGCCCACGATGACGCGCCCCTTGCCGCTCATGAAATGCGCCGGGTGAGGGAGAGAGGGAAGCGCTGCCCGGCGAGGTAGTCCTCCAGACAGGCGAGCACCAGCGGAGAGCGCAGACTGTCGCGCGCGGCGCGGATTTCGTCGGCGCTCATCCACAGCGCGCGCACAATGCCGGTGTCCAGCGGCGCATCGGGTTCGTGACCGGTCGAGCGCCCGGAAAACGCGGCGCGCAGGTATTCGCGCCCGGATTCGGCGTGGCGCCACTGGTACAGCCCGACCAGGTGTTCGGGCACGAAGCGGTGCCCGCTTTCCTCGAAGACTTCGCGCACCGCCGCTTGCGCGAGCGTTTCGCCTTCTTCGAGGTGACCGGCAGGCTGGTTCAGGCGCAGGCCGCCGTCGGCGTGCTCCTCGACCATCAAAAAGCGGCCGTCGCATTCGATCAACGCGGCGACCGTGGCATGCGGTTTCCAGATCATGCGCGCAAGGGTAGCAAATCGGCGCGGCGCCGTCAGGCACGTCGATCCTGCGCCGGCAGGCTATAATGCCCGGCACGGTTCTTTTTTCCGCATCCGCAGCTCTTGGAGTCGACATGTCCTACCTGAAGATTTCCGTCCCCGCCGACGGCGCGCGCATCACCACTGGCCCCGACAATTCCCTGAACGTCCCCAATAACCCGATCATCCCCTTCATCGAAGGCGATGGCACGGGCGTGGACATCACCCCGGTGATGATCCGGGTTGTCGATGCGGCCGTGGAAAAAGCCTATGGCGGCGCAAAGAAAATCGCCTGGATGGAAGTCTATGCTGGCGAGAAGGCCAATGCGGTCTACGGCGAGAACACCTGGCTGCCGGCCGAGACGCTGGAGGCGGTCAAGGATTTTGTCGTCTCCATCAAGGGACCGTTGACCACGCCGGTCGGTGGTGGCATCCGCTCGCTGAACGTGACCCTGCGCCAGGAGCTCGATCTGTACGTCTGCTTGCGCCCGGTGCGTTACTACGCCGGCACCCCCAGCCCGGTAAAGGCGCCCGAGAAGACCGACATGGTCATCTTCCGCGAGAACTCCGAGGACATCTATGCCGGTATCGAATGGGCCGCCGGCACCCCGGAAGCGAAAAAACTCATCGACTTCCTGCGCAATGAAATGGGCGTGAAGAAAATCCGCTTCCCGGAAACCTCCGGCATCGGCATCAAGCCGGTGTCCTCCGAGGGCACCCAGCGCCTGGTGCGCAAGGCCATCCAGTACGCCATCGACAACGACCGCGCGTCGGTGACCCTGGTGCACAAGGGCAACATCATGAAATTCACCGAAGGCGCCTTCAAGGAATGGGGCTATGCGCTCGCCAAAGAAGAGTTCGGCGCGGTGGAGATCGACGGCGGACCGTGGTGCAAACTCACCAACCCCCGGACCGGCCGCGAGATCATCATCAAGGATTCCATCGCCGACGCCTTCCTGCAGCAGATCCTGCTGCGCCCGGCTGAGTACGACGTGATCGCCACCCTGAACCTCAACGGCGACTACATCTCCGACGCGCTTGCCGCGCAGGTGGGCGGCATCGGCATCGCACCGGGGGCGAACCTCTCCGATACCGTGGCCATGTTCGAGGCCACCCACGGCACCGCGCCCAAGTACGCTGGCAAGGATCAGGTCAACCCCGGCTCGCTGATCCTCTCCGCCGAGATGATGCTGCGTCACCTGGGCTGGTTCGAAGCGGCCGATCTGATTGTCAAGGGCATGTCCGGCGCCATCGCCGGCAAGCGTGTGACCTACGACTTCGCCCGTCTGATGGACGGCGCCACCGAAGTGAGCTGCTCCGCCTTCGGTGAGGAAATGATCTGGCACATGGGCTGAAGCACCCCTGTCGCTGAAGGAACGAAAGCCCCGGATTCCGGGGCTTTCGTGTTTTCTGGGAGCGCTTCCGCCGCGCGGCTGATCGTCGCGGGCAGCCGCTGCCGAAACGATACGGGGCTGCATCGCAAGGCCATTCGAGCGTGTGCTATTTCTCCGCCTTGTACGGGCCGGGGAAGAGCTGGTTGACCAGTTCGGTGATTTTATCTTCTCCCTTGATGAACTTGCCCATATTGGCGTCTCCCCCTCGTGCGTCGTATATCGCCTCGCCTGACAGATTGCCGTTTTTGTACACCTTGATCTCTGCGTAGACCATGTAAAGCGCCAGATCCCAGCTCCAGTTCGCTGTGTAGGTGGAGGTGACCGCACACTGGCCAACCGGGCTGCCCGCAGGCAAGGGTTCCACCGTGTAGCCTTTCTCGCTCAGAACGCGGGTATAGGTCGTCAGAAAGCCGCCTTGGGATACTGCCGGGTTGAGCACAATACAAACCTGTGGGTTGTCCAGGCGCTCGACCGGTTTCACGCTTTGCTTGATGGCGCAGCCCGAGAGGGTGGTGATGCCCAGGGCCAGGGCAGCCAGTGCCCGTATTGTGTTTTTCATTGCTATTCCTTGTGGGGCGGTAGTGCTTTTTGCATGTTTTAAGTCGATTATCAGGGCGTTGCAAAACCCTATCCTAGTTTTTTACTTCATCCAATCTCCACCTCGCACAGCCCGCCTATGACCAGGTATTCGGCCTCGCCGCGCAGCAGGCCGGGGAGCAGTTCGCTGTAGGCGAGGATCTTGGCGGTGGGGATGCGGGCGGTAAGGACGGTGTCGCCAAATTCGTCGGCGCGTTCGCGGCTGGCGCTGAAGGCGCTCAGGTTGTTGAGCAGCAGGGTGGCGTGCTGGCGCGTGGGGCGGGCGAGGATGTCGTGGGCGTTGAGGGCGTTGACGCCGCGATACAGGGTGAGGTGGGCGTCGGGGCCGTGGGCGCGGGTCAGTTCGTGCTGGGTGTAGGCGTAGAGCAGGTCGATCTGCGCTTCGAGGGCGTTGGTGGCGTACAGGCCGCTGCTGCGTTCGTGCAGGTAGCGGGTCCAGGCCGGGCCTTCGGGGGCGGGGAGCGGCTCGCGGTGGTGGCGGGGCAGCAGGCCGAAGCGGGACTCGACCCAGCCTTTGAGCAGGGCGCCGTCGCGGCTTTCGGAGTCGAAGCTCCAGCCTTGCAGGACTTTGCGCCAGTTGGCGCGCACGCGAGCGCCGGGGTGGTCGGCGCCCGCGTCGATGGGGTGGGTGAGGCAGAAGTGCGCGTCCATGTGGGCGAGGAACAGTTCGCCGCGTTCGGCGGGGCTGGGAAGCCGGTCGAGGCGCTCGAACAGGCCACGGTGCAGGTTCAGCACGCCGTCGATCAATAGCGGGGCTGGGTGGCGCTGGAAGGTGAGGCCGCCGAGCACGTCGGCGGGCAGGTTGCAGCGGTTGATGGGCAGGCGGGCGTTGCGCGGCAGGCGCGGCAGGCGCGGCAGGGGGGCGGGCTTGTCGCTACCCCTACATGCGTCGGGGCTATTGTCGGGTATGCCTTCCGCTTCGTCGGGGGTGTTTTGGGTATGTTTTTGTTGTTTTTCAGTGTGTTGCATGCGTGGCACGGGGGTTGCGTTATGTTCGTCGAGCAATCGCGGGATTGCTTGGCAACAAATCCCAATCAAGGAGATGCACCATGGCACTGCGTCAATGCGCCATCTACGGCAAAGGTGGTATCGGCAAGTCTACCACCACCCAGAACCTCGTCGCCGCGCTGGCCGAGGCCGGTAATAAAGTGATGATCGTCGGCTGCGACCCGAAGGCTGACTCCACGCGTCTGATCCTGCACTCCAAGGCGCAGACTACGGTCATGCACCTTGCGGCGGAAGCCGGTTCGGTGGAGGACCTGGAGCTGGAAGACGTGCTCCAGGTGGGCTACGGCAATGTGAAGTGTGTGGAGTCCGGCGGTCCGGAGCCCGGCGTAGGCTGCGCAGGTCGCGGGGTGATTACCGCGATCAACTTCCTGGAAGAGGAAGGCGCGTATGACGAGGACCTGGACTTCGTGTTCTACGACGTTCTGGGCGACGTGGTCTGCGGCGGTTTCGCCATGCCGATCCGCGAGAACAAGGCGCAGGAAATCTACATCGTCTGCTCTGGCGAGATGATGGCCATGTACGCGGCCAACAACATCGCCAAGGGTATCGTGAAGTACGCCAATTCCGGTGGCGTGCGTCTGGCCGGCCTGATTTGCAACAGCCGCAACACCGACCGTGAAGACGAGCTGATCATGGCGCTGGCGGCCAAGTTGGGCACCACCATGATCCATTTCGTGCCGCGCGACAACGTGGTGCAGCACGCCGAGATCCGTCGCATGACCGTGATCGAGTACGACCCGAAGGCCAAGCAGGCCGACGAGTACCGCATGCTGGCGAAGAAGGTGTACGAAAACCGCAATTTCGTCATCCCGACGCCGATCGAGATGGAAGAGCTGGAAGACCTGTTGATGGAATTCGGCATTCTGGAGCAGGAAGACGAGTCCATCGTGGGCAAGAAGGCCGACGAGCTGCCGGTGGCCGCCACGGCCTGAGGCGCCTGATGCGCCGTCGAGGCGCCCCTTTCGTCGCCGGGCGGGGCGATCCTGCCTCGTCCTCCGGCGCCGTATCCACCTTTCCCATGCCCGTCCGGGGATTGCCGGCGGCGTGACAAGGAGATCGATATGTCCCATCTGACGCGTGAAGAGAGCGAAGCCCTCATTGCCGAGGTGCTCGATGTCTATCCGGACAAGGCCAAGAAAGACCGTGCCAAGCATCTGGCGGTCAATGATCAGTCCGTTGAACAGTCCAAGAAGTGCATCACATCCAACCGTAAATCCCTGCCGGGGGTGATGACCATTCGTGGTTGCGCCTATGCCGGTTCGCGCGGGGTGGTGTGGGGCCCGATCAAGGACATGATCCACATTTCCCACGGCCCGGTCGGCTGCGGTCAGTATTCCCGCGCCGGTCGCCGTAACTATTATGTTGGCGCCACGGGCGTGAACACCTTTGCCGAAATGAACTTCACCTCGGATTTCCAGGAGAAGGATATTGTTTTCGGTGGTGACAAGAAGCTCGCCAAGCTGATCGAGGAAATCGAGGGTCTGTTCCCGCTGCACAAGGGTATTTCCGTGCAGTCTGAATGCCCCATCGGCCTGATTGGCGACGACATCGAGGCGGTGTCGAAAAAATCCGCTGCCGCCATCGAAAAACCGGTCATTCCGGTGCGTTGCGAAGGCTTCCGTGGCGTGTCGCAGTCCCTGGGGCACCACATCGCCAACGACGCGATCCGCGACTGGGTGCTGGACAAGGCCGAGGCCAAAGCTTTCGAAACCACGCCGTATGACGTGACCATCATCGGTGATTACAACATCGGCGGCGACGCCTGGTCCTCGCGCATCCTGCTCGAAGAAATGGGCCTGCGTGTGATTGCCCAGTGGTCCGGCGACGGCACCCTCGCCGAGATGGAAAACACCCCGAAGGCCAAGCTGAACCTGCTGCACTGCTACCGCTCGATGAACTACATCAGCCGTCACATGGAAGAGAAGTACGGCATTCCCTGGATGGAATACAACTTCTTCGGTCCGACCAAGATCGAAGAGAGCCTGCGCAAGATTGCCGCCTTTTTCGACGAAAGCATCCAGCAGAAATGCGAGCAGGTCATCGCCAGGTACAAGGCCGAGTACGAAGCCGTGATCGCCAAGTACAAGCCGCGTCTGCAAGGCAAGCGCGTCATGCTGTACGTCGGCGGCCTGCGTCCGCGTCACGTGATCGGCGCGTACGAAGACTTGGGCATGGAAGTGGTCGGCACCGGCTACGAGTTCGCCCACAACGACGACTACGACCGCACCATCAAGGAAATGGGCAACGCCACCCTGCTGTACGACGACGTGACCGGTTACGAATTCGAAGAGTTCGTCAAAAAGGTCAAGCCCGATCTGATCGGCTCTGGCATCAAGGAAAAGTACATCTTCCAGAAGATGGGCATTCCCTTCCGCCAGATGCACAGCTGGGATTACTCCGGTCCGTACCACGGCTATGACGGCTTTGCCATCTTCGCCCGCGATATGGACATGACGCTGAACAACCCGTGCTGGAACAAGCTCGTTCCGCCCTGGAAAAAACCGGCCGAGTCCAGCGCCGCCGCTGCGGCCTGAGCACGTCCCCAGGTTCACGCCGGGCGTATCTGGCCTGGCGAGACCTTCCCATCTTTGTGCCCGTGGTCCGCGGATGGGCGGCCCGGGCTTGAGGAGACCCCAAATGAGTCAAGTCGTCGAAAACATCAAGCCCTGCTATCCGCTGTTCCGTGACGCGGATTACCAGGAAAGCCTCAAGAACAAGCAGGCGCTGTTCGAGGAACGTCATCCCCAGGCGAAGATCGACGAGGTCTTCGAGTGGACGACCACGCTCGAATACCAGGAGCTGAACTTTGCCCGCGAAGCCCTGACCGTCAACCCGGCCAAGGCCTGCCAGCCGCTGGGTGCCGTGCTCTGCGCTCTCGGGTTTGAAAAAACCCTGCCGTATGTTCACGGCTCGCAGGGTTGCGTGGCCTATTTTCGCACCTACTTCAACCGCCATTTCAAGGAGCCGATCGCCTGCGTATCCGACTCCATGACCGAAGACGCCGCCGTTTTCGGCGGCCAGAAGAACATGTTCGACGGGCTGGAAAACGCCAAGGCCCTGTACAAGCCGGACATGATTGCGGTTTCCACCACCTGCATGGCGGAAGTCATCGGGGATGACCTCAACGCGTTCATCAACAACGCGAAGAAAGCCGGCCATATCGAGCAGGAATTCCCGACCCCGTTCGCCCACACTCCGAGCTTCGTCGGCAGCCACGTCACCGGCTGGGACAACATGTTCGAGGGCATCGCGCGCTTCTTTACCCTCAACGAGATGGAAGGCAAGACGCCGGGCAGTAACGGCAAGCTCAATTTCGTGCCGGGCTTTGAGACCTATCTGGGCAATTACCGGGTCATCAAGCGCATGATGAAAGAAATGGGCGTCGATGCGACGATGCTTTCCGACCCGGAAGAGGTGCTGGACACCCCGGCCGACGGCAGCTTCCGCATGTACGCAGGCGGCACCACGCAGGAGCAGGTAAAAGACGCGCCCAACGCGATCAACACCCTCCTGCTCCAGCCCTGGCAGCTTGAAAAGACGAAGAAATACGTCGAAACAACCTGGAATCACAGCATTCCCAAGCTGAACATTCCGATGGGCCTGGAATGGACCGACGAATTCCTGATGAAGGTCTCCGAACTGACTGGCAAGGACATTCCCGAGTCCATCGCCAAGGAGCGCGGCCGCCTGGTGGACATGATGACCGACAGCCACACCTGGCTGCACGGCAAGAAGTTCGCCCTCTACGGCGACCCCGACTTCGTCATGGGCATGACCAAGTTCCTGCTCGAACTGGGCGCCGAGCCGATCCACATCCTTTCCAACAACGCCAACAAGCGCTGGGGCAAGGCCGTGCAGAAAATGCTGGACGACTCTCCCTATGGCGCGAACTGCAAGGTCTATGTCGGTAACGACCTGTGGCACCTGCGCTCGCTGTGCTTCACCAACAAGCCGGACTTTTTGATCGGCAACAGCTACGGCAAGTACATCCAGCGCGACACCCTGCACAAAGGCAAGGCATTCGAAGTGCCGCTGATCCGCCTGGGCTTCCCGATCTTCGACCGTCACCACCTGCACCGCATGACCACGATGGGCTACGAGGGCGCCATGTACATCCTCACCACCCTGGTCAACGCTGTCCTGGAGCGACTGGACGACGAAACCCGTGGCATGGGTACGACGGATTACAACTACGACCTCGTGCGTTGATGTTGTGAAAACTCGCCGCTCCTGCGCATTCCGCCGGAGCGGCTTTCATCGCGAAGCGATGCACCGCAAGGAACTCCGACATGGCCAATATCATGATCCGGCGCGACGCCAAGGGCGCGCTGTCCTTTTACCTGCCCAAGCGCGATCTGGAAGACACCATCGTTTCCATCGAATTCGACCAGCCGGACAAATGGGGCGGTGCCATCCGCCTTAACAACGGCGGCGCCTATTACATCGAACCGCTCACAAGTCCCCCCAGCCTGCCCATCAGCCTGCGCGCCAAGCGCCTGGACGGGGCCGAGTGAAGCGCGTGGGGGCGGATTGAGAAAAGCAGAGCCCAGAGAGAACACAGGGCGGCACGGGACGTCCCCACCTCCGCTCCACGGCGGCGGGGCGGGCATCGCCCCGGAATACGTGCCCTCCGGGTGGGACACGCCCGGCCACGGACGGCCGATACCCGCCGCGCCGGGGACGCCGCCCCAGGGATCGGGGCAACCCCTCTGTGTTCTCTGTGTGCCCTGCGGCGCAAACGGGCGGGCTGCCGGAACACCGGACGCATCGCGGTTGAAGCGTCCCCTTGCGTGCCCTGATTGTTGTAACCCGATGGAGGATTGTCCATGAAAGCCGTACCTGCCATTTCGCGCGAGCTGGCCTTGCGGATCGGGCTGGCGGCCCGTGTCCTGCCGGGCGTGGATCTGCGCTCGTTTGTCCAGGCGCTGGGAGACAAACTGGGCACGCCATTGACCGAAGAGGGGCTGTCGCGGGTGACCGTGGCCGACCTCAAGGCGATCCTGCAGGGCGATGAGGTGGTGGAGCCGGATGTTCCTGCCGCAGCGCTCAAGGAAGCGGTGCGCCTGTTGTGGGGGGAGGGAGTGGACGATGAGGATCTGCCCCGGCCCGAAGGTCCGGCCCTGAATCCGGGTGAAGCGCTGATGGTGGGCATCGCCTCCAACAGCGAGGAAAACCTGGACGGGCACTTCGGCTCTTGTCTGCGTTTTCTGGTCTACGAAGTCACCCGCGACAGCGTGCGCCTGATCGCCGTGCGCCCGACACTGGCGGCGGACGGCGAGGAAGACCGCAATGCGGCACGCGCCGCGCTGATTGCCGATTGTCATGTGCTGTATGTGCAGTCCATCGGCGGTCCGGCGGCGGCCAAGGTGGTGCGTACCGGCGCGCATCCGGTCAAGGCCCCCGAGGGCGGGCCGGCCCGTGCCGCGATTGCGCGGCTGCAGGAATCCATGCAGGCACCGCCGCCGTGGCTGGCGCGGGTCATGGGGGTCGAGGCAAAGTCCCTCGCGCGTTTTGCTGCTGTGGAGGAGGCGGAATGATCGATGCCGATACCCTGGGGGGCGTTGTCCATGCCGTGGAAAAAGGCGAGTACGATCCGGCCGCCTTGCGCGCGCGTTTTCCCACCCTCCATTTCACCGTCTGCAGTGAGGACGACGTGCCCGCGCGCCTGAAACCGGTGGCCGAAGGCGCGGGCTTTGCGCTGTTTTACCTCAACAATACCGGCCATTGCGTCGAGTTCACCACGGACCCTGCCGCCGCCACCGGGCTGGTGATTGCCCGCCTTGTCGAGGACGATTGACCATGCAAGACCCGGATTCGCTCCCGTCCCAGGCGGCGCTGGATGCACTCTGCCGTGACGTACCTTTCGAGACGGGGCACGCCGCGCTGCTCGAACGCCTGCAGGCGGCCTTGCCGGAGCGGCGCTTTACCGCAGTACTCAGCCGGGGTGGCTGGCACCGGCCGGCGGGCATCTATCGTTCCGATGGCACGCGGGTGAGCGCGGATGTCGAGCCCTGGCTGGATGCCGCCTGGCGCGATTGCGACGAGGATGGCGCTGCCTTTGTCGAGGCCTGGCAGGACGAAAAGCTGCTCGTCAGCCGCCTGCGCGGTCAGACACATTATTTTGTCGCGCCCACGGGCGAAGGCCCGCTCGATTTCCTGCAACTGGAAATCGAGGAAATGCAGGAGGAAATCGAACGCCCGCTAGTGGACCCCACCGCGCCGCCGGGGGATCTTTGTGACCTGCTGGAACCGCCCCGCCCGCCGCGTTGGCCGCACACGCCGCTGGGGGCGCCGTTCTATGTCCCGCGGCGCCTGACCGACATCCGGCGCTTCGTCGCCACGCTGCGCGGGCCGCGTCCGGAGCCCTCCGGCGTTGAACGTTTCGCGGACGAATGGGCCGCGTCCAGCGCCGCAATGCACCCCCCGTTCTGGCAGCATTGGCTTTTGGCCTGCACCGAGCACATCGACCGCTTCCACCAGATGCAGCGCGGGGCGCGCATCCTGCCTGTCGCTACGCCTGAAAAACCCATCCTGCCCGACCCCGGCGCCCCGCTTGCCCCGATCCTGCGCGACTTCGACCGGCGCGCCGGTTATCCCGCCGCCTGGTACTTCCACATGATCGCCGGCGCCCGCGTGCCCCACACACTCGCCACCCGCTTTGGCCGCGACTGGGCCCAGGGCCTGCGCTACCTGCCGGACCGCGACGCCGAACTGGTCCTCAACTGGCTGGATCGTCCGTATTCTGCGTGATTCCTCCGTGTTGTAGCCCCTTCAGGGAGCGGCGCTTGTTTTAGGCGGGGAGGGGGGGCACGGACTCTCGCAGGCGATGTCTTTTCAATCGAGCGGACAGGAGAAAAATCAAGGATATGTTTGCAAAAACCGCTCAGGACAGGCTTGCGCACTGTTTCGCCCGCCTCAAGCAACGCACTTCGAACGGCTTGACTCGCCCGCTTGCGTTGGCGCCTGTTTGAAAGGCCAAGCCTCATGGCGGGCGAAAAAGGGCTCCAACGGTTCTTGAAAGCGGCTTTAACTGGCGCCTGAACGACTTGATCTTTCGCAAGTAGACAGGCTTGCGCACTGTTTCGCCCGCCTCAAGCGGCGCACTTCGAACGGCCCGCATCGCACGCGGGCGAGTACCTTTCTTTGCTTGCCCAAAGAAAGGTACCAAAGAAAGGGCACCCCCACGGAGGCGCCCTCCGGGCAAGCCATTGCCGGGGCCGCTCCGACCGGGCCATCCCGACACAACATCCTGTTGTGGCGGGACTGAAAGGGCCATCCCTGGCCCTTTCACCCGGCTTCCACAACCCCGTCCATGGCGCCTCCAAGGGGGGGAGATGGGAATCCTTCGTCCGGCGCTGAATTGTTGGACGAGCGTGGACGGATGGAAGGGCCCCCTTGGGACCGCCATGGACTGGCCTGTGGAAGCCGGGTAAATGGGCCAGGGATGGCCCATTTAGCTCCGCCGCGACAGGATGTCGCGTCGGAGCGGCCCGGCTGGAGCAGGTCAGGCCAGGGCTTGCCCGAAGGGCGGTCC
>JAQVHL010000099.1 GCA_028696185.1 Halothiobacillaceae bacterium
TGGAGCAGGTCAGGCCAGGGCTTGCCCGAAGGGCGGTCCCGTGGGGGTGTGTTCTTTTGGTTACTTTTCTTGCACAAGCAAGAAAAGTGACTCGCCCGCTTGCGTTGGCGCCTGTTTGAAAGGTCAAGCCTCATGGCGGGCGAAAAAGGGCTCCAAGGGTTATTGAAAGTGGCTTTAACTGGCTGCTAAAAGCAAGCGGACTGGCTTGCGCACTGTTTCGCCCGCTTCAAGCAGCGCACTTCGAACGGCCCGCATCGCGCGCGGGCGAGTACCTTTTCATGCTCGTGCTTCGAGGCGGGACGAAAAGAAGGACACCCCGCGCCCGACAAGCGCCGCATGGAGCGGCGCTGGGCCGCGTAGCGTCATCCACAGGACGAAAATCCATGGATGGATTCCGCGCCCCTTCAGGGTACCCGTGCCCGACAGGCGCATCGAAGGGCCTCCGCTGAGCACGCCGGTCACGGCGCGACCAAGGGGGACTTCCCTTCGTTCAGCCCGCCCAGAAAACCTTCTTTTTATAAGCCCCTCATTCTTTTAGATTTAACCTTCATCAATCAATCAATGAATTGATTCTTCGGTCACGGAAATTTCCATTTCTGACTCTTCATTCAGGCGTCACACGGGCACAGCACACTTTGCGGCTTCATCCATAAAACTCGCCCACATCGGAGCCTTCATGTTTCATCCCCGTGTCCTCGACACCCGCCTTCTCGCCACAGCCATCGCCGCCAGCCTTCTGCTGCTGAGCGGCTGCAGCAGTGATGAATCATGGACGCCCCCCGCCGCGCCGACGGGTATGGGCCATGAAGAAACGGCCCCCGTTGCCAACGAAACCTTCGTTCCGCCTTATGTCGTACACGGCTACAGCAACCAACGCGGCGATGCTCGATACGCCACAAAGGAAACCAACGCGGCCGCGCGACTGGGAACGGGTTTCCTGAATATCTGGGCCCCGCTCGCCGCGAGCGACGGCATTGTCTACGTGGATGCAGGGGTGAGCGCCGACACCCATGGCAGCTTCCCGGCTGTAGCCAAATCGGCATGGAGCGGTGTGCCGGGCGTGGCCCCCGACGGCAGCGTCCTCAATCAAACGGTGCATAACGCCAATATCCAGTACGTCATCAACGCCACCGCCCATCGCACCAGCGAACAGGAGCTTGCAGCCTACCTTGATGACCGCCGCAAGAAGGGCTACAGCATCACCGACGGACTGGGGCCGCTGACGGACGCCTGGCGTACCGCCGCCGAACAGACGACCACCATTACCGGCATTGCCGCCGACGCCACCACCAAAAAGTACGACGACAAGGGGAATGATCTGGGCAATGAGTCCAGCGCGACCTTCGGTACCGCCGTGACCTTTGCGGGCACCGACTACGACGGCTCGACCGAGCCCGCCAAGCGTTACTTCAAATATGCCCGGCCGTGGCGCTGGAGCAGCGAAGTCCGTGTGGTACCCGCACTGGAGCCAGCCAAGAGTTCAACGCCAGCTACCGATGGCGGCTTCATCAGCGGTCACACCGCCGAAGCCTTCCGCGACGCCTTGATGATGGCCTACATGCTGCCCGAGCGTTACCAGGAACTGCTGACCCGCGCTTCCGAGCTGGGTGAAAACCGTATTCTGGCGGGCATGCACTCCCCGCTGGACGTGATCGGTGGCCGCATGCACGGTCAGTCCGTCATCGCCTATACCCTGTACTCCCAGCTCAAAGGCAGCCGATTCGACACGGCAGCGGATACCACCCTCCCCGTCACAGATAAACGTCATGCGGCCTATGAGCAAGCGCACACCGTGCTGATGGCGGCCGTGGGCACGTCGAATCTGGCCGCATTCAACACCTATGCCCATTCGGCCTCCCTCAAGACAGACCGTTTTGCCGATCACGACACCAACAAGGCCAACTACCTGCGCCGCATGACCTACGGCTTCAGCCCGATCGGCGACACCACCCAGCCCGCCGTAGTGCCCAAGGGCGCAGAGATCCTTCTGGAAACCCGCCTGCCCTACCTGGATGACGCCCAACGCCGCGTCGTACTGAAGACCACCGCGTTCGCTTCGGGCTATCCCGCCATGGATGACGCCGAAGGCTGGGGCCGCCTCAACCTGTTCACCGCCGCCGATGGCTATGGCGCATTCAACGGTGACGTGACCGTGACCATGGATGCCAGCAAGGGCGGCTTCCACGCTCAGGACGCCTGGCGCAACGACATCAGCGGCGCGGGCCTGCTGACCAAGCAAGGCACCGGCACGCTGACCCTGAGCGGCAACAACACCTACACCGGCGGCACCGCACTCAAGGCAGGCACGCTCAAGGCCGCATCGAGCACCGCGTTCGGCAAGGGCGACGTTCACCAGAGCGGCGGCACGCTCGTCGTTGATTCGGCCAATGGCGTGAACGTCGGCGCCCGCTACACCCAGACCGGCGGCGAACTGCAACTGGTTATCGGCAAAGGCAGCCAGGGGCGTCTGAACGCCAGCAAGGAAGTCACCCTCGGCGGTGCTCTCAAGGTCAAGTTCAAAGAGGGCTACAAGCCTGCCGTTGGCGATGTCCTGAGCATCGTCTCCGGTACCCGCGTATACGGCCGGTTCTCCACCGTGACGGTCGAAGGCTACAAGGCCGATGTGAGCTATGGCGACAACGCCGTACAGCTGAAGATCGCTCCGTAATCCGTCGATAGGGCAAAAGCGCAACGGACAAAACGCGCCAGCCCGAGGTTACATGGCGCTTCGAACCTCACGGAAGAGAACGAAAGCCAGCGCCCACCACCTCCAGCCGCGCGGATTTCCCGCGCCGGCCGGCACCGTTGTGCCTTGCGCCCCCCCAAGGCACCGTGGGCTCGGTGAGCGTTTATCCTCACAAAACAGGCGGATTCAGTCTAATATGGGCAGGTTCCTTGCCACCCGGCATGGATGTGCCTTTGCGGCACGCGTTTCGGCCGGAAGAAGCGCATTAAAAATACCTTATTTTCAAGGAGATGATGCAATGAGTTGGGGAGTTGGACTCGCAAAAGGTGTGGGCCTTATTGCCTTGGCGTCCTTGGGTATCGCCGGTTGTGAAAACCTGCCGGTCAAAACGGGCGACGAAAGCGCCAAAACCGTGGCAACGGGCTCGGCAGGCGGCGCCAACAGCGAGAATGTGAATACAGGGCTTGAGCGCTGCGCCCGCCCCTTCGGGACCGTGGCCATCGTCGAGGACCAGCAGTCCGAGTGGTATCGCTACCTGACCCGCGAGTACCATCTGACCTCAACCGTGCCGGTATTGCGCTTACTGATACAGCAGTCCAACTGCTTCATCGTCGTGGATCGTGGCCGCGCCATGAACAACATGATGCAAGAGCGCGAGCTGATGCAGTCCGGCGAGCTGCGCGCGGGCAGCAATTTCGGCAAAGGCCAGATGGTCAGTGCCGATTACTCCATCACCCCCGAAGTCCTGTTCAGCCAGAAAGGCACCGGAGGCATCGGCGGAGGCTTGGGTGGCTGGGTCGGCGTGGTCGCCGCCGTAGCCGGAAGCATCAAGACCAACGAAGCCGCAACCTTGCTGATGCTGACCGACAACCGTTCCGGCGTGCAGGTTGGCGTGGCCGAAGGCTCGGCCTCCAACACAGATTTCGAGCTGGGTGGATTCGTAGCCGGCGGCCTCGCGGGCGGCGGGCTGGGGGGGTATACCAACACACCGCAGGGCAAGGTGATCGCGGGCGCGTTCATGGATTCCTACAACCAACTGGTCAGAGCCACCCGCAACTACTCACCGCAAAGCATGGGTGATCGTGGTATGGGCACCGGTGGTCGCCTGGCTGTGGAAGGCGCATCCCAGCAAGGCGGTTATCAGGGACAGAAAATGAGCTTCAAGCAGGCCCAGCAGACGCTGATCGACCTGGGCTATCTGCAAGGCACGGCAGACGGCAAAATGGGGGCGAAAACCCGCGATGCCATCCAGGCATACCAGCGTGACCTTGGTCTGCCCGTCACCGGCGTGCTGGACGCCGCGACCAACGCAGAATTGACCAAGCACTAAGCCATAGCATGTGCACCCTTCTTTGCGCAAGGGCGTGAAGAGCATGAAACCAAAGGCCATGAACAGGATTCATGGCCTTTTTTATTGGCCATTCGACCACAAAACCTGCAATGGCCCTACGCAAAATCCATGACGTTCACACTATACGAGCAGGGTCAGGCGGATATGCGCTACGCCGCCTGATTCAAACCCGACAGCCTCCGCGATTCCCGGGGCGGTTCAGTTCATTCGGCGGCGTCAGAGACTGTCCAACGAACTTTTATTTTGTAAACACTCTGAAATTCCAAGCAACATCCAATCAAAACTCCTTCGATGCCCATTCTCCCCGGCTCGTTGCCACAAGCGCCGCCCAGTCGTCAGGCGGGTTGCCACGTCCGAGCATCTTCTCGAACACCGCATAGGGATCGGATTTACTGCCCGCCGACCGCAAGGTCTGCGCGTCGTTGACCCAGACGAACACGATCGCCTTCGCCTTGGAGTCGTAGCGAAAAAACAAACGGAATCGCCGCCCGATCTTCGCGCGCCGCCAGTGGCGATATGCCGGCCCCAAGGTGTTGCCCTGACGGTACTCGTCCCGCGAGGGATCGCTCGGCACGACATCCAGGATTAACTGACTCAACGCACGGAACAGCTTGACGTTGGCGTTGCCCTCGAATCCCTGCGGGTCGTTCTGTTCTGCCCTTTCCGCAGCCGCCTGCAGCTTGCGTAACTGCTCAATCACGCCCTCATGGAACAAGAGCGTCCAGCCGTGCCGCCGCATCAGAGCGCCACTTCACCGTCGATGTCTTCATCGAGATCGACCGCGTGCCCTACATTCATCAGCATGGCCCGGGCCAGATCATCCGGTAGGGACTGGACATGCCGGCCGGCCCGGATGTCGGCCTCCAGCAGGCTCAGGAAGGCCTCGATGGCCGGGTCTTCGTGTTCGGCGTCCGCGCGCGTCACAATAACTTCACTGCCGCGCAGGTCGAAAGCCACCTTTCCACCGGCGTCCACACCCAGTGCCTGCCGAATGGGCTTAGGCAGTGTGATCTGGCCCTTGGAGGTCAGCGTGGCGACTTCATGGATCTGGGGCATGGCAGGTCTCCTGGCAACAATGCCCCATGGTAAGGAATTTCCCTTACATACTCAATCAACCTGAACATGGAGCCTCAGACTCTCGACGGTTCCTCTTACTAACTCTTAAACAGACTCACCGACGCACCTCGCACGCCTGATTAGCACAGATCACTTTCGCGGAGTGAAGAAGGGACATTCTTCTTCTCTTGTAGGACTCCAAAACCCCCACTCCATTTTCGCAA
>JAQVHL010000043.1 GCA_028696185.1 Halothiobacillaceae bacterium
GGGCTTGCCCCTCACTGGACGCTGCAGTGTCCAGCAAACCTTTATTTTGTAAACACCCTGTGAGTCCGCGATGAAAAAAACAGCCGTCCTGCGCGGAGCCGCCTTGCGTCGTGGCGCGCATCGCGTAGCGCCAACGTCTACCGAGCCGCCCTCCCTCGCTGCCGAGCCGCCCGCGCTGGAAGACGAGTTGTTGAGCTGGCACGCCGGCGTGCTGGATGAGCGCGAGGCGAATGAGGCGCTGGACGCGCTCATGGCTCGCCTGGGGGGCTTGACCGGGCAGGCTCGCCTGAAAGCGCGCATTGAGGAGGTCCGTTTGCGCCGCCTGCTGGGGCGCATGAGCGCGGCGCAGGCTGAAGTTTTGCACGCGGAGTTGACCGCCCTGGGCGATGAGCGCTTGCTGGCTTATCTGGAGCTGGTGCTGGCCCACACGGCGCTCGCGCGGCGCATGGCGGAGGGGCAGCGCTGGCTGGAGGCGGCGCAGGCGCGTCTGTTGCCTCTGCTGCCCGGTGCGGACGGCCTGCGCCTGATGCGCCGACATGCCTTGTTGCGCCTGCTGCCCGCGCGGGAGGAGGCTGCCGCGCCACGCCCCTTGCCTGCCCTGCTGCGCGAGGCGGCGCTGATCCGCCTGATCGAGGCGCGCCAGCCTCCGCGCCGCGCCGCCTCCGGTGAGGTGCCGCGCCTGGATTGAGCGGGGCTGATAAATCGTGCTTCGGGGAGCGGCCAGGTCAGTCGGCCGCCTCCCAGGGGGTGAGAAGCCTTACGCCCGTCGGCGCGAAGTCGGCCACGTTGCGCGTGACCAGAGTCATGCCATGAACCAGGGCCGTGGCCGCAATGAGTGCGTCGCGCTCTCCCCGCCGATCCGGTACATGCAATCGGGCGCAGCGTTGTGTCACGGCGAAGTCCACGGCCAGTGTCCGCCCGGAAAACTCCGGTAAGACTTGATGCTCCAGCCAGGTGCGAAGCACCGCGCCTTGGCCTGCGTCCTTGCGTTCAATCGATAGGACGCCCATCTCCAGCTCCATCAGGGTGATGGCGGACACGAAAAGCTCGGACGCATCAAGGCTGTCGGCCCATGCGGCCACCTTGGGATCGGCTTTGCCCGAACGAATCTTGCGCAGCTCGGAAATCACGTTCGTGTCGAGCAGATACATCAGGAAAAATCCACCGGATGCACTTCGATCAGGGCACGGGGCGGCTCAAACGCCCTATCCGCGGGCTCTGGCAGGGCCAGGGCGTCGGCAATGCGGCGCTTTTGCCGGGTCAGTCGCTGATATTCTTCTATGCTCAACAGGACATGAGCCGGCCTGCCGCGGTCCGTAATGAATACCGGACCGTTCCTGGCGGCTTTCTTGGCACGGGCGACATCCTGGTTCAATTCCCGGCTGGTCAGTGTGGTGATGCTCATGGTGAATCCCCCGCTGGATTTGTAGGTATGTTGCTACGCCTGTGGGGGGCGCAAGTCCGGGCGGTTCGTTCTGGCGGGGTTTGCGCGGGCCGCATTGCCTTGCTTCCCGGCCGGGGCTACGCTGCTGGGCATGACGAGCCTTGCGGATGCCCTGACATGACCCAGCCGATTCTTTCCCTGCCCGAGCTTTTGTCCGAGGAGGCGCGACAGGCGCTTGAAGCCCTTAAAGCGCAGGCGGAAGATGCGCGGGTGCTGGTGGATCCGCGTGTGGCGGGGGATGTGCAGCGCATTCTGGCGGCGAGTCCTTTCCTTGCCGGTTCGGTGCGGCGCGAGGCCGGGCTTCTGGCCGGACTGGTCGATTCCGGTGATCTGTTCTTGGCGTATGCGCAGGACGGTTTCGATGTCCGTTTGCGCGCCCTGTTGCTTGAGGCGACGGACGAGGAGGCGCTGCTGCGTCTGCTGCGCCGTTTCCGGCGGCGGGAGATGCTGCGTATTGGCTGGCGCGATCTGGCGGGGCTTGCGCCCACCGCCGAGGTGCTGGCGGATCTGTCGCGTCTGGCGGATGCCTGTGTCGCCCAGGCCCTGCGCTGGCATGAGCAGGCCCTGATGCGCCGCCACGGCGCTCCGCGCGATGCGGCGGGCGAGCCTGTGGGGCTGGTGGTGCTGGGCATGGGCAAGCTGGGCGGGCTGGAGCTGAATTATTCTTCCGACATCGACCTGATCTTCACCTACGAAAGCGAGGGGGAGACGGACGGCGAGCGCTCCCTGGCCAACAGTCAGTTTTTCATCCGCCTGGGGCAAAAGCTCATTCGCGCGCTGAACGAAGTCAGCGCCGATGGTTTCGTCTTCCGTGTCGACATGCGTTTGCGTCCGTATGGCGATGAAGGGCCTCTGGCCATGAGCTTCGATGGCATGGAGCTGTACTACGCCACGCAGGGGCGCGAGTGGGAACGCTACGCGCTGATCAAGGCGCGGGTCATCGCGGGGGATTTTGCCGCCGGGGCGCGGTTGATGGATCTGCTGCGCCCGTTCGTGTTCCGGCGTTACCTGGATTTTGGCGCCTTCGCCCAGTTGCGCGAGATGAAGACCATGATCGAGCGCGAGATGGCGCGCAAGGGCATGCGTGACAACATCAAGCTGGGGCCGGGGGGGATCCGAGAGGTCGAATTCATCGGTCAGCTTTTCCAGTTGATCCGGGGCGGTCGCGAGCGCCGCTTGCAGGCGCGGGGCATTCTTGCCGTGCTGGATACGCTGGCAGAGCTGGGTGAGCTGCCGGATGCCGCCGTCGTCGAGCTCAAGGCGGGGTACGATTTCCTGCGTCGTGCGGAAAACCGTCTGCAGATGATGCACGACCAGCAGACGCAGGTGCTGCCCGAGGATGAAGCCGACCGCGCCCGGCTGGCCCTGGCCATGGGTTATCCCGACTGGACAGCCTTCGATGACGACCTGCGCGACTGGATGCTGCGCGTGCATGGCCATTTTGGCCTGGTTTTCCGCGTGTCGCGCCCGGAGGAGGGCGTGGAGCCGAGTCGTCCTCCGCTTGATCTGTTGTGGCGTGGCGAGCTGGGGGAGGTTCACGAGCGCGAAGCCCTGCGCGAAGCCGGTTTCGTCGATCCTGAAGCCGTGCGCGCCGAACTTTCACGCTGGAAGCAGGAATCCTCGCGTGTCCTGACCGATACCGCCCGTGCCCGGCTCGATGCCCTCATGCCTTCGGTGCTTGCCGAAAGTGGCGCCAGCGAGGCCCCGGAGGCGGCGCTCTCGCGGGTGTTGAATCTTCTGGGCAAGGTGTTGCGCCGCAGCGTGTATCTGGCCCTTCTGGCCGAACATCCCCCCGCGCTGGCGCAACTGGTGCGCCTGTGCGCGGTGAGTCCGTGGATTGCCGAGCTGATCGCCCAGCACCCCATCCTGCTCGACGAGCTGATCGATCCGCGCACGCTTTACAACCCGCCCGGACGGGAGGGGTTGGTGACCGAGCTCGACGGCCTGCTGGCCAATATCGACGGGGGGGACGAAGAGCGGGTGATGGATGAGCTGCGTCGCTTTCGCCAGCTGGCTACCCTGCGTGTGGCGGCCGCCGATATCGTCGATGCCCTGCCGCTGATGCGTGTTTCCGATCATCTGACCTGGATTGCGGAGCTGATTCTCGAACGTACGCTGAAGCTTGCCTGGAACACCCTGGTCGCCCGTCACGGCGTGCCGGTCGTGCAGGGCGCGGATGGGCCGCGTCACCCCGGTTTTGCTGTCATCGCCTACGGCAAGCTGGGCGGTATCGAGCTGGGGTACGGTTCCGACCTCGATCTGGTCTTCCTGCATGACAGCGAAGCCGAGGGGCAGACCGATGGCGAGCGTCCGCTGGACAACGCGGTGTTCTTCGCCCGGCTCGCGCAGCGCATCATGCACATGCTCAGCACGCGCACGGCGGGCGGCATCCTCTACGAAGTGGATACCCGCCTGCGCCCGGACGGCGCGGCGGGGCTGCTGGTCAGCCGCCTGCGCGCCTTCGCCGACTACCAGATGGGCAGTGCCTGGACCTGGGAGCATCAGGCGCTGGTGCGCGCCCGTCCGGTGGCGGGCAGCGCCTCGATTGCCGAAGGCTTCGCCACGATCCGGCGGCAGGTGCTGATCCGCCCACGCGATGTCGCCGCGTTGCGCGAGGAAGTGGTGGCCATGCGCGAAAAGATGCGCGCCGAGCTCGGTGGCGCCCCGGCCGGCTTCTTCCACCTGAAGAAGGACCGTGGCGGCATCACCGACATCGAGTTCCTGGTGCAGTACCTGATTCTCGCCCATGCCCCGGCGCACCCAGAGCTGCTGACCTGGACGGACAATATCCGCCAGATGGAGGGCCTGGCCCGCGCGGGGGTGCTGGACGAAACCACGGCCAGTGCGTTGATCGAGTCCTATCGCGAGCTGCGTGACATGTCGCACCACCAGGTGCTGCGCGGGGAGCGGGCCGTGGTGCCCGAAGCGCGCGTGGAGCGGCCGCGACAGGCCGTGCTCCTTGCCTGGACGCGCTATATGCAGGAGGAGCCCGGTGGCGCGCAGTCGCGCTGAAACGGCGCTTTCCGGCAGAAATTCATGCGATAATGCGTTCCTTTGATTCATTCCACTACCAAATCTTTCGAGGGGATTCCCGCAATGTCGATGGCGGATCGTGACGGAGTCATCTGGCTGGATGGCCAACTGGTACCCTGGCGCGAGGCCAGAACCCACGTGCTCACCCACACCCTGCATTACGGCATGGGCGTGTTCGAGGGCGTGCGCGCCTACAAGACCGAGCGCGGCGCGGCCATCTTCCGCCTGCACGATCACACCCGCCGTCTGTTCAACTCCGCCAAGATCCTGCGCATGGAGATGCCCTGGAACGAGGACGAGCTGAACGCCGCCCAGTGCGCGGTGGTGCGAGAAAACAAGCTCGAATCCGCCTACATCCGTCCGATGTGCTTCTACGGCGCCGAGGGCATGGGGCTGCGTGCCGATAACCTCAAGGTGCACTGCATGGTCGCCGCCTGGACCTGGGGCGCGTACCTGGGGGCGGAGAACATGACCCGCGGCATCCGCATCAAGACCTCCTCCTTCACCCGTCATCACGTCAACATCACGATGTGCAAGGCCAAGGCCAACGGCAACTACATGAACTCCATGCTGGCCCTGCGCGAGGCCCTGCAGGATGGCTATGACGAAGCCCTGCTGCTGGACAACGAAGGCTATGTGGCCGAAGGCTCGGGCGAGAACATCTTCATCGTCCGCGACGGCGTGCTCTACACCCCCGATCTGACCTCCGCGCTCGACGGCATCACCCGCAAGACGATTCTCGTTCTTGCCGGCGAGCTGGGGCTCAAGGTGGTCGAAAAGCGCATCACCCGCGACGAAGTCTACATTGCCGACGAAGCCTTCTTCACCGGCACCGCCGCCGAGGTTACGCCGATCCGCGAAGTGGACAACCGCCCGGTCGGGCATGGCTCGCGCGGTCCGATCACCGAAAAGCTGCAGACCCTGTACTTCGACCTCGTGCATGGCCGCCACCACGAGCGCTATGCCGACTGGCTGACCCACGTCTGACCCCAGGGGCCACGCATGACCAACCCGAACACCGCCCAGACCCCCGAGGCTTTCGCCGCCCCGGCGAGCGAAACCGTGGTCCGTCTCACCCGTCGCGACCTGCCGGTGCACTGCCCGGTGCCGAACGCCTCGCTGTGGAACGCGCATCCGCGCGTCTACATCCCGGTGGAGGAAAACGGCGGACAGGCCCGCTGCATCTACTGCAGCACCCTGTACGTGCTCGACGACGTCTGATCCGCCCGTGCTCTTCCCGCTGCCCGATTTCGCCACCGCCCGCGTCCTTGTCGCGGGCGATGTCATGCTCGACCGCTACTGGCACGGCGCCACCTCGCGCATCTCGCCCGAGGCCCCGGTGCCGGTGGTGCGCGTCGAAGGTTTCGATGCGCGCGCCGGCGGCGCGGGGAACGTCGCCCTGAACATTGCCGCCCTGGGCGGTGGCGCGGCGCTCGTTGGCCTCATCGGGGCGGACGAGGACGGTGCGCTGCTCGAAGCACGTCTTCGCGAACAGGCCGTAGACTGCGCCCTGTGCCGGGTGGACGGCGGGCGCACCATCGCCAAGCTGCGCATTCTCAGTCGCCACCAGCAGCTCATCCGTCTCGATTTCGAGGACGGTTTCCCCGCCGCGGGCGCCGAGGCGGTGCGCGATGCCGTGGCGGCACGGCTCACGGGCGTCGGCGCGCTGGTGTTGTCCGACTACGCCAAGGGGGCGCTGACCCATGCTCGCGCCATGATCGAGGTGGCCCGCGCCGCTGGCGTGCCGGTGGTCGTCGATCCCAAGGGCACCGATTTCGAGCGCTATCGTGGCGCGAGCCTGCTCACGCCCAATCTTGCCGAATTCGAAGCCGTGGTCGGCGCCTGTGCGGACGAGGCCACGCTGATCGCGCGTGGCGAGGCCCTGCGTGATCGCCTTGCACTTGACGCCCTGCTCATCACCCGCAGCGAGCGCGGCATGACGTTGCTCGAACGCGGCCGCCCCGCGCTCACCCTGCCGACCCGCGCCCGCGAGGTGTACGACGTCACCGGTGCGGGGGATACGGTGGTCGCAGTGCTCGCTGCCGCACTCGCCGCCGGCCTGAGCCTGCCGGAAGCCACGGGACTGGCCAACCTCGCCGCTGGCGTGGTCGTGGGCAAGCTGGGTACCGCGACGGTCAGCGTCGCCGAGCTGCGCGCGGCGATGAACGAACATGCCCCGCTGCCGACCGGCGTGGTCGATGAGGACGCGCTGGTGGCGCTGGTCCGCCGCGCGCGCGAGGCCGGCGAAACCGTGGTCATGACCAACGGCTGTTTTGACCTGCTGCATCCGGGGCATGCGGCTTATCTTGCGCAGGCCCGTGCCCTGGGCGACCGGCTGGTGGTCGCGGTCAACGACGACAACTCGGTGCGGCGTCTGAAGGGCGCCGAGCGCCCGGTCAACATGTTGCCCGCGCGCATGGCCCTGCTTGCCGCGCTGGGCGCGGTGGACTGGGTGGTCCCGTTTGCCGAGGACACGCCCGAACGGCTGATCTGCCGCGTGCGTCCGGATATCCTGGTCAAGGGCGGCGATTACCGCCCCGAGGACATCGCCGGTGGCGCCTGCGTGCGCGAAGCCGGCGGCGAAGTGCGCGTGCTGCCCTTCGTCGACGGACATTCCACCACGGGCATTATCGGGCGGATCCGCGCGGGCCTCTGAGAGCGACCGGACCGGCAGCGGGTGAAATGCCGGGCATTTGATCGATCGAGGGAAGAACATGATTATTGTGACGGGTGGCGCCGGTTTCATCGGCAGTAATATCGTGCAGGGGCTCAATGCCCGGGGGTACCGCGACATCCTGGTCGTGGACGACCTGAGCGACGGGCGCAAATTCGTCAACCTGGCCGACGCCAATATCCGTGATTACATGGACAAGGACGAGTTCCTCGCCCGAATCCAGTCCGGCGAGCATTTCGGCGGGGTGAAGGCGGTGTTTCACCAGGGGGCCTGCTCGACCACCACCGAGTGGGACGGACGGTTCATGATGCAGGCCAATTACGCCTATTCGCGCGAGTTGCTGCACTGGTGCCTCGCGCGCAAGGTGCCTTTCATGTATGCCTCTTCCGCGTCGGTGTACGGGATGGGGCCGGGGTTTGCCGAGGCGCGTGCCTGCGAGCGGCCGCTGAACGTTTACGCCTATTCCAAGTTCCAGTTCGATCAGTATCTGCGCGCCCTGGGGCCGCTGGGCAGCCCGGTGGTCGGGCTGCGCTATTTCAATGTCTACGGGCCGCGTGAGCAGCACAAGGGCGGCATGGCCAGCGTTGCCTTTCACTTCGATACTCAGCTACGCGAGCAAGGTCGTCTGCGCCTGTTTGAAGGCTGTGATGGCTATGAGGCCGGCGAGCAGCGCCGCGATTTCGTGCATGTCGACGATGCGGTGGCCGTCAACCTCTGGCTGCTGGACAACCCCGGTGTCAGTGGCATCTTCAATCTGGGGACCGGCCGGGCACAGAGCTTCAATGAGGTGGCGCGAGCGGTGATTGGCTTTCATGGTCGGGGCGAGATCGACTACATCCCCTTCCCGGATCACCTCAAGGGCGCCTATCAGAGCTTCACCGAGGCGGATATGTCGCGGCTGCGTGCAGCCGGATATACCGCGCCCTTCATGCCGGTTGAAGTGGGCGTGCCGCGTTATCTGGCCTGGTTGCAGAGCCGTCGATGACTCGGCCGGACGCGGCGCGCGAGGAGCGCATCCTGGTCATCGGGCCCTCCTGGGTCGGCGACATGGTGATGGCGCAAAGCCTGTTCATGGCGTTGCTGGAGCGCTTTCCCGGTGCGCGCATCGATGTGCTCGCGCCGGGCTGGTCGCTGCCTTTGCTGACACGCATGCCTCAGGTGCATGCCGGCATCGAGATGCCGCTGGGGCACGGCGAGTTCGGTTTCGCGCTGCGCTGGCGCATTGCCCGCGCGCTGCGCCGGGAGGGTTACACCCGCGCCGTCGTATTGCCGGGCTCGTGGAAATCGGCCTTGATTCCCTTCCTGGCGGGCATTGCGCGGCGCACCGGCTGGCGCGGTGAAATGCGCTACGGCCTGCTTAACGATATCCGCCTGCTGGACAAGGCGCGTCTGCCGATGACCGTGCAGCGCTTCGTGGCCCTGGCCTGGCCAGCTCACAGCGAACCGCCGCCGGTGGAACCTTCCGCCGGGGAAGCCGCGGGAGGGCTGCCTGCCGCGCATCCGCCGCGCTTGAATGTGGACGTGGCCAACCAGGAGCGCCTGCGCCGCGACATGGGGTTGGCCACGGGGCGGCCGGTGGTGGCATTCATGCCCGGTGCGGAATACGGGCCGGCCAAGCAGTGGCCGCTGCCGCATTTTGCCCGGCTGGCCTCGCAGCTCATCGCAGGCGGTGCGACGGTATGGGTGCTCGGTTCCGCGCGCGATTACGCGGCGGGGCAGTGCATCGTCGAAGGCTTGCCCGCCGAACACGCGCTGAATCTTTGCGGGCGCACCCGGCTGGAGGACGCCGTCGATCTTTTGGCCCTGTGTCGGGCCGCCGTCACCAACGACTCGGGCTTGATGCATGTGGCGGCGGCACTGGACCTGCCTCTGGTGGCCTTGTTTGGCTCGTCCAGCCCGGAGCACACGCCGCCGCTGTCGGCGCGCGCGCGGGTGCTGTACCTGGGGCTGGACTGCTCACCCTGTTTCGCGCGCGAGTGTCCGCTGGGGCACACGCGCTGCCTGGCGGAAATATCGCCCGCACGGGTGCTGGATACCCTGGAAAACCTGGGGGTGTTCCAGCCGGAGGCCACCGCGTGATGTCCGCGCGCTGGCGGGCCGGTGCGGACGAGTCCGCGCGCTGGCTGGCGGTTGCCACGGCCGTGGCCGTCCCCTTGCCTACGGCCTGGGTGGGCATCACCAGCGGTCTGTTCCTGCTCGCCTGGTTGGCCGGGGGCGGTTTTGCCGCCAAGGGCCGCGCCCTGTGGGCGCACCCGGTCGCGCGCGCCAGCCTGCTTCTGTGCGGTCTGTTCCTGCTGACCGTGGCCTGGAGTTCCGCACCGCTCAAGCTCGCCCTGGATGGCTGGGGACACTACCGTGAGTTGCTGTTGCTGCCGCTGATGATTGCCGTCCTGCAGACGGCGCCGGATCCGCTACGCTGGGGACAGCGCCTGCTCTACGGTTTTCTCCTGTCGTTTGCCTTCGCCCTGCTCTGGTCGTATCTGCAGTGGTTCGGCTGGGTGCCGATCTACGGCGGGATCGGCATTTACGGGGCTTTTTCCGGGCATATCGGCTTTTCCATCATGCTGGCCTTCGTGGTGTTTGCCGGCTTCCGGCTGGCCTTGCAGGACAGGCCGCGACGTGCGCTATGGGCCGTCTTTGCCCTGCTGGCCCTGTTCAATCTGTTTTTCGTCAATACCGGCCGCACCGGACAGTTGCTGTTTTTCTTCCTGGTGCCGCTGGCCCTGTTCCAGCTCTGGCGCTGGCGCGGGCTGGGGCTGGCCATGCTGGTGGTGGCGGGGCTGTCCGGTGGCTTGTATGCGCTTTCACCGAATTTTCAGGAGCGGGTGACGGCGGCGGTGGGTGACATCCATGCCTATCAGGCGGGCAATAGCTCGACGTCCTGGGGGCTGCGCCTGGAGTTCTGGAACAACAGTCTGCAGCTTGCCGCCGAGGCGCCGGTGCTGGGGCAGGGCATGGGGGGCTTCGTCACCGCCTACACGGCCCTGGCCGATCAGCAGGGGCTGACCGGCGATCACCGTGCCGATAATCCGCATAATGAATACGTGATGGTGCTGGTGCAGACGGGGGGGCTGGGGCTGGCCCTGCTGCTGTGGCTGTTTGCCGTGCAGTGGCAGCAGTCGCGGGGGCAGGCGATTGCGCAGGCACTGTGGCTGCTTATCGTGGTCGGTTGTCTGTTCAACTCGTTCCTGCTGGATAACCTGGAAGGGCATTTCTGGGCGACGATGAGCGCGGCGCTGTATTTGCGTGCCCGGGCCGGGACGGGTGGGGCGCAGGCATGAGTCGCCTGTCGGTCATCCTGATCGTGCGCAACGAGGCGTCGAGACTCGCCGCGACGCTGGCCGCCGTACGCTTTGCCGACGAGATTGTGGTGGTCGATTCCGGCAGCACGGACGAGACGGTGGCGATTGCCCGCCGCCATGCCGACACAGTGATCGAAACCACGGACTGGCCGGGGTTCGGTGCGCAGAAAAACCGCGCGCTGGATGCCGCGACGGGGGACTGGGTGCTGTCCATCGATGCCGATGAAACCGTAACGCCTGCGCTGGCGGAGGAGATTCGAGCGGTGCTGGCCGCCCCCCGGCATGAGGTCTATGCCCTGCCGCGGCTGTCGAGCTTTCTCGGGCGTCCGATGCGGCATGGCGGCTGGTGGCCGGACTACGTGCCGCGCCTGTTCCGGCGCGGTGCGGCGCGTTTTTCCGATGATCTCGTGCATGAGAGGCTGGTTTTCGAGGGGCCGCACGGGCGTTTGAGCGTTCCGCTTCAGCACGAGAGCATCCGCGATCTGGACCAGATGATCGACAAGATGAATCACTACACCCATGCCGGGGCGGAGCGTCTGCGCCGTGCCGGACGGCAGGGCAGCCTGCGCGCGGCGATAGGTCATGGCCTGTGGGCCTTCGTGCGCGTCTACCTGCTGCGGCGTGGATTTCTTGACGGGCGCGAGGGCTTCATCATGGCGGTATCCAGTGCGGAAAGCGCCTATTACCGCTATCTGAAGCGGGCGTACGGGGCATGAGCGACACAGATTCCGCAGCCACACGCTTTACCGCCATTGTGGTGAATTACAACGGGGGGGCGATGCTCGTCGATGCGGCGCGCTCGCTGTTTGCCGACGGGCTGCCCGAAGCGCAGCTGGTGGTGGTGGACAACGGCAGCCGCGACGATTCGCTGGCCCGCCTGCGCGAGGCCTTCCCCGCCTGCCGTGTGCTTGAACAAGGCTGCAACAGCGGCTTCGCCCAGGCGGTGAATCGCGGTCTGGCGGAAGCGGCTACGGAATTCGTGCTGCTTTTCAATAACGACGCGCGACTGGTGCCCGGCGCTTTCGCCGCCCTGGCGGCTTTTTTTGAGGCAAGGCCGCAAGCGGCCTTCCTGGGGGGGCGGCTGCTGAACGAGGACGGCAGTCTGCAGAATGCGGTGGCAGCACTGCCGCGCCTGTACGCGGAAGTGCTGCCGCGTGCCCTGATGCGTCGGCTGATCGGCGGCAGCCACCTCGGGCGTCCGACGGGTGAGACGGCGCTTGAGGTTGAAAGTGTCATCGGCGCCTTGTTCGCCGTGCGTCGCGCGGCCCTGCGTGATGTGGGGCCGCTCGACGTGGATTTCTTCTTTTTTCTGGAAGAAACCGAGTGGTGTCATCGCGCGCGTGCGCGGGGCTGGCAGGTCTGGCATGTTCCCGCCGCACGTGCCACCCACGCCCAGGGCGCGACCGCGCGGCGTTACAATGCCCTGGCGCGCATCGAGTATCAGCGATCCCGCCTGCTGTATTATCGCAAGACGGTCCCCGCGCTTTACCCTCTGGCGCTGGGCCTGCTCGGGGGCAAGGCGGCGGTCAATGCGTTATCCAACGCGCTGCTCTGCCTGTTCGGGCTGTGCCTGTCGCAAAGGCGCCGCGCGCGCGCGGCAATGTATCTGAAGGTGTTCGGCTGGTATCTCGCCGGGCGTCCCGCCCATGTCGGCCTGCCGGACAAATGTCCGATGTCCCCAAGGAAGTGATATGCGCATCCTGATCGTCAAGACCTCCTCGCTTGGGGACGTGATTCACATGCTCCCCGCCGTCACCGATGCCATGCAAGCCGTGCCGGGCATCGAGATCGACTGGGTGGTGGAGGAAGCCTTTGCCCGCATTCCCGCCTGGCACCCGGCGGTACGGCGGGTCATTCCCGTCGCCTTGCGCCGTTGGCGCACGCGTTGGTGGAGCCCGGCGAGCTGGGGCGGGTTGTTGGGGGCGCGACGGGCCATCCGTGCGCAGGAGTATGATTTTGTGGTGGATGCCCAGGGGCTGTACAAAAGCGCCCTGTGGACGCGCTGGGCGCGCGGTGTGCGTTGCGGGCATGATTCGACCACCGCCCGCGAGCCGGGTGCGACGCGCTTTTATCAACGGCGCTTCCCGGTACCCACCGAGTTGCACGCCATCCAGCGCAACCGCGTCCTGCTGGCGGCCGTGCTGGCCTATCCCATCCACGATGTGCGGCCTGATTATGGCCTGGGCGCTCTGGCCGAACGCCTGGGCGATCCGGGGCTTGTCCTGCCCGAGAATTATGTGCTGGCCCTGCATGGCACGAGCCGCGTAGAGAAAGAATGGCCGGTGGAAAGCTGGATGCATCTGGCGCGGGTCATGGCCGGGCAGGGACGCCCGCTGGTTCTGCCCTGGGGCAGCGAGGATGAGCGTTCGCGCGCCGAAGCCATCGCCGCTGCCGCGCCCGGCACCGTGGTTCTGCCCCGCCTGGACCTGGACGGGCTCGCGCTTGTCACCACCCGCGCGCTCGCCGTGATCGGCGTGGATACCGGGTTGATGCACCTGGCTGCCGCCCTGGGTAAACCGGGTCTGGCCCTGTATCCCGCCACACAGCCGCAACTGACCGGCGTGGTGCCCGACCGCCACTCCCGTCGCGCGCTCATCAATCTCGACAAACCCGAGCACCTGGCTCCGGACGTGGTGGCGGGGGGGCTGCTTGCCCTGCTGGAGACCCTGTGATGCAACTGCTGCTCGACAACCCGCTGTGGATCGTCATCCTGGTGGTGACGATCGCCCTGCACGTGGTGTTCTACTTCGTCATCCGCCACCTCTCACGTCTGTCCCGCCCCAAGGGCGAGGCGCAAAGCCAAGAGGCGACCGTGCAGGGCGACGAGCCCGGGGCTTGATCGCTGGGGATCAGGCGTCTGCCGGCGCCCTTCTGGGATAGGCCAGGAGCAGGATGCCGCTGAGGGTCACCAGGGGCAGCAGGTCCGCGAAATGCGCGCCGTATACCGCCCGCGCCGTTTCGGGGATGGGTATGAAGGCGAGCAGGAGGGCGGAGGGAATCACGACCATGAGCACTTCGCGCAGGCGGCATACCGGACAGGTGCGATGCACCGCCTGAACGGCGGAAAACGACAGCAGCGCATAGAGGATGAGCAGGCCACGGGTGCTGTCCATGGTTTCACCATCCAGCAGTGGCAGGATATGGATAATCAAAAGATGGGGCAGCACGATCCAGAGCAGGCCCATGGTCAGTGGGCAGGTGCTGGCGGGTAATCGACGCATACAACCTCCTTGTTGCGTGTCCTTTTCGGGATTTCCTGGGTGTCTTTGTCAGGGCTTTCGTGGGTGAGCGCCTGACGTGGGGTCCGGAAAGTACGACAGTCGAGCCGCGCGCGGGTTCCCCGCCTGCCGGTTGGACCGTCGACATGATCGGGGGGCGCCACCATGCCTTGCCGCCCTGCGCGGCGAAATCTGGGATAATCCGCGCGTTCCCTTCACCAGACCGATCAAAATAATGCTTCGCTATGTACTTGCCGCGCTGCTTGCGGCCTGTGTCTGCCTGCCCGCGCAGGCACTTGAAACACCCAGGAAAACCGAGTGGGATCGTCAGTTCGACACACTGGATGCGCGCAACCGGGCCCTGGCGGCGCGGGCTGTGGGCTGGCCGGAGCGGGTGAATGTGTCGGCCGAGAGCCTGCCCGCGAAGGACCGGGCCTTTCTTGAACGTCTGGCGGCGGATACCTGGCGCGGGCTGGATAGCCTGCGCGACCGGGAGTCGGGCTTGCCTTGGGAATTCCTGGTGCTCGATCCGCAATCGACGGCAGCGGAAAAGGCGCGCATAGGTGATTACGTGAACGTCACGTCCGTGGGCATGTACCTGATCGCGGTGGTCGGGGCGCAGGAAATGGGGCTGCTCTCCGGTCGCGAGGCGCGTGCGCGCATCGAGCGTCTGCTCGACACACTGGAAAAGCTCGAAAACAGCGGCGGTTTGCTCTACAACTGGTATGACTCGACTACCCTGGAGCGCACCAGCGATTTCGTGTCGTTTGTCGATTCGGCCTGGCTGACGGCCGCGCTGATGGTGGTGCGTCAGGCGTATCCGCGCTTCTCCCCGCGTTGCGACCGCCTGATCCAGCGCATGGATTACCGGGCCTTCTACGATGAGCGCGTGGGGCTGATGCATGCCGGTTTTGATGCGGCAAGCGGGGTACGCACCCCGTCACATTACGGCCTGCTCTACGCGGAAACCCGCGTGGGCAGCCTGATTGCCATTGGCAAGGGGGATGTGCCTCAGGCGCACTGGTACCGCTTGGCGCGCACGTTTTCACCGGACTGGAGCTGGCAGCGTCAGGTGCCGCAGGGACAGACGCAGCGCAAGGTGGGCGGGCATGAGGTGAGAGGCGGCTACTACCAGTGGCAGGGACAGCGCTTCGTGCCGTCCTGGGGCGGGAGCATGTTCGAGGCGCTGATGCCCTGGCTTGTGCTGGATGAGGGGCGCATCGCCCCGGAAAGCTTCGGGGCCAATGCCCGTGCGCATGTTGATATCCAACGCCGTTATGCCACCGAGGTGCTGGGTTACCCGGTGTGGGGGATGTCGCCCAGCCAGTCACCGGATGGCCGCCATTATCACGAATACGGCGTCGAGGTGCTGGGCGCGCGCGGTTACCCGGCGGGTGCGGTCACCCCGCATGCCTCGGGACTGTCGCTGATGGTGGAGCCCGCGCCGGCCGTGGCCAATCTGCGTCGTCTGGCGCAACTGGGCATGTACGGGGATTTCGGATTTTTCGACAGCCTGGGGCTGGTCGCCGAGGGCCAGGGCCAGGGCGTGCGTGCCGGGGAGGCCGCGCGGACGTATCTGGTACTCGATCAGGCGATGATGTTCATCTCGCTGGTCAACCATCTGCGCAAGGGGGCCATACAGCGACACTTCGCCGCCGACCCGCTGATGCGCAAGGCCTTGCCGCTGATGCGCGGCGAAAACTTCTTCGAGTAAGGTCATGGCAAGCGTTGTTTTCGAGCGTATCGAGAAGATCTATCCCAACGGCTTTCATGCGCTCAAAGGGCTCGATCTGTCCATCGGGGATGGCGAGCTTCTGGTGCTGGTGGGGCCTTCCGGCTGTGGAAAGTCCACCCTGCTGCGTGTGCTGGCCGGGCTGGAAGCACCCAGCGCCGGTGTGGTGCGCATTGGCGAGGAGGCGGTGAACGAGCGCTCCCCGCAGGAGCGCAACATTGCCATGGTGTTTCAGGATTACGCTCTGTACCCCTACCTTACGGTGCGAGGCAATCTGGAATTCCCGCTGCGCATGCGCAAACTGCCCAAGGCCGAAATGCGCCGGCGCATCGAGTGGGTGGCCGGCATGCTCGATCTGGGTGAGGTGCTGGAGCGTCTGCCGCGTCAGCTCTCCGGGGGGCAGCGTCAGCGCGTGGCGATGGGGCGGGCGCTGGTGCGCGAGCCGCGCGTATTCCTGCTCGACGAGCCCTTATCCAATCTCGATGCCCGCCTGCGCGTGCAGGTGCGTGCGGAGATCGGCGAGTTGCAGCGCAAGATGGGCACCACCATGCTCTATGTCACCCATGACCAGACCGAGGCGATGACCCTGGGGGAACGGGTCGCCGTACTGGATCGCGGTGTCCTGCAACAAATCGCTCCCCCGGACGAGCTGTATTCGGACCCGGCCAACACCTTTGTCGCCGGGTTTATCGGTAATCCGCCGATGAATCTGTTTCCGGTGCGTCTGGTGCAAAGTGAGGCAGGGCTGGGTTTGTGGGTAGGCGGGCAGACCGTGCCCTTCCCGGACGGGCGCTACCGGGCCGACCGGCTGGCTGCCTGGGTCGGGCGCGAACTGACCGCCGGGGCGCGACCGGAGCGTTTCGTCGAAGTGCCGGACGGCGACCCGCACGGCTTCTGGGTCACGGTGGGCGCGCTGGAGTTTCTGGGGCATGAAACACTCCTGCACGCGCATCTCGATGCCGACGCGGCTTTGCGTTCCGAGCATGTGGTCGTACGCCTGCCGGGGCGGCAGGAGCGGCCGCGCGGCGCGCATGTGCGCCTGGCGCTTTTGGGTGAGGGGCTGCATTTGTTCGATGAAAACGGAAAGGCAATCGAGGCATCATGAGCCAGGCGACATTTCCCGGGGATTTTTTGTGGGGCGTGGCCACATCCGCCTATCAGATCGAAGGCTCGCCGCTTGAGGACGGTGCGGGACCGTCCAACTGGCACCGCTTTGCCCATGAGCCGGGGCGGGTGCTGGGCGGCGATCATGGCGATAGGGCCTGTGACCATTACCGGCGCTATGCCGGGGATCTCGATCTGGTCCGCGAGCTGGGCCTGAATGCCTACCGTTTCAGCCTGAACTGGTCGCGCATCCGGCCGGAGGGCCGGGGGCGCCGCAACCCGCGGGGGCTGGATTTCTACGAACGCCTGATCGACGCCGTACTGGAGCGCGGTCTGACGCCCTTTCTCACCCTGCACCACTGGGACATGCCGCTGGCGCTGGAAGAGGCGGGCGGCTGGACGAACCCGGATACCGCCGCCTGGTTTGCCGATTACGTACACGAGGTGGCGGGTCGTTTCGATGATCGCGTACCGTACTGGGCCAGCTTCAACGAACCCTGGGTCATCATTCACGCCGGTCTGGTCGAAGGCGTGCATCCGCCCGGCCGCCGCGACCCCGCCGAAGCGGCACGGGCCGCCCATGGCCTGCTGCGCGCCCATGCCCAAGCCGATGCCGCCTACCGGGCCGTCGGTCGTCATGCCTTTGGCATCGTCGTCAATCTGGAGCCCAAATATCCCGCCAGCGAGGCCCAGGCCGATCTTGATGCGGCCGCCCGCGCTACGGCTTACATGAATCGCTGGTTTCTGGAGCCGGTGGTCCACGGGCGCTACCCCGAGCGCCTGCCCGAGGTGTTTGGCGCCCACTGGCCGGACTTCCCCGATGCGGACGTGTCCGCCCTGCGCGCGCCACCCGATTTCATCGGTGTGAACTACTACACCCGTGCCGTGGTGCGCGCCGATCCGGCCGCCTGGTGCGGTGCCCGCGCCGTGCCCGTCGAGGACGCCCTGCATACCGACATGGGTTGGGAAGTTTACCCTCAGGGGCTGACCGATACCCTGCGCTGGGTGCACAAGCACTTCGGCGAACGCGCGTTGTACGTGACCGAGAACGGCGCGGCCTTTCCCGACGGGGCGCCGGTCGATGGGCGCGTGACGGATCCCGAGCGCTGTGCCTATTTTGAGGCGCATCTGGCCGCCGCGCGCGAGGCGCGGGCCGACGGGGTCGATCTGCGCGGCTATTTCGCCTGGTCCTTGCTGGACAACTTCGAATGGCAGTTCGGCTACGCCCGGCGCTTTGGCCTGGTGCACGTCGATTTCGCCACCCAGCGCCGTACCCTCAAGGACAGCGCCCGCGTGTATGCCCGCCTTGTGGCGGAGCAGGGGGTATCTGATCGGTCAGGGTAATTCGAAATCCGGACGTTCCGGGCGCACGGCGAGGATGTCGCATGGGGTTTCGCGCAGCAGGTGTTCGGCAACGCTGCCCAGGAGAACCTGACGCAGGCGTTCCGCGCCCTGGGTGCCGCAGACGACGAGGTCGGCATTGAGTCGCTCGGCGGCTTCGACCAGGGTGGGGCCGGGGTGGCCGCGCAGGATTTCCAGACGGGTGCGTCGCGGGTCCAGACCTTCCTCACGGGCGAGGCTGTCGAGACGGCTGCGCAGGGCCGCTTCCTGTTCGGCGTGCATCAGGCGGATCGCTTGCGGATCGACGCCGGAGGAGTGCAGGCGCGCTTCGAACCAGAGGTCGTAGGCATGGGCCAGGACGTATTCGGCGTCCGGCGCCCAGCGGCGTGCGGCGCGCAGGGCGAGGCGTGCCGGATCGGAGAAATCGGTGGCGATGAGAACCTGACGGTAGGGTGTTTCGGTGTCGGGACGCTTGACGACCAGCACGGGGCGGTCGCCCTTGTGGACGACACGCTCGGCCGTGGTGCCGATGAACCAGTCCTTGAGGAAGTGTCGTCCATGCGCGCCGACGACGATTAGTTCGGCGTTGTGCTGGCGCGCGGTACGCACGATGTCGACAAAGGGCTTGCCGCGCACGACCAGGGGCTCCACCTGCTCCGGGCGTACCGCGCCCAGGGACTGGAGCTGCAGATGCAGCTGGTCCAGGGCTTCGCTGGACAGGAGGCTGCTCAGGTAGTCCGGGTCCAGCGAGGGCGTCTTCACGAGGTGCCAGATGGGCTCTTCGGCAATGACATGCAGTACCAGCAGGCGCGCCTGATTGGACCGGGCGAGTTGGGCTGCGCGTGCCAGCGCCGGCTGAGCGCGCTCGGACAGGTCGCTGGCGACCAGCAGGGTGGCGTGAGCCTCCATCGCTCAGCCCGGTGCGCTTGTGTCGCTGTTGGCGAACTGGTGCATGGTCAGCACGTCGCAGCGCGAGTTGCGCAGGATATGGCGGGCCACGCTGCCCACGAGCAGGGCACGCACCGCGCTCACGCCCAGGGTGCCACAGGCGATGAGATCGGCCTCATGCTTCTGCGCGACCTCAAGCAGGGTGGGGCCGGCACGGCCTTCCAGAACCTGGGTGTGCAGCTTGTGACTCGGCAGGTCCAGCTCGCGCGCCCAGTCGCGGATGTGCGTATGCAGGCGTTTTTCGTCTTCGGCCCTGTATTGCGCCAGGGTTTTTTCGTCGATGCCGGCGGAGCGCAGACTGGCTTCGTAGCTGCTGTCGCGCACATGCACCAGGGTGATGTCGGCCTCGGGGGAGACGGCATGTGCCGCCAGTACGGCAAAACGGCTGGGTTCGGAGAAATCGGTACCGACCACGATGTGCTTGTACGGCCCCGTGGTGTCGTTCTTGACAACCAGTACGGGGCGGTCGCTGTTTTCGACCACGCGCTCGGCGTTGGTGCCAAGCAGGGCTTCGGTGAGTTGGCTGTAATGCTGGCCATGCGCGCCGACGACAATGAGGTCGGAGCCGGTTTCGCGCGCGTGATTGATGATCTCGGCGTAGCTGCGCGCCCCGGTGCGGGTGTGGTAGTGCGCCGTTGTCACGGGGTAGTTGGTGGCCTGAACGCGCAGCTTGAGGGAGCTGATCGCCGCGAGGCTGATCTGGTCGAGCATATGGTCGGCGTTCAGGGTATTGCTTTTGAACACGTCCCACATCGGGGCGTCGTGAATCACATGCAGCACTTCCAGACGCGCGTCATGCTGGCTGACCAGCTGGGCGGCACGGTAGAGCGCTTTGTCGGCGCGATCGGAAAGGTCGCTCGCGACCAGGACGACGTACTGTTGGGACATGCGGGCCTTCCTCGGTTCAGGGATGGGCGTGCCCACCGAAGGGCGCGACACGCAGGATAAGCCTGATTATGGCATTGTTCCGTGGATTCCGGGCAAGCCTGCGTTGAGCCCCGTGTGTACTCAGCGCGCGCCGTCGGTCAGGGACAGCCCCACCCGGGTCACGTGGCCCTCGTGCATTTCCAGTACGCGCAGCAGCGCGCCGGCAATTTCCAGCGTATCGCCGGTTACCAGCCGTTCGCCCAGACGCAGGCGCAGGTAGGCGGACAGGCTCATCTGCTCTTCGGCATCCGGCAGATCGAGCGCATAGAATGCGCGGATATCCGCCAGGCGGGCGCGGCCGTCGAGCATGAAGCACAGTGTGTCGTCAGCGCTTTGCGTCTGGGCCTGGGCGTCAGAAAAAAAGGCCACCAGAGCGGGGGCAGCGGCTTCTTCAGCCAGTACACACACCACATCGCCCGCCTTGAAGCGGCAATCCTCGCCGATGGGGCGCAACTGACGTTCGCGTACCACCCCGATGGTTTGCAGGTTATCAAAGCGTGGAAGCGAAGCGGCGCTCAAGCCGCGTGCGGTGGCATTTTCCTCGACCTTGAACTGCATGAAGCTCAGTGGCGGCTCCACCGGCAAGGGTAAGTCGGTGCGTCGCAACGGTTCCGCTACCGGCGGCAGAACCACGCCCAGGCGCCGCGCGGCCAGGGCCACGGTGGAGCCCTGCAGGAGCAGCGAGACGATCACCACCACGAAGGCGATCTGGAACAGGGTCTGGGCGTGGGGCAGGCCAAACATCAGCGGGAACAACGCCAGAACGATGGGTACCGCGCCGCGCAGCCCGACCCAGGCGATATAAAGTGTCTCGCGCGGCCGGAAACGGAAGGGCAGCAGGCAAAGGGTTACCGCCAGCGGGCGGGCGATGAACATCAGCGCGAAGGCCAGGGCCAGCGCGATGCCCAGGCTGTCCAGCAGTTCGGATGGGGTGATGAGCAGCCCCAGGATCAGGAACATCCCTGCCTGCGCGAGCCAGGCCAGTCCGTCCATAACACGCAGGACGTGAAACGTCGCCGTGTTGCGCGCATTGCCGATCAGCAGGCCGATCAGGTACACCGCAAGAAATCCGCTGCCGCCGAGCTGGGTGATCAGCGCAAAGGCCAGCAGGCCGCCGGCGGCGATCAGCGGGGCATAAAGCCCTTCGTTCAGGCTCAGGTGCTCCAGGAGCTTGCGCAGCAGCAGGCCCAGCAGCACGCCGCCCAGCGCGCCGATGCCGAACTGTTCGACGAAGAACAAGGCAAAGGCCGGGTCCAGCAAGCTGCGATCCAGACGGATGGCCTCGATCAGCAGCAAGGTGAGCACGATGGCCATGGGATCGTTGATGCCGGACTCCACCTCAAGGGTGGGGCCGACGCGGTCATTGAGCCGCACACCGCCGTGACGCAGCAGGGCGAACACCGCCGCCGCATCGGTCGACCCCACGATGGCGCCGATCAACAGGCCGTACTTCCAGTCAAACCCGGCGATGGCCACGGCCAGTGCGCCGAGTATTCCCGCCGACAGGGCCACACCCAGGGTGGCCAGCGTCAGGGCCGGGCGCAGGCTGACGCGGAAACTGCGCATATCGGTGCGCAGCCCCCCATCGAGCAGGATGATGGCCAGTGCGAGTTGACCGATCAGGTAGGCTGCCGCCACATTGTCGAACACGATACCCCCCGGGCCGTCCTCGCCGGCGAGCATCCCCACGACGAGAAAAACCAGCAGCAGCGGCAGGCCGGTGCGCGCCGACAGTGCGGTGGCCAGAATGGAGGCGAACAGCAGGAAGCCACCGACGAGCAGAATATGATTGATGCTGGCGATGTCCATGCGGTATTCCTTGGGGCTACAGGAACCAGCCCAGGCGTTAGGGAAGCAAAGGAGAAGCGAATCGATGCATCATAGCAATGAATGTGCCGAACAACTTGTCGAGATGCACAAGGCGGCGCGAGAGGACGTGCCGTTGATCCGCGAACTGGCGGAGCGCATCTGGCGGGTGCACTATCCCGGCATCATCGGTCAGGCGCAGATCGAGTACATGCTCTCACGCATGTATGCCCTGGACCGGCTGCGCGAGGAAATCGACGGCGGGCAGGTGGAATACCTGGTAATGGAAATCGACGCGGAGGCGGTGGGGTTCATGGCCCTGCGCGACGATCCGGAGAGCGACAGCCTGCGGCTTGACAAGCTGTACCTCGACCCGAAGCTGCATGGGCGTGGGCTGGGCGCGCTGATGCTGGCTGAATGCGAACGCCGGGCGAGGGAGCGGGCCCGCCATCGCATCGTGTTGCACGTCAATCGTCAAAACCAGCGCGCGCTACGCGCCTATCGCCGGGCCGGTTTTTCGGTGGCTGGAGAAAGCGTAACCGACATCGGCCAGGGCTTTGTCATGGATGACTACCGCATGGAAAAGCCGCTTGGCGGCTAGCCGAGTCGGTATACACTCACTCCTGAGTTTTTTCTATAGAAGGGCGTACCGATGACGCTCCCCACTGAAATTCGCCAGGTCGGCTGCAAGGAGTGCCTGGACGGCGCCGGGCTTGATTTTGATTTTTCCATGGCCTTCCAGCCGATCATCGACATTGCCAAGGGCGAGGTGTTTGCACACGAAGCTCTCGTGCGCGGTCTGGACGGCCGTACTGCGGCCAGCGTGCTCGGACAGGTCACCGAATCCAATCGCTACCGTTTCGACCAATCCTGCCGGGTCACCGCCCTGCGGCTGGCCAGCCAGTTGGGGATACGCTCGCTGCTGTCGATCAATTTCCTGCCCAACGCCGTCTACCGTGCCGAAACCTGCATCCGCGCCACGCTGGAGGCCGCCAGGCTCTATGACTTTCCCATCCGCAATATCCTTTTTGAAGTGACCGAAGCGGAACGAGTCACGGATCGTCGTCATCTGGTCGCGATTTTCACCGAATACAAGCGTCAGGGTTTTCTCACCGCCCTGGATGACTTCGGTGAGGGGTACTCGGGGCTCAATCTGCTGGTCGAGCTGCAGCCGGACATCATCAAGCTCGACATGGCCCTGGTGCGCGACATCCACGAGCACCGCACCAAGCGTCTGATCGTGCGCGCGGTCACGGAGGTCTGCCATGAACTGGGTATCCGTGTCATCGCCGAGGGCGTGGAAACGCAGGATGAATTGTCCTGCCTGGCCGACTTCGGCATCACCCTGTTCCAGGGCTATCTCATCGCCCGCCCAGCCTTCGAGGCCCTGCCTGTGGCGCATTTTCCGGGAAGATGAGTCAGGGACGCAGGGCGCAGGGCGGGCAAACGAAAACGCCCAACCGGTGA
>JAQVHL010000007.1:0-61088 GCA_028696185.1 Halothiobacillaceae bacterium
TGGGCAGCGCGTGAGGGCGTCTTCTGTTACCGCTTGTACGATGCGGACATGCCCGAGTACGCGGTGGCGGTGGATTTGTACCGTGATGACGCGCCCGGGGCGCCGCTTTGGGTGAACGTGCAGGAGTATGCGCCACCGCCGAGCATCGATCCGGAGGCAGCGCGACAGCGTCTGCTCGAAGCCCTGGCCGCCATCCAGAGTGTACTTGAGGTGCCGGATGCGCAGATTTTCCTGCGCGTGCGTGCCCGTCAGAAGGGACAGAGCCAGTACAACCGACTGGGGGAGGCCGCGGACTTCCACGTGGTGCGTGAGGGGGCCGGTCGCCTGTGGGTGAATTTCACGGATTACCTCGATACGGGCTTGTTCCTGGATCATCGCTTGACCCGCGCCCGGGTCGGCGAGCTCTCTGCCGGGAAGGATATGCTCAATCTGTTCTGCTATACCGGCAGCGCTACCGTGCAGGCCGCGCTTTGCGGCGCGCGTTCCACGACCTCGGTGGATATGTCGCGTACCTACCTGGACTGGGCGGCGCGCAATCTGCAGCTCAATGGTCTGCGTGTGGGGCGCGAACACCGGTTGATCCAGGCCGACTGTCTGAGCTGGCTCGATGAGCAGGCGGGTGGGAAGGGGGAGCGCTTTGATGTGATTTTCCTCGACCCGCCGACCTTCTCCACGTCCAAGCGTATGCAGGGCACACTGGATGTGCAGCGCGATCATGTCCACCTGATCCGTCAGTGCCTGCGCCTGCTGCGTCCGTCCGGGGTGCTGATCTTTTCCACCAATCACCATCGCTTCCGTCTGGAGGCTGACGCACTGGCGGATTTGTCCATTGAGGATCTGACCCGCGCCACGCTGCCCAAGGACTTTGAACGGCATCCGCGCATGCATCAGACATTTCGTATTGCATTGACCTGAGTGCTGTGCATAATCGGCCGGATGAGCCGCGAAACGATTCTCACGCCCTGTCGCGAAACCGCTTTCCGTCTCCCGGCACGGACGCTGGTCCTGCTGGGATTCTGTGCTTTGCTTCTTGGCGGCTGCTCCAGCCTTGGAGAGCGCGGCCCGTCAACGTCCTCATCGGCAACCGTGTTGCCACAGACGGCCGACCCCTCCCTGCGCAAGGCGCTGGATCTTGCACTGGCGCAGCGCGGTCGTCCGTATCGCAATGGCGGGGATACGCCTGCGGGTTTTGACTGCAGCGGCCTGGTCAGCTATGCCTATGGCAATGCGGGCTACACTCTGCCGCGCAGCGCTTCCGATCAGTTCAATGCCACCCGGCGTGTGCCCAAGGGCAAGCTTGAGGTGGGGGATCTGGTGTTCTTCAAGCTGCGCGGCTCGCGTATTTCTCATGTCGGCATCTTTCTGGGCGGGGACAAGTTCCTGCATGCCCCTTCCTCCGGCAAGCGCGTGGAAGTGGCGCGCATGAGCGATCCGTACTGGCACAAGCGCTATGTCGGCGCCGGGCGGGTGGACGCCCCGGCCGGCAGCACCTTCGCTTCGCTCAGATAATTTCCCTTTCCCTTGTCTCGCAGAGCCAGCGGCCGTCCTTGAAGCGCAGGCGTATCGCCTGGTTTTCCTGCAAGCCATCCGCCGAACCGATGACCGCCCCATCCTGGGTTTCCACCCAGGCATAGCCACGTGTCAGGACGGCATCGGGATTCACGCCCTTGAGGTGCCCGATCAGGCTGTCCAGCCGCTGCTGGCGTAGCATCAGATACTGCCGCGCGGCGCGCTGCAGGCGGGCAAGGCGCTCATTCAGGCGCGGGCGATCGCGTTGCAGGCCTGCGATGGGGGACAGACGCTCCAGACGGTAGTGCTGGCGGGTCAGATGCGCATGGTGCTGGGTTATGCGCTGACGTAGCGCTTCTGCCAAACGGCGTTGCAGCTCGCTCAGATGACGGCGGTTTTCATCGAGCTGCTGGTTCAGCTGCCGTGGCAGGCGCCCTTCGATCTGGCGCAGCGCGCCCCGTGCGTGCGAGAGGCGTCGTAGTGGATGCGCGCGGCTCAGGCGTCCCTGCAACTGATCCAGGCGCTGCATGCCGGTGTTGAGGCTTGTCTCCATGCGCCGTGTCAGGCGTCTCAGCCAGTCCTCTATCTGCCGCTTGAATTCGGCCTGGTCGGGCGTGGCCAGGGCCGCGGCGGCACTGGGGGTGGGTGCGCGCGCATCGGCCACGAAGTCGGCGATGGTGAAGTCGATCTCGTGGCCGACGCCGGAGATGATGGGCAGCCGGCTGTGGGCGATTTCGCGTGCCAGCGCTTCATCGTTGAAGGGCCAGAGGTCTTCCAGCGAGCCGCCACCGCGAACCAGCAGCAGCACGTCACACTCGTCACGCTCCTGGGCTAGCGCAAGCGCACGGCATAACTGGGGAGCGGCTTCCGTTCCCTGAACCAGGCTGGGATAAAGCAGGACGGGGATCAGCGGAAAACGCCGCGCCAGCACGGTCAGCACATCGTGCAGCGCGGCGCCGCTGGGCGAGGTGATGAGGCCGATACGTCCGGGCAAGGGGGGCAGGGGCTTCTTGCGCTCGGCATCGAATAAGCCTTCGCGGTTCAGACGGTCGCGCAGGGCAAGGAAGGCTTGTTGCAGAGCACCTTCACCGGCGAGCTCCAGACTTTCGACCACCAGCTGGAAATCACCCCGGTTTTCGTACAGAGTCGGGCGTGCGCGTGCGCGAACCCTCTGTCCGTCGGCAGGACGCAGACGCAAGAGCTGGGCACGGTTACGAAACAGCGCGCAGCGCACCTGGGCACCGCTGTCCTTGAGGCTGAAATACAGATGACCTGAGGCCGGACGGGCAAGGTTGGAGATTTCGCCTTCGACCGTGATCATCGGCAGGCCGGTTTCGATCAGGTGGCGGACGAGCAGGTTGAGTTCGCTGACGGTAAGAATGCTGTCGGGGGAAAGCGGCGTGTTCATGCCCGGCATGATTCACGGAATTGGCGTGCGGGGCAAGGGGGGAAGGGGAAAGATGAAACAGGCGCCGAAGCGCCTGTCCGGTTCGGGGTAACAGCTGAACGGCTTACTTGTAGGGGCCGGGGTTCGGCTGGGCCTCGATTTGCTTGACGGCCATCTCGCTCTGGAACTTGGCCTTCTCGGCGAGCTTGGTGGCTTTGTCGTAGTCGCCCTTCTTGGCTTCTTCCTCGGCTTGCTTGAGGAATTTCTCGTTGTCGCGCCAGACGTTGTTCTTGGATTTGGCGAGCTTCAACGCGGCCTGGGCTTCGGCCATCGTTTTCTCATACTTGTCCTGGGAGCCGGAGGCGGTGGTTTGGTCCGTCGCGCAGCCTGCGGCTACGGCGAGGAAGCAGGCCAGGCCTACGGTCTTGAACAGCGCGTTCACTTTCATGCTATCTCCCGGTGGTTTGATCGTTTCTTGTCGGATCCGTGGGCTATCCTGGATGGTAAGCTTCCACTGCGAGCGAGTTTACCCACTATTGGTCAAACCCTATAATTGCAAAAATTTTTAATTCGGAAAGCCAATCTTATGATGCGGATTCTTGAGGAAGGACTGACCTTCGACGACGTACTGCTCGTCCCTGCCCACTCTACCGTCCTTCCGCGCGATGTCAGCCTGAAGACCCGGCTCACGCGCGGGATCACGCTGAATGTGCCGCTGGTGTCCGCCGCGATGGACACCGTGACCGAGGCGCGTCTGGCCATTGCCCTGGCCCAGGAGGGCGGCATCGGCATCGTGCACAAGAACATGTCGGTCGAACAGCAGGCCCAGCATGTGCGCAGCGTGAAGAAATACGAAAGCGGTGTCATCAAGGATCCGGTGACCGTACCACCGGAAATGAACATCCGTCAGGTGCTGGAAATTACCCGTCGGCACAATATTTCCGGGGTTCCGGTGGTCTGCGGCAGCGATCTTGTCGGTATCGTTACCAGTCGCGACCTGCGCTTCGAGACCAATCTCGACCAGCCGGTCAGCCAGATCATGACCCCGCGTGAGCGTCTGGTTACCGTGCGCGAGGGGGCCAGCCGCGAGGAGGTGCTGGGGCTTCTGCACAAGCACCGCATCGAGAAAGTGCTGGTCGTCAACGACGCCTTCCACCTGCGCGGCATGATCACCGTCAAGGACATCCAGAAATCCACCGATTTCCCCAATGCCTGCAAGGATGAGCAGGGGCGTCTGCGCGTCGGGGCGGCGGTCGGTACCGGCGGCGATACCAGTGAGCGCGTGGCGGCGCTGGTCGAGGCCGGCGTTGACGTGATCGTGGTCGATACCGCCCACGGCCACTCCCAGGGCGTGCTCGATCGCGTGACCTGGGTGAAGCAGAATTTCCCGGCGCTGGAAGTCATCGGCGGCAATATCGCCACGGCCGCTGCTGCGCGCGATCTGGTTGCGGCCGGCGCTGACGGTGTGAAGGTCGGTATCGGGCCAGGCTCGATCTGTACCACACGCATCATTGCCGGTGTCGGCGTGCCGCAGATCACCGCCATCGCCAATGTCGCCCACGCGCTGGCCGATACCGATGTGCCGGTCATCGCCGACGGCGGTATCCGTTACTCCGGCGACGTGGCCAAGGCGCTGGTGGCCGGCGCCCACTGTGTCATGGTGGGCAGCATGTTCGCGGGCACCGAAGAAGCGCCGGGCGAAGTAGAGCTGTATCAGGGGCGTTCCTACAAGGCGTATCGTGGCATGGGCTCGCTGGGCGCCATGCAGCAGGGTTCATCCGACCGTTACTTCCAGGGCGATGCCAATGTGGAGAAACTGGTTCCCGAGGGCATCGAAGGTCGCGTACCCTACAAGGGCAGCCTGATCGCCATCGTTCACCAGCTGCTCGGTGGGGTGCGTTCCAGCATGGGCTACACGGGCTGCGCGGATATCGCTACCATGCGCAGCAAGCCGCAGTTTGTGCGCATCACCAGCGCCGGCATACGTGAGAGTCATGTCCACGACGTGACCATCACCAAGGAAGCGCCGAACTACCGGATCGACTGACGGCCCAGGCCGGGTCGGTACGTTCATTCTCGGGCCCGCCTCGCGCGGGCCGCGATTTTTGGAGTTACCCATGAGCGCGGACATCCACGCCCAACGAATCCTGATTCTCGACTTCGGCTCCCAGTACACCCAGCTCATCGGGCGTCGTGTACGCGAGGCCGGGGTTTACTGTGAAATCCACGCCTGGGACATGTCGGACGAGGCAATTCGCGCCTTCGCGCCCAAGGGCATCATACTCTCCGGCGGCCCCGAATCCGTCACCATGGACGAGCCGCCGAAGGCCGATCCGGTGGTGTTTTCCCTGGGTGTGCCGGTGCTGGGCATCTGCTACGGCATGCAGACCATGGCGGCGCAGCTTGGTGGTCGGGTGGAAAGCTCGGATCATCGCGAATTCGGCTACGCCCAGGCGCGCGCGCGCGGCCATACCTGCCTGCTGCGCGATATCGAGGACCATGTCACCGCCGAAGGCTTTGGCATGCTCGATGTCTGGATGAGCCACGGCGACCGCGTCACCGAAATGCCGGCAGGCTTCAAGCTCATGGCCAGCAGCGACAATGCCCCGATTGCCGGCATGGCCGACGAGTCCCGGCATTTCTATGGCGTGCAGTTCCATCCTGAAGTGACCCATACCGCGCAGGGCGAACGTATCCTCAAGCGTTTCGTGCTCGACATCTGCGCCTGCGAACCGCTGTGGAATGCCGCCAACATCATCGAAGACAGCCTGCGCAGCGTGCGCGAACAGGTGGGGCAGGACGAAGTCATTCTCGGCCTGTCCGGCGGGGTGGATTCCTCGGTGGTGGCCGCCCTGCTGCATCGCGCCATCGGCGATCAGCTGACCTGCATCTTCGTGGACAACGGCCTGCTGCGCCAGGACGAGGGCGACCAGGTCATGGCCACCTTCGCGCGTCACATGGGTATCCGTGTCATCCGTATCGACGCCGAACAGCGTTTTCTCGATGCCCTGCACGGGGTGGCCGACCCCGAAGACAAGCGCAAGATCATCGGTCGCGTGTTTGTGGAAATCTTCGAGGAAGAGGCGGACAAACGGGCCAACGCACGCTGGCTGGCACAGGGGACCATCTACCCCGATGTGATCGAATCCGCCGCGTCCAAGACCGGCAAGGCGCATGTGATCAAATCCCACCATAATGTGGGAGGACTGCCCGCGCACATGCGCCTGAAGCTGCTCGAACCGCTGCGCGAATTGTTCAAGGACGAGGTGCGTCGCATCGGCGTCGAACTCGGCCTGCCGCGGGAAATGGTCTACCGCCACCCCTTCCCCGGTCCGGGCCTGGGCGTGCGCATCCTGGGCGAGGTGCGCAAGGATTTCGCCGACCTGCTGCGTCGGGCGGATGACATCTTCATCCAGGAGCTACGCGCTCATGATCTGTACGACAAGGTTTCCCAGGCTTTCGTCGTGTTCCTGCCGGTCAAGTCGGTTGGCGTGATGGGCGATGGACGGCGCTACGACTATGTGGTTTCCCTGCGGGCGGTGGAAACCATCGATTTCATGACCGCCCGCTGGGCGCATCTGCCTTACGACTTCCTCGACCACGTCTCAAGACGGATCGTCAACGAAGTGCCCGGCATTTCCCGCGTGGTCTACGACGTGACCGGCAAGCCGCCCGGAACCATTGAGTGGGAGTGATCCCGCTTCTGTCTGGCAGGCGCCGAATAGTCACGAGAACACACATAGGCCCGCGTAAGTGCGGGCTTTTCTGTGATTTGTTTGGTGTTCTGGTATCGCCAAGCATCGTTTATTCGTGGCATCAACGCCGGGATTGAGCGCGTTCGCGCGCGGCATCCCGCATTTCACGGGCATGGGCGCGTGTCTGTTCGGTGATGGACAGGCCGCCGAGCATGCGTCCAAGTTCCTCGATGCGGCCATCTTCGTCCAGGCATTCGACGGCGGTGGTGGTGTTTCGTTCGTCCTGATGCTTGCTGATGCGCCATTGGTGCTGTGCCTGGGCGGCGACCTGGGGCAGGTGGGTGACGCATAGAACCTGGCGGTGCTGGCCGAGTTCGGCCAGGTGTCGGCCGACCACTTCGGCTACCGCGCCGCCGATGCCGGTGTCTACTTCGTCGAAGATCAAGGTGCCGACGCTGCCTGCGGCGGCGGACAGGGTACGCAGGGCCAGACTCAGGCGGGAGAGCTCCCCACCCGAGGCGACCTTGGCGAGCGGCTGCGCGGGTTGGCCGGGGTTGGCTGCGATGAAGAATTCCACGTCTTCGCCGCCGTGTTCGGCATAGCTGCCTTCAGGCAAGGGCGTGAGGTGGATTTCGAAACGGCCATGCGGCATGCCCAGGCCCTGAATGGCTTCGCTGACACGCCGGGCCAGACGCGAGGCCGCGTCTTCACGAGCGGCGCCCAGGCGGCTGGCGCTGTCGCGCCACTGGCGTTCGAGCAGGGCAATGCGCTCCTGCAGCCGTGTGTCGTCTTTTTCGCCTTCGCCGAGTGCGGCCCGCTCCTGTTCGAGCGCCTGAACATGGGTGCTCAGTTCTTCGGGAGGAACGCGGTGCTTGCGGGCCAGTGCATGGATGAGCGAGAGGCGTTCCTCGATCTGGCCAAGCTTTTCGGGGTCCAGATCGACGCGATCGGTGTAGTGGCGCAGGTAATCGGCCGCTTCACCGATCTGGATGCGCGCGCCCTGGAGCAGTTCGGTCACCTCGTTCAAGGTCGGGTCGCGGCGGCTCAGGGCTTGAAGCTGGTTCAGGCACTGCACCAGCTTGTCGTGCAGATTGCCTTCGTCGGCTTCGTACAGGGCGCTGACGAGCGCGGCACTGCCTTCGCGCAGCTCGCTGGCATGGGTGAGTCGTTTTTGCTCTTCTTCCAGGCGGGAGAGTTCGTCGTCTTCCAGGGCCAGGGTGTGCAGCTCTTCGAGCTGGAAATCCAGTAGTTGCAGGCGGTCGGCACGTTGCTGTCCGTCGGCGCGCAGACGCTCCAGCGTGTCCAGGGCATGCTTGCGTTCACGAGAGAGGCGGGCGACTTCCAGTGCGAGGGGGGAGAGCGCGGCATAGGTGTCCAGCAGCTCGCGTTGTCGCGGTCGTTGCAGGAGCTGCTGGTGTTCATGCTGGCCGTGGATGTCGACCAGATGTTCACCCAGCTCTCGCAGGGTCTGCACGGCAGCAGGACGTCCGTTGAGGTAGGCGCGGGAGCGCCCGTCGCGGCCGATCTGCCGGCGTACCAGGCATTCCTCCTCGTTGTCCAGCCCTTGCTCAGTGAGCAGGGTTCGGGCCGGGTGGTCTGCATCGAGGACGAAGCTGGCGCTGACTTCGGCCTGCTCGCAACCGGCGCGGATCAGCGCCGGGTTGGCGCGGTCTCCGAGCAAAAGCCCCAGGGCGTCGATGAGGATGGATTTGCCGGCGCCGGTTTCCCCGGTCAGTGCGGTCATGCCGTCCTCAAGGATGAGGTCAATTTCCTCGATGACGGCCAGATTGCGGATATACAGGCTGCGCAGCATGACGTCGCATCGCTTTTAAATTTGTTCGCCCCACTTTAATTTGGCGCGCAGGATATGGAAATAGTCGTGGTCGGCCGGATGCAGCAGTCGTGCATCGTGCAGGCCACGGCGGATGATGAGGGTGTCGCCGGGTTCCAGTTCGCGGTTTACCTGCCCGTCGAAGCTGACCAGTCCTAGGTTGCGGGTTTGCGGCGTCGGGCGGATTTCGATCACGCTGTCGGCATTGACCACAATGGGGCGCTGGCTCAGGGTGTGGGGACAGATGGGGGCGAGCACCATCGCGTGCAGATCCGGCGCCAGCAGCGGGCCTCCGGCGGAAAGGGCATAGGCTGTGGAACCGGCCGGTGTGGACACCACCAGGCCGTCGGAACGCTGGGTATTGACGTGCCGCCCATCGATGCGGATCGAGAATTCGACCATGCGCACCACGTCGCGGACTTTGAACACCACGTCGTTGAATGCCACCGCGCGGGTCAGCACTGCGCCGTCGCGCATGATGGCGCCGTCGAGCATGAAGCGACGTTCTTCGAGATAATGTCCGGCAAGCAGTTGATCCAGGCAGCCGGGCATTTCATCCGGTGAAATATCTACCAGAAAACCCAGGCGGCCGAGGTTGACGCCCACCACCGGCACTCCCCAGCGGGCGGCGGCACGGGCGGCATTGAGCAGGGTGCCGTCGCCACCCACCGCAATGGCAAGATCCAGCACCGGCTGATCGGCCAGGGTGAAGCTGGGCAGGGGGTGCGGCAGCAGGGGGAGGGTGCCGGCTTCCGCCATCAGGTAACGTTGCCGGCTTTCGAGGTGCGCAACCAGTGCGGCCAGCGTCTGACGCAGGCGCGGGTCGTCAATCGGCTTGGCGAACAGGCCGATGCGGTTGAATTCGTGGGCCGCGGGGCGCGGGGGCATGTTCACCTCGGTCAGTGGCTGGCAGGGGAGACCCATTTCAGGCCGATGATACCGATTACGATCAGCGCGATGAAGAACAGGCGCGATGCATGGGCCGGTTCACTGAACAGCACGATGCCGAGCAGGGCGACGCCGACCGAGCCGATGCCGGTCCACACCGCATAGGCGGTGCCTACCGGAATCTCGCGCATGGCCAGCGAAAGCAGGTAAAAACTCAACCAGGCGAGCACGATGACCCCCACGCTGGGCCAGAGACGGGTAAAGCCTTCCGTGTATTTGAGGCCGATGGCCCAGGCGATTTCCAGCCCGCCGGCAATCAGTAACCACAACCAGCTCATCGGGGTTTCCCTTGTTGTCTAGACGCGCTGAAGCACCATAGCACGGAAAAGTGCGCGCTAGGCGTCTTGACAGGGGGCGGGGGCGTCGATAGGTTTGGCACTCCTTGTCGGAGAGTGCCAAACGGGGAGATGTCATGCCCTGGCCGAGCCTGAATGAACGGGCGCAACAATTGCTCAAGGTGTTGGTCGAGCGTTACATCAACGACGGCGTGCCCGTGGGCTCGCGTACCCTGTCGCGCGCGCTGACGACACCCTTGAGTCCGGCGACCATCCGTAATGTGATGGCAGACCTGGAAGAACTGGGGCTGATCTGCGCGCCTCACACCTCGGCCGGTCGGGTGCCGACTGAGCTGGGTTACCGCTTTTTCGTCGATCAATTGCTGGTCCATCGCGATCAGGGGCCGGATGGACGGGAAATCGGATGGCGGCTGCGTCAGGAAGCGGAAGTCGGTGGCGCGCAGGCGGTGGCGGAAACCGCGTCCAATCTGCTCTCCGGGCTCACCCGTTATGCCGGTGTGGTATCCGTCACCCGTCAGGTGCGCCACAACTTGCGCCAGATCGATTTCATCCCCCTGTCCGGGCGTCGTGTGCTGGCCATCCTGGTCACGCAGGATGGTCAGGTACTCAACCGTGTGCTTGAGGTGGGGCGCGATTATGGCGCCGATGAATTGACGCGCCATGCCAACTACCTCAACGAACGCTTGCGTGGCATTGACCTGCGTCGCCTGCGCGAGCATCTGTTTGTCGAGCTCAAATCCGCCCGTGAAACCCTGGCCCAGGGCCTGGAAGAGGCCATCTCGCTGGCCGATCAGGCCCTGCGTGAGGGAGAAGACGCGCCTGCCCTGATTGTCGCCGGGCAGAGCAACCTGCTCGGGCTCGACGACTTGCCGAGCATGGAAGGGCTCAAGCGTTTGTTCGAGGCATTCAACGAAAAACGCGAGTTGTTGAGCCTGCTCGATCACTGCGAGCGCGGGCAGGGCGTACAGATTTTCATCGGCCGCGAATCCGGCAGCCCGACTTTCGAAGAATGCAGCGTGATTGGCGCGCCGTATACGGTGGATGGCGAGGTGGTGGGCGTGCTGGGCGTCATCGGCCCCAAGCGCATGGCCTACGACCGGGTCATCCAGATTGTGGACATCACCGCGCGGCTGATGGGGTCGGCCTTGAATTCCCGCTGATATGCCCGCATCGTGCGCCGATGAGCGTTTTTTCATCTTGATGGAGGTTTTCACATGAGCGAACAGGAACAGGTCAGTAACGCCACAATTCCGGATGCGGAAGCCGCCACGGTCATGCCGAGCCACGAAGAGGCCCTGCTCCTGCTGGAGGATGCCCGTTCCAAGGCGGACGAACACTGGAACGCCCTGCTGCGCGTGCAGGCGGAAATGGACAATCTGCGCAAGCGCACCGAGCGCGATATCGAAAACGCGCACAAATACGCGCTGGAAAAATTCGTCGATGCCCTGATCCCGGTCATGGACTCGCTGGACATGGGCCTGGAGGCCACCCGGCAGGAAAACGCCGATCTTGAGGCGATCCTGCGCGGCACCGAAATGACCCAGCGCCAGTTCATCCAGGCCATGGAAAAGTTCGGCGTGCAGGCCATCGATCCCTTGGGAGAGAAGTTCAACCCCGATCTGCATCAGGCCATGGCCATGCAGCCAGCGGAAGGCGAGCCCAATCGTGTGCTGGCCGTAATGCAGAAAGGGTATACCCTCAATGGGCGTCTGGTGCGCCCGGCATTGGTGGTGGTGTCCAAGGCCGCGTAAAAAAACAGGGCGGCCCTTGAAAGCACGGCCGCGTACCCACATAACCACGCCAGCGGCCGATACACGGCAGACACCTTTACAGAATTCGTCTTTGGAGAACATACATGGGCAAGATCATCGGCATCGACCTTGGAACCACCAACTCCTGCGTCGCCATCATGGAGGGCGGTACGCCCAAGGTCATCGAAAACAGCGAGGGCGCGCGCACCACGCCGTCCGTGGTGGCTTTCACCAATGACGGCGAAGTGGTTGTCGGCCAGCCGGCCAAGCGCCAGGCGGTTACCAACCCGCAGAACACCCTGTTCGCGGTCAAGCGCCTGATCGGCCGTCGCTTCGAGGAGCAGGCGGTGCAGAAGGACATCAAGCTGATGCCCTACAAGATCGTCAAGGCCGACAACGGTGATGCCTGGGTCGAGGCCAACGGCAAGAAAATGGCCGCGCCGGAAGTCTCCGCGCGCGTCTTGATGAAGATCAAGAAAGACGTCGAAGCGTATCTTGGCGAGGAAGTGACCGAGGCGGTCATCACCGTCCCGGCCTACTTCAACGACAGCCAGCGCCAGGCGACCAAGGACGCCGGCCGTATCGCCGGTCTGGACGTCAAACGCATCATCAACGAGCCGACGGCGGCCGCGCTGGCTTACGGCATGGACAAGGAACCGGGCAAGGACCGCAAGATCGCCGTGTATGACCTCGGTGGCGGTACCTTCGATATTTCCATCATCGAGATCGCCGACATCGACGGCGAGAAGCAGTTCGAAGTGCTGTCCACCAACGGCGACACCTTCCTCGGGGGGGAGGATTTCGACAACCGCCTGATCGACTTCCTGGTGGACGAGTTCCGCAAGGATCAGGGCGTGGATCTGCGCAATGATCCTTTGGCCATGCAGCGCCTGAAGGAAGCCGCGGAAAAGGCCAAGATCGAGCTTTCCTCCACCGAGCAGACCGATGTCAACCTGCCGTACATCACCGCTGACGCGAGCGGTCCGAAGCACCTGAACGTCAAGATTACCCGCGCCAAGCTCGAATCGCTGGTCGATGACCTCATCACCCGCACCATCGAGCCCTGCAAGACCGCGCTCAAGGACGCCGGCTTGTCCACCGCCCAGATCGACGAAGTCATCCTCGTTGGCGGTCAGACCCGCATGCCCAAGGTGCGCGAAGCGGTGAAGAGTTTCTTCGGCAAGGAGCCGCGCAAGGACGTCAACCCGGATGAGGCCGTCGCCGTGGGCGCTGCGATCCAGGGCGGCGTGCTGGGCGGTCACGTCAAGGACGTGCTGCTGCTCGATGTCACCCCGCTGTCGCTGGGCATCGAGACCCTGGGCGGAGTGATGACCAAGCTGATCGAGAAGAACACCACCATCCCGACCAAGGCGGGCCAGGTGTTCTCCACGGCCGATGACAACCAGACGGCGGTGACCATCCACGTCCTGCAGGGCGAGCGCGAAATGGCGCGTGACAACAAGTCGCTGGGCCGCTTCGATCTCGCGGACATCCCGCCGGCGCCGCGCGGCATGCCGCAGATCGAAGTCAGCTTCGACATCGACGCCAACGGCATCATGCATGTCTCCGCCAAGGACAAGGCCACCGGCAAGCAGCAGTCCATCCAGATCAAGGCCAGCTCCGGTCTGAGCGAGGACGAGATCAAGCGCATGGTCAAGGACGCGGAAATGCACGCGGCCGAGGACAAGAAGATGCGCGAGCTGGTCGATGCCCGCAACCAGGCGGACAGCCTGATCCATGCTGTGGAAAAGACGCTCAAGGAACTGGGCGAGAAAGCGTCCGCCGAGGAAAAACAGGGCGCGGAATCCGCCATCGCGGCACTGAAAGAAGCGGTGAAGGGCGACGACAAGGCCGACATCGAGGCCAAGACCCAGGCCCTGACGGCCGCGTCCGCCAAGCTGGCTGAAAAAGCCTATGCGCAGGCCGATGCGGGGACGCAGGGCGCGCCCGGTGCGGATGCGGCAGCTTCTGGCAAGAAGTCCGGCGATGACGATGTGTTCGACGCCGAGTTCGAGGAAGTGAAGGACAACAAATAAGGGATCGCTCCCTCCCTTTTGAGCCACAGCAGGCACGGCGGATTCGATCAGGCAAGCGCCTTTCCGGGTCCGTCGTGAGCGCTGTGGCTTCTTGATTTTCAGGAAAAATCATGACCAAGAAAGACCTTTACGAAATCCTCGGTGTGGCCAAGAACGCCAGTGAGGACGAGCTCAAGAAGGCCTACCGCCGGCTCGCGATGAAGTATCATCCCGACCGCAATCCGGACGACAAGGATGCCGAGCTCAAGTTCAAGGAAGCCAAGGAAGCCTACGAAATCCTCTCCGACGCGCAGAAACGCGCGGCTTACGACCAGTTTGGTCATGCCGGCATCGATCCGTCGATGGGCGGTGGGGCCGGTGGCTATGGCGGGGGTTTTGGTGGCGGTGGAGCGAGCTTTTCGGACATCTTCGGCGATGTGTTCGGGGACATCTTCGGCGGCGCGGCCGGCGCGCGTGGGCGCGGCGGTAGCCGGGCCTGGCGCGGCGCGGACCTGCAGTACAACCTGGAGCTGACGCTGGAAGAAGCGGTCGCCGGCACGACCGTGAAGATTCGCGTACCCACGCATGTCGAATGTGCGGTCTGTCATGGCAGTGGCGCGCGCCCCGGCAGCTCGCCGAAGGTCTGTCCGACCTGTGGCGGGCGCGGGCAGGTCCGTATCCAGCAGGGTATCTTTGCCGTACAGCAGACCTGCCCGCATTGCCATGGGCGCGGCGAGATTATCGAAGAACCCTGTGACGCCTGTCATGGCGCCGGACGGGTCATCGAGCACAAGACACTTTCGGTCAAGGTGCCGCCCGGTGTGGACACCGGCGACCGCATCCGTCTGGCCGGTGAAGGCGAGGCAGGCGAGAACGGCGGCCCGGCAGGTGATCTGTATGTGCTGATCGACGTCAAGCCGCACCCGATTTTCCGCCGTCAGGATGCCGATCTGTACTGTGAGGTGCCGATTGCCTTCGTGGTGGCCGCGTTAGGTGGTGAGATCGAGGTGCCGACGCTGGATGGTCGCGTCATGCTCAAGATACCCGAGGGCACGCAGACAGGCCGGCAGTTCCGTCTGCGCGGCAAGGGCGTCGCTCCGGTGCGAGGTGGCCCTCCGGGGGATTTGCTGTGCCGGGTCGTCGTGGAAACACCCGTCAACCTGACCGACGAACAGAAAGCCATTTTGCGTCAGTTCGAGCAGGCCTTGGGCCACGAAAACGGCGATCAGCATCGGCCGCAGGAAAAATCCTGGCTGGATGGCGTGAAGAAATTTTTCGACGATCTGCGTTATTGAGGGTCGTGCGACGCATCTGCCGATGCGGAGCCTTATGGGTTCCGCCCCGTGCATGCCGTTGGACAGGGCGTCTTGCATACGCTTGAATAACAGTGGGTCCGAAGATTGGGCTCCTCGACGATGACGGACAAAGGATAAGGGACAGGTATGCGTTTCAGGGATTCTCTGCAAACCAAGTTCCTGTTTGTGGTGGGCTTGGGCATCGTCCCGGCCCTGTTTGTCCTTGTATTGTTCGGCCAGGGGTTTGAGTCCAGGAGCATGGACATGGCCCGTGAGCTCTTGATCATCAAGGCCGAGCGCTTCAGCAAATTCCAGCAAACGCGCATCGACGAAACCCGCCTGCTGCTGACCACACTGGCCCAGGACCCTATCCTTCAGGCGCATGAAAATCCGCATTGCGAAACGCATCTGGCGGAAATTCTGCGCAATTTGCCCAATCCCGTGGCCAACCTGCTGGTCATGGATCCAGAAGGCAAGGTGCTTTGCAATGCGGTTTCGCCGGGCAAGCATCACTCCCTGGCCGACCGGCTTTATTACCAAAAAGCGATGCGCACCGGTGTGTTTGCCGTGGGCGAGTTCGCTGTCGGGCGCACGACACAGACCCAGATCATCGGCATGGCCTATCCGCTGGTTCGCGACGGGAAGGTAGTGATGCTCACCGCTACCTCGCTGAACCTCGACTCCATGACGGATCTGCCGCGTACCGAGCTGCTCGGTCATAGGGTGGAACGGTTGATCGTGGATCATCATGGGCATGTGCTGCTGCATCAGGATGACAATGGTTTTTCGGTAACGCCGGGGGAGGACGTGTCCAAGACACCGCTGGGGCAGTCCGTGTTGTCCCGTGCTGCAGGGGACGTCATCGAGGTGCCCGACCTGTCCGGTCGCCCCAGCCTGTTTGCCTTCGCACCCTTGGGACCGGCAGCGGCTCCGTATGCGCATGTGGCTATTGGTGTTGATATGCACGCCCTGGCCAATGAGCAGGAACGGCTGCTTTACATGCAGGTGGGGGCTTCTTTTGTTGCCTTGTTGCTTGGGCTGTGGCTGGCATCGCATAGCTATACCCGTCTGCTCAAACGCCGGCTCGATCCGCTCATCGAGGCGGTTCGTCATATCGAACAGGGTGAGCAACACCCGGACATACCTTCCGATGCCACAGGCGATGAGCTTGGCCGCCTGTCGCGCGCCTTGTCGGGTATGAACCAGGAACTGCATGAGCGCCATCAGGCGTTGTTTTACCAGGCTCGTCACGATCAGCTGACAGGCCTGCCCAATCGGGCGGATCTCGACGAACGCCTGGGACAGGCCATCGACCACGCACGCGAGGAAGGAACGCTGTTGGCGGTGATGTTTCTGGATATCGACCATTTCAAGACGATCAACAACAGCCTGGGGCATGCGTTTGGCGATCAGCTGCTGTGCATCATCGCTCAGCGCATATTGCGGCTTTTGGGACGGGAAGGCAGCCTTGCCCGCATGGGCGGGGACGAGTTCGCCATCCTGCTTGAAAGGGTGGAGGGCGAAACAGCGGTTGGCGTATTTGCCGAGCGTCTGCAAAAGACGCTGGGAGAACCTTTCGAGCTCGACGGACATACCCTGTTTCTTACCGCCAGCATGGGGATCGCCATTTATCCACGCGATGCCGATGACGTCGTCACCTTCCTGCAAAATGCCGACGCCGCGCTGTTCCAGAGCAAGAAGGCCGGGCGAAACACCTATCGCTTCTTCACTCCAGTGCTGGTCGAGGAGGCCCGCGAGCGGCTGACCCTGGTCAACGCGCTGCGCCATGCTCTGGACCTGAGCGAGACAGGCGAAGCGGCCCTTCAGCAGCTCAGCCTGCATTACCAGCCCCAGTTCCAGCTCAATGACGGTCGACTCGTCAGTGCCGAGGCCCTGGCGCGCTGGCATCATCCCGAACTCGGGCCGATCTCGCCCGCGCGTTTCATCCCGGTCGCTGAACAGGGTGGGCTTATTATCCGCCTCGGGCAATGGGCTCTGCGCAGCGCCTTGCAGCAGATGCGCCAGTGGCTGGACGAGGGGCGCGACATCGCGTATGTGGCGGTCAATGTTTCCGCCCTGCAGCTACGTGGCGGCAAGCTGCCCGAAGAAGTGGCCGTGCTGTTACAGCATACCGGGCTTGAAGCGCATCACCTGGAGCTGGAAATCACTGAAAGTGCGATTCTCGACGATCCCGATCTCATGATCGGGCAACTCCAGGATCTGCATGCCCTGGGGGTTCGTCTGGCACTGGATGATTTCGGTACCGGGTACTCTTCGCTTACCTATCTCAAGCGCCTTCCCTTGCACCGGGTCAAGATCGACCAGAGTTTTGTGCGCGATATGCTGGTGGATGCACACGATGAGGCCATCACCCGTGCCATTCTCGTGCTTGGGCACAGCCTGGGGCTGGAAGTCGTGGCGGAAGGGGTCGAATGCGCCGAGCAGGCGAACCACCTGCTCAGATTGGGGTGCAACAGTGCCCAGGGATACCATCTGGGACGGCCGGTTCCCGCGCCGCAGTTGTTTGGGTGATGAAGGCGGACAGCTCGTTTTTCAGGCCTTGATTCGCCTTTTCAGTGGCCCGGCGATTCCAGACTCAGAATATGGTGCCACTGCGCTTCGCTGACCGGCATGACCGAAAGACGATTGCCGCGCCGGACCAGCGGCATGTCGGCCAGGGCGGGATCTTCGCGCATTTCCTGCAGTGTGATGGTGCGCGCAAGATGCCGCACATGACGGACATCGACCCGCAGCCAGCGGGGGGCTTCCGGCGGGCTTTTGGGGTCGAAATACTTGCTTTGCGGGTCCCAGGATGTGGCGTCAGGATAGGCCTCGCGCACGATTTCCATGATGCCGACAATGCCGGGCACCTTGGTGTTCGAGTGGTAGAAGAACGCCAGATCGCCCTGTTTCATGCCATCGCGCATCATATTGCGCGCTTGATAGTTGCGCACGCCGTCCCAGGGTTCGGTTTTGTCCGGGCGCGTGGCCAGATCGTCGATGCCGAACACATCCGGTTCGGATTTCATCAGCCAGTAGTTCATGCGTGTGTTCTCCAGGAGCGGGCAAAGGCTTGCAGTCGGTTTTCCGTCAGTACGGCGCGCAGTGGAACATCCCAGGGGGCATGGGGCAGGGCAGGCAGGCGCTGGCGCTCGAAGGCCACGCCTACCAGGCGCGGATGCGGACGGCGGGCTTCACCGTGCATGAAGGCCAGACTGCGGTCATAGAACCCGCCCCCCATGCCCAAGCGGTTGCCCTTCTCGTCAAAGCCGACCAGAGGCATCAGGATGAGATCCAGCCTTCGGGCATCGCGCAGCTGTGAAGGCGGCAGGGCCGGTTCCGGGATGCCAAAGCGGTTGAGGCGCAGGCGTGTGCGCGGCGTCACCGGGGCAAAACGCAGTGAGTGTCCGCGCAGTACAGGCAGGTAAAGCGTTTTTTGTTCGCCACATGCACGATCAATCAGCGCGGAGAGGTCCACTTCGCCGTCGTTGGGCAGGTACAGGGCAATATGACGGGCTTCGCGCCAGAAACGATGACGCAGCAGATGGCCCAGAAGGCGGTGTTCAAGACGATGTCGGGCCTGACCGGCAAGGGCGCGGCGTTGCTCGCGGAGCGCTTTGCGAAGATCGGTGCGGCTGGGATGGGTAGACATGGCAGTGCAGGTGAAGGGGTCTTCCGGGGCGCCGGTGTCGTTCTCGACCTTGAACCGGAAGGTTCAAGCTGGAGGTTGCCAGAACGCTTCAGGCTTCCCGCACGGAGCGGACATGCACAACAGCGTTCGGAAGGCTCCCCCCGGGGTCGCGCATTAAGGCTCAAGGGGCATGGAACTAACTGCCGGGCGCCTCAGAAGACTTGGCTTCAAGATATACCAGACGCTTGGTCATGGCAAACGAATTGTCAGTTTTACTGCAGGCGCGGCTCACGGCAGGCGGCAGGTTTCCAGCGCTTCGTTGATATGCGTTTCCAGAAGGCCGAGACGGGTAGTGACCTGCTCGGAAGGCTGGCTCGCGCCTTCGCGCTGATTGAGCATTTCGTGGGCGATATTCAGCGCGGCCATGACCGCGACGCGGTCATTCCCGATGACCTTGCCGCTGTTGCGTATCTCGCGCATGCGTGCGTCAAGATATCGGGAGGCGCGCAGCAAGGCGTCGCGCTCTCCCTCCGGGCAGGCAATGCGGTATTCCTTGTCCAGAATATGGATGTCGACGGCATGATGGGCGTCATGGCTCATGATTGCGCTTCGATGTCCTTGATGCGGTTGAGGATGGCCTGGACCCGGTTTTCCGTGCCCATGAGTTTCTCGACGAGCTGTGCGTTGTCCGTGCGCAGGGCTTCGATTTCGCGGTGCAGGGACTGGTTGGACAGCTTGAGTGTCTGACACAGCGCGATAAGCTGGTGCACACGGTCTTCGAAGCGGCTCAGATCATCCATTGGGGCAGCGTATCGCGGGATGGGCAGGACTAGGAATACTAGGGTGTGGCGCGTCGGGAATCAACCCGGAAAGCAGAACCGGTCTTGCGTCCGGCGGTGGCGTTTTCCGTAGCCTGCTGGCGGTGCTAGGATGCGCTTTCAAGAAGTTTACGGGAAAACCCATGCAGGATTGCGATTACACCGTGCTGGAAACCGAGTTGCATCGTCTGGCGCAGCCTTTGGGCGCCGCCGAGGTGCAGGGTGTGCTGATGGGCATGATGTGTGCGGCCGGCACGGTGGAGCTGGCGCGCTGGCTCGACGAAGTGCTGGAGGCCCCCGAGGGGAGCGCGCCGGGGGCGCTCAACACCCTTGCCGCCCCCTTGACGCGTCTGCACGAGCGCACGGTGGCGGCTTTCGGTGACCGTGAAAACATGGCGCTCGATCTGTGCCTGCCGCAGGATGGTGCGCCTTTGGTGGAGCGCGTCAACGCGCTGGCCCACTGGTGCGAGGGCTTCATGTATGGCTATGGCGTGGGAGGTGGGCGTGACCTGCGGCATCTGCCTGAGGATGCAGCGGAAATCCTGCGTGACATTGCCGAGCTTTCCCGTGTGGAGCCGGATACGGACGAAAACGAGGCCAACGAAGTGGCCCTGTCCGAACTTATCGAGTACCTGCGTGTCGGTGTGCTGGTGATGAGTCTGGCCCTGCATCCGCCCGCACCGACAACCCAACGCCTTCAGTAAGAGTCGAGCATGACTGGAATCGCCACGCCCCTGAAAATCCTCGTGCGCCGCCGCAAGCGTCTGCTCGCCCAGCTGGGTGAGGGGGCGGTGGCCGTGCTGCCTGCCGCACACGAAGTGCCGCGCAATCGTGACACCCATTACCCTTTCCGACAGGACAGCGATTTCCTCTACCTGACCGGGTTCAACGAACCCGATGCGGTTCTGGTCCTGGTACCGGGGCGAGAGGAGGGCGAGTGCCTTCTGTTCGTACGCCCGCACGATCCGGAAAAAGAACGCTGGGATGGACGCCGCGCCGGCCTTGCGGGGGCGTTGCGCGATTTCGGAGCCGATGAGGCGCATGCGATTGAGGCGCTGGATGGCATACTTCCGGCGCTTCTGGAGAACCGCGAGCGGGTCTACCTGCCGCTGGGGCGCGATTTGAGCTTCGATGCGCGGATGATGAGCTGCGTCAACGGTATCCGTGCCCGCGTTCGGGCCGGTATCCGCGCGCCGCGCGAGTTTCATGACATCGCACCGCTGGTGCATGAGATGCGCCTGTTCAAGGACGCGCATGAAATCGAGCTGATGCGTGAGGCGGCGCGCGTTTCGGCGCTGGCCCACCGGCGCGTGATGCAACAGTGCCGGCCAGGGATGTTTGAATACCAGCTGGAAGCCGAACTGCTGCATGCGTTCCGGCATGAAGGCGCAGAGGCGTCTTTTCCGCCGATAGTGGCCGCAGGTGCGCATGCCACCATTCTGCATTACCGCGAAAATCAGGCGGTACTGCGCAAGGGCGAGCTGCTCCTGGTGGACGCGGGGGCGGAAATGCACGGTTACGCGGGCGACATCACCCGTGTCATGCCGGTTTCCGGGAAGTTTTCCAAGGGGCAGCGCGAGTTGACCGAGCTGGTGATTTCCGCCCAGATGGCCGCCATTGCCGCCGTGCGTCCCGGCGCGGACTGGGATGCTCCGCACCGTGCGGCGGTGGAAACCCTGACCCAGGGGCTGGTCGAGATCGGCTTGCTCAAGGGACGGGTGGGCAAGCTGATTGAAAAAGAAGCCTACCGGCGCTTTTACATGCACCGCACCGGCCATTGGCTGGGGCTTGATGTGCATGACGTGGGCGAATACAAGATCGACGGTCGCTGGCGGCCGCTGGAACCGGGCATGGTGCTCACGGTCGAGCCGGGCCTGTACGTGGGCGATGAGGAGGATATTCCCAAGCGTTACCGCAATATCGGTATCCGTATCGAGGACGATGTGCGTGTCACGCGCGAGGGCCATGAGGTGCTGACCGACAGCGTGCCCAAGGCCCCGGACGAGATCGAGGCCCTGATGGCGGGCGCCGAGGTTTAATACGATGGACGCACGGCGCTACGACATCGTGATTGTGGGCGGCGGTCTGGTCGGGGCGAGTCTGGCCCTGTCGCTCAGTGGTCAGGGGTGGCGAATCGCGCTCGTGGAGGCCGTTTCTGCCGAAGGGACGCAACCGAGTTTCGATGGACGTTTGAGCGCCCTGGCCGCTGCCGCCGTGAGTCAGCTCGACGCCCTGGGGGTCTGGGCGCCGGTGGCGGCACAGGCCGCGCCGATACGCCGTATCCATGTCAGTGAACGGGGACGCTATGGCTGTACCCGTCTCGATGCAGGGGAAGAAAACGTGCCGGCCCTGGGCTGGGTGATCGCCAATCGTGTGCTGGGTGAGGCGCTGATGGCGCGTCTTACGGCCTGCGCGGATGTGGAGCGCTGGTGCCCCTATCGTTTTGATGCCTTTGAAGCGGATCAGGACGGGTGCCGGGTGCTGCGCCTGCAGCCGCTGGAGGCGGGCGGTGAGGCGGTTCGTCTTGAGGCGGCGCTGGTCGTCGGAGCGGATGGCGCGCATTCGGCGGTGCGTGACGCGCTGGGCATTGCGGCAGAGCGTCACGACTACGGGCAAACGGCTTTCATGCTGCGGGTGCGTTGTGAACATCCAGCGCAGGGCGTGGCCTGGGAGCGTTTTACCGACAGCGGACCACTGGCCTTCCTGCCGATGGCCGATGGCCGTTACGCCGTGGTCTGGACCGTGCGCGAAGCGCAGGTGGAGGCGTTGCGCGGACTTGACGATGCCGCTCTGCTTGCGCGACTGCAGGATCGCTTCGGCTGGCGGGTTGGACGTCTTCTGGCGGTGGAGGGGCGGGAAAGCTATCCGCTGATACGTGTATTCAGCGCACAACCGACCGCCGGGCGTGCCCTTGTGCTGGGCAATGCGGCACATACGCTGCATCCGGTTGCCGGACAGGGTTTCAATTTGTGTCTGCGTGACATTCGCGTGCTGACCGATCTATTGCGCCGGGCGCATGAGCGTGGAGCCGATCCGGGTGAGGCATCCCTGCTGGCAAGCTATGTGGAGGCGCGCTGCGCGGATTACCGGCGCAGCCTCAGTGCGACGGATACGCTCGCGCGCCTGTTCCTGCCCGATCTGCCGGGTCTGGGCGCGCTGCGCGGGGTGGCGCTGGCCTTGCTGGACAGCTGCCCGCCGGCCCGGCATCGGCTGGCGCAGGTGGCGATGGGGTGGGTGGATGTGTCCACGCCGGTCTGAGAACGGGAATGTCCTGCTCGCGAGTGCATCCTCGGGCGGGCGGTATGAGGAGTGCCTATGGAAAGCATGAGCTGCGATGTGCTGGTGGTCGGTGGCGGCATGGTCGGTGCGGCGATTGCCGCCGTGCTGGGACAAACCGGGTTCGAGGTGATCGTTCTGGAAAAGCACTTGCCCGCCCCTTTTGACGCACAGTCCGCGCACGATCTGCGCGTGTCGGCCTTGAGCCTGTCCTCCCAGGGCGTACTGGAGGCCGTCGGCGCCTGGCCACGACTAGCCGCCATGCGAATCTGCCCTTTCCGGCGCATGCGCGTCTGGGACCAGGGCGGGCGCGGGGAGACGAATTTCGATGCGGCGCTGCTGGGCGAGCCGGTACTCGGGCACATCGTGGAAAACCGCCTGGTTCAACAGGCGTTGCTCGATGTGCTGCGTGAACTGGATACCGTGCGGGTGATCGAGGGCGCTGTGCCGGAGCGGCTGGAGGTGGGGGCTGAGCAGGCTATCGTGCATCTGACGGACGGCCGTCGCTTGCGTGCCCGCCTCGTGGTGGGGGCGGACGGCGCCGGTTCGCGTCTGCGCGAGCTTGCTGGATTGGGCATGAGCGCCCGCGACTACGACATGCATGCCTTCGTCGCCAGTGTGCGCACCGCGCAAGGCCAGCAGGACATCACCTGGCAGCGTTTCACGCCCCAGGGACCGCAGGCCCTGTTGCCGCTGGGTGGTCCGCATGCCTCGCTCGTGTGGTACGACACACCGGCGACGGTGGCGCGGCTGGAGCAGCTCGACGATGAGGCCCTGATCGATACCTTCGAGCGCCATTTTCCCTCTGAACTGGGGCGTATCGAAGCCATCGAGCGGCGCGGACATTTCGCCCTGCGTCGCATGCATGTCCATGATTACGTCGCCCCGCGCGTGGCGTTGGCGGGCGACGCGGCCCACACCATCCATCCGCTGGCCGGTCAGGGCGTGAACCTGGGCTTTCTCGATGCGGCCGCTCTGGCCGAGGTGATCCACACGGCACGGACGGAAGGACGCGACATCGGCAGTATGCGCGTGCTGCGCCGCTATGAGCGCTGGCGCAAGGCGGACAATCATCTGATGCAGACGGGCATGGACGTGTTTCATCATGTGTTCCGCCCGCAGAATCTGCCGCTGCGTCTGGTGCGCAATCTGGGACTGACGCTGGCGGAGCGCTTGAAACCGATCAAGGCGCTCAGCCTGCGTCATGCCACCGGGCGGCGGCCCTTCCTGCCCCGTCTGGCTTACGGGCTGGCTCTGGAGAGCCTGGAGGGGCGAGGGGCACCCTGCCTTGAGTGACCTGAGCGCGCTCTGGGCCTGGATTGAAGCTCATGGTGCGTTATTGACCGCGGTGAGTCTGCTGTCCTTCGGGCTGGGCGTGATCACCCTGTTATCCCTGCCTGCCCTGGTGGCACGGCTCCCGGCGGATTATTTCTGCCATGCGCTCCGCGAGCCGCCGCCGGTCCGGCACCCACTGCTGAGGCTGGGCTGGCTGGTCGGCAAGAATCTGGCGGGAAGTGTCCTGATCCTTGCCGGTCTGCTCATGCTCATTCTGCCAGGGCAGGGGGTGTTGACCCTGCTGATTGGATTGATTTTGCTGGACTTTCCAGGCAAGTACCGGCTTGAGCGCGCCCTGGCTGCGCGTCGCCCGGTACTGGCCTTGCTCAACGGACTGCGCCGCCGTGCGGGGAAGCCGCCGTTGCACCCACCGCCACTCCAGGAGGAGGCAAAACCATGACCACTACCCTGTTCCCTCGTAGTCCGCGTCTGGATAACCCGGATGTCGAGGCCCTGCGCGCGCAGATCCGCCAGTATTTTCATGCCACCTGCGACCGTTACGAGCAGTTGTTCGAGGTGCTGACCAGCGACGCGGCGTACTACGAGAAGCCGATCGCGCTGCGCCACCCGCTGATTTTCTATTTTGGTCATACCGCCACCTTCTTCACGAACAAGCTGGTATTGGCCGGGCTGTTCGAGTCCCGCATCGACCCGCGTCTGGAGTCCCTGTTCGCGGTGGGCGTGGACGAAATGAGCTGGGACGATCTGAACGAAGCGAATTACGACTGGCCGACAGTCGAGGCCGTACGTGCCTATCGCCGGGAGCTGCGTGCACGGGTTGACCGACTGATTCTTGAATCGCCCCTGACCTCACCGATCACCTGGAGTCATCCCTGGTGGGCAATCCTGATGGGGATCGAGCATGAGCGCATCCATCTGGAAACCTCCTCGGTGCTGATCCGCCAGCATCGCCTGCACCATGTGCGCCCGCATCCAGCCTGGGAGCCCTGTCGTGAGAGTGGGCCCGCACCAAAGAATGACTGGGTGAGCGTGCCAGGCGGTGCGGTGCATCTGGGGCGCGAGCGCTTCGACCCCTATTACGGCTGGGACAACGAATACGGTCGCCACGAGGTCGAGGTGGCGGACTTCGAGGCGGGCCGTTACCTGGTAAGCAATGCCGAGTTCCTGGCTTTTGTGGAAGCCGGCGGTTACGCCGATGGGCATTTCTGGGACGAGGAAGGCGCCCGTTGGCGCGATTATACCCGCGCCACGCATCCGAGCTTCTGGAGCCGTGGCATGGAAGGCTGGAGCCTGCGCCTGATGTGCGAGGAAGTGCCCATGCCGTGGAACTGGCCAGTGGAGGTCAACGCCCACGAAGCGCGGGCCTTCTGCCGCTGGATGTCTTCGCGCACCGGCAAGCCCGTTCGCCTGCCGACCGAGGATGAGTGGTACCGCATGGTGGCCGTGGCCGGCTTGCAGGAGCTGCCGGATGCGGCCCCTGCATCGGCCTGGATTCATCTGGATCACGGTGCGTCCAGCGGGCCGGTGGATCGCTACGCGCACGGGCCGTTCTTCGATCTGGTCGGCAATGTCTGGCAGTGGACGGAAACGCCGATCTATCCCCTCGAAGGGTTCGAGGTACACCCGCTGTACGACGACTTCACCACGCCCACTTTCGATGAGCGGCATAACCTGATCAAGGGCGGTTCGTGGATCTCCTGCGGCAACGAGGCGCGGCTGGGCTCGCGCTACGCTTTTCGCCGGCATTTCTTTCAGCACGCCGGCTTTCGCTATGTCAGCGGCGAGCCGCCGGTTTCTCCGCCGCCCTCGCGCTACGAAACCGATGCTCTCCTCTCACAGTATGCGGAATTTCACTACGGCGACCGGCATTTCGGCGTCGACAACTTTCCCGCCGCGCTCGCCGCGCTCGCGCTTGAAGCCTACGGCGACGGCCCGCGTCAGCGGGCACTGGACATCGGCTGCGCGGCGGGACGGGCGAGTTTCGAGCTGGCGCGGCATTTCGAACAGGTCACCGGCATTGATTTTTCCGCCCGCCTGATCGGCCTGGGCGTGCAGATGGCCGAACAGGGCCGCATCCGTTACACCCTGCCCGACGAAGGCGAGCTGGTCAGTTACCATGAGCGCGCCCTCGCGGACTTCGATCTGGACACGACGCGCGCCCGTGTGAGCTTCGCGCAGGGCGATGCCTGCAATCTCAAACAGATACACAGCGGCTATGACCTGGTTCTGGCCGCCAACCTCATCGACCGCCTGTACGCGCCGGAACGCTTCCTGCGCGCCATCGGCTCGCGCATGCATAGCGGTGGCCTGCTGGTCATTGCCACGCCCTGCACCTGGCAGACCGAGCACACGCCGCGTGAGGCCTGGATCGGCGGTTTCAAGCGCGATGGCGAGAATTTCACCACCTTCGACGGCCTGCGTGAGTTGCTTGACGCCGAGTTCGAGCTGATCCGCGTGCCTTTTGAGCTGCCCTTCGTCCTGCGCGAAACACGGCGCAAGTTCCAGCATACGCTCTCCGAAGTCACCCTGTGGCGACGCCGATGACGGTGGACTTCGACACGCCCATCGAACGTACCGGCACCGCCTGCCTGAAAGTGGACGGCGCCGCCGCGCGCTTTGGACAGTCCGATCTCCTGCCCCTGTGGGTGGCGGACATGGATTTTCCCGCGCCCGCCGCCGTTACCCAGGCGCTGATCGAACGCGCCCGGCATCCGGTCTATGGTTACACCCTGTACCCGGACAGCTTGTACGAGGCCCTGCTCGACTGGCTGGAAACCCGGCACCACTGGGCCGTGCCACGTGAATGGCTGCTGCTCGCGCCCGGTGTGGTGCCCTCCCTGCACGCCGCCGCACTGGCCCTGACCGAACCGGGGGAGGGCATCGTCATCCAGCCCCCGGTTTACGGCCCCTTTCGCGGCGCCGTCACCGAGACCGGCCGTCGCCTGATGGAAAACCCCCTGCGTTTCGATGGGCAGCGCTACCGCATCGATTACGAACACCTGGAGCATTGCGCACGACAAGGGGCGCGTCTGCTCTTTTTATGCAGCCCGCACAACCCGGTCGGACGCGTGTGGCAAGCCGATGAGCTGACCGAGCTGATGCGCATCGTCGAACGCTACGACATGCGCGTGCTTTCGGACGAAATTCATCATGACCTCATCTATCCCGGCCACCGCCATATCCCACTGGGCGCACAGGCCGAAGCCCCCACCCGCGTCATTACCGCACTGGCGCCCAGCAAGAGCTTCAACGTACCCGGACTGGGCCTGTCTGCCCTGATCGTTCCTGAGGCACGTCAGCGCGACGCCCTGCAACGGGTGTTCCGCCAGATGGCGCTGGGGCAGGCGAACCCCTTCAGTGTGGTGGCCTTCGAAGCCGCCTACCGTAATGGAGCCGACTGGCTGGACGCCCTGTGCAACTACCTGGCCGGCAACCGCGACCGGGTGCGTGCCATGCTCGCGGGGCAGGGCGGCGCGCTGCGCCTGATCGAGCCCGAAGGAACATATCTGCTCTGGCTTGACGCTCGTGCGCTGGCAATGGACGATGCGGCACTGGCTGGATTCTTCACGCACAAGGCGCGCGTCGGGTTGAACGCCGGCATCGAGTACGGGCAAGGTGGTCAGGGCTTCATGCGGCTGAATATCGCCACACCGCGAGCGCGGCTTGAACAGGCGCTGGGGCGCATCCTCACGGCGCTGCATACGCTGTGATTTGATTGGCCTTGTTTTCATTGATTTTTATTGATCGAGTAGTCCTTCATGTCCAATCCCTTTCAGGAGCAGTTGCTCAAGGCCGGTCTGGTCGATGCCAAGCGTGTACAGAAAGCGCGCAGCGAAAAGCACAAGGAACACAAACAGCAGAACCAGAATCGTGGCAAGAACGCGCCACCCGCCGAAGATGCCGCCGCCCGGCGCGCGGCAGAGCAGGCCGAGCGTGATCGTCAGCTGAATCTGCAGCGCAAGCGCGAGGCCGAGGAAAAGGAAAAGCAGGCCCAGGTAAAGCAGATGATCGAAGCGCACCGCGTGGCGCATGGCCGAGGCGAGCGCTACTACAACTTTACCGAGGGCAGCACGGTACGCCGCCTGGAAGTCACCCCTGCACAGCACAGCCAGTTGGCACGCGGCCAGTTGGGGATTGTGGCGCACGAAGGCGGCCATGCCCTGATCCCACGCGACACCGCGCTGAAAATCCGCGAACGCCTGCCCGAGGTCATCATCGTCCTGCATGAGCCCGACACCCCGACAGAAGACGAAAACGATCCCTACGCCGCATACAAGGTGCCGGATGACTTGATGTGGTGATCTCCCTGTTGCGGAGGCCAACCGATACGCTATGAGCAATCCAGATCGTATATTTGCCATCCGTGATGATCTGGCTTGCGAACGGACGGACATCCAATACACAACGGTTGAGCCGGCCCCGGGCGGTTTTTTTTGTTATGCGGGTGCCCTGGAATCGGAATCCTCGATGAGCCATTTTTGATCCGCCTCAGCAATCAGGGCCAGTTTGTCCCGGCGGGAGAGTTGCTTGAGCGCGGCTTCGCGGCGCTGGGCGGCGCTTTTATCGGGGGCAGGTTCCTGATGGACGAGTTCTACCGGGCGGCGGCTTCGGGTGTAGCGGGCGCCACCGGGGAGATCGCCGTTGTGCTGGCGCAGCCGGCGTTCGAGTCCGGTGGTGATGCCGGTGTAAAGACTGCCGTCGGCGCAGCGCAGCAGGTAGACGAACCAGCAGGGCGGGGGCGTGCTGCCTTGTGCCTCGCTGTAGGGCTCAGGCGGGGCGCTGGCCTTCAAGGCGTACCCAGTCGTCACGGACCACGGGCGGGGCCATGTCGATGCCCTGGTCGAGGTAAGCCTGACGTACGGCGTCGGCTTGTTCGATGAGGATGCCGGATAGCGCAATGCGTCCACCGGGTGCGACATGAAGCGCGAGTTGTCCGGCCAGTTCGATCAGCGGATTGGCGAGGATATTGGCGATGACGACATCGGCGCGTAGCTCCGGGGGCAGGAGGGACGGCAGGCCGATGTGCAGGCGTCCGGGGTCGATGCCGTTACGCTGGGCGTTGTCGGCGGTGGCCGTGACGGCTTGCGGGTCGATGTCTACCGCCCAGGCTTCCCGGGCGCCCAGCTTGAGTGCGGCGATGGCGAGGATGCCGCTGCCGCAGCCGAAATCGAGAACGGTCTTTCCAGCCAGAGGTTCGCCGTCCAGCCAGGACAGGCAGAGGGCGGTCGTGGCATGGTTGCCGGTGCCGAAGGCCAGCCCCGGATCGAGCAGCAGATTGACGTGTTCCGGTTCCGGCGGCTCGTGCCAGCTGGGGACGATCCACAGGCGTTCGCCGAAACGCATGGGCTGGAAGCTGTCCATCCAGGCGCGTTCCCAGTCCTGATCGGCGACGATTTCGTCGCGCAGGCTGGTAAGCAGGGACGTACTCAGGCGGGTGGCGAGCAGGGCGCGCACGGCATCGGGGTCGGTATCGGCCTCGAACAGTCCGGTAATGCGCGCATCCGGCCACAAGGGGGTTTCACCGGGCAGGGGCTCCAGTACGGGAACGTCGTGGGCATCGGCCAGCGTGACGGACACCGCGCCGGCTTCGAGCAGGGCATCTTCCACCTGCTCGACCGCCTCACGCGGCGCTTCGAGGGTTAGTTGCAGCCAGGCCATCAGGACAGGCCCAGCTTTTTCTGCAGGTAGTGGATGTCGGTGCCGCCGGCCTGGAAGGCGGCGTCGGCCATGAGCTCCGCGTGCAGAGGGGCGTTTGTTTTGATGCCTTCGACGACCAGTTCCTGGAGCGCGCCGGCCATGCGGGCAAGGGCGGTGGCCCGGTCGTCGCCGTGGCAGATGAGCTTGGCGATCATCGAGTCGTAGTACGGCGGGACACTGTAGCCGGAGTAAATATGCGAATCGACACGCACGCCGGGGCCGCCAGGCGCGTGCCAGGCGGTGATTTTGCCGGGACTGGGCACGAAGCTGCGCGGATCTTCGGCATTGATGCGACATTCAACGGCATGGCCACGCAGGCGTACGTCCTCCTGGGTGACGGACAGGGGTAAACCGGCGGCGATGCGCAGTTGTTCCTTGACGATGTCGAGGCCGGTGACCATTTCGGTGACCGGGTGTTCGACCTGGACGCGGGTGTTCATTTCGATGAAGTAGAAGCGGCCGTCTTCGTAGAGGAACTCAAAGGTGCCGGCACCGCGATAGCGCATGTCCTGGCAGGCCTTGACGCACAGGGCGCCGATTTCGTCGCGCTGAGCCTGGGTGATGCCGGGGGCGGGCGCTTCCTCGATGACTTTCTGGTGGCGGCGTTGCATGGAGCAGTCGCGTTCGCCCAGATGGATGGCGTTGCCATGTTCGTCGGCGAGGACTTGAATCTCGATGTGACGCGGGTGTTCGAGGAATTTCTCCATGTACACCTGGTCGTTGTTGAACGCGGCCTTGGCTTCGGCACGGGTCATTTCAATGGCATTGAGCAGATGGGCTTCGGTATGTACCACGCGCATGCCGCGTCCGCCGCCGCCGCCGGCCGCCTTGATGATGACCGGGTAGCCGATCTCGCGTCCCAGTCGCAGATTGGTTTCGCCATCATCGCCCAGGGCCCCGTCGGAGCCGGGTACGCAGGGTACGCCGGCTTTTTTCATGGTGTCCTTGGCGGTGACCTTGTCGCCCATCATGCGGATGTTGTCCGGGCGCGGGCCGATGAAGACGAAGCCGTTTTGTTCGACGATTTCCGCGAAATTGGCATTCTCGGACAGAAAACCGTAGCCGGGATGGATGCCCACGGCATCGGTGACTTCGGCGGCGGCGATCAGGGCTGGAATGTTCAGATAGCTGTCGGTGGATTTCGGCGGGCCGATGCACACGGATTCGTCAGCCAGACGCACATGCTTGAGGTCGCGGTCGGCGGAGGAGTGGACGGCGACGGTCTTGATGCCCAGTTCGCGGCAGGCGCGCAGGATGCGCAGCGCGATCTCGCCCCGATTGGCGATGAGTACCTTGTTCAGCATGGGATGCCCTTACTCGATGATGAACAGCGGCTGATCGTATTCAACCGGCTGGCCGTTCTCGCAGAGGATGGCTTTGATGACGCCGCTTTTGTCCGCTTCGATCTGGTTGAACATTTTCATCGCCTCGATGATGCACAGGGTCTCGCCTTCCTTGACCGTCTGGCCGACTTCGGCAAAGGCTTTGGCGTCCGGGGAGGCCGCACGGTAGAAGGTGCCAACCATCGGGGACTTGAGGACATGGCCGCTCATGGGGGCGTCTTCCGTGCGGGCCGTGGCGGGCGCGCCGGTTTGAGCGCTGGCCGCGATGGGGGCAGCCGCGCTTGGGGCGACGTTGTAGAACTGCGGTGCCGGGGCGGCGAACGCGGCCAGATTGCCGGTCGGCAGGCGCGAAATACGCACGGATTCCTCGCCTTCCTTGATCTCGATTTCCGCCACGCCGGATTCTTCGAGCAGTTCGATCAGTTTCTTGATTTTGCGGATGTCCATCGAAGGCACCTTCTTGATTTCGGCTGTTTGAGTGAGGTCAGGCGGCAAGGCGGCTCAGCGCAGCGTGCAGGGCCAGTTCATAGCCCTGTGCGCCCAGGCCGACAATCGTGCCCTGCGCGATGTCGGAAAAATACGAGTGATGCCGGAACGGTTCACGGGCATGCACATTGGAAAGATGAATCTCGATGAAGGGGATCGCCACGCCCAAAAGCGCATCACGCAGGGCGATGCTGGTATGGGTAAAGGCGGCCGGATTGATGAGGATGAAGTCCACTTCCTCGTCACGGGCGGCGTGGATGCGGTCGATCAGCGCGGATTCGGCGTTGCTCTGGAAATGCGAAAAGCGGTGTCCGGCGTTTTCGGTTCGTTCGCGTAAGAGGGCGACAATATCGGCCAGGGTTCGATGGCCGTATTTGTCGGGTTCGCGGGTGCCGAGCAGGTTCAGATTGGGGCCGTTGAGGACCAGGATATGCGCCATGGGTTTCCGCGTGCCGCGCCATTACGGAATAATCCCGGCATTGTGCCGAAAGCCCGTCGGCTTGTCCACCGAGTGCGCCGGTCCGGGGGGTGTTTTGCCGCAAATCGCGCCCGTTGGGCGCAAATCCCTCGCGTTCCTCGAAGGGCTGAGAGGGCTTGGCGAGTCTTTTCCCGGGAAAGGGCGCTTTTTAAGGCGCCCCCAGAGGAGGGATGAACTCAGGAACGTCCGAAAGCCCGCTCGATGCTGGCGCGGAAGCTTTCTGCGGGCATGAAGCCGACGACGCGAGCGGCCTGCTGCTCCTCGCCCGCCGCATTCCAGAACAGGATGGCCGGCGGACCGAACAGGCCGTAGCGCTTGAGCAGGGCCTTGTGTTCGGCGCTGTTGGCCGTGATGTCCACCTTGAGCAGGCGTACGCCGCTCAGTGCCTGCTGTACGGACGGGTCACTGAAGGTGAACTTCTCGAACTCCTTACAGGCCACGCACCAGTCGGCATAGAAATCGAGCATCGCGGGCTGACCGGCGGCCTTGGCCTGTGCCAGCGCGTCGTCGAGCTCTGCCATGCTGTTGACCTTCTGGAAGTGCAGCTCAGCCTTTTGCGCGCCTGCGCTGCCGCCACCACCGAGGCTCAAGCCCTGCAGGGGCTGCAGGACACTGCCGCCTCCGGCGGCAACACCGATCAGGATCAGGGCGCCCCAGAGCAGCAGAACCACGCCCAGGCCTTTCCACAGGCGCATCCAGCCGCTGGCTCTATCGCGCAGCGGTTCCAGTGCGCCCATGTAGATGGCGGAGACGATGATGAGCAACGCCCACATCAGCAAGGCGACGTTTTCCGGTACGACACGTTCGAGCATCCAGATGGCGACACCCAGCATGAGCACACCGAACACCGCCTTGACGGTATCCATCCATCCTCCGGCGCGCGGCATGAATTTTCCGCCCAGGGTGCCCACGGCAATCAGCGGCAAGCCCATGCCCATCGACAGGGCGAACAGCGCGCTGCCGCCCAGCCAGGCGTCTCCGGTCTGGCCGATGTATATGAGCGCACCCGCCAGCGGCGGCGCCACGCAGGGCCCGACGATCAAGGCCGACAACAGGCCCATCACCGCGACGCCCGTCAGTGTGCCGCCTTGCTGGCGGTTGCTGATTTCCATCATGCGGCTTTGCAGGGAGGAGGGCAGTTGCAGTTCGAAAAAGCCGAACATCGAGAAGGCCAGCGCCACGAAGATCAGCGCAAATCCACTGAGGATCCACGGATTCTGGAAGGCGGCCTGGATATTGCTGCCGAACAGGCCGGCGAGTACGCCCGCCACGGTGTAGGTGATGGCCATGGCCAGCACGTAGACCGTGGACAGCACGAAGGCACGGCGCGTGGTCAGTCCCTCGCCCTGCCCGGCGATGATGCCCGCCAGGATGGGGATCATCGGGAACACGCAGGGGGTGAAGGCGAGCGCGAGGCCAATGACGAAGAACCAGAACAGCGTCAGCAGGGTATTGCCGGAGGCCAGACGGCTGGCCACGGCGTCCTGCTCACTCTGTGGGGCCGTGCTGGCCGCACCGGGTTTTGCATCGGCCGATGCCTCAGCCCCCATGTCGATGACGGCGCGCAGTTCGGGGAGGCTTTCCGGCAGCTCGACTTCCTCGACCATGCCCTTGGTCGGGTCGAGGCGGAAGGCTGTTTCCATCGGTGGGTAGCACAGCCCGGCTTCGGAGCAGCCCTGGTAACCGACAATCACCAGCCCGTGGGCTCCGGTCACCTTGGCACTGACATCCAGCCCCTTGTGGAATACACGCATCAGGCCGAAATTCGGGTCGTTCTTTTCCTCGCCGGCCGGAATGAGGGCTTGGCTGAGGCTTAACCCGCTGGCGCCCAGCTTGACGCGGTCACGGTACAGATAATGTCCGGGAGCAATCGTCCAGCGCAGGTTGAGGGTGCCGTTCTCGTACACCGCCCCCAGGCGGAACGCCTGCTCGGGCTCCAGGAAGCCGCCGTCGCCCTGTGCGCCATCGATCTGCTCGCCCAGCGCCTTGAGTTGCGCCAGCGGGTTGGCGCTTGCCTCACCCGGCAGGGTCAGGGCGCTTTCCAGTACCAGCGGTGGGTAGCAGACCCCGACTTCGGCGCAACCCTGGACATGGGCGATGAGCGTCACGGCCTGCCCCGGGGCGGGCGCGGTCAGGGGCAGTTCCAGGCTCAGGGAGGCAGGGTAGATCTGCACATCACCAAAGGTCGGGTCTTTTTTTGCCTTGCCGGCCGGCAGGGCATACTCGCCCAGGCGGGTGTCATCGGCTTTGAGCTCGAAGCGGATGCGGTCACGATAAAGATAGTAGCCGGGCGCCACACCGAGGTCGGCTCGCAGGGTTTTGTCATTCAGCGCCGTGGCGCTGAAGGTGAAGGCCTGTTCCGGTTCCAGCAGCTCGTCCTGCGCGGCGCGCGCAGGCGTGACGGCCAAAAGCGTGAACAGCAGCCCCAGCAGGAGCAGGGAGGACAGTCCGCGCGGGACGCGGGCAGGGACGTTCGGGAAGTTCATTCGACGCATGAGTCTATCCATTGCAGATATTCTTCGGAACCGGATACCGGCAGGACGAGGATTTCCGGCAACTCGTACGGGTGCGCCTCACGCAGGGCGTGGGCCAGGGCATCCCGCCGGTCGGCACGGGTCTTGATCGTCAGCTGCACTTCGTCATCCTCGCGCAGCTCGCCTTTCCAGCGATACAGGGAGGTGAAGGGGCCGGTGAGGTTGATGCACGCGCACAGCCGCGCATCGAGCAGGCGACGGGCGGCTACCTTGGCGGTTTCCCGGTCGGGGTAGGTGCACAGCACTAGGATGTGTTCCGATTCCATCGGCTTCTCCCGCATTTTGTTGTTCTATCGCCGGTCGCTCTGTCAGAATCCGGCTAATCTTAGCAAGATCGTCGGGAAAGTGAACGATGCGTGTTGGAGTGATACTTGCGCTGTTGGTTCTGCCGCTGGCCGAGCTGTATGTATTGATCGCGCTGGGTGCGCGTATCGGCGCGCTGTGGATGATCCTCTGGGTCGTGGCTTCGGCTGTGCTGGGGGTGATCGTCTGGCGTCGGCAGGGAGCGCAGATCATGCTTTCGGCCATGCGCGAGGCGAGCCGGGGGCGAGCCCCCACGACCTCGCCGTTTGAAACGCTGCTGGTGGGGTTCGCGGGCATCCTGCTCATCTTCCCCGGTGTCATCACGGATGTCCTGGCTTTACCCTTGCTGATTCCGCCCCTGCGTCGTGCGCTGCTGCGTTCCTGGCTCGCGCGGCTGATGCGCGCGATGCCCACCTCTGCGGCCGGTGGACGGGTTATCGAGGGGGAAAGCCAGCGCCTCGACGACCGATAGCCCATCGATTTTTTTCATCCCCACCCCTTGACGAGTCCGTAGGCGTCCCTATTATTGGCACTCGCCGGGGTTGAGTGCTAACACCCGACCCCTTACCTCAACGTTGTAACTTGTAACGGAGTGGAGTCCATGAAAATCCGTCCTTTGCATGATCGTGTATTGATCAAGCGTGTCGAAGAAGAACGTACCACCGCCAGTGGCATCGTTCTGCCTGATTCCGCCGCCGAAAAGCCCAACCGTGGTGAAGTGATCGCGGCCGGTCCCGGCAAGTCCAACGAAAAAGGCGAAATTCGTCCGATGGGTGTTTCTGTCGGTGACCTCGTGCTGTTTGGCCAGTATGCCGGCACGAAGGTCAAGGTCGATGGCGAAGATCTGCTGATGATGGGCGAAGACGACATCCTCGCCGTCATCGAGAAGTGATCCCGACCGCATTCCACACAACACACATTCAAGACTGGAGTTAGAACATGGCAGCAAAAGACGTACGTTTCGGCGCCGATGCTCGTAGCAAGATGGTCAACGGTGTCAATATCCTGGCCAATGCGGTCAAGGTGACCCTGGGGCCGAAGGGCCGCAATGTGGTGCTGGAGAAATCCTTCGGCGCCCCGACCGTGACCAAGGACGGCGTGTCCGTCGCCAAGGAAATCGAACTGGAAGACAAGTTCGAGAACATGGGTGCACAGATGGTCAAGGAAGTCTCTTCCCAGACCGCCGATGTGGCCGGTGACGGCACCACCACCGCGACCGTGCTGGCCCAGGCCATCGTCCGCGAAGGCATGAAGGCGGTTGCCGCCGGCATGAACCCGATGGACCTCAAGCGTGGTATCGACAAAGCCGTGTCTGCCGCCGTCGAAGAGCTGAAGAAAAACTCCAAGCCCTGCACCGACAACAAGTCCATCGCTCAGGTTGCCACCATCTCTGCCAACTCCGACGAGGCCATCGGCGCCATCATCGCCCAGGCGATGGAAAAAGTGGGCAAGGAAGGCGTCATCACCGTCGAGGAGGGCTCGGGCCTTGAGAACGAACTGGATGTCGTTGAAGGCATGCAGTTTGACCGTGGCTACCTGTCCCCGTACTTCGTCAACGACCAGCAGAACATGCAGGCCGTTCTCGAAAGCCCGTACATCCTGTTGACCGACAAGAAGGTTTCCAATATCCGTGACCTGCTGCCGGCGCTGGAAGCGGTGGCCAAGGCGGGCCGCCCGCTGCTGATCGTGGCCGAGGACATCGAGGGCGAAGCCCTGGCGACCCTCGTCATCAACAACATGCGCGGTATCCTCAAGGTCACCGCCGTCAAGGCGCCGGGCTTCGGTGACCGCCGCAAGGCCATGCTGCAGGATATCGCCATCCTTACCGGTGGCATGGTGATTTCCGAAGAAGTCGGGCTGACCCTTGAAAAAGTCACCCTGAACGAACTGGGCCAGGCGAAGAAGATCGTCGTCACCAAGGACAACACCACTCTGGTTGACGGTGCGGGTGCCAAGGCCGACATCGATGGCCGTGTGGCGCAGATCCGTGCCCAGGTTGAAACCACCACGTCCGATTACGACAAGGAAAAGCTCCAGGAGCGTATCGCCAAGCTGGCCGGTGGTGTGGCTGTCATCAAGGTCGGCGCCGCGACCGAAGTCGAGATGAAGGAGAAGAAGGACCGCGTTGACGACGCGCTGCACGCCACCCGTGCGGCCGTTGAAGAAGGCGTGGTTCCGGGCGGTGGCGTGGCCCTGGTACGCGCGATTTCCGCCGTCAAGGGCCTGACCGGCGCCAACCACGACCAGGACGTGGGCATCAGCATCGCCATCCGTGCGATGGAAGAGCCGCTGCGCACCATCGTTTCCAACGCGGGTGACGAGCCTTCCGTGATCCTGAACAAGGTCTCCGAGGGCAGCGGTAACTTCGGTTACAACGCCGCGACGGGTGAATACGGCGACATGATCGAAATGGGTATCCTGGATCCGACCAAGGTCACCCGTTCCGCTCTGCAGAACGCCGCTTCCGTCGCCGGCCTGCTGCTGACCACCGAGTGCATGGTGGCCGAGCTGCCGAAGAAAGAAGCACCGGCTGCCGCGCCTGCCGGCGGCGGCATGGGCATGGATTTCTGATCCATCCCCAAGCCCTGCGCTTTGCAATCAAACCCCGCCTCGTGCGGGGTTTTTTTGTGGGCAATTGTCCAGGCGCGTGAACTCACCCCACCGTCTACACTCGAAAAGGGTGGCAGCGGCGATTCCTGAGGGAGGGGGCGCTGCCTCTCACGGGGCGCAAGCCCGTCCAAGGCCGGCATGGCTTTTCCGTAAATAACGGAAAGCACCGGACATTCCATGGGGCGTGTCGTGTTGCGCGTATGGTCAATCGGCCTGCGTGACACCACAACGCCCTTCGACAGGAGGACCATTGGATATGAAGAACACCTGGGTCATCGTGGCAGATGCCGCCCGCGCCCGCTTCTTTCGGGTCGAGGATAACGCAGGCGCCTATGCCGGCTCGCAAGCCGCGCCGGGTGAAGCGTCGGTTCCGCGCGGGATGCTGGTCGAGTTCAGCGAGCTGGTCAATCTGGCGGCGCGCGCACCGGAAACGTCGCTTGCCAGCGATCAGCCGGGGCAGGGGCATGACCGCTTCGGCCAGGCGACTCACGGCATGACTGAGCCGACCACGCCAAAGGAAGCCGAAATGCAGCGTTTCGCCAAGGATGTGGTGGAGGCCCTCACCCGTGCCCTGCATGGGGGCGAGATGGCGCGTTTCTATCTGGTGGCCGCACCACGTTTTCTGGGTTTGCTGCGCGATAAAATCGGCAACAACGGACTGAAAAAGGCGCTGGTCGACGATCTGGCCAAGGATCTTTCCCTGCGTCGTCCCGATGAAATACGCCGGGCCCTGCCCGAGCGTTTGTAAGAGCAAGTCATCTTTAGCCACAGAAAGCGCAGGGGGGCGCGGTCAAACCGCGTCCCGCCTGATACGACACCGCTTGCGCAGGGGGTGGCTTCAGCCGTGAAGCGAGCTGAAACGCCGGAAGAGTGCAAGGCGCAACCCGCAGGTTTCGTGATCCCATCGGGGTTGAAGCCCCTCCTGAAAAAGCACAGAGACACCGCTTCGGTGAGGCTCTGATTCGGTCGAGTGTACGCCGCTATTCCAGCACCGATCCGCGAAACTCGCGGGCGAAGCGTTCGAGTTCTTCCGCGCGCATGGGTTTGCCGAGCAGATAGCCCTGGATTTCGGTCACGCCCAGTGCATCGACAAAATCACGCTGACGCAGGGTTTCCACGCCTTCAGCAATGGTCGTCAAGCCCAGGCTCTGGGCAATGGCGGTAATGGCGCGCACGATGGCGCGGTCGCGTGGGGTGTCGGTGATATGCATCACGAAGGCGCGATCGATCTTGATGGTGTCGATGGGAAAGCGCAGCAGGTATTCGAGTGAGGAGTAGCCGATACCAAAATCGTCGATAGCGATCTTGAAGCCCTTCTGCCGCAGCGCTGCGAGCAGGGTCAGGGTGGTATCCGGATCGTGCATGGCCAGGCTTTCGGTGATTTCCAGCTCGATCAGGCCAGGGTCTACACCGATGCGCTGTGCGGTGTCGTGTATTTGCGTGGCAAGCTGGCCGTCAACAAACTGTCGAGGTGACAGGTTGACGCCGACGCGCAGGCGCAGTTTTCGTTCGCTCCATTCCCGTGCCTGTCGGCAGGCTTCTTCGAGTATCCATTGTCCCAGGGCACCGATCAGGCCGATTTCCTCAAGGATGGGGATGAATACCGGGGGCGGGATCAGGCCCTGTTCGGGGTGTTGCCAGCGGATCAGGGCTTCGACACCGACGATGCGGTCGGTGCGCAGGTCAAGCTGTGGCTGGTAGACCAGGTGGAATTGTTCGTGGTGGCGGTCCATGGCCAGACGCAGGGCATGTTCGAGGGCAAGGGCTTCTTCGGCGGCACGCCCCAGGCGAGCGGATTGGACGGCGATGCCGTGGTTGCCCAGCTCGCGGGCATGATGCTGGGCCTCCTGAGCCGATTGCAGCAGGCTTTCGCCGTCCAGGGCATGTTCGGGGAAACCGGCAATGCCGACGCTGATGTTGACGAAGACTTCGCGATCCTCGATGCGTACGGGTTGATTGAAATTTTCCAGCAGGTGGCGGGCTTGATGGGTGGCCTGCTCCGGTGACTGATCGGTCAGTAGCACGGCAAATTCATCACCACCGATGCGCGCCACATTGGCATCTGCCGGCAGCTTTTCCTTGAGGCGTTGGGCTATAAGGCCAATGAGCAAATCGCCAGCGGCGGTGCCCAGTGCGTCGTTGATGCGTGCCAGACGCGCGATGTCGAGCAGCGCGACACTGAGCTGGCCGCCCTTGTTCTTGGCCGTGTCGATGGCCGTATCGAGCTGGCGCAGGAAGAAGCGCCGGTTGGGCAGGCCGGTAAGGTTGTCGTGCAGGGAGAGATAATCAACAAGCATCTCCGTGCGTCGGATACCGGTGACATCCTGATAGGCGCCCAGGAGGATGAGGTTTTCGTGGGGGCGCTCGTCCGGTTCGGGGGGTTCACAGGCCAGGCGCAGGATGCGTTCTTCGCCGTGATCGTCACGCAGGCGGAATTCCACGTCCAGGGGAGCATTAGCGCGGCGGGCGACATTGAGCGCCTGACGCAGGCGCAGCCGGTCGTCTACATGCACCCGCTCAAGCAGGGCATCGAGGTGGGCCATGCTTTGCGGGCTCAGGTGAAGTTGCTCGTGCATGTCTTCCGACCACTCCAGGCGGTCGGAGGCGGTGTGCCACTGCCAGTAACCCACACGGGTGAGATGGCGGGCGCTTTTCTGGCGCATGCGGTTATGGCGCAGCTCGCGGGTCATGTCACTGGCGCGCAGGGCGTAGCGTACACGCTGGGTCAGGAGTGGCCAGTTGATGGGCTTGGTGATGAAGTCCGTGGCGCCGGAGTCGAAAGCCTGTTCGATGGCGCTCATGTCGTCGGCGCCGGTGAGCATGAGGATGGGGACGCCGCTTTCCGGGTCGAGCTGGCGCATTTCACGGCAGGCCGTATAGCCGTCCATGACCGGCATCATGACATCGAGCAGAACCAGGGCCGGACGACGGTTGCGAAACGCGTCCAGTGCGGCGGCGCCATCGCCGGCTTCGACGACGCGATATCCCTGCTTGCCGAGCACGCTGTGCAGCAACATGCGGGTGGAGAGATCATCATCGACAATCAGGAGTTCGCATTCGGCGCGGGGGGGATCGTTGAGGCTCATGCGGCGGTTCCGTCGAGATAGGCTTGCAGGGCCGCACGGGTGCGGGTTGCCAGCGGGGTGAGTGCCTCAATGAGCTCATCGGAGATGGGCTCGGGACGAGCGCACAGACGTTCAATGTCCCGCGCCAGATGCGAGAGCGGCAGGGCGCCCAGATTGCCTGCGCTGCCCTTGAGCGCATGGGCGCGGGCACGCAAGGTATCCCGGTCGTCGTCGCGGTGCGCGGCACGCAGGCCATTGAGCTGTTCATCCAGCTGGCTCAGGAAATAACGCACGATCTCCAGGAGTTCGTCGCCAATGGCCTCGCGCAGCTCGTCGAGCAAGGGCCTGTTGATGGGTTCGGCTTGCGCCGTTTCGTCGTGGGTCGGGGCAGGGAGTGTCGGTTCCCCGTTCAGGTTTGAATCGACGTGCCCTTGCGCCCTTTCGGTATCGGGGCGGGCATCGGAATCAGGCAGCAGGGCCAGCAGGTGTTCCAGCAGGGCCTGGCTGGTGTAGGGCTTGCTCAGAACGGCGTTCATGCCGGCCTCGATGCAGCGGTCAACTTCATCGGTGCCGGCGTGTGCGGTGAGGGCCAGGATGGGCACCGGTGTTTTCCCTTGGCTGGCTTCGCGTTCGCGTAGCCGGTGTGTGGCGGTCGGTCCGTCCATGACCGGCATCTGGCAGTCCATCAAAATCAGGTCGAAGTGTTGCTCTTCGAGGCGTTGCAGCGCTTCGACGCCCTGTGTGGCTTCGACGGTTTCCACCCCGTGGCGGGCGAGGATGCGGCAGGCCAGCAGGCGATTGACCTCCTGGTCTTCCACCACCAGAACGCGGCGGCCACTCAGGGTTTTTGCCAGGGGGGCGGCGGCGGGCTGCGCTGTCGAGGGCATTGTCGTGGCAGGATTGCGCAGACGCAGGAGGATGCCGCGCAGATGATCCTGGGTGACGGGTTTGGCAACGAAGGCGTCGATGATGCCGGCATCGAGGGCGGCGGACTCCCGTTGGTCGGATACCGAGGAAACCAGCACGATGCGCATGTCCGGACGCAGGCTCTTGAGCGTGGCGGCCAGTTGAAGCCCGTCCATGTCGGGCATCATCATGTCGAGCAGGGCCATGTCCGGGGGGCTTCCGCCGGGAATCTGGCCGCTGGCCCAGGCGAGGGCCTGACGTGGGGTATCGAAGCTGTGCGGGCTCATGCCCCAATTGGCGGTAAAGCGTTCCAGAATCAGACGATTGGTGAGTATGTCATCGACGATCAGCACGCTTACCCCATCCAGCCATGTACTTTCCTGCGTTTCCGAGGGCAGTTGCGGCGCCGGAGGCAGGGTCACGTCGAACCAGAAGGTACTGCCCTGACCGGGTTGGGAGTTGACGGCCAGGCGTCCGCCCATCAGTTCGACCAGCTTGCGGCTCAGGGTCAGGCCCAGTCCCGTGCCGCCGTAACGGCGGGTGGTGGAGCCATCGGCTTGGGTGAAGGCTTCGAAGATGTGTTCCTGGGCTTCGGGAGCAATGCCGATGCCGGTGTCCACAACCGCCATACGCACGCTGTCGCAGCCCTCGCCACTGGGCAGGGCGCGTACGACGACTTCGCCTTCTTCGGTGAACTTGATGGCATTGCCCAGCAGGTTGATGATGATCTGCCGCAGACGCAAGGGGTCGCCATAGACGCGACGCGGCAGATCGGGATCGACGAAGACGGAGAGCTCCAGGCCCTTGGTGTGGGCCTGGGCGGAGAGCAGCTTGCCGGCGTGCTCGATCAAGGCGGTGAGATCGAACTCGATGTGCTCCAGCTCGATGCGTCCGGCTTCGACCTTGGAGACGTCCAGGATGTCGTTGAGCAGTCCGAGCAGCATTTCTCCGGAGCGATGGGCAATTTCGATATATTCGCGCTGTTCGGGTGTGAGAGGGGTTTCCAGAACCAGGCCAAGCATCCCGAGTACACCGTTGAGCGGTGTGCGGATTTCATGGCTCATGTTGGCGAGGAATTCGGATTTGGCGCGCATGGAGCGTTCGGCGGTGAGACGGGCTTCCTCTCTCGCCGCTTCCATTTCCCGGCGCGCGCTGATGTCGCGGAATACCGTGACCGAGCCCACGATGCGTCCGTCGCGCACGATGGGGGCGCTGGTGACTTGAACTGGGATGGCACCGTGATCCTGCGTGTGGAAATATTCCTCCTCGCTGCTGTAAATCTCGCCACGCAAGGTTCGCGTGCGGATCGGGCAGGCGTCGATGGGAAGTGGCGCTTCATGTTCGCCGTGGGCATGGATCAGGTCGTGAGCGATGGCGCCCTGCAAGCGTGAGGCGTTAAAACCGAGCAGGCGGGTGAGGGCGGGGTTCCAGAAGTCGATCCGGCCTTGGGCGTCCTGTACGAACAGCCCGTCGGCCATGTTGTCGGTGATCGCCCGCAGGGTGCGACGTTCGTTGTCCAGAGCCTGACGATTGCGATACTGGGCGCGGGCGAAGAGCATCAGGCCGAGCAGCATCAGGCCCCCGAGGGCGCCAAGTACGGCAAAATTTGTTGTCGTGTGTGCCAGCGCCTGGGCCGGGGCATAGGCTACAAGGTAGCCCGAGAGCTGACCGTTCAGGTCGCGCACCGGCAAAAAATGCATGGCCTGGAAAGCGTCCTGGAGCCCGAAGCTGGGTACGGCGAAGCGTTCGCCGGCCCGTAAGCGTTCGGCAATGGTAGCTCGCGAGGTGAGAAGTGTGGACTCCATACGCTCGATGCGCTCGCTGCGCGCACGAGGCGCGCGATGCTCGATGCGTGCCTGAATGTCTTCAATAACGTAATCCGGTGTCAAGGGGACGGAAAAAAGCATCTCCTCGTCCAGCCCGCCCATGCGCCCGGTCAGGCTGCTCTTGCGTATCCAGAAGGCAAATTCATTGCCGGGCAGCACATCGCCCAAACCGCGCGAGATGGCGTCGAAGGAAATGCTGGCCTCCACCGAGCCCAGCAGGCGCTCGCCATCCAGGATGGGGAAGACATAACGGTAGCCGTGGAAGAGCTTGCCGCTTTCGAAGCCCTCGGTCGGTTCACGGGTCATCAGGGTGCGACGTATGCTGGGGCGGGCTTCGAGCAGGTCGTCACCCGAGACTTCAGGCTTGTGGAAGCGCAGATAGCTGCGCCCGTCCGCCGTGTGGAAATGCAGTTGCACGAGATCGTAGCCCAGCATGCGCCGGTATTCCGGCCACAGGGCGCGCAACAGGCGCCCGCGCAGTACGGCTTGTTCATCGCCTGTGGCATTCACGCCGTCTTCGAACAGGTGCAGCACCCCCGGCCGGTTGATGACCGTGTCGTACATCAGCTGGCTGGTGCGCCCGTAGGCATGCACCAGTGCCTCGTAGGCGCTGTGAATCTCGTGGGTGTGCTGTTCAAGCTGGGTGTGCATGCTGTCGCGCCATAACAGGTAGACCAGCCCCAGCAGTGCGCCTTCCAGCGCCAGAACCAGCAGCAGAAAGCGCAGATGTCTCATCGGGAGTCTCCCGTGCCGTTCAAGACGGAGGAGGGCAACCAACCGATTTGTGCGATCTTGGCACGCAGGGCGTCGTAATCGGCATCCTGCGCGGCGATGGCGCCATGGCGTATCAGTGTGTTCCAGTGGGCTGTCGCGGCCGCATCTTCCGCCCTCTGGCGGGGAGCAAGGCGGGTGAACGCTTCGGTCAGACGGGCGATTTCCTCATCGCTCAGGGAGGCACGGTTGACCACCAGCGCAAATCCGGGCACGGGTTCCGTCCGCGCGATCACGCGCACGCCCAGCGAGGCAAAGCGATGGGCCACGTTTTCGCGCACGCTGCCAAGCGCGTAATCCCCGGTCACTACGGCGGTGGCGACCTTGTCGTGTCGGCCAAGATACTCATGCGCGGTCTGTTCGATGTCCAGGCCGGCGCCCTTGAGCAGCCAGGCAGCAGAAACATAGCCGCAGGTGGACAGCGGCTGGGTGAGGGCCAGGCGTGCGCCCGCGTAGTCGCCCAGCGGACGGACATCGTCGGCAAAGGCGATCAGGGCGCATGAATAGCTGGGGCGGCCGTCCTGCTCAAGAAAGCGCACGATGGGCAGCGCTTCGGCCGACTGCCCGCGCAGGGCAATATAGGGCAAAGGGCCGAGAACGGCGATGTCGATCTGCCCCTCCCGGAAGCGGTTCAACAGCGTTTCGTAGCGGTCGATGCCCTCGATGAGCACGGACCGCCCAAGCTGGTTTTCGATGAGCTCGGCCGGCCCCAGGTAGCCTTTGATCTCGTCCGGGTGGCTCTCCAGGAGCAGGGGCGCGAAAACCAGCGCGCGCGGTGTTTCTGCCCACGCCCCTGACGCGCCGATAAAGCCGGACAGCCCGAGAGCGAGCACCGCCGCGCGGCAAGGAAAAGCCCTGTTGATCAGATGATGCGGATTCATGCGCTCATGATGCCAGATACACGCCCGGGCCGGAATCAAGGGTGGGTTTGAGTCTATCGAATGTCCCGTGCTGCACGCTCCAGCAGAACCAGTACTTCACAGTGCCCGGTGTGCGGAAACAAATCGAACAGACGCGCCTTGCGCGGTGTGAAGACCCGCATTCGTCGGATATCGCGGGCCAGGGTTTCGGGGTTGCAACTGGAATACAGAACCCAGCGGGCCGGGGATGCGGCGAGAAAATCGCATAGCGCATCGCCAATGCCCCGGCGGGGCGGGTTGACCAGCACCAGCTCGGGAACATCGGCGCCGCCTCGCGCGAAGTCGGTCGCATCCAGTGCGCGAAAATGCAGCCCGCTCAGCCCCCCTTCCGTGGCACTGCGCTGCGCACTGGCGATGGCCTCTGCACTGATCTCGATGCCGGTGACCGGGCCTTGTACCTCGCGGGCGCAGTGCAGGGCAAAGCCACCCACACCACAAAACAGATCCCATAACCCACGTGGCGCCAATTCGCCAACCCAGGCGCGGGCGGTGAGGTACAACTCGCGGGCCAGTGTCGAGTGGGTCTGGAAAAAGCTCTTGGGCCGCAAATGCAGGGTGATCTCCCCCAGCTGCATGGGGAGGCTTTCTTCGCCGTACAGGTGGATTTCCTGCTCGCCTTCGAGAACAGCCTTGTGTTCCGGTTGCAGATTGGCCGAGACGAGCGTCAATTCCGGAATGGCGCACAGCAACTGCGGCAGGTGCTTGCGCAGGCGGGGCAGGGCCTCGGTCGAGCGCAGGACGAAACGCAGCATCAGCCGACCGCTTTGCTCGCAGAGCGTCAGCAGCAGATATTTGAGTTCCCCGCGCCGGGTGGACAGATCGTAAGGCGTCAGTCGTGCCAGAGTGATGAATTCACGCAGGGCAGGGAAGTGTCGGGCAAGCGCTTCGGGATAGAGCGGACAATCGCTCAAATCATGCGCCGGCCCCTGGGGGCTGAGAACCCCCAGCACGGGGGCATCCACGCTGCCAGCGACGCCCATCTTTGCCTTGTTGCGAAAGCCCTGGGGGGCACTTTGCGCAGGCGGCAGCCAGGGAAAATCGCCAAACGGAGCCAGCAGGGCCGCGCAATGGGCCTGTTTGTCGGCCAGTTGCCGCTCGTAGGGCTGTTCGATGAGAGTGCAGGAGCGGCAACGCCCCTGGGCATGGGCAGGACAATACATCGTTCAGATCGGGTATTCAGGTCGGGTCGGGTTGGCCGATGTCTTCATTCCACAGCGAAGGGGAGCGCTGCATGAATTCGTGCATCAGCGCGATGCAGCGCGGATCGTCCAGCACGATCACGTTCACGCCGCGCGAGCGCAGCAGCGCTTCTTCCCCCATGAAACTGCGGTTCTCCCCGATGACCACGGTGGGAATGCCATAGAGCAGGATGGCCCCGCTGCACATCGGACAGGGCGAGAGTGTGGTGTAAAGCACGCTTTGCCGGTAGACCGAGGCGGGTTGTCGTCCGGCGTTTTCCAGTGCGTCCATTTCCCCGTGCAGGATCGCGCTGCACTTTTGCACGCGCCGGTTGTGCCCCCGCCCGATGATGCGTCCTTCGTGCACCAGCACTGAACCGATAGGGATGCCGCCTTCCGCGAAGCCCTGCTGGGCTTCGTCGCAAGCCGCCTGCATGAAAGGCGCGTGCCCGGTGTTCACTTCGTGGCCTTGCGCAGCGCAGCGCGCAGGGCATCTGCCCCGGCATTGGCTGCCTTGCCGTCACGGACGATTTCGATGGGCGTGAGCGGCTTGCCGTAATAAGCGCTGTTCAGGCTGTCGCGCACGTCCAGCACCGAGCCTTCCAGACTCATGCCCACGAACGCGCCCTTGGATTTGGCGTAGGAGACAAAATCGGCAGTGATACTACCCTTGCCGCCGGCGCCCACCGGTCCGGCCGCCACCGAGGCATCGCCGCCCAGTTTGAGCGAAGAAGCGTACAGTGAATCCACCGCTTTCGAGCTGTTGGCCAGCATGACCACTTCTGCCGCTTCGCCGCCGAACTGCAAGCCGAAGCTGACCGAGCCCATGGTGTAGAACGCCGGCAGACTCCAGTCACCCTTGGCGTTTTTGACGAGAAGCACACCCGAGCCCCCCGAGCCACCCAGAAAGAAGCCGCCCTTGATGACCTGCGGGAAAATCAGCACCCCATGCGCGTTACGGATGCCTTTCTTCAGCGCGCTGTAGTCCGGGTGGGCGAGCATTTCTTCCAGCGAAATGCGTGCGCGGTCAACCAGCGCCTGCGGGGTTTCGGCGCTTTCCGCCCAGGCGCGCATCGGCAGGGTGGCTGCAAGGCCCAAGCCCAACGCTGTCTTGATGAACCTGCGTCGTGTCGTCATTGTCGTCGCTCCTGTGCTTGGATGTCTGTTACACCAGGGCATTTAGGCCCTGAAAGAGAGGCAAGGCTGTGCCGTGGCGCTGCTTCGAAGCGTAGCACTTCCTCCGTCACAGCGCGCGTCGGGCGCCTGAAACATCCGGGGGCGGATGCCCCACCTTGCGCCCGAACCGCGCCAGTGTTACCATCTTGTGGCGATATTTGATTGCAACTTGTTGTTTTTCAAGGGTTGTGCATGGGTTTTTTCCGCGTGGAGGATCCGGTGTGACCAGAAAATGACGTTTGCTTTCCGGCAGGGCCGCGCTCCGGTGCTGTCGTATCGTGTCCATGGTGACCCGTATCGGTCCCCTCGCGACGGACAGCTGTGAACCCCGCCAGGCCCGGAAGGGAGCAACGGTAGCAGTGCGTACGGGCGCCGGGGTGTGGCGGGTGCGGGTCGCCACCCAAATTCCTGGATTCGGTCCGTCAAGGACCGCTTCCGCTTTCCCATCGTCCGAACTGCCCGATCTGGCTGCCGCATGAGTTATCAGGTTCTCGCCCGCAAATGGCGCCCACGCACCTTCGGCGAGGTCGTCGGCCAGGAACACGTACTGCGTGCGCTGGTGAATGCGCTCGACGAAGGGCGCTTGCATCACGCCTATCTGTTCACCGGCACGCGCGGGGTGGGCAAGACCACCCTGGCACGCATCTTCGCCAAATCCCTCAACTGCGAGCGCGGGCTTGGGTCCTCGCCCTGCGGGGAGTGCTCCACCTGCCGCGAAATCGACGCGGGGCGTTATGTCGACCTGATCGAGGTCGATGCGGCTTCGCGCACGGGGGTGGACGACACACGCGAACTGCTCGACAACGTGCAGTACCTGCCTTCGCGGGGGCGTTACAAGGTGTACCTCATCGACGAGGTGCACATGTTCTCGCGCAGCAGTTTCAACGCGCTGCTCAAGACCCTCGAAGAGCCCCCGCCGCATATCAAGTTCCTGCTCGCCACCACCGATCCGCAGAAGCTGCCGGTGACGGTCTTGTCACGTTGCCTGCAATTCAATCTCAAGGCCCTGGATCGCCCACGCATCGAAGCGCATCTGGCCACTATCCTCGAACGCGAAGGGGTCGGCTGCGAACCGCGTGCGCTGGCGCACCTGGCGCGCGCGGCGGAAGGCAGCCTGCGCGATGCGCTGAGTCTGCTCGATCAGGCCATCGCCTTTGGCGAAGGCTTCGTGGCCGAAGCCGGTGTGATCGACATGCTGGGCCTGTCCTCCGACGAAGGGCTTTTCGCCCTGCTGGAAGCGCTGGCGGGGCAGGACGGTACGGCGTTGTTCGCTGCCATCGAGCGACTGGGCGAGACCGCGCCGGATTTCTCGGGCGTACTGGCGGAATTGATCGCTCTCCTGCACGCCATGGCCCTGTGTCGCCAGTTGCCGGAAGCGCCAGTGGAGGTGACCGCCCAGGTCGAGCGCCTTCGCGCTCTGGCCGAGCGTCTGCCGGCGGAAAGCCTGCAGCTGTATTACCAGATTGCCCTGCTTGGGCGTCGCGATCTGCCGCTGGCGCCCACCCCACGCATGGGGTTCGAGATGACCCTGCTGCGCATGCTGGCGTTTGCGCCAGAGTCGCAGGCGCAGGTTTCCGGTGTGGCTACCGCGCGTGGCCCCGCCGTCCCCCGCCCGGACTCTCCCGCCCCAAGTGCGCCGCTCGCGTCCGGCGCTTCCGTTCCGGCGGCGATGCCGGTCGAGAGGCTCTCGTCTTCGAATGCCCCTTCTACGGCGCTTCGTGCTGCGGCTTCAGCCCCGGTAATCGAGCCAGTGCCTGCCGTCCCGTCAGTTGTCGCTCCTCCGGGCGAAATACGCGTACCGGTCGCATCCACTTCCCTTGCCGCGGGGGGGACGTCGAACGACTGGCCCGGCCTGATCCGCGCCATGGGCCTGAAGGCCATGGTGTTGATGCTGGCGGAAAACTGCCTGCTGGAGCGTATCGAGGACGACGCGGTGCATCTGGTTCTACCGCCGAGTCACTCGGGGATGAACTCCCAGGCAGCGCGCGACGGGCTCACTCGCGCACTGGAAAAGCACTTTGGACGGCCGATGCGCCTGAATCTGCGCCTTGCCGCCGCCGTGGCGGAAACCCCGGCGGTGAGCCGCGAGCGCGAGCGGGCCGCGCGTCAGCAGCAGGCGGCCCAGGTCATCGACGAAGACCCTCTGGTGCGGCATTTCATCGCCCGTACCGGTGCGGCCGTCATTCCCGAATCCATTCAACCCATCGAGACAGGTGACAGGTCATGATGAAAGGCGGTATCGGCAATCTGATGCGTCAGGCGCAACAGATGCAGGAAAACTTGCAAAAGGCTCAGAAAGAGCTTGAAAACATGGAGGTTACCGGTCAGGCTGGTGGCGGCATGGTCAGCGTCATCATGACGGGGCGTCACGAAGTGCGCCGCGTGCAGATCGACAGCAGTCTGGTCGGTGATGACAAGGAAATGCTGGAGGATCTGGTGGCCGCCGCCGTGAACGACGCCGTGCGCCGCATTGCCGATGAGACCCAGTCGCGGATGTCCGGCCTGACAGCTGGCATGCCTCTTCCGCCGGGTTTCAAGATGCCGTTCTAAGGCCCTGTGGTCGCTTGAGACATGCTTTCCCCGCTGGTTCAGGAGCTTGTGCAGGCCCTGCGTCGCCTGCCCGGTGTGGGCGCCAAAACGGCCCAGCGCATGGCGCTGCATCTGCTGGAGCGTGACCGCGCGGCCGCTTTGCGTCTCTCGGATGCGCTGCGTGAGGCCGCAGAAAAGGTCGGGCGTTGCCGTTTGTGCCGCAATCTGACGGAAGAACCCGTCTGCGGTATCTGCCGTGCGCCGGGGCGCGATACGCGTCTGCTGTGCGTGGTGGAAACCCCCGCCGACATGGCCGCGATCGAACAGAGTGCGGCCTATGCCGGACGCTACTTCATCCTGCTGGGGCGCCTGTCGCCGCTGGACGGCATCGGCCCTGCCGAACTGGGGCTGGATCGTCTGGCGGAGCGCCTGGATGAAGGCGGTATCGAGGAGCTGATTCTGGCCACCAGTGCGACGGTTGAAGGGGAGGCGACGGCCGATTACCTTGCCGAAAGCGCGCGGGTGCGGGGTATCCGTGTCTCGCGCATCGCACAGGGGGTGCCGGTGGGGGGCGAGCTGGAGTATGTGGATGGCGGTACGCTCGGGCTGGCGATCAGCGGGCGCAAGGAAATATGAGGTAAAACAATCATGTCAGAAACGATTTTCATGAAGATCATCCGCAGGGAGATCCCTGCGCGCATCGTCTACGAAGACGATGACGTCCTGGCGTTTCATGACATCGCGCCTCAGGCGCCGGTGCATGTGCTCATCATCCCCAAAACGCCGATCGCCACGCTCAACGAGCTGGCGGATGCGCAGGCGGCGTTGGTGGGTAAGCTGGTGCTCACGGCCGCGCGTCTGGCCCGTGAACTGGGCATCGATGAGTCCGGCTACCGTCTGGTGACCAATTGCAATGCCGATGGCGGGCAGACGGTTTTCCATATCCATCTGCACCTTCTGGGTGGCCGTCCGCTGGACTGGCCCCCGGGTTGAGGACGCACGCATGAGCGGTGTGGATAGGCAGACCCTGATCGCGCATTGCGATGAATTACTGAACGTTGCCGCGTTTTCCGATTACGCCCCCAACGGTCTGCAGGTCGAAGGCACGGAGCGTATCCAGCGGCTGGTGAGTGGTGTGACGGCCTGTCAGGCCCTGCTGGACGCCGCCGTGGATTTTGGCGCGGATGCGGTGCTCGTCCATCATGGCTATTTCTGGAAAAATGAGGACGCGCGCATCTTGGGTATGAAACGTCGGCGCCTGGGTACCCTGATGCGTCATGACATCAACCTGATTGCCTACCATCTGCCACTGGACGCGCATCCGGGCCTGGGCAACAACGCCTTGTGGGCCGAGGCCCTGGGGTTGCGCGATATCCAGCGGTTCATCGGTCGTCCTGGGAGCGAACTGGGCGTCTGGGGTGAATTGCCGGAACCCATGAGCCGCACGGAGCTGATCGCGCGACTGGAGGCGGTGCTGGGGCGGCCTGTACTGGCATTGGTTGGGCATGAGGGGCCCTTGCAACGTATCGGCCTGTGCAGCGGGGCGGCCCAGGGGTATATCACCGAGGCGGCTGAACTTGGCCTGGATGCCTATCTGAGCGGCGAAGTCTCCGAGCACACGCTGCACTGCGCACGCGAGTGCGCAATCGATTATTTTGTCTGCGGACACCATGCCACAGAGCGTTTCGGGGTGCGGGCGCTGGGCGAGCATCTGGCGCGCGTCTTCAAGCTGGAACACCGCTTTGTCGATATCGACAACCCGGTTTAAGTGCATGCACCGTCGTGTACTGTCTTAAAAAAAACCTGACAATTTCGTGTGATATGTTTGAGCGAAGCCCCTCCAGTCCGCCCGATATAAGCAAGGCGCGGGGGGGTATCAAGGCGCTTTTCTTGACCTTGATGCAGGGTTTAAGGAATCCTTCGGCTCCCCGAGGGCTTGATTGGAGTTCATCGGGGGGATCCGGCGGATGGACGTGCCATGCGCTGCAAAGCGCGAAATGGCCCGTGGATTCTTGTGCCATTACCATTGGGATGGGGCGGAAGACGCCCCGTTTTTTTGTCAGCCTTCCGTGGAGGAGACCATGCCGGACAATGGCGTTAACACTTCCCGGCGCCGCTTCCTGACCGGTGCAGCCACCGTGATTGGTGGCGTGGGCGCCGGTTTCGTCGCGGTGCCCTTCCTGTCCTCGTTCCAGCCCAGCGCCAGGGCGCAGGCCGCTGGCGCACCGGTCGAGGTGGATGTGAGCAAGCTCGCCCCCGGCCAGATGGTCACGGTGGAATGGCGCGGCAAGCCGGTGTACGTCGTGCATCGCACCCCCGCCATGCTGGAGAGCCTGCCCGGTCAGGATGGCCATCTGCGCGACCCCCAGTCCAAAGAGTCTATCCAGCCGGAGGATGCCCGCAACGAAGCGCGTGCGGTCAAGCCCGAGTACCTCATCGTGGTGGGTATCTGCACGCATCTGGGTTGCGCGCCGACCTACCGTCCGGATGTGGCCCCCGCCGATCTGGGTGCGGAATGGAAAGGGGGGTTTTTCTGCCCCTGCCACGGTTCACGCTTCGACATGGCCGGTCGTGTGTACAAATCGGTTCCGGCCCCGACCAACCTTGAAGTGCCGCCGTACACCTATCTGAGCGACACCGTCGTGCTGATCGGCGCCGAGGAAGGAGCTGCTTCATGATTGCCAAGCTCTACCGCTGGGTGGATGACCGTCTGCCCGTGTCGCATTTCTGGAACGCGCATCTGGCGCAGTACTACGTTCCGAAGAACTTCAACCTCTGGTATTTTTTCGGCTCGCTGGCGCTTCTGGTCTTCGCCGTACAGATCCTTTCAGGCATCTGGCTGACCATGAACTACAAGCCTTCGGCCACCGAGGCCTTTGCCTCCGTCGAGTACATCATGCGCGATGTGGAGTGGGGCTGGCTGATCCGCTACATGCACTCCACCGGCGCCTCGATGTTCTTCGTGGTGGTTTACCTGCACATGCTGCGCGGAATGATGTACGGCTCGTACAAGAACCCCCGCGAGCTGGTGTGGATCTTCGGCATGCTGATCTATCTCGTGCTGATGGCCGAAGCCTTCATGGGCTACCTGCTGCCCTGGGGCCAGATGTCTTACTGGGGTGCACAGGTCATCATTTCCCTGTTCGGCTCGATTCCGTTCATTGGGGAGGAACTGGCACTGTGGATCCGCGGTGACTATGTGGTTTCCGATGTCACGCTCAACCGTTTCTTCGCCCTGCATGTCATCGCCCTGCCGCTGGTGCTGATCTTCCTGGTGGGGGGGCACATCATGGCCCTGCATGAAGTCGGCTCGAACAACCCCGAAGGCGTGGACATCAAGAAGCACAAGGACGCCGAAGGCCGTCCTCTGGATGGAGTGCCGTTTCATCCGTACTACACGGTGAAGGATCTGTTCGGTGTGGGCGTGTTCCTGTTCGTGTTTGCCCTCATCCTGTTCTACCTGCCGGAGATGGGAGGCTACTTCCTGGAGAAGCCCAACTTCGAGCCGGCCAACCCGATGAAAACCCCCGAACACATCGCACCTGTGTGGTACTTCACCCCGTTCTACGCCATCCTGCGCGCTGTGCCGGACAAGTTCCTCGGTGTCGTGGCGATGGGGGGAGCGATTTTCGTGCTGTTCCTGCTGCCCTGGCTCGATCGCAATCCGGTTCGTTCCATTCGCTACCGCTCCACGGCGTTCAAGGCCCTGCTGGCCATGTTTGTCGTGAGTTTCGTGGTACTGGGCTGGCTTGGCACCCAACCGGCCACCGGCCTGCTGACGCTGCTGGCGCAGTTCTTCACCCTGCTGTACTTCGGTTATTTTGCCGCCCTTTGGTATGTCAGCGGACGCGAGAAAACCAAGCCCGTGCCGGAGAGAATCACCCGATGAAGCCCGTTATCGCACTGTTTTTCCTCTGCCTGCTGCCCTGGACCGCGCACGCCGCAGGCGGGCATGGCGTGACGCTGGACAAGGCCGGGATCGACCTCCAGGACACCGAATCGCTCAAGCGCGGAGCGGAAATCTTCGTACAGCGCTGCCTGAGCTGCCATTCGGCGCATTTCATGCGCTACAACCGCGTGGGGACCGACCTGGGCCTGTCCGTGGAGGAGGTCAAGGCACGTCTGATTGCCGGGGCTGCCAAGCCTGGCGATACGATGCAGTCAGGCATGCCCGCCGCCTACGCAAATCAGGCGTTTGGCGTCACGCCCCCGGACCTGACGCTCTCTGCCCGCCTGCGTGGCGCGGATTGGCTCTACACCTATCTGCGCAGCTTCTATTCCGACGAGGCGCGTCCCTTCGGTGTCAATAACGTCGTATTCAAGGACGTAGGCATGCCCAATGTTTTCTGGCGCGAGCAGGGCCAGCAGCAGGGGCAATTCGTCACCGTCAAGAACGGCGAAAATGAATCGAAAGCGCTTGAAGGATTGAAGCTTGTGCAGCCCGGCACGCTCACCCCCGAGCAGTTCGACGCCATGATTCGCGATCTGGTCGGTTTCATGGTTTACATGGCTGAACCGGCCCAACTGGAGCGTAAATCACTGGGTATCTGGGTGCTGGCCTTCATCGCCCTGTTCACCTTCGTGATGTTCCTTCTCAAGCGCGAATACTGGCGTGATGTGAAGTAACGCCGCCCGGTCCGCTTATTGCGAAACCCCGCCTGGTGCGGGGTTTCGCGCGTTCTACGGGTGCCCGCTCTGACATGACGTGGTACAATCGCCGGCCCGTTACCCGTCGCCACTGCCAAGGAGACCCGGACAATGGCCAGCGTCAGCCGCCGTTCCGTCATGACCCTTTTTTCCTGCCCGGATTGCCCGGAAAGCCACCGCACACGTATTGTTCTGGCAGAGAAGGAGCTGACGGCGGATGTCGTGGATGTTATCCCGGGCGGTTCGGCGCCCGAAGATTTCATGGATCTGAGCCCCAATGGCGATCTGCCCACCCTGGCGGATCGCGATCTGGTACTGACCCATGCGCGGGTCATCATGGAATATCTGGATGAACGCTTCCCGCATCCGCCCCTGATGCCCGTCGATCCAGTCAGCCGTGCGCGGGTACGCACCGCCTTGTTCCGCATGGAAAACGACTGGTACCCTCTGTTGCCGGAGTTGGCCAGGGGAGAGAAGACAGCCGCAAAGGCGCGTAAGTCCTTGCGTGAAAGTCTGATGACCATCATGCCTGTATTTGGGGCCATGCCGTATTTCATGAGCGAGGAGTTCAGCCTGGCCGATGTGACACTCGCGCCCATCCTGTGGCGCCTTCCCGTGCTGGGCATCGAACTGCCCGGCAACGCGAAGCCCCTGCAGGATTACATGGAGCGCATCTTTGCCCGACCGACCTTCCAGCAGAGCCTCACCGAGCTCGAACGCGAAATGCGGGACTGATACCTCATGACCTCCAGCCGCCCTTATCTGATCCGCGCGATCTGGCAATGGATTGTCGATAACGGTCATGTGCCACATATGATCGTCGATGCCGAATTCAAGGGTGTCGTCGTTCCCCGTGCCTATGTGCATGAGGGGCAGATCGTGCTCAATATCGGCGTTGAAGCCACCCGTCGTTTGGAACTGGGCGACGATGCTGTGACTTTCCAGGCGCGTTTCGGTGGTGCGCCGATGAATGTCATGGTTCCGGTCGGGGCCGTGCTTGGCATTGTCGACCGGGACACGGGGCAGGGCATGGTATTTCCCGATCAGGGCTTGCCGGGAGAGGTGCCGGGCGCCCAGACGCCGGACAAAACCGCACCTACCGAAACACCTGCCGACGAATCCGACGACGAAGATCCGCCGCGTCCGCCGCGTGGCGGGCGTGGTGGCCTGCGGGTTGTCAAATAAGCAGGGTTCCCCCGGTCGAGAGTGCTCGCCACGATGTTGAGCCCTTCCTCCGACAGGGGGGTAACTCGCGAGGCGGAAAACACAAAAATCAAATCGAGCCCGAGGCGCGTGCCAACAGCCACATCCCTGCACCCAGGAGCAGCAGTGCCGCCAGTGTCTTCAGCTGCGTACCTCCTCGCTCCCCGATTTGCCGGCCCAGGCGGCAGGCGAGCCAGGCATACCCGAGCTTCACCCCGCCCACTGCAATCAGCACAATCGCGATGACAAGGCCCATGTCCTGCGTGGAAATACCGCCAGGATCGATAAAAGCCGGGAGAAATCCCAGATAGAACAGCAGGGCTTTCTGATCCCCCAGTGTAATGAAGAGACCACTGGCGAAGCCGCCGAGATGCCCGGTGCCCGTTGATTTTGATGTACTGGCTCCTCCCTTACGTCCGCGCCACATCAGCAAGCCCAGCACGATGAGATAAGCCCCGCCCAGGTAGAGTAGTCCATCGAGCGGCCAATCCAGCCACTGGCCAATAAGCGCCAGCCCGCCCAGGGCAAGTGCCACCAGTATCAGATCGCCGGCCACGACCCCCAATGCCACCACCGCGCCCTGCGTAAATCCCGCTGACGCCGAACGGGCCGTCACTACCAGAACACTCACGCTGGGTACGGCCGCGAGCACACACATGGCAATGAACAGTGTAAGGACTTCGGTGATGCTCATCGACAACTTGCTTGCTTGTGCGTGCTTCGCTTCAGGTGTGGCGCCCCGATCATGGATACTCGTTCTTCGACGCTGTCTTCGTCAAGGTGCGACGAGAACGCGAACATCCTACCCGCGGAAGGATGCTTGTCCTGCGGGGCAAAAAATGATGGCGGAAATGTAATCAGGGTTTGTCAGAGCTTATTTTGCTATCCGGGGGAAAATCGACTTCCCCCGTTATAAGGCAGCGATGAGATCAGGGGCGCCTGACGGTACGCAGCAGACCGGCGAAGTAGGCCTGGGTACCGCCCTTGATGGTGTAGTACTCCGGCACGCCAGCTTCTTCGAGGACATAGTAAAGCCACACAGCCTGTCCTCCGGAGTCGTCCACGATGTATAGCGGACGACCGCTGCTCTTGGCCTGCTCCATATAGGGCTTGATGGCATCGAGGTCGAAATGGACAAAGCGGTCGCGTCCGGCGAACAGGGAAATGCCCTTGTGCTGCAGATGATGGCGGATGTCGATCACCAGCGCGTCCATGCCGCTGGCGCGCTTCATGAATTCTTCCGGCGGCAGCTCGTGACGGGCCAGGAGCTCGAAAGAAAGCAGCTTGTCCGTCTGGAAGGGCTGGCCTCCACGAAACACCATGCGCTCAGGCAGACGCATCGCCAATGCGCGCACGCCGCCATCGAAGACCAGGGTATCGCTGATGCCAGCCTCACTGGCCAGCCGCGCGGCTTCATAGGACTGGATGCACAGGTGTCCATTGCAATAGAACATAACCGTCTTGCCGGGCTTTTCGGCCATGGCCTGCTTCAGGCGCGCAACGAAATCGGCTTCATCCACCGGGATATTGCGGGCGCCATTGAGATGCAGGATGCCGTATTCATAGCCGGAGCGGACATCGATGACCAGCAGGGAGTCCAGGCGGTCTTGTACTTCGTCGAGGCCCACGAAGTGTTGCCCCTGATAGGCATGAATGCCGCGATGAGGAAACTCGGGAGGGCTGGCCCACGCGGCCTGGGCCAGGCTCAGCGCGCTGTAAACAAAAAGGGAGGTGAGGAATCTTCGCATGGCGTGCTCCAAAGAAGGAGGTGAGCTAGGGGGCTTTTCTTGTTCTTGGCGAGAGTAATAATGTGCTTGTAACCACGTCTCTACTCTTGTCATACGTCTGAAAAATCTTCCGGATTCCTGCCCATCTCATGGTTTGGGATATCTCCAGGATATTTCAAGCGAAACATGACAGGCTGATTCTATGGCAAGGTTTAATCTCAATACCCTTTGGAGTTGCTGGGGTATATGAGTGCCGGATTACCTTTGATGCAGGGGGACGGGAAAAAATTTACATGCTGCAATGCAGCGTCTGCACTGCAGAGAATTGGCGAACTGAAAAAGGGCATCCTGCCCTTTTTCATGCCCAGGTGTACTCAGGAACGAATGACGCCGCGCAGCAGGGCAGAGAAGTAGGCCTGGGTACCGCCCTTGATGGTGTAGTACTCCGGCACGCCGGCTTCTTCGAGGGCATAGTAGAGCCACACGGCCTGTCCGCCGGAGTCGTCCACGATGTATAGCGGGCGGCCACTGCTCTTGGCTTGCTCCATATAGGGCTTGATGGCATCGAGGTCGAAGTGGACGAAGCGGTCGCGCCCGGCGAACAGGGAGATACCCTTGTGTTGCAGATGATGGCGTATGTCGATCACCAGCGCGTCCTTGCCGCTGGCGCGCTTCATGAACTCTTCCGGTGGCAACTCGTGACGGGCCAGGAGTTCGGAAGAAAGCAGCTTGTCCGTCTGGAAGGGCTGGCCGCCACGGAACACCATACGTTCGGGGACACGCATGGCCATCTCGCGAACACCGCCATCGAAAACCAGGGTATCGCTGATGCCGGCCTCGCTGGCCAGCCGCGCCGCCTCATAGGCTTGGATGCACAGGTGGCCATTGCAGTAGAACATCACCGTCTTGCCGGGCTTTTCGGCCATGGCCTGCTTCAGGTGTTTGATGAAATCCGGTTCATCAACCGGGATGTTGCGAGCGCCCCCGATATGCAGGATGTTGTATTCGTAAGCAGAACGGACATCCACGATCTGCAGCGAATCCAGACGATCACGAACTTCATCCAGTTTGACGAAGTGTTGGCTCTGATAGGCATGGATGCCGCGATGGGGGAACTCTGGGGGGCTGGCCGTGGCGGTCTGGGTCAGACATAGCGCGCTGCCCACAAGGAGTGATGTGATGAGCTTTCGCATGGTGTGCTCCAAAAAATCGAGGTGAAGTAGGGTGCTTCTCTCGTCCTTGGCGAGAAAATGCATTTATGGTTACGGTTCTCCCCCTTGCCATGCGGTCGAAAAAGCCTGACCCTGCTTGCGTTCTGCCAGGTGCACGACGTCTGGCTGCAAGCCGGGTTTTTCAACGCATGGACAACGTCTGATATTTTAAGCAAACAACAGGCCATTGATAAATATTTTTTCTTGGCGAGAGGGAAAAGCTTATGGACGGTGGGACATCCATCACCTGCAAGCGGGTACGCCTGAGGAGGGTTGAGGTGTGAATGCGCGTTATGACGCGGCGGCCATTGAGGTTCTGGAAGGGCTGGATCCGGTACGCCGGCGACCCGGCATGTATACCGATACCAGCCGTCCCAATCACCTGGCCCAGGAGGTGATCGACAACAGCGTGGACGAGGCCTTGGCGGGGCACGCGCGGCGCATCGATGTGATCCTGCATGCGGATGGTTCGCTTTCAGTGAGCGACGATGGGCGCGGCATGCCGGTGGACGCGCATCCCGAGCTTGGGGTGCCGGGGGTGGAGGTGATCCTGACACGCCTGCATGCGGGCGGAAAGTTCTCAGATAAGGCCTACCGCTTTGCAGGAGGCTTGCACGGTGTCGGCGTTTCGGTGGTGAATGCGCTTTCCGAACGCCTGGAAGTCACCGTGCGCCGTGACGGACAGGTGTATTTCATGGCCTTTGCCCATGGTGCGAAGCTGGGCGAACTGGAAGTGATAGGCAAGGCCGGGCGCAAGGAATGCGGCACAACGGTGCGTTTCTGGCCGGAGACGCACTATTTTGATGCGCCACGCTTTGCCGTGCCGCGCCTGAAATACCTGTTGCGCGCCAAGGCGGTGCTTTGTCCGGGCCTGATGCTGAGCTTCACCGACGAAGCCGATGGTCAACGCGAGGAATGGTGTTTCGAAAATGGCCTGCGCGACTATCTTCTCGAAGCGGTAGAAGGGCTGCCCCGGCTGCCGGAAGGCGCATTCTGCGGGTCGCTTGCCGCTCAGGAACAGGCGGTGGACTGGGCTCTGGTGTGGCTGCCCGAAGGGGCGGGCCGTGCGCGGCTGGATGCCGAGGGCGGCGGTCGTGCGGTGGCCGAGTCCTACGTCAATCTCATCCCCACCCCACAGGGCGGTACGCATGTCAATGGCTTGCGTCAGGGGCTCACCGAGGCGGTGCGCGAGTTCTGCGAATTCCGTGATCTCCTGCCGCGCGGGCTCAAGCTGGCGCCGGAAGATGTCTGGGATCGCGTGGCCTATGTGCTGTCGGCCAAGCTGCGCGAGCCGCAGTTTGCCGGACAGACCAAGGAGCGCCTGGCTTCACGTGAATGCGCGGCGTTCATTTCCGGCGTGGTCAAGGACGCGCTGAGCCTGTGGCTGAACCAGCATCCGGAGACCGGGGAAGCCATCGCGCGGCTGGCCATCGCCAGCGCGCAGAACCGCCTGCGCGAGGAAAAAAAGGTGGTACGCAAGCGCGTCACCTCCGGCCCCGCACTGCCGGGCAAGCTCGCCGATTGCACGGCTACGGACCTCTCGCGTACCGAGCTGTTCCTGGTGGAGGGCGATTCGGCGGGCGGTTCGGCCAAGCAGGCGCGTGACCGCGACTTTCAAGCGATTCTGCCTTTGCGTGGCAAGATATTGAATACATGGGAAACGGATCCCGATCAGGTCCTGGCCTCGCAGGAAGTTCACGACATCGCCGTGGCGCTGGGCATCGAACCGGGCGTGCCGAACCTGGAGGGTTTGCGTTACGGCAAGGTGTGCATTCTTGCCGATGCCGATTCCGATGGCCTGCATATCGCGACCCTGCTGTGCGCGCTGTTTCTGCGTCATTTCCGCCGCCTGGTGGAGCAGGGGCATGTCTTTGTCGCCATGCCGCCGCTGTTTCGCATCGATGCCGGCAAGACCGTGTATTACGCACTGGATGAGAGTGAACGCGACGGCGTGCTGGCGCGCATCGCGGCGGAGAATCGCAAGATCAGACCCAGCGTGACCCGCTTCAAGGGCCTGGGGGAGATGAATCCCCTTCAATTGCGCGAATCCACCCTGGCGCCGGAAACGCGCCGGCTGGTGCAACTGACCGTGGAGACGGACGACGGCACCGAGCCGCTGATGGATATGCTGCTGGCGAAGAAGCGCGCCACGGATCGTCGCGCCTGGCTGGAGGAGAAAGGCAATCTGGCCGAAATCTGACTATGGCGGGCGTCTGCTGGCCCTGTGCTTATGCGGTGCAGGCGCTCTGACGACTTCGAGCGCGCATGGCGGGGAGAGCGATGTACCGGCCCCCACTTCCGCGCAAATAGCGCACATGGCGCTGAGCGTGGAGGGCCTGAGCGATCCCGCCTTGCGGCAGAACGTACAGGCGCACCTGCCCCCGCCGCCGCCCTGTGGCGCGGGAGAGGCGCGAATCGAAGCCTGGAAGCGCCACGCGCGCAAGGCGGCGACCGACGGGCTGCGCGCGCTGGGGTACTTTCAGGCCCGGCAGCATTGGGAAACGCAGACGCCCGCCGCGGTTGCCGACGCGGCCTGCGGTGGCCTGCGCCTGCATATCGATCCCGGTCCGCCGGTGCATCTGGCGCGGGTGGCGATAGAGGTGCAGGGCGAAGCGGCGGACGATCCGTTGTTCATGGAAGCCCGTGAGAATCAGGCGCCGCGTGTCGGCGAGATACTCGATCAGGGCGCGTATACGGCCTTCAAGGGGCGCCTGCTCGATCTGAGTCAGC
>JAQVHL010000007.1:61188-77537 GCA_028696185.1 Halothiobacillaceae bacterium
CAGGGCGAAGCGGCGGACGATCCGTTGTTCATGGAAGCCCGTGAGAATCAGGCGCCGCGTGTCGGCGAGATACTCGATCAGGGCGCGTATACGGCCTTCAAGGGGCGCCTGCTCGATCTGAGTCAGCGCCGCGGGTACTTCGATGCCCGCTATCTGACACATCGTGTCGTGGTGAATGAAGCGCTGACCCAGGCGGATATGGCGCTGACCCTGGATTCCGGGATGCGCTACCGCTTTGGCCCGCTGACCCTGCATCAGGACATTCTGGACGATGCTTTCCTGCGTCGCTATGCCGGTATCGAGGCCGGTGCGCCTTTCGATGCCGATCAACTGACACGCGCCTCGCAGCGTCTGGCCGCCAGCGGGTATTTCGCCGATGCCCGCGTGCGCCAGCGGCGCGAGGCCATCGAAGACGGCGCGGTACCCATCGACATCGCGCTGGAACCGCGCAAACGCATGGCCTACGACTTCCGTGCCGGCTTCGGCACCGATACCGGTGCCCGCCTGCGCGCCGACGTGGAGCGGCGCTGGGTCAACCGGCAGGGGCATGTGTGGAATGCCGGCCTGCAGCTGGCGCAGCGCAAGCAAACCCTGGAGACACGCTACGGCATTCCCATGCACGACCCCATGACCGAACGTGTGGACCTGTTCGCCAAGCTGCAGCGTGAGGAAAACGACTCGCTTCTGAGCACCAATGCCCGCGCCGGGGCGCAGTACACGCGCGATTACAGGGGCTGGAAAGCCACCGTATTCAATGAATTCCTCTTTGACCGTAGCCAGGTCGTAGGCGAGGATCAGGCGCTGAGTGCGCGCTTTCTATTGTTCGGCGCTCGGGCGAGCCGGCGCGAGGCCAATGATCCGATCTTCCCTACGCGCGGCTGGCGCCTTTTCGCCGAGGTCAAGGGCGCGCAGGAGGCGCTTCTCAGCAGCACGAGCCTGATCCAGGCCAGCGTTTCCGCCAAGGCGCTGATGAGCCTGGGGGAGGGGCGTCTGATCGGACGGGCGGATGCGGGGACGACCTGGGCGCGAGATTTTTCCCTTTTGCCGAAAACCCTGCGCTTCTTCGCCGGTGGCGACAACAGCGTGCGCGGCTATGCCTTCGAAAGCCTGGGACCGGAGGATGCACAGGGCAAGGTGATAGGCGGCAAGCACCTGCTGGTTGTCTCGGCGGAGTATGAATATCCGCTGTATCAGAACTGGCTGGGCGCGGCCTTCATTGACGGCGGCAACGCCTTCGATACCTGGAATACCGGCATGAAATTCGGTGCCGGCGTGGGGGTGCGCTTCAAGTCGCCCATTGGCCTGGTCAAGATCGATCTGGCCTGGCCCCTGGGCGAGAACCGCGAGTTTCCGCGACTGCATCTGGGCGTGGGGGGCGATCTGTGAGAGCCCTGAAACACGCGCTCGTCGCACTGGGCCTGTTGCTGCTTGTGCCTCTGCTGGGGCTGCTGTTGTTGATCGGCAGCGAGAGCGGCACCCGCTTGCTCGTTCAGGCCGCACAAAAGTTTGTGCCGGAGCTTGAAATCGGGGCCGTGCGAGGCCAGCTGCTTTCCGGGCTCACGCTTGAACGTCTGCACTACAGCACACCCACACTGTCGCTGTCGGTGGCACAGGCCCGGCTGGTTCCCGACTGGCGCACGCTGCTGGCGCGACGGCTGACGCTGGACACCTTTTACCTGCAGGGCGTGCGGCTGCGTCTGCCGGAAACGGCAGAGCCTGTACCCGCCTCTACGTCCACGCCGCTGTCCTTGCCGGACATCATCCTCCCAATAAACCTGAGCTTGCATGCTCAAATTATTGATATTTATATATATCATGGCAATGCGATTACACAGCTTCCGCGCATTGAAACCCTCCTGCAAACCCGTGATGGAAGGCTGGACATCGAACGGCTGGCGGCAAATCTAACTCATAGCGGTCCGCCCGATGCCACTGCGCTGGCCTTGCTGCTGCAGGCCAGGGGGCACCTCGCCCTGCGCGCCCCGCATGATTTTTCACTGGATATCACCCTGAATCGTGATGCGGCCCCCGCACGCGGACGGGTAGCGGCGCATCTTGCCGGGCAGCCCTCGCACTGGCAGGGGCGGCTTGAACTGGCACTGGAGGATTTGCCCACCGGGGCGGTGCAGGGGCAGAGCGCCATGTCGGGCGGCCTCGATCATCTGCAGTTGAATGCAGGGGCGCTGCAGTTGCTCGATGGACAGCTGAGCTGGTCGGAGCTTGCGCTCAAACAGGGGGACACGCTGCAGATGACGGGGGCGATCGAGGCCCGCGATCTGCATCTGGAGCGTTTCCTGCCCGCCGGATCCGGGGTGTCTTCCGTCCTGCTGACACAGGCGCGGCTGGCTGCTAAGGCGCAGCGTCAGAAGGAGGGGCCGCTGGGCTGGAGCCTGTCCATCGACACACTGGATGTCGCACTGCGCTCGCCATACAGCGAATCACCGCCCCTCCACCTGAGCCTGCAGGCACGCGCGCAGGGTGATGGACGGCAGGCGACAATCAATGCCCTGGAGCTGAGGCAGAACGAGGCGCGACTGGCCATGCAAGGCGATCTTGCCTGGTCCCCCGCTACACGGGTCAAGGCGCATCTGGAGTTGCAGGAGGCGGAACTGGCGCCCTGGCTTGCGTTTGTCAAACCGGGCGCCTCTCCGCTCGGGGCGCGTATCGCCAGGCTTTCCGCCCAGCTCGAACTAGCGCAGAACGCAGCGGGTCAGGGTGGCTGGAGCGGCGAGCTCTCCCTGGAGGCCCTGCAGGGGCGCATCAACGATCAGACGCTCGATGCCCAGGGGCGGCTGCGGCTTGATGACAACGTACCGCAGGCCCAGGCGTTGCGTCTGGCGCTTGGGCAAAATCATGTGGCGCTCGATGGACGACTCCTGCCGCCCTTCGACCTGCGCGGTGAGTTCGATGTGCCCGCGCCTCAGGCCTTGTTGCCCGTCCTGCAAGGGCAAGCCCAGGGCCGCTTCGAGGCGCGCGGCACGCTGGAGCGGCTGGATGCGCTGATCGAGGCCGACGCGCACCGCCTGGCCCTGGACGGTCAGAGTGTAGAGCGCCTGCAATTGACCGCCCGTGCAAGGGAAGGGAATTACGCCCTGGAGGCGCGAGCCGAGGGAGTGCGTGCATCCGGGCAACGCATCGAAGCCCTGACGCTGCAGGCCGATGGGACGCTGCAGGCCCTGAGCGCGCGCCTGAATCTGCACAAGGGGCAACTCGCGGGCCTCGACGCTCCGCTGGAGGCGAATCTCGCCCTGCAAGGGGGCTGGAAGGCGGCCGCTTCGCCTGAAGCCGGGGGCTGGCACGGGCAGCTCACCGCCCTGCGCCTGACGCAAGCCGAGCTGGGGGACTGGACGCTGGTCGGGCCGGCCGCGCTGAAGGCCTCCGCAACGGCGTTGGGACTGGAAGAACTTTGTCTGACCGATGCCGGTGGGCGCAGTGACCGGCTCTGCCTTGCCTTGAACGGGCAGATGCCCGCGCATTTGCGTGCCGAACTGCACGCCCAGGGGCTGAATCTGTCACGGCTTTCCCCCTGGCTGCCGCCCGAGATCTCACTACCCGGTCAGGCCCGTCTGGAGGCGAATTTCATCCAGGAGGCCGGAAAACGCGAAGCACAGGCCCGGCTGACGCTTCAGGATGCGCCGGTTCATGTTGCGTCCGACCTTGCGCGCGATCTGGGCGCGCTGGCTTACCGGGACGCCGGGCTGTCGCTTACGCTGCACGACGAGGTTCTGAACTTCCAGGCCGGTCTGAAACTGGCCCGTCCGGGCGCGGCCACGCCCGCGCTGGCCCGGCTCGAAGGCGAAGGCCGCCTCCTGCTCCCGTCGACGGCGCCAGGGCCGCTCGATGCCCGACTGAGGCTGGCCATCGACGAGCTGGGGATATTCGATGCGCTCAGCGAAGCGGTGGATGATCTCTCCGGTCGCGCGCGACTGGACGTACAACTCAGCGGCCCACTGGATCGGCTGCGCCTGAGCAACCATCTGGATGTCGAAGCGCTGCACTTTTCCGTACCCGCAAGCGGGGTGGCGTACCGTGTGCCACGCCTGAGCCTGCACACGGAGGACGAAGGCCGCACCCGCATCGAGGGGCTGATGCTCGCTGCGGGTAACGGGGCGGGCGAGGGTCGCCTGACGCTTGAGGGCTGGCTGGATCTGCGGGCCTTGCCGGACTGGTCCGTCGAGCTTGCAATGAACGGAGAGGATTTTCCCGTGGCCCGCCTGCCCGAAGCCGAGGTGGACATCGCCCCACGCCTGCAACTGCGGGCCGATGCGCGCAAGGCGCGCCTCGACGGGCGGATCGAGGTACCTCATGCGCGTATCGATCTGGCCGAGCTGCCGCCGGGCACGGTGCGCGTTTCCGGGGACGTGGTGATTGCCGGGCAGGAAAAAGCCCCGGCCGGCCCGGCCTATGCGCTGGACTATGCCCTGAAAGTCGCGTTGGGTGAGTCCGTGCGCCTGACGGGTGCAGGCTTGAGTGCGCGGCTGGTCGGTGCGCTCGATGTGAGCACTTCGAATGCCGGGTTAGCCCTGGTTCAGGGCGAGTTGGAAACACGCGAAGCGCGTTATCGCGCCTACGGACAGCGCCTGGATGTGGAGCGGGGGCGGCTGGTGTTCAGTGGAACGCTGGACAATCCGGGGCTGGAGCTTACCGCCCGGCGCAAACGTGGCGATTACACCGTCCGGCTGGATGTTTCGGGCACGCTGGATGCCCCCAAAACCACCCTGTCCACCACGCCGGTCCTGTCGGAAAGCGACGCGGTAAGCCTTTTGGTCACCGGCCGGCGCATGAGCGAGGTCAGCGGCAAGGATGCGGGACTGCTGGTGGCGGCGCTGACCGATGACGGCAGCGACCGCGCGGGGGATCTCGCGCACAAGATCGGAGACGAGCTGGGCCTGGATATTGGCGTGGACAGCGGCGATCAGGGCGGACTGAAAGACAGCTCCCTGTCCATCGGCCGCCGTCTGGGGCCGGATCTTTATGTGCGTTATGTGATGGGCGTGTTCGATTCCGCCGCCAAGCTGGTCACGCGCTACCGGCTGAACCGCCTGTTCTCGGTGGAAATGGAAACCGGCAAGCAGCAGGGTGCAGACCTGATTTTCCGGCTGGAGCGTTGAGTTATTCCTTTTGGGAATGAAAGGCATGATTTTTTGCCATTTGAGTGATTGAATTCCAGGCCCTAAACTCAGCGAAAAATTCAAAAACAGAAAACCGACTCAGGGGAAACGGACATGGCCGGAAAGACGCTCTACGAAAAGATCTGGGATGCGCATGTGGTGCGCGAGGAGCCGGACGGCACCGCCTTGCTCTATATCGACCGCCATCTTGTGCATGAGGTGACTTCGCCGCAGGCCTTCGAAGGTTTGCGCCTTGCCGGGCGCACACCGTGGCGCACCGGCGCGATGCTTGCCGTGCCTGACCACAACGTGCCGACCACCGGACGCGCCAGCGGCATTGCCGACCCGGTTTCGCGCGAGCAGGTGGAAACGCTCGACCGCAACTGCACCGAGTTCAAGGTGGTGGAGTTTCGCATGAACGACATCCGCCAGGGCATCGTGCATGTGATCGGCCCGGAGGAGGGCTTCACCCTGCCGGGCACCACCATCGTCTGTGGTGACTCGCACACCTCCACCCACGGCGCCTTCGGTGCGCTGGCCTTTGGCATCGGCACCTCCGAGGTGGAGCATGTCATGGCCACCCAGACGCTGATCCAGAAAAAATCCAGGACCCTGCAGATTCGCGTGGATGGCAAGGTGGGGCCGGGTGTTACCGCCAAGGACATCGTGCTCGCCATCATCGGCAAGATCGGCACCGCAGGCGGCACCGGCTATGCCATCGAGTTTGCCGGCGAGGCCATCCGGGAGCTGTCCGTCGAAGGGCGCATGACGGTCTGCAACATGGCCATCGAGGCCGGCGCGCGCGCGGGCATGGTGGCGGTGGACGAGAAAACCATCGAGTACTTCCGCGACCGTCCGTTCGCGCCCAAGGGCGAGCTGTTCGAACAGGCGGCCACCGCCTGGCGCGAGCTGGTTTCCGACCCGGATGCGGTGTTCGACAAGGTCGTGACCCTCGATGCGCGTGAGATCGTGCCACAGGTCACCTGGGGAACCTCGCCGGAGATGGTGGCCCCGGTGACCGCCAGCGTGCCCGATCCGGCTGCGGAAGCCGACACGGTCAAGGCCGGTGGCATGCAGAAGGCCCTTGCCTACATGGGCATCGAGGCGGGGCAGAAGATCGAGGACATCCGCATCGATAAAGTGTTCATCGGCTCCTGCACCAATTCGCGGATCGAAGACCTGCGCGATGCGGCGGCGGTGATTCGTGGTCGCAAGGTGGCGCCGAACGTGAAGCTCGCGATGGTCGTGCCGGGTTCCGGACTCGTGAAGAAGCAGGCCGAGGACGAGGGGCTGGACCGGGTGTTCACCGAGGCGGGTTTCGAATGGCGCGAACCGGGGTGCTCGATGTGCCTTGCGATGAACGCCGACCGTCTGGAGCCGGGCGAGCGCTGTGCGTCCACTTCGAACCGCAACTTCGAAGGCCGTCAGGGGCAGGGCGGGCGTACCCACCTGGTCAGTCCGGCCATGGCGGCCGCCGCCGCACTTGCCGGACATTTTGTCGACGTGCGCCACTTCTGATTTTTTTGCCACGGGGGTGCAGGGAAAAGCATCGGGCCGCTTTCACCGTCCCGGCGCTTTGCGGGTTCCCCGTTCCCCGTGGCCAAATCCAAACACAGGATTCATGACATGCAAGCCTTTACCCAGCACACCGGCATCGTCGCGCCGCTCGACCGTCCGAACGTGGACACCGATGCCATCATTCCCAAGCAGTACCTGAAGTCCATCAAGCGCAGCGGCTTTGGGCCCAATGCCTTCGACGACTGGCGCTACCTCACGCCGGGCGAGCCGGGTATGGATCACAGCCAGCGCACGAAGAACCCGGATTTCGTGCTCAACCAGCCACCGTTCGACCGTGCGACGATCCTGCTTGCGCGCGAGAACTTCGGCTGCGGTTCCTCGCGCGAACACGCGGTCTGGGCGCTGACCGATTTCGGTTTCCGTGTGGTCATTGCCCCATCCTTTGCCGATATTTTCTTCAATAACAGCTTCAAGACAGGCCTTCTTCCCATTGTTCTTGATGAGAAAATTGTCGACGAACTTTTCCGTGCGGTACAGGCGAAGCCGGGGCTGGAGCTGACCGTCGATCTTGAAGCTCAGGTGGTGCGTCTGCCTGACGGACGCGAGCTGGGCTTCGAGGTGGACGCCTTCCGCCGGCATTGCCTCTTGAACGGCCTGGACGACATCGGCCTCACCTTGCAGCACGCCGACGACATCCGCGCCTACGAAGCGAGACGCCGGGTACAGGCACCGTGGCTTTTTGCCAACGCCTGAGTGCACGCGAACAACCTACGACGGCGGCAATGTGTCACAATTGCCGCCATGTTTTTTTCACGACATCCAAAACTTCGAAGCAAACATGAGCAAGCGTATTCTGGTTCTGCCGGGTGACGGCATCGGTCCCGAGATTGTCAACGAAGCGGTGAAGGTGCTCGACGTGCTGGCCGGCGAATTCGGTCTGGACATCGAGATGGACGAAGGTCTGATCGGCGGTGCGGGGTATGACGGTGCCGGTCATCCGTACCCCGAAGCCACCCGTGAAATGGCCCGCGAAGCCGATGCCATCCTGCTTGGCGCGGTCGGTGGCCCGAAATACGACAGCCTGGACCGCCCGTTGCGCCCGGAACGCGGCCTGCTCGGCATCCGTTCCGACCTGGGGCTGTTCGCCAACCTGCGTCCGGCGATGCTCTACCCGCAGCTGGCGCAAGCCTCGTCCCTCAAGCCCGAGCTGGTGGCGGGGCTGGACATCCTCATCGTGCGCGAGCTGACCGGCGGCATCTATTTCGGTCAGCCGCGTGGCCAGAACGTGCTGGAGAACGGCGAACGCCAGGGCTTCAACACCATGGTCTACACCGAAAGCGAAATCGAGCGCATCGGGCGGGTCGCCTTCGAGGCGGCAATGAAGCGCAGCAAGCGCGTGTGCTCGGTGGACAAGGCCAATGTACTGGAAGTCTCCGAGCTGTGGCGCGAGGTGATGGAGCGCGTGGCGAAGGATTACCCGCAGGTCGAGCTGTCGCATATGTACGTCGACAACGCGGCCATGCAGCTGGTGCGCGCGCCCAAACAGTTCGACGTGATGGTCACCGAGAACATGTTCGGCGATATTCTCTCCGACGCCGCCGCCATGCTTACCGGCTCCATCGGCATGCTGCCTTCGGCCTCGCTGAACGAGAAGGGCGCCGGCATGTACGAGCCGATCCACGGTTCCGCGCCGGACATCGCCGGCCAGGGCATCGCCAACCCCATCGCCACCATCCTTTCGGTGGCGATGATGCTGCGCCACAGTCTGGACCGCGTGGATCTCGCCGAACGCATCGAGCAGGCCGTGGGCAAGGTGCTGGACGACGGGCTGCGCACCGGCGACATCATGAGCGAGGGCTGCACCCGTGTGGGTACCGAAGGCATGGGCGATGCCATCGTCGCCGCGCTGCGCGCCCAGGCAAGTTAGTAATATTCAAATTGAAATCAGTTGGTTGGCAGTGAAATCATGAGTAAAACCTACGATGTGGCGGTAGTGGGCGCAACCGGCGCGGTGGGCGAGTCGATGCTCTCCATCCTGGCCGAACGCAAGTTCCCGGTCGGCAAGGTCTATGCCTTGGCCTCGGAACGTTCTGTCGGCAAGCGCGTGCCTTTCGGCGACACCATGCTCAAGGTCGAGAACCTCGCCGAGTTCGATTTCTCCAAAACCCCGATCGGCCTGTTCTCGGCCGGTGCCTCGGTCTCGGAAATCTACGCGCCCAAGGCCGCGGCGGCGGGCTGTGTGGTGATCGACAACACCTCGCAGTTCCGTTACGACGACGATATTCCGCTGGTCGTGCCGGAAGTGAACCCGCATGCCATCGCGCGTTACAAGAGCCGCGGCATCATCGCCAACCCCAACTGCTCGACCATCCAGATGCTGGTGGCCTTGAAGCCCATCCAGGATGCGGTAGGCATCGAGCGCATCAATGTAGCCACCTACCAGGCCGTCTCCGGTACGGGCAAGGAAGCCATCGAGGAGCTGGCCGGGCAGACCGCCAACCTGCTCAATGGCCGCCCGGTCACGGCTGAGGTCTATCCCAAGCAGATCGCGTTCAACGTCCTTCCTCAGATCGATGTCTTCATGGACAACGGCTATACCAAAGAAGAAATGAAGATGGTCTGGGAGACGCGCAAGATCATGGAAGACGCGTCGATCATGGTGAACCCGACCGCCGTGCGCGTGCCGGTGTTCTATGGTCATTCCGAGGCCGTGCACATCGAAACCCGCGAGAAAATCAGCGTGGAGCGTGTGCGCGAGCTGCTTTCCGCTGCGCCCGGCGTGGTGCTGATGGACGAGCGCAAACCCGGTGGATACCCGACCGCCGTCACCGAAGGGGCCAATCACGACCCGGTGTTCGTCGGGCGTATCCGCGAGGACATTTCCCATCCGCGCGGCATCAATCTGTGGGTGGTGGCGGATAATGTGCGCAAGGGCGCGGCGCTCAACAGCGTACAGATCGCGGAAATTTTGATTCGGGATTATCTGTAAGTGTAAGATGCTGCCGACCGGGCCTTGACGGGATGCGGCTTGCAGCCCGTCAGCTTACAAAATATCGGGTTTTCGGAAAGACCCCGAGGGAGTTCAAAGGACATGCGGAAGCTGACTACGGTACTGGCTGGGACAACGTTGCTGTTTCCCCTTTCGACGCTGGCTGTCGGAATGGGTGACGCCAGGGTTAAATCCTTCCTCACTCAGCCACTGGAAGCGGAAATTCCCCTGGTATCCATCAGCCCTGCCGAGCGGGAATCGCTGGCGGTGCGATTGGCAGATGAGGCAGCGTTCAGCCGGGTGGGGCTGAACCGCGCACCGGTACAGGGTGTGCTGCGATTTGTTGTTGTAGATGGCAAGGGCGGCCCCCGAATCCGGGTGACGACCGAACGCCCGGTCACCGATCCGATACTGAGCTTTCTTGTCGAATTGCGCTGGGAAGGCGGGTCCATTACCCGTGAATTCACCCTGCTTCTCGACCCGCCGTTGTTCAAGCCGACGCCGGCGCCGGTTCCCGTCAAGCCGGTAACGGCCCCGGTACCGCGTCAAACGGTTCAAACCGAAGCTCCTGTACGTGCCAGTGTCGCGCCCTCCCAAACCCCCGAGACCACCGAGGCCCCTCGTGGGCGGGTCGAGGATGGCGTGTATGGTCCGGTTGCTGCCGATGAAACCCTGTGGAGCATCGCGGAGCGGACCCGTCCGGGTACCGGGATCACCAACCAGCAGATGATGCTGGCACTTCTTGAGGCTAATCCCGGAGCCTTTGCCAACGGCAATATCAACTCCCTGCGCACGGGGGCGAAGCTGCGCATTCCGTCTGCGGAGCAAATTCGCAAAGTGAGCGTCACCGAGGCCTATGACAAGGCTCAGGCGCAGAACAAGAACTGGCGCGAGCCTGCCAAGCGTCAAGAAGGCGGTGAAACGCGTCTGACGGTTGTCGAATCCACCCAGCAGACCCAGGAAGCCGGCCAGTGGTTGCTTCCTACATCGGGTTCCGCGGCCCAAACCACCAGTGGTGTTTCTGGCGCTCCCAGTGCCGCAGGTACGAGTCCCGCATCAGGCGCATCGGCGGCCGGGGAGCCTAACGCTGAGCTCGTCTCGTTGCGTGAGCAGCTCGCCGCTTCCGGGGTGGAAAAGGAACAGCTCACCCAGCGCATCGACACACTTGAATCTCAGCTTGAAAAAGCCCGCCAGCTCATCGCATTGAAAGACGAGCTGGTTGGCAAGCTTGAACAGCAGGTGCGCGAAGCCAAGGAAAGCAAGCCGGCTGCCTCTGCTCAGCCTGCCGTGACGGCTCCTGTCGCAGCGCCTCCCCCGGAAGAGGCGAGTTCCGGACTGTTCAGCCCGCTGTATCTCCTCGGGGGGGGAGGGCTTATTGCCCTCCTGGTAGGAGCTGGGCTTTACACCCGTAGTCGCAAGAAGAAAGCGGGGACAGAAACCTCGCCGTTCGAGCAGGCCAGTGGCCTGCGGGTTCCTGAGTCACTCTTGCCGCGTGTGGGCGCGGCAACGGCAGCCACTGCTGCCGCGGGCGCGGTGGGCGCAGCCGACAAGGAGCCTTCGGTAACGCCTGCCAGTGTTTTTGAGCCCAACGAGCCGGAAACCGCATTTCATGCTCCCGAGCCGACCGCTCCGGTCGAAGAGCCGAAGAGCGAGGTTGCCTCCTTGCTTGAAGAAATCGAGGTCATGATGGCCTACGGTCTGCATGACAAGGCCGCTACTTATCTGCGTGACGCGCTGGCCTCCCATCCCGAGGATCCGGATCTGCTGGCTCGTCAGGTTCGCCTGTTGCACGAAACGGGCGACCATCAGGGCTTTTTGAACGCACTCAATGCCTTCCACGGGAAATTCGGCAACGATGATCCGCGTGTGGCCGAGCTGATGGAACTGGCGCTGGATGTGGATTATTCCGCTGCTGCGCCTGCAACCGAGACGGCCCCCGAAGCTCCAGCTCCATCGGCAGTCAGCACAGCTCCCGAAACAGCCAGTGTGCGCAGCGAAACCTTCGATATCAAGGATCTGGGCGACCTGAGCTTCGATCTGCCCACTGCGCCCAGCTCAAGCGAAGCGGCCCAGAACAGCCTGGATGAACTGGCCGCGCTCGATTTTCCGACAGCTCCCGATTTTCCGAGCGCTCCGGCTCCTGAGGTTCCGGCTGTGCCGGTCCATGAGCCGGTGGCGGTACTGGAAGCAAACGAAGCGCTGGATATCGACTTCGGTCTTCCTGCCACCACCGAAGCGCCTGTTATTTCCAGTGGTATGGAGCTGCATGACGGAGGTGAATTCGCGCCGCTCTCGCTCGACTTCGGCCATGCCGAAGCGACAGCCGAACCCGCTTCTGCGTCAGCGCCCTCCGCTGCGGATGCCGAAGAGATCGACACCAAGATCGATCTTGCCCAGGCCTTCATCGACATGGGCGATCACGACAGCGCCCGGGTCATGCTCGAAGAAGTGCTGGCCGATGGTAGCGAGGCTCAGAAAGCGCGTGCTCAAGAGTTGCTGGTAAACCTGGGCTGAGCGTATCGCCCGGTGATTGTGGAGGCCGGCCCTGTGCCGGCTTCTTTCTTTTGGAGGGTAATGCCGGATGCGTCTGGCCATGGGCATTGAATACGACGGGCGCCGCTATCACGGCTGGCAGGCGCAGCGCTCCGGTGTGCCTTCGGTACAGGGCGCACTTGAGCGGGCCTTGACGCGGGTGGCCGCGCACCCGATCGAAGTGGTCTGTGCCGGACGCACTGACCGTGGCGTGCATGCCAGCGCCCAGGTGGTGCACTTCGATACGACGGCACAACGCGATGTACGGGGCTGGATGCTGGGTACCGTCAGTCATCTGCCCGAGGACATCAGTGTGCTGTGGGTGAAGCCGGTAGAGGAGGATTTTCATGCCCGTTTTTCGGCATTGGCGCGTGAATACCGTTATGTCCTGATGAACCGGAAAACGCGCGCCGGTCTGCTGGCGGGACGAGTCACCTGGTGGCATGGCGCGCTGGATGTCGAGGCCATGCGTCGTGCGGCCATGCCCTTGCTGGGCACACATGATTTCACCAGCTTTCGCGGCAAGGACTGTCAGGCCCGTTCGCCCATCCGCACCCTGGAGCGCTTGGACATCAGCGAAAGCAAGGGTTTTCTGTACTTTGACGTGCGCGCCAATGCCTTCCTGCACCATATGGTGCGTAATCTGGTCGGCACCCTGCTGGCGGTAGGGGAGGAGCGACGCGATGAAAATTGGCCTCTGGATGCATTGCGGCAGAGACATCGTGAAGCGGCAGGTATCACTGCACCGGCTGATGGGCTGTATCTTGTGCATGTCGAATACCCGGAACACTTCAATCTCAAGCTCTCCCCCGTGCTTCCGCTGTTCGGCTGAGGGGGGGGCAAAAAGAAGGTTTGCTGGTCGAGCGTGGGCGTAGGGAAGGCCCCTCACTGGACACTACAGTGCCCAGCAAACCTTAATTTTGTAAACACAGCTGCTAAAACTTGCCCGAGCCCAGCCGGGCGCACAAGGAGGTTCCCCATGCCCCGTATTGACCTTGCCAACCTGAACGCCCTCTTCATGAGACGATGCCGAACTGGCTCACAGGAAACTGGCGCGCACGCCCATCGGCACCCTGATCGTCACCAGCGGCGCCGTGGTCGCCTGCGACCCCATCGTGCAGCCGGAGCGTCCGCCCTTCGAGCGCCGGGTGGCGCCGGGGCGCTATGCCGTCGAATACCTGCAGGACGCTTCGAAGCCGGCCCTGCTGGTGCTGTGGCTGCGCGAGCGCAGCCAGCTCGATCCCGCCAGCCTCACCTGGGAGATGGCCATCCTGCCCGGGATGGCTCCGGCAGAGCTGGTCGACGATGAGTACTACGGCTACCCGGTGGACGCCGGCTGGGGCTGCCTGATGGATGCCGACGCGGCCCGGGCCATGGCCGAGCGTGCGGCGCGGGCGGAAGCGGAGGAACCCGACTTCGACAACTACTACCAGGCATTCCTGGAAGGGCAGGCGGGAGAGTGCAATGCGTTCGAGCACTGCCCGGGTGAACCCGGCACGGCCAACGTCCTGCTCTGCGAATCCGGCTGGGGTGACGGCAACTACCCCAGCTACTGGGCCCTGGACCCGCAAGGCGAGCCGGTGGCGCTGGTCACCGATTTCATGGTGATCGAGAACGGCGACGGCCGCGATGCCGACGAGATTGCCGAAGCCGCTTACCTGGCCAGCCTGCCACCCGAAAAGCTCGCTGCGCTGGAAGCCTTGCAGCAAGCCGTGGAAGCCGGCGATGCCGACGCGGCGGCACGTATTTGCGCGGACGGTCTGGCCGGGGCCAACGAGATCATCCCGTCCTCCGGCGGCACCGCCATTTTCGAGGCCATCCGCCTCGACCAGCCGGCGGTGCTGGCCGTCCTCCTGGCCGGCGGCCCCTGCCCCGAATTGCCGGCCCGGCTGAGGGACGACCGCCTGCCCGACTACCTGGCCTATGCCCGCCGCCTGCGCAAGAAGCGCAGCCGGGAACTGATGGCCGTGTTGAGGGCCGCCGGTTCCACCACGCCGCTGCCGCCGCCCCGGCCCCTGCCGGGCACCCCCTTCATGCTGGTGCCGGCCGCGGCACTGGTGGACAAATACGAACTGGACGATCTCCATGGCTATGCCACAGCGGCCGGCGACTCGCCGCTGATCGCCGTCCACGAGGGCGACCTGACCCTGGCCGAACTCGATCTGGAATACCCCGAAGAATTTTCCGACGATCAGCCGGTGGGCTACGTGGTCGCCGGCAATCTCCACGTGACCGGCAACATCCTCAACAAGGACACCGACGGCGCCATCGGCCTGGTGGTGCTGGGCGACCTGCACGCCGGCAACATCGCCGTGGGCGGCCAGGTGCTGTACGTACGCGGCAACGTCACCGTGGACGGCGTCTATTGCGGCTCCTACAACCACGGCGAGTCCATGATCGACGGCGACGTCACCGCCCGGCTGCTGCTCTCCGACGACTACCTCTTCTGGATCAAGGGCCGGGTGCGCGGCCCCACGGCGGGCGGCGACTGTGACCGCTTCGGTCTCCTGGAAGGACGAAACCGAGACCTGGACTACGACGGCCGGGAAAACGGCCTGGGCTACGGCGGCGCCCGCTGGGTGACGGGTGACGTGCCGATCCCCTTCGCCGTGGTGCCGGAATGCCTGGACGAGGACACCTCGTTCAACTTCTACGCCCTCCTTGAAAGGCTGCGCGGCGGCCAGCCGGTCATCCATCCCGAGTGTGTCCAAGACTCGCCCAAGCTGGCGAGCTGGCGGGAGGCCAGCACCCTGTTCCAGCAAGCGGAGGCCGCCTATTGCGACGATGAAAATACCCGCGCGGCCGTGTTGTACGAAGAAGCCGAAGCGGCCGGCTATCCCGCCCCGGAATGCCGCTATACGCGCGCCCTCTGCCACTACGAAGACGACGAAGTGGACGCCGCCATTCCCCTGTTTGACTGGTGCATCGACCATGACGTCCACCTGGAAGAATGCCTGGTGAAGCGCGCCTCAGCCCGCATGATGCAGCTCAACCAGGATGACGACGACGTCATCGACGCCGAAGAAACCTACGCCGCCGCCCGGGCCGACTGCGAGCGCGCCATTGCCGCCGCGGCCGCCTCCGGCGACAACGAATATCTGGACGAGGCGTATAACCAGCTGGGTTACATCCTTTACCACGGCGACCATTACGAGGAGGCGCTGGTCCCCCTGGCCCGCGCGCTGGAACTGGATGAGGACAACTACAACGCCAACAGCAACATGGGCAAATGCCTGTGGCACCTGGACCGCAACAGCGAGGCGATTCTCTACCTGGACAAGGCCATCGAAGCCGACCCCGATGAAGACTATCCCTACCTGATCAAGGGCCACTGCCTGCGCGAACTCGGCCAGTACGAGGCGGCCATCCCCTTCTACACCCCCTATCTGGAGAACCACCCGGACCACGTGTTGGCCCGGACAAACCTGGTTCGCTGCCTGATCCATCTCGACCGCCTGACCGACGCCCAGGCCCAGGCCTTCGAACTGTTCGAGCGTCATCCGGACCACCGGCTGGTGAATGCCGACGGCTTCATGGCCGACGAATTACGCGACGCGGAACGGCTGGAAGAGGCCCTCAAACACGCCCTCATCTCGGTGCGGGACAACCCCGAACCGGGCCACCACTTCTACATCAAGGGGCTGTGCCAATACGACACCGGCGACATCGACGGCGCCCTGGCGACCTGGGAGGCCTACGCCGAGGCCGCGCCGGAGGAGATGAGCGTGAAATTCCGCATCGCCTTAGCCCACGCGGTCCTTGGCCATCACGAAGAAGCCCTGCGCTGGAGCCGGGCCATCTTGGCCATCGACCCGGACAATGCCTCGATACGCCGGCTGCACCGGGCGCTGCTCGCGGACAAGGTTGCCAAGGCTTGGTGGGGCAAAGGACTGGTGAAGCTGGTGAAGCTGTTCCGTCGGCGGACCTGAGAGAGAACGCTTTTTTTCAGCGCCTCCCCCTGAGTCGCTGTTTATAAACCGAAGGTTTTCTGGACAAGGGTGGGCGGAGGGAAGGGCCCCTTGGGACCGTCATGGACTGGCCTGTGGAAGCCGGGTAAATGGGCAGGGATGGCCCATTTAGTCCCGCCACAACAGGATGTTTTGTCGGGACGGCCCGGCTGGAGCAGGTCAGGCGAGGGCTTGCCCGAAGGGCGGTCCCGTGGGGGTGTGTTCTTTGGGTTACTTTTCTTGCACAAGCAA
>JAQVHL010000008.1:0-61551 GCA_028696185.1 Halothiobacillaceae bacterium
GAGTACCTTTCTTTGCTTGCCCAAAGAAAGGTACCAAAGAAAGGGCACCCCCACGGAGGCGCCCTTCGGGCAAGCCCTGGCCGGGGCCGCTCCGACCGGGCCGTCCCGAATTCGAGCGCCGTACCCGTCAGGGCTTGGGGCATGGATGCCCTAAGGGTGCGAGAACAGGATGCACAACATCCTGTCGCGGCGGGACTGAAAGGGCCCTCCATGGCCCTTTCACCCGGTCTCCGCAACCCCGGCCATGGCGCCTCCAAGGGGGGCTGGGATCGCGGTATTTGAAAACGGACCGTTGTCAAGGCAGCGGATCGAGTGTTCAGCCTGCTGCCTGTTTCAGATGCCCAAGCAGGGCGGCCATGTTGTGAAGGGGCATGTTCTTGTCGAGAAACTTTTCCAGCAGGGCGATGAGCGAGAGCGGAGTGAGGCGCGGGATGAGAAAACTCTCACGCATTTCGTCGCTCTGGGTTTTTTCGATGACCAGCAGCACGTCGAGCTGGCCGTCTCGCGGTTCACCGAATTCCAGAAGCAGGGATTCGGTCAATGGTTTTTCCTTGCGGTTGGCAGGGGGTTGGGACTGGATGATGCGTACCATCCATGGCCCGGCCGCGCGGCGCCCCGAGGCGATGCGTCGGTAACTGGTGCCTGCATTATCCTCGCGGTCGTAGGCAAAACGGTTGAGGCTCGCGAGGCGGGCGCCGATGTCGTTTTCGGATTTTTTCAGCAGTGCGCTCAGTCCGTCGTTGACTTGGGTCGCCATGGTTCCGGTTCCTCGCTGCTCGGGTTCGTCTTGTCAGGGCGCATGATACCGCTTTAATGGGGCGCACTGGCAGCGCGGACAGAAAAAGCTCGAGCGCTGCCCCAGTACGCTTCGTGCGATCGGCGTACCGCAGATCCGGCAGGGTTCGGCTTCACGCCCATAGACCTGGAGCGTTTGCTGGAAGTACCCCGGTTGCCCGTCCTCACGCACGAAGTCGCGCAGGGTGGTGCCGCCCTGGGTTACGGCGGCGCGCAGAACTGCGCGCAGGGCTTGTGCCAGGGTGTCCATTTCCTCGCGGGAGCAGTCGCCGGCCGGGCGGCTGGGGTCGATACGGGCGAGGAACAGCCCTTCGCAGGCGTAGATGTTGCCGATGCCGACGACGACATGGCTGTCCATGATGAAGGGTTTGATGGCTATCCTTCTGCCGCGCGCGCGCGTGGCGAGCCAGGCGCCGTCGAAGTCGTCGGACAGGGGTTCCGGCCCCAGGGTGGCGAGTAGCGGGTGGGTTTCGGGTTGCCCGTCGTGCGCGAGGATGGCGCCGAAGCGGCGGGGGTCGTGATAGCGCAGGCGCCGGCCATCGTCGAGCAGGAGTTCCACATGGTCGTGCGGGCGGCGCGTGCTGTCACCGTCCACGAGGCGCAGGCTGCCGGACATGCCCAGGTGCAGGATCAGGCCGCGTTGGTCGTCGAAATCCAGCAGCAGGTACTTGGCGCGACGGCGCACGGCAAGGACGCGGCGGTCGCGTACCCGCGCGTCCAGGTCGTCCGGAACGGGCCAGCGCAGGCGAGGATTGTGTATCCGTGCGCCGTGGAGGGGGCGACCGAGCAGGTGCGGTTCGAGCCCGCTGCGGGTGGTTTCGACTTCAGGCAGTTCGGGCATGGGGCGTACCGAAAAGCAAAAGCCCGGCGGGGCCGGGCTTTCAGGGCGGTCGTCAGAGGCCGATCACTTGATCTTGGCTTCTTTATACATGACGTGCTTGCGTACCACCGGGTCGAATTTGCGCATTTCCAGCTTGTCCGGCGTGGTGCGCTTGTTCTTGGTGGTGGTGTAGAAGTGGCCGGTGCCGGCCGAAGATACGAGCTTGATCTTGTCGCGCATGGTCTGTTACCTCAAACCTTTTCGCCGCGGGCGCGCAGGTCGGCCAGCACGGCATCGATGCCCAGCTTGTCGACGATGCGCATGCCCTTGGAGGACAGGCGCAGGCTGACCCAGCGGTTTTCGCTCTCGACCCAGAAGCGATGATGATGGAGGTTCGGCAGAAAACGGCGGCGCGTCTTGTTGTTCGCGTGCGAGACGTTGTTGCCGACCGCAGGCCGCTTGCCCGTGACCTGACATACTCGGGACATGTCTGTCTCCCCAAAATGAAAGAATGTTTCTTGGTTCAGGGATGCCAAAACAGGCATGCCCGAAAGGGCGCGTATTGTATGCGAGTGACGCTTGCGCTTCAAGCGATTGCGTTGCTGCGCGCGTTCATCCGGACAGCAGGTGGATTGCCCGTGCGTCGTGTGCGGCCTATCATCGCGCATTCCATCCATTTTCCCGCGACAGTCCATGAGTACGTCCCACGCCAAGCCCGTCCTGCTCTCCGGCATCCAGCCTTCCGGTCAGTTGCTGATCGGTCATTATATCGGCGCGATCCGCAACTGGGTGGCCATGCAGGAGACGCACGACAGCCTGTTCATGCTGGTCGACCTGCATGCCATCACCGTGCGCCAGGAACCGGCGGTGCTTCGCGAGCGCTGCCTGGATTTCATCGCGCTGTATCTGGCCTGCGGGCTGGACCCGCAGCGCAACACCCTGTTCATTCAGTCGCATGTGCCGGCGCATTCCCAGCTCGCGTGGATACTCAACTGTTACGCGTACATGGGCGAGCTGGAGCGCATGACCCAGTTCAAGGACAAGTCGCGCCAGCATGAGGCGAACATCAATGTCGGCTTGTTCGACTATCCGGTGTTGATGGCCGCCGACATCCTGTTGTACGGAACGGATCTCGTCCCGGTGGGCAGCGACCAGAAGCAGCATCTGGAACTGACGCGCGATCTGGCCATTCGCTTCAATAATATCTACGGCGAGGTCTTCCGTGTGCCCGAGCCGTATATTCCGAGCTTCGGCGGGCGGATCATGAGCCTGCAGGATCCGGAAAAGAAAATGTCCAAATCCGATCCAAACGAGCAGAGTTACATTGCCTTGCTCGATACGCCGGACGTGGTGGTGAAGAAGCTCAAGCGCGCAGTAACCGATTCAGGTAGCGAGGTGCGCTATGACCCGGAGAACAAGCCGGGCGTGTCCAATCTGCTGACTCTGATGTCCACGGTGTCCGGTCAGCCGCTGGAGGCCCTGGAGGCGCATTTTGCCGGCAAGGGCTACGGCGCGCTCAAGAAAGACGTGGCCGATGCGCTGATCGCGTTCCTGGAGCCCTTGCAGGCCCGCTATCACGCCCTGCGCGAGGATCAGGCGTATATCGATGGCGTACTGTCCGACGGTGCGCGCCGTGCCGGCGAGCGTGCCGCGCCCATGCTGGCGCGGGTGCATGAGGTCATCGGACTGGTGCCCCCCGCGCGATGAACGCCTCCCCGTCGCCCTTGCCCCTGTATGCGGTTGCCGCCGTGCGCGGGGCGGAGCAGGCGGCTTTTGCGGCCGGTCTGTCCAGCCTTGATTTGATGGAGCGGGCGGGCATCGCGCTCTGCGATGTCCTGCTGCGCGAGTGGCCACGTGCGCGGCGCGTGCTTGTGGTTTGCGGGCCGGGCAACAACGGAGGGGATGGCTGGGTGGCCGCGCGCCATCTGGCAGCGGCGGGTCTGGACGTGCGTTGTGTCGCGCTGGGTGATACGACGACGGGGGATGCGGGACACATGCGTGCGCGCTGGCAGGCGGCGGGCGGGATCGTCCTGTCGCCCGTTGCGGTGGATTTTTCCGAGGCGGAGGTGATTGTCGATGCCTTGTTCGGCATCGGACTTTCCCGTGCGCCCGAAGGTGAAGGGGCGGCCTTGATTGCCGCCATCAATGCCAGCGGGCGTCCGGTGCTGGCGGCAGATGTGCCTTCCGGTGTCGATGCCGACCGTGGGCAGGCGCCGGGACTGGCCGTGCGTGCGACGCGAACCCTGAGCTTCATTGCATCCAAGGCCGGGCTGCATACCGGCGCGGCCCTGGACCATGTCGGCGCGACCGAGCTGGCGACGCTGGATTTCCCTGGCGAGGCGCTGGGCGCCTTCCCGCCGCTGGCCGAAAGGCTGGAAAGCTTGTCCACGCTCCCGCCGCGTGCGCGAAACGCGCACAAGGGAGATTACGGCTTTCTGCTGGTGCTGGGGGGCAATCACGGTATGGCCGGTGCGGCACGCATGGCGGGCGAAGCCGCGCTGCGTGTTGGCGCCGGTCGCGTGGCGGTGGTCACGCGCGCCGATCAGGCGGGCACTCTGGGCATGGGCTGCCCGGAGCTGATGGTACACGGTGTGGAGGATGAGCGCGGCCTGTTGCGCCTGCTGGCGCAGGCCAGTGCGGTGGCCATCGGTCCGGGGCTGGGGCGTGATGCCTGGGCCACCTTGCTGTGGCGGCATGTCCGTGCGCTGGATGTGCCTAGGGTCATCGATGCCGATGCCCTGGCCTTCCTGGGGCATCACGGCCACCGGGAGGGGGCTGGAGAGCGGGTGCTCACGCCTCATCCGGGCGAAGCCGCGCGTTTGCTCGACACGGACGCGCGCACGGTGCAGGCGGACCGTTATCAGGCCGTTCAGGCGCTACGGGCGCGTTATGGCGGCACTGTGGTGCTCAAGGGGGCGGGCACGCTGGTTTGTGACGAGACGCTGTCGGTCTGTCCGGACGGCAATCCAGGCATGGCGAGCGCGGGGATGGGCGATGTACTGACCGGGGTAATCGCCGGCCTGCTGGCGCAGGGGCTGAGCGCAGCGGCGGCGGCGCGTCTGGGGGTGTGCCTGCACGCGCGCGCAGGCGACTGGCTGGCGGCGCGACAGGGGGAGCGCGGCCTGCTGGCCAGCGACCTGCTGCCCGTGGTGCGCGCCCTGCTCAATGGGGTGAGTCCGTGAATCGACAGGGCGGGGACAGGCTGTATTTTGCCGCGATCGACGAGGCGAAGCTGGTGGTCTTGGCTGGAGAGCTGGCCCGCACGGCGCCGCACGAGGGCGTGGTCACCCTGCAGGGCACGCTCGGTGCGGGAAAAACCACCCTGGTGCGTGCGTTCCTGCGCGCCCTGGGGCATGCCGGGGCCGTGCGCAGCCCAACCTACACCCTGATTGAACCCTACGAACTTGGGGGCAGGCAGATCTTCCATTTTGATCTGTACCGTCTGGCCTGCGCCGAGGAGCTGGACGAGATGGGCGTGCGCGATTATTTCGGGCCAGACCGGCTCGCGTTCATCGAGTGGCCGGAGAGGGGCGCGGGCGTGCTGCCTGACCCGGATATCGAGATTTCACTCAGCTATGCCGGGGGCGAGGATTGCGCGGCGCGGGATGTCGTTTTGCAGGCGCTCTCCATGGCCGGCCGGGAGTGGCTGGCCCGACTGTTGTCCTCGGACAACGCCCAGGTCATCGCCCCGGTGAGTCAGGCTTGTGTACAAGATATGGGGGGAGAGAGCGGAGCCTGCCCCTGAATACGGGGGGTGCAAGAGTTTGATATTTCTTGAGGATTGTTTTCTATCTTGCTAAAAGCATTGTAATTTTGCTCTCGCATCGGTATACATGTTCACACAAAGAATGAACATGGGCCGTTTGTCGCCCGCTTCGCGCGGGTGACGGACACAACGAAGGAGGGCAGACTCATGAGCGCCTTCGATCCTCACAAGGCCGCGCGTCGACGTTTTCTTACCCAGCTGCTGGTCGGTGGTGGCTTGTCCCTGCTGATGCTGCCATCGACCCTGCGAGCAGCCAGCCGCGTCGCGGGCGTACGCGCTTCCGCCGATAGCGCCAGTACCCGTCTGGTCATCGATCTGGACGGGCCGTTGGACTATCGCATTTTCACGCTGACTGGCCCTGATCGTGTGGTTCTCGATCTGCCCGGCGTCAGTCTGGCTGCGCCGCTGGATGTGGATCTGCCGGGGCATTCGGTGGCGTCCAGCGTGCGTTCGGGCATTCGTGACCGCACCGACCTGCGTCTGGTGGTTGATGTCAAAGGGCCCACCAAGCCGCAGGCCCTGTTGCTGCCGCCTTCCGAGGGGGCGGGTTTTCGTCTGGTTGTCGACCTGCCGCATGCCGGCGGTGTTGCCGCTTCGGCGGTCAAGCCGGCCGAGCCGGTCGAGTCGTCCACCGCCCGCGCGGCCGATCCGCTGCCGCGTCCGCAAAAATCCCGACCCTCCGCGTTCCGCGATCTGGTGATTGCCATCGATGCCGGTCACGGTGGCAAGGATCCTGGCGCAGTCGGGCGCAGCGGCACCCGCGAGAAGGATGTCACCCTGGCCATCGCGCGCAAGCTTGAACGCATCCTGCATAACGAAGCGGGCTTCAAGCCGGTGCTGACGCGCTCCACCGACAAGTTCATCTCCCTGCGCGAACGTACGCAGATTGCGCGTCGGCATAAGGCGGACATGTTCATTTCGATTCATGCCGATGCGTTCTACGATTCGAGTGCGCGTGGGTCGTCCGTCTATTGTGTATCGCACAAGGGGTCCAGTTCGGAGGCCGCGCGCTGGCTGGCCAACAAGGAAAATGCGGCCGATCTGGTGGGGGGCGTTTCGCTGGGCGATCACGACGATGTCGTCGCATCGGTACTGCTCGATCTGGCACAGACGGCTGCCTTGCAATCGAGCCTGGACGTGGGCGGGCGCGTGTTGCGTCAGCTGGGCGATATTGGCGACCTGCACAGGCGCGAAGTGCAGCAGGCGGGCTTCATGGTGCTCAAGTCGCCGGATATTCCTTCCATTCTGGTCGAGAGCGCCTTCATCTCCAATCCTGGCGAAGAGCAGCGCCTGCGCACTTCATCCCATCAGGATCGCGTTGCGCAGTCGATCTTCCGCGGGGTGCATGGCTACTACGCCAACAAGGCCATCGACGGGACGCGCTTCGCTTCGCTGTGAGCGCCCGGTGGGGCTGGGCGATCCACCGTCTGCGCCATTTGCTGGAATCCGGTCTTTGTTGCGCTTGGGTTGCCGGCCCTGAACAGGCAGAATGGCCCTTTTTCGCCGGTTTGTCCCATGCCCCGCATTCAGCCCTTGAGTCCGCAGCTCATCAATCAGATCGCCGCCGGCGAGGTGATAGAGCGGCCGTCCAGCGTGGTCAAGGAACTGGTCGAAAACAGCCTGGATGCGGGTGCCTCGCGCCTGGAGGTGGATGTCGAGCAGGGCGGACTGCGTCTGATCCGGGTGTCCGACAACGGTGGCGGTATTCATCCGGAGGATTTACCCCTGGCCCTGACCGCACATGCGACGAGCAAGATCCGCAGCGCGGAAGAGTTGTTCAGCGTCGCCAGCCTTGGGTTCCGTGGCGAGGCGCTGGCCAGCATGGCGTCGGTGGCACGGCTTGAGCTGCAGTCGCGCCAGATGGACAGCGAGCGCGGCTGGGAAGTCACCAGCGATGGGCGTGAGTTGTCCGGGGTGAGCCCGGTGGCGCACCCGCAGGGTACGACCGTGCGTGTGAGCGATCTGTTCTTCAACGTGCCGGCGCGGCGTAAATTCCTCAAGAGCGAGCGTACGGAGTTCGGCCATATCGAAGAAGCGCTGCGCCGTATTGCTCTGGCGCGCTTCGATGCCGGGTTCGTTCTGCGCCACAATCGGCGGGCGGTGTTCGAGCTGCCCCCCGCCACCGCCCGCACTGAGCAGGAAGGGCGGCTGGCGCGGCTTCTGGGCGAGAGTTTCGTTGAGCATGTCTTTCATCTGGACGAGACGCGCGGTGGGTTTCGCCTGTGGGGCTGGGTGGCGCAGCCCGCGTTTTCACGCGCGCAGTCGGATTATCAGTATTTCTTCGTCAACGGCCGGGCCGTGCGCGACCGGCTGATTGCGCACGCCGTGCGTCGCGCCTTTGGCGACGTCTTGCATCACGCGCGCTTTCCCGCGTTTGTGCTCTACCTGGAGCTGGATCCGTCCGGGGTGGATGTCAATGTGCATCCAGCCAAATCCGAGGTGCGCTTTCGTGAATCCGGTTCGGTGCATGATTTCATTGCCAGCACCCTGCATCGGGCGCTGGCCGTCTCGCGCCCCCTGCCGGTGGCCGGGGCGCTGGATGCGCTGGGGCTTGCAGCCGCCGAATCCCCGTCCGTCTCGTGCCCGGACAGCAGAAGGGCCGCACCCGTCCCATCGTCCATGGCGCCTTCGCCCCGTTATGCTCCTCGCCCGCTCGATCTGGCCGAGCAGGGGGGGGCATATGCGCGTTTTGTCGGTGAGGCAGCCTCGCCTTCATTCTCCCCATCGCTCCCGTCGCCGCCCGATCTGGCCGAAGTGCCGCCGCTGGGCTTTGCGCTGGCTCAGTTGCACGGGATCTATATCCTGGCGCAGAACGCCGATGGGCTGGTTCTGGTGGACATGCACGCGGCGGCCGAGCGGGTGACCTATGAGCGGCTGAAGCAGTCTTTCGAGCGTGAAGCCGTGGTGCGTCAGCCTTTGCTGGTGCCGCTCACACTGGGTGTTTCGCCGGCGGAGGCCGATCAGGCGGAAGCGGCCTTGCCGATGTTTGCTGCCCTGGGGTTCGTGCTTGACCGGGCGGGGCCGGATCGCCTGCGTGTCCGTGAGGTGCCCGCCCTGCTGGGGAATGCCGATGTGGAGCCGCTGGTGCGCGATGTGCTGGGCGAGCTTCGCAGTCTGGGGAGTGTCGATGGGCTGCGCCGCGCGTTGGACACGGTACTCTCACGCATGGCCTGCCACGGCTCGGTGCGCGCGAACCGCCTTTTGAGCGTACCGGAGATGAATGCCCTGTTACGCGACATGGAGCGTACTGAACGCAGCGGGCAGTGCAATCATGGACGACCGACCTGGACGCGCCTGAGCCTGCGTGACCTGGATCGCCTGTTCATGCGGGGACAGTGAATGAGCAAGCCTGCCTGCGTGGCCTTGATGGGGCCGACCGCTTCCGGCAAGACGGCCCTGGCTTTCGCCCTGGCCGATGCACTGGAGGACAGCTTGCCGGTGGACCTTATCAGCGTTGATTCGGCACTGATTTATCGCGGTATGGACATCGGTACGGCCAAGCCTTCTGCAGAGGAACGGCGGCGTTATCCGCATGCCTTGATCGACATTCTCGATCCGGTGCAGAGCTACTCCGCCGCGCGCTTTCGTGAGGATGCGCTCGCCTTGATGCGCGAAAGTCACGCGCGCGGTCACTTGCCTGTGCTTGTCGGGGGCACCATGCTTTACTATCGGGCGCTGTTCGGCGGAATCGCCGATCTGCCCGATGCCGATCCCGCTGTGCGCCAGCGCATCGCTGCTCAGGCCGCCGAGTTGGGTTGGGCGACGCTTCATGAAGAACTGGCGCGCGTCGATCCCGAAGCGGCGGCACGCATTCATCCCAATGACCCGCAACGCATTGCTCGCGCACTGGAGGTGCATGCCCTGACCGGCCGGGCGCTGTCGCAGCTGCAGCGCGAGGGGCGGGAGGCGGCAAGCGATTGCGGCTGGCGGGTGCTGCGCCTGGCACTGGCGCCCGAAGACCGTGAGACGCTGCACCGCCGTATCGCCGAGCGCTTCAGGCTCATGCTCGCGCAGGGGTTTGTCGAGGAAGTGGAGGCCCTGCGCGCGCGTGGGGATCTGCATCTGGCCCTACCGTCCATGCGTGCGGTTGGCTATCGTCAGATATGGGAATACCTGGACGGCAAGGGTGACCGTGCGACGATGGAAGAGCGCGGAATCATCGCTACCCGTCAGTTCGCCAAACGGCAGATGACCTGGCTGCGTTCCGAACCTTCGCTGGACTGGCTGGTCACACAAGCGCCCGATGTCGGTCGGCTGGTCGAGCGCGTGCGGCGCCACCTCGATGGGGGCTTGGGCTGTGATAAACTTGAAATATGAGGCATTGACTCCACTATGCCTTCGGTGGATGCCTTCCATTCGAAGGGGGAGCATGTCGGCCTGCGAGCGCCTCGATATGAGCCCACACGCGGGATGAATCAACAAAAAGGCCGCCTGAACGCGCGCCAACTCACAAACGAATGGAGACGTCTCTCATGTCGAAGGGGCAGATTTTGCAAGAACCCTTTCTCAACGCCCTGCGCCGCGAACGCGTGCCGGTGTCGATCTATCTGGTCAACGGCATCAAGCTGCAGGGGCAGATCGAATCGTTCGACAACTTCGTGGTGCTTTTGAAGAACACGGTCAGCCAGATGGTCTACAAGCACGCGATTTCCACCATCGTACCCGCCCGTCCGGTGCGCGTGCCGATGGAGGGCGGGGACGCCCAGGACGATGTCGGCGAGGAGAATGACGGCGGTTGATGGAACTCTTCGAGCGTCCTGCGGGCGGCGAGCGTGCCCTGCTTGTTCATGTTCTGCGTGGCAACGAGGCCGATCAGGAAGATCTGGACGAGTTCATTGAACTGGCGCGTTCTGCCGGGGCCGATGTGCGCGGCGTGGTGTCGGCGAGTCGCCAGATACCCGATCCGCGCTATTTTGTCGGCTCCGGCAAGGCCGAAGAAGTGCGCGATGCGGTGGCGGCCGGCGAGATCGAACTGGTCATCGTCAATCACACGCTCAGCCCCAGCCAGGAGCGAAACCTCGAACGTCTGCTGCAATGCCGTGTGCTGGACCGCACCGGGCTGATTCTCGACATCTTTGCCCAGCGAGCCCGTTCGCACGAGGGCAAGCTGCAGGTCGAGCTGGCACAGCTGCGCCATTTGTCCACCCGGCTGGTGCGCGGCTGGACCCATCTTGAACGCCAGCGTGGCGGCAGCATCGGTCTGCGCGGGCCGGGCGAAACCCAGCTTGAGCTGGACCGGCGTCTGATCGCCGGGCGTATCCAGCAGTTGCAACGGCGCATCGACAAGGTGCATCAGCAGCGACTGGAAAGCCGAAAGGGGCGCGACCGGGCCGAGGTGCCCACGGTGTCCCTGGTCGGCTACACCAATGCCGGCAAGTCGACCCTGTTCAACCGGCTCACGGCGGCCGATGTGTACGCGGCCGACCAGCTGTTCGCCACGCTGGACACTACCCTGCGGCGCGGGCGGCTGCCTTGCGGGCGCGACGTGGTGTATGCGGACACGGTCGGCTTCATCCGCCACCTGCCGCATGAACTGGTGACAGCGTTCCGTTCCACGCTGGAAGAAGCCCGCGACGCGGGTTTGCTGCTGCACGTCATCGACGCGGCCGGCCCCGAGCGGGAGCGCTGTATTGCCGATGTCGAGGCGGTACTGACGGACATCGGGGCGCTGTCGGTGCCGCGCCTGGACGTGTACAACAAGATCGACCTGCTGGCGGATTGTCCGGCCCGGGTTGATCGGGATGCCGAAGGGCGCCCGGTGCGGGTCTGGGTGTCGGCGCGGACCGGTGCGGGCATCGCGCTTTTGATCGACGCGATACGCGAAAGGGTGGAGCCTTCCATGCAGGAGGGGCATCTGCGCTTGAGCGCGTCCGAGGGGCGCCTGCGCGCGAAGCTGTTTGCCGAAGGCGCGGTAGTGGCCGAGGAGCTGGACGAAGAAGGCGGCTGGCGGCTGCACTTGCGTCTGCCGCGCGTGCGGCTGGAGCAACTCGCCAGCAGCGAGCCTGGGCTCAAGGAACGGCTGAAAGATTGAGGCGCGGGCGTGACCGTGCGCCCGCTTTCGCAGAGAAAACACCTGCCCCGTGATTTCGCGGGTTGCGGGGGCTTGTCTCTGCCCATAGAATTTTCAGGTTTGCGATCATCCCGGCCCTGAGGGCCGATTCAGCACACAAGGCCGGTGAGGCCGGCGCGAGGAGTTCTGACTATGGCGTGGAATGAACCGGGGGGCGGTAACAAGGACCGCGACCCGTGGAAATCGTCCCGAAGCGACAAAGTGCCCAATCTCGACGAGGCTCTGGGGCGTCTTTCCAAGAAAATGGGTGGCGCCTTCGGTCAGGGCGGCGGGCCTTCCGCCGCGGGCATTGGCGGTCTGGTCGCACTGGCCATCGGCCTGTGGCTGGCGTCCGGCATCTACATCGTCAGTGACGGCCAACGCGGCGTGGTCATGCAGTTCGGCAAGTTTGTCGGCACCAGCCTGCCCGGCCCGCACTGGCATATGCCCTATCCCGTCCAGACGGTGGAAACCGTGGACGTGGATCAGTACCGCGGCAAGCAACTCAAGATGCCGGTACTCACCGAGGATGAGAACATCGTCGAGGTCGAGGTCGCGTCCCAGTACAACGTCAAGGATCCGGCGCAGTACCTGTTCAATGTCCGTGACCCGGACGGCACACTGCAGGATGTCATGCAGAGCGCAATCCGCGAGGTCATCGGCACCCGCGACATGGATCGTGTGCTCACCGAGGGGCGTACCGAGATTGCGGCGGGCGTGAAGTCGCGCATGCAGGAGATGCTCGACGCCTATCAAACCGGCCTGGATGTGAAGAGCGTCAACCTGCAGGACGTGCAGCCGCCGGAAGCCGTTCAGGGCGCCTTTGCCGATGCCATCAAGGCGCGTGAGGATGAGCAGCGCTTCGTCAACGAAGCCGAGGCCTACCGCAACGAAGTGGTGCCACGCGCGCGCGGTGCGGCCACGCAGATTGTCGAGGAAGCGCGCGGTTACCGAACCCGCGTGGTCAAGGCCGCCGAGGGTGAGGCTTCCCGCTTCAACGACATGCTCACCGAATACCGCAAGGCGCCGGAGGTCACCCGCGAGCGTCTGTATATCGAAACCATGGAGCGCGTTCTGGCACAAAGCGGCAAGGTGCTGATGGATACGCCGGAAGGCAGCAACAACGTCGTCTACCTGCCGCTGGACCGCATGGCGCGCGATGGTGCGCGTGCCGCGCCGGCAGAAGCCACCCCGTCGCCGGTCACCGTGCCCGGCACACCGGTCGCGCCGCGCAACGTCGCGCCGGCGACGCGTGATCCCAACCGCGCCCGTACCGATCTTCGCACCCGGGAGGCTCCGTAATGGCCCTGTCCAAAATTCTGTTGCCGGGACTGGCTGGCGCCGCGTTTCTGGTTTCCATGTCCGCTTTCACGGTCAACGAGTGGGAAAAGGTTGTCGAGTTTCGTCTGGGCGAGATCGTCAAGTCCGATTTCGAACCGGGCCTGCACTTCAAGATCCCGTTTGTCAACACGCTGCGCCGTTTCGACGGTCGTGTGCTGACCCTGCCGACGACGCCGGAACGCTTCCTGACCAGCGAGAAGAAAAACCTCATCGTCGATTTCTACATCAAGTGGCAGATCGAGGATCCGGCCAAGTACTTCCGCGCCACGCGCGGTGATGAGCGCGCCGCGGCGGCCCGCATCGCGCAGATCGTCAAGGACGGGCTGAAGAGTCAGTTCAGCTCACTGACCATCCGTCAGGTGGTGTCCGGCGACCGTGAGCAGATCAAGCTGGCGGTGGCGGACAAGGCCAATCGCGACGTGTCCGAATTCGGCGTCAAGGTCATCGACGTGCGCATCATGCGCATCGACCTGCCGCCGGAGGTCAGCTCCTCCGTGTATCAGCGCATGGAAAAAGAGCGCGCCACGGTGGCCAAGACCTTCCGTTCGCGCGGGGAGGAAGAGGCCAAGAAGATCACCGCCGATGCCGACCGTCAGCGTGAGGAGATCCTGGCCGAAGCCTACCGCGAATCGCAGTCCACGCGAGGTGAGGGTGACGCCAAGGCGTCCGAGATCTACGCGGCCGCCTACGGTCAGGATCCGGAGTTCTTCGCCTTCTACCGTAGCCTGAACGCCTATTCGCAGGCCTTTGACAGCCGCGAGGACCTGCTGGTGCTTCAGCCGGACAGCCCCTTCTTCCGCTATATGCGCGAAGGCGCGGTCAAACCGACGCCCTAATCAAAGCCGACGGCGACGGAACAGGGAATGCAGATGAATGACCTCTGGGCCGCGTTCGCCCTCGTGCTGATTATCGAAGGGCTGCTGCCTTTCCTTTCCCCGCGCGGCTATCGCCAGGCGGTGGAACAAATGGCGAGCCAGTCCGACACCGCCTTGCGGATCGTCGGCCTGGTTCTGATGCTGGCCGGCCTGGGCGCGCTGGCCCTGATTCGCGGATGACTGCCATGACCAATGACCGTAACCGCTGGCTGCTGCCGGCCGGTATCGAAGAACTGCTGCCCGAGCGGGCCTGGCCGGTGGAGGCCTTGCGTCGCCGCCTGATCGACCATTACGCCCGTGCCGGATATGAGCTTGTCATTCCGCCGATGGTCGAGTTTGTCGACTCGCTGCTCATCGGGCTGGGCGAGGACCTTGATCTGCGCACCTTCAAGATCATCGACCAACTCACCGGACGGCTCATGGGCCTGCGCGCCGATATGACTCCGCAGATGGCCCGTATCGACGCCCACGCCCTGGCGCAGGAAGGGGTTACTCGCCTGTGCTATCTGGGCAGCGTGCTGCACACCCTGCCAGACGGCTTTGCCGGATCGCGCAGTCCCATGCAGGTCGGGGTCGAGCTGTTCGGTCATTCCGGCGTGAGCAGCGATCTGGAAGTCATCGGGCTCATGCTCGATACCCTGCGCATTGCCGGGGTGCGCAATGTCGTGCTCGATCTGGGGCATGTCGGGCTCTATCGCGCCTTCGCCGCTCAGGCCGGTTTCGATGAGGCGACGGAAGACACGGTGTTCGATCTTCTGCGTCGCAAGGCTCTGCCCGAGCTGGATGCGCTGCTCTCCTCGCTGGGCTTGCCCGAATACCTGGCCGCGAACCTGCGCCTGCTGGCACGCCTCAATGGTGGCACGGCGGTACTTGGCGCGGCCCGCGAGCGCTTGAGTCGGCCGCCCGAGGCGGTCGGGGCGATTCTCGATCATCTGGACGAACTGCTGCGCCGGCTGCGCGAGCGCCATGCGGACGTCCGCTTCAATATCGACCTGGCGGAACTGCACGGCTACCGCTACCAGACCGGAACGGTCTTTGCCGCCTATGTGCCCGGACGGGGCGAGGAAATCGCGCGCGGCGGGCGTTACGACGAGATCGGCCGGGTCTTCGGTCGTGCCCGTCCGGCCACCGGCTTTTCGGCGGATGTGCGTTCGCTGATCGAGCTGGGCGAGGCGGTCAGCGCGCCGGGCGGTGGCATTCTCGCCCCGGATGCCCGCGGTGACGCGGGTCTGTGGTCGACCATTTTGCGATTGCGGGATGAAGGGGAGCGTGTGGTCTGCGCGCTTCCTGGAGAGCCCGCTTCCCGGCACGGCTGCGACCGGCAGTTGGTGCTGCGTGACGGACACTGGCAAATCATCGAGTTGAAATAATGGCTAAGAGCGTAGTCGTTCTGGGGTCCCAATGGGGTGACGAGGGCAAGGGCAAGATCGTCGATCTGCTCACCGATCGTGCCCGCGCCGTGGTGCGTTTCCAGGGTGGGCACAATGCCGGCCATACCCTGGTGATCGGCGGAGACAAGACCGTATTGCACCTGATTCCATCCGGCATCCTGCGTGAGGGCGTGCTGTGCGTGATCGGTAACGGCGTGGTGCTCTCGCCCACCGCGCTCCTGAAGGAAATCGCCATGCTGGAAGGCAAGGGCATACCGGCGCGCGAGCGCCTGCGCCTGTCCGAAGCCTGCCCGCTGATCCTGCCCTACCATGTCGCGCTGGACAACGCGCGCGAGCGTGCGCGTGGCAAGGCGGCCATCGGCACCACCGGCCGGGGCATCGGTCCGGCGTACGAAGACAAGGTCGCACGTCGAGCCCTGCGTCTTGCGGATCTATTCCATCGTGAGCGCTTTGCCGCCAAGCTGGGCGAGGTGCTGGACTACCACAACTTCGTGCTGCGCAATTATTTCCAGGCCGACACCGTCGATTTCCAGCAGGTCCTTGACGAGACCCTCGCCCTGGCCGAAACCCTGCAGCCGATGATTGTCGATGTCCCCGAGCTCCTGCACGGCCTGCGTCGCGATGGTGGGCATCTGATGTTTGAGGGCGCGCAGGGCACCCTTCTGGACATCGATCACGGCACCTATCCCTATGTCACCTCGTCCAATACCACCGCAGGCGGAGCGAGTACCGGTACCGGTGTGGGGCCGCTGGAGCTGGATTATGTGCTGGGCATCACCAAGGCTTACACCACCCGCGTGGGCGCCGGCCCCTTCCCGACCGAACTGGACGACGACATCGGCTCTCATCTGGCGCAGAAAGGCCGTGAAGTGGGTTCCACGACGGGCCGCGCGCGCCGTTGCGGCTGGTTTGATGCGGTGGCGCTGCGCCGTGCGGTGCAGATCAACAGCATCAGTGGTCTGTGCCTGACCAAGCTCGATGTGCTGGATGAGCTGGACAGCATCCGTATCTGCGTCGGCTATCAGGTCGATGGCCGCGAAGTGTCCACCCCGCCCATCGGCGCCGAAGCCTTCGAAGCCTGCACGCCCATCTACGAAGAAATGCCGGGCTGGCGGCAGAGCACGGTGGGTATTACCGACATCGAGTCCCTGCCGCAGGCGGCACGCGATTACATCGCCCGTATCGAAGCCGTGTGCGGCACGCCGGTAGACATCATCTCCACCGGTCCTGACCGCGATCAGACCATCGTTCTGCGTCACCCCTACGACGCCTGATCCCAAGCGCCTGCCCAGGGTTCCTTCCGTTGGATGAGGGAACCCTGCCGATAATACCGTCATCAACAATCCTTGTTCGGGCAGAGCGCCATTTCGTGGCGTAATCTCATTCCTGTGCCTGTCGTACGTTGGGGTGTTGAAAAACACATCACTATCCTGCTTGACCGTCGCTCCACCCTATGGAATGGGAGTCCTGTTTGGAACACTTCAAGGCCTTCGCCAAAATACTCGGGCACTCCTTTCGTAACTTGATGCCCATCGTGCTGGTGGTGGTCTTCTTTCAGGCCGTTATCCTGCAATCCGTACCCGATGACTTGCTGTCGATCACGGCCGGTCTGTTGGTGGTTGTGCTGGGAGTCGCCCTGTTCCTGCAGGGGCTGGAGATGGGCATTTTTCCGATCGGAAAAAGCCTGTCGAACAATTTCGCCCAGCGTGGATCGGCGCGTCTGCTGCTGGCTTTTGGTTTCTCATTGGGATTCGCCACCGTTATTGCCGAGCCGGCGCTGATTGCCGTGGCGACTCAGGCGGAAACCATCAGCGGCGGCCGCATCGACGGACTTCTGCTGCGGCTGATTATCGCGTTTTCCGTCGGGCTGGTGGTGGCCCTGGGCATTTTGCGCATTCTGTTCGGGCATCCGCTGCACGGGTACATGATTACCGGCTACATCGGCGTGGTCGTGGTGACCTTCTTCGCGCCGGAGGAAATCGTCGGGTTGGCGTACGATTCGGGTGGCGTGACGACCAATATCGTCACCGTACCGCTGGTGGCCGCTCTGGGCATGGGCCTGGCGGCCTCCATCAAGGGGCGCAATGTGCTGAGCGACGGTTTCGGCCTGGTGGGGCTGGCGGTGATGGTGCCGATGATTACCGTGCAGTTGTATGGCGCCATCGTCTATTCCTTTGGAGCGGAAGTCACTCTTCCCCCGGCCATGGCGCCGGCCGCGCCGCCTGAGCCGGAGCTTCCCGAGCCCGATCACGCCGGACTGTGGGCTTGGGGGTTGGATATCCTGGTGATGTTCCGTGATGTCCTGCCGATCATTGCCGTGGTGTTGTTTTTTCAGTATGTGGTGTTGCGCCGACCGATTGCACACCTGCCCAAAGTTGTATTCGGTTTTGTCCTGGTCATTTTTGGCCTGTATGCCTTTGTGGTGGGGCTGAAACTTGGTCTGTTTCCCATCGGCAAGGGCATGGCCGAACAACTCATTGCGCTTGGGCAGACGGGGTACATTTACCTCTTCGCCTTCGCTATCGGTTTTGCCACCACCATGGCCGAGCCCGCACTGGTCGCTATTGGCCAGAAAGCCGAGGAAGCCGCACGTGGGCGGCTGGATGGCACGGTCATCCGGCTTCTGGTGGCATTGGGGGTGGCGATAGGCATTACCATCGGTGTGCATCGCATCATCGCGGGTGACTCGATACACCTTTACATCATGGCCGGGTACATTCTGGTGATTTTGCTGACCCTGCTTGCGCCGCGCTATATCGTGGCCCTGGCCTACGATCTGGGCGGAGTGACCACTTCCGAGGTCACTGTGCCGCTGGTCACCGCCCTGGGTATCGGTCTGGCGTCGAATATCGAAGGGCGCAATGTGCTCATCGATGGTTTTGGTCTGATCGCCTTCGCCTCGATTTTTCCCATCGTGACGGTCATGCTTTATGCAATTGCAGCAGAGCGCGTCATGCGCGGGCAAGGCGAGAACGGAAAGGAAGACCACCCGGATTCTCCACAGTCACCGGATAACGGAGGCAAGTCATGAAGTTTTCGCTGCTGATCGCCGTCCTGGCGGAAGAGCTTGAGGAAAAGGCGATCGATATCGCCAAGCGTGCGGGGGCCGGAGGGGTGACCATACTGGGCGCGCGCGGCATCGGCGCCGTGGAGAAAAAAACCTTTTTCGGCCTGACCTACGAAGGCAGTCAGTCCGTGCTGTTGTTCGTGCTGGAGAAAAAACTCTCGCTTGCGGTGCTCAAGGCCCTGACTCACGAACTGGAGCTGGCGAAGCACGCCAAGGGGGTGGCCTTCACTATTCCCCTGGAGCATCTGGCCGGTATCGACATGAACCAGATCAACCGATTTCAGGAGAGCCTTAAAGATGAGCTCTGAAAACCGCCCGACACTCGTTTCCGACATCATGGTGCGCGATGTGGCCACCATTTCCGCCATGGCGACACTGCGTGAGGCCATGCGTGAAATGCGCCGGGCCGGGGTCAAATCGCTGGTGGTGGAAAAATCGCATCCGCATGACGCCCTTGGCATTGTCACCTACACCTCCATCTTGCGCACCATCGTGGCGGAGGAGGGCGATATTGACCTCGTGAATGTCTATGACGTGTGCTCCAAACCGGTCATCACCGTCAGTGCGGACATGGAGGTGAAGTATGTGGCACGACTGATGGTCAGCCAGGGCTACCGACGCATCGTGGTGCTCGACCATAACCAGCTCGCCGGCATCATCAGCATGAACGATATCGTAGGTACGATCCTGGAGATGCTTGATAACGAATGATGGGCGCCTGCTTTCCCGGGTGATTCATGGGAAAGTCTCCACCCGAAGGGTTTGAGCCCGCGTTTCTGATCGTTATCCCGGCGTATTCTGCAGTCCTGTGCGGCTGCCCAGTACCCATTCCGTGGCCTGGTTCCAGGCCGCTTCGCCGCCGTTTTCCGTGGCTGTAGCAAAGCCGACAAGCCTGTGGGTTACGGTCGGGGTGCTACGCCGCACAATCTATTTTATTTCTTTAATTTCAATTGGTTGGTTTATGGCACTGCGCTTGCAGTACAGCAGGTCGGGGAGGGTCGTCCCCGAAAGCTGGAGGAAGCGCCATGACATTCCACACCCTCATCATCGACGACACCACGCTGCGTGACGGAGAGCAGTCCGCCGGGGTGTCCTTCACCCTGGATGAGAAGCTCGCCATCGCCCGTGCGCTGGATGCGCTGGGCGTGCCGGAGCTGGAGGTGGGCATTCCGGCGATGGGTGCGGTGGAGCGTGAGAGCATCCGCGCGCTGGCCTCGCTTGGCCTGTCCGCCTCGCTTCTGGTCTGGGCGCGCATGCAGGAGGCTGACATCCGTCTGTGCGCCGGGCTCGGGGTGGGGCGGGTGGATGTGTCGATTCCCGTGTCGGACCAGCAGATCGCGCGCAAGCTCGGTCGTTCGCGCGCCTGGGTGCTTTCGACCATCGACCGTCAGGTGAAGCTGGCGCTGGATGCCGGTCTTGATGTCTGCGTGGGGGGGGAGGATGCCTCGCGCGCTGCGCCGGACTTCCTGCTTGCGGTGGCCGAGGCGGCGCAGCGGGCGGGGGCGTCGCGCTTCCGCTTTGCCGACACCCTGGGGGTGATGGAGCCCTTCGGCGTGCACGAACGCATCGGCGCGCTGCGCGCCGCGCTGGACATCGACATCGAGATGCACGCCCACGACGACCTGGGCTTGGCGACGGCCAATACGCTGGCGGCAGTGCGCGCCGGTGCGACGCATGTGAACACCACCGTCAACGGGCTGGGCGAGCGTGCGGGCAATGCGGCGCTGGAGGAGGTGGCGGTGGGGCTGACCAAGCTCTACGGTCATGACACCGGGCTTGAGCTGACCGGTTTTCCCGCCGTGTCCGCCCTGGTGGCCCGCGCTTCCGGGCGCCCGGTCGGCTGGCACAAGAGCGTGGTCGGGGAGGGCGTTTTCACCCACGAGGCGGGTATCCATGTCGATGGCCTGCTTAAAGATCCCCGCAACTATCAGGCCCTGGACCCGCGCGAGGTGGGGCGCGAGCACCGTCTGGTGCTGGGCAAGCATTCCGGTACGCGGGGCGTGATGCGCGCCTACGCCCAGCTCGGGCTGATCATCGACCGTGCGTTGGCGCATCGTCTGCTGGAGCGCATCCGCGCCTTCGTGACCTGCGCCAAGCGCCCGCCCCTGCCTGAAGAGCTGACGGGCTTTTATCGCGAACAGGCCCTGTCGGGGCCGGGAGCATGAGATGGAAACCGGGATCATGAACGAGACACTGCGTGAACCGGGTTTGTGGGCGCTTTTGCGCGAGGATGTGAATTGCGTTTTTGCCCGCGACCCGGCGGCACGCACCCGTTTTGAGGTTCTGACCACCTATCCGGGGGTGCATGCGGTGATGCTGCACCGGTTTTCCCATGCGCTGTGGCGGCGCGGCTGGCGCTATCCCGCGCGCTTTCTTGCCGCGCTGACCCGGTTCTTCACCCACATCGACATCCACCCCGGCGCGGTCATCGGACGGCGTTTGTTCATCGACCACGGCGCCGGCGTGGTCATCGGCGAGACGGCCGTGCTGGGCGACGATGTGACGCTTTACCACGGCGTGACCCTGGGCGGGACGAGCTGGCGCAAGGGGCGTCGCCATCCCACCCTGGGCAACGGCGTGCTGGTGGGGGCCGGGGCCAAGGTGCTCGGGCCGATCACGCTGGGTGAACGGGTGCGGGTGGGCGCCAACTCCGTGGTGGTCAAGGACGTGCCCGCCGACCGTACCGTGATCGGCATTCCCGGACGCATCGTGCGCACCGAACGCGAGAGCCTCTCGCCGGATGGGATCAACCTCGATCATCACCTGATTCCCGACCCGGTCGGCAAGGCGCTCGCCTGCCTGCTCGACCGTGTGCGCGTGCTGGAAACCCGCCTGAAACAAGCAGGTCTGGAGCCGGGGGAGCCTGCCTGCGGGGTGTGCGACGGGGCGCATGGTTGCGAGGCGGATTTACCGAGAGAGGATGCTTCTCATCATCGTGTGAAGGGGGCGTGAGGATGGATTTACTGGATTTTGATCCCCAGCCGCTTTACTACGACGAACCCTTATCCGACGAGGTCTGGGCCCTGCTGGAGGCCGCGGCCGAAGGGTATGCCGAGGAGGCGTCCGACGCACCGCTGGCGCGGGCCTTGGAACAGGCGCCGGAATCGCTTGCCGTATGGGTGGCGCTGTATCGCAATCATTTCTACCGCCACCGGCATTCTGAGGCCTTGAGCGTGGTTGAGCAGGCGCTTGCTCTCACGACACGGCGTCTGGGGCTGTCGGCGCCACAGGACGGCCCGGCGCTGGCGGCCTGCCTGGCAAAGCCGGATGCGCCCATGATTTTGCTGCGCTTTCACCTTATGGCGCTCAAGGCGTGCGCTTATCTGCTCCTGCGTCTGGGGCAGATCGGGGCGGGCATGGCGCTGCTTGAAATGCTGATGGAGCTTGATACACATGACCGCCTGGGCGTGCACAGCCTGCTGGATGTGGCGCGTCAGCGTTTCGAGCCGGCTTGATATTTCGACGAAGTGTCCAAACAGCGGAGATACGCACATGAATCGACATGAACTGGAAGAAAACCTGGAAGAGCTCAGCTCGGCCGAGGACTTTCTCGATTTCTTCGGCGTGAGCTACAACCCCGGCGTGGTGCAGGTCAACCGCCTGCACATCCTGCAACGCTTTCACGACTACCTGAACCGTCGCGGGGCTCCGCTACCGGAGGACGGCACGGCGCGATTTGCCGCCTATCGTGCGCATCTGGAGCAGGCCTATCAGGACTTTGTCGCCTCCGATGCGCTGACCGAGAAGGTGTTCAAGGTGTTCCACATGCATGGCCCGCAGACGACCTTCGTCGCGCTGGGCGATCTTTTCAAGCGCTGACGCCATGCGCCCGCGCTTCGAGTTCGGTGATGCGGTGCGTGTCACGCGCAATGTGCGCAATGATGGCACCTTCCCCGGCACAGAGATCGGTGCGTTGCTGATGCGTCGCGGCAGCGTCGGGCATGTGGTGGACATCGGCACCTTCCTGCAGGACCAGATCATCTACACCGTGCATTTTCTCGATCAGGGGCGTCTGGTCGGCTGTCGTGAGGAAGAGCTGATCGGTGCGGACGAGCCGTGGAATCCGAGCCGCTTCGAGGCGCGCGAGAAGGTTCGAGCCCGTCTTACCCTGACCGTGGCGGGGGAGGTGCGCGCCCAGGCCGGAGAGATTGGCGAGGTCATCCGCGTGCTGCGCGATGTGCCCGGTGGTGTGCAGTACCACGTCATGTTTCCCGCGCATGTGGTGCAGGTGCCGGAGAATGTACTGGAAGCGCTGGAGACGCGGGATAAGGAGGGTGCGGCATGACACTCGCCTATCTGGAATTGCAGGTTGCACAGCAATTGTTCGGGCGTGAGCCGGAAGGTCTGGATCAGACGGCGCGCGCGCGCGTGACCTTTGTTGCCCGCCGTCGCCAGCAGATCGAATCGGCGGTACTCGCCAGCGCCGAGGCAGGCGGGGTGCATGTGCCGGATTCGGCAGTGAATGAAGCGCTGTCCGCCCTGCGCGGGCGCTATCCCGATGCGGACAGCTTCGTGGCCGAGCTTTCCGGCCTGGGACTGGATGAGGCCGGCATCGAGGAAGCGCTGCGCCGTCAGTTGACGGTGGACGCGGTGCTGGAGCGGGTGAGCGCGACGGTCGAGCCGGTCAGCCGGGTGGATATCGAGCTGTTCTATCACCTGAACCAAGCGCGGTTTGTCAGCCCGGAGCGCCGCCGTGCCCGGCATTTGCTGATTACCGTCAACGAGGCACTGGCCGGTAATGGTCGTGAGGCGGTGCGGGGGCGCATCGAGGCCATCCGTACCCGGCTCGCCGCCCGCCCGGCCCGTTTCGCCGAGGAGGTGCAACGCCATTCGGAATGCCCCACCGCGCTTGATGGCGGCCTGTTGGGCGATGTGCCGCGCGGCACGCTGTACCCGGAACTCGAAGCGGTGCTGTTTTCACTGCGAGTGGGCGAGCTGTCCGAGTCGGTGGAATCGCCGCTGGGCTTTCACCTCTTGCGCTGCGACGGCATCCTGCCCGCGACCCGGGTCGGCCTCGATGAGGCAGAGCCCCGGATTCGTGAGGCGTTACAGGACCAGCGTGCCCGTCAGCAGCAAAAAGTCTGGCTGGAAGCGCTGTTGCGCGACAGGCGCGGGTAGGCGGATCGCGCGAAAGAGTGCTTAGTGACGTGTTTCGATGGCCTGAACGAGACGGGCGGCAAGGGCGGCGTAATCCTTGTCGAAATGGTGGCCGCCCGGCAGGCCGATGCGTTCGCTGTCCTGCATTGAGGTTTCGCGGCACAGCGATTCCTTTTCATCCAGACCGTAAACGCAGACGACCCGATCCATCGGCAGGGTTTCGGCGGTTTTCGCTACCGACAGCACCTGCTGGCCGTCCGGGCGTCCGCCGATCCAGCCGCTCATGTGGATTTCAAAGTCGGTGATCAGGCCAGGGGCCAGCAGGGCGAGCAGACGGATGCGCTCGCGGTCGCCCTCCGGCAGGGCCGAATAGACCGCAGGCAGGATGTCGGCGCCGAAGGAATAGCCGATCAGCACGACCGAGCGCCCCTGATCGGGGTGACGGGCCAGCAGGCGCGATAGATCCCCGGCGACCTGACGGGGTTCACGGCGAGTCCAGAAATAGCGCAGGGCATCGACCCCCAGTACGGTGTAATCGGCCTGGGCGAGTCGGTCGGCCAGTTGCTTGTCGATGTCGCGCCAGCCGCCGTCGCCGGAGTAGATGATGACCAGCGGGCGGTCCGCCATTTTGGCGCGGGCCACTGCGATGACAGGGAGAGCGTCCTCCTTGCGACGGTCCAGCGCGTCGATCAGGCGTTGTTTCTCCCTGGCGACATCCTGGGGCGAATCCAGTACCCGTATTGTTGCGGAAGCTTCCGGTCGGTCGGTTGCCACGGTCTGCACGGACCAGGGCGCGGAAGGGCGGGGCGGTGTACTCAGGGGCGCTTGTCCGTCCGCGCTGCGCGGGCAGAGGGGGCGGGCGAAGTGAAGCGGGCGGTTCTCGTAGGCTTCGGCCAGTGCACCGGCGAAAACGCCTTGCGGCGCCTGTTCGAGAAGGATCAGCGTCAGCAGGGCTCCGGGGCCTGTACCGAGCAGAAGCGGCGGGCGATAGCCGGATAAGCCCAGGTCGTGCTCGATGCGCTGGGCGGTCCATTGCACCGCGCCAGCAAGATAGTGACACTCGCCTTCGACAGCCGGCAGGGCCTGCGCACGGCGCAGGTATTCGACGGCATCGATGTCCGCCACGGCCAGGCCCTGACCGAGCAGTTCGCGCGGGGCTTCGGCGGGCAGGTGCTCGCCCAGGCGCAGAATCAGGCCGCGCGTCTCGCCGGCAGGGCGCCAGAGCAGGTATTCACCCCATTCGTTGGCCGTGCGCGTCTCCGGTGGGGGCGGGGTTGTGCAGCCGGCGATCAGGGCGAGGCCGAGGAGCGCGGGCAGGGCAGGCAACATGCGCTTTTTCCTGTGCATTTTCATTTGCCAATAACACCGCGCATGCCGCCCGCGATCAGCGCGGCGATGTCGGCGAGCACGATGGCCGGGCTCATGCCGCCCTCGGTGGCCAGATAGCGGGGCTCCCAGTCCGGGTTGAACTTCTGCTTGAAGGTGCGCAGGCCCTGGAAGTTGTAGTACGGCTCGCCGAGGTTGTAGATCAGTGCGCCGAATCGCTGCCACAGTGGGGCGAGGGTATGGTCTTCCAGGCCGGACAGCGGGGCCATGCCCAGCGAAAAGCGCGCATAGCCGTTTTCCTGGGCCTGCAGCAGGCAGCGCAGCAGAAGAAACTGCATGGTGTTTTTCGGCGCGTCCGGCCGATAGCGCATCAGGTCGATGGCCATTTCCCCGCGCCGCGCGTCCTCTGGCGCAGGTGCTGCGTCCTGGCAGGACTCCAGCAAGGAGGCAAAGGCGACGATGCGCCCTTCATGACGCACGATGCCGAAGTTGAAATGGCGAAGATACGCTTCATCGAAGGCGCCGACGGAAAAGCGCTTCTCGCGGGTATTGCGCTGGGCAAGCCAGGCGTCGGAAATCTCGCGCAGGCTAGCGCGCTCGTCGTCGAATCGGCAGGCGGGGAGTATCTCGAAGCTCAGGCCGTCGCGCGCGGCGCGCTTGAGCAGGTAGCGGTGATCGTAGCCCTGCGGGCCTTCGAGGCTGAAGCGCGACAAGTCGACCACCGCCTCCTCGCCGATCTTGATCGGCATCAGCCCCATGTCCAGGTAGAAGGGCAGATAGTCTGGGCGTACCTGATAAAAGGCGATGCGTCCGCCCTGGCGGTCTACGTTCTCGCGAAAGCGCCAGGCCAGTTCCTCGGCACGGCGCGCGGGTCCGACCGGATCGCCCAGCGACACATGGGTGGAGCCTCGTACGCCGAACATCACAAAAGCCCCGCCTTCATCATCGAACAGCAGATGCTTGTCACCGGCCAGGGCGAGATTGGGCAGCGCATGCGCTTGCTGGCGGATCAGGGTTTCCGTCAGCGCCAGGGTGGCCGCATCCGGGCGGGACAGGGCGAGCGGGGTGCGCGGCGGGCGCAGCAGCGCCGTGAGTCCCAGCAGGGCCGCGCCCACGCCGACGGCCAGGCTTGCGCGCAGGGCGCGGGCGGCTTCCTGATCGAAGCCGAAGCTCGTCCACAAAAAATGCGAATACTCGACATGTTTGAACGAGAAAAAAGTCACCGCCATCATGCCCAGTATGGCGGCGGCAACCGACAATACCCAGCCGGGCGTGAAGGTCGAATCGAGCAGCCGGGTGCGGCGATAGAACTCCCGGCGGCTCAGCAGCAGGATGAAGGCGGCGCCGGAGAGCAGTAGCGCTTCTTCGTAATCAATCCCCTTGGCGATGGACAGCACAGCACCGGCCACCAGCAGCAGGACGGTCATCAGGAAGGCGCCGTTCAGGCGTCGGTACAGCCCTCGCGCCAGCACCAGCAGCATCAGGCCGGTGAACGCCGCCAACAGGCTGGATGCCTCGACCACCATCAGCGGCAGCGCCGCCTCCAGGGCCAGAAGGCGCTGCGGTACGGTGGGGGTGGCCGAGGAGGCGAGCAGGATCAGCCCGGCGATGAAGCTCATGCCCGCCATGACCGGCGGCACCAGCCGCGCTCCCCAGCCACCGAGCTGACGTGCCAGTAAAATGGCCGGCTCCGCCCGCTCGCGCGTTTCCCTCGCGGCCAGCACCAGGGTGGCGAGCATCAGCGGCAGCAGATAGTAAATCCCGCGAAAAATCAGCAGTGCTGCCGTCAATTGTTCGGCAGGCATGTGCTGATGCAGCCCCAGCAGCATGACCGCTTCGAATACCCCCAGTCCACCCGGTACGTGGCTTGCGACCCCAGCCACCAGGGCAGCGACGAAGACCAGCAGAAAGGCAATGAAGGGAACGTTCGATTCCGGCAGCAGGACGTACAGGCAGGCGCCGGCCAGGGCGATGTCCACGGCGGACAGGGCCAGCAAGGCCAGGGACAGCCGGAAAGACGGCAGTGCCAGCCGCCAGCGCCACAGGTTCAGGTATCGTGGCCCCAGGGCCAGCCAGAGGAGCAGGGCGCCAAGCAGGGCCAGGAGGGCCAGCCCCGCCGCGCGCAGGGTGGCGCTGTCCATGTGCAGGTGTTCGGCCAGGAGCTCCGGTTGCCAGGCCAGCGCGCCGGCGCCCACCGCATGCGCGCCGATGCCGAAGGCCAGGGCGCAGAAGGCGGCGATGCGGGCCACGTCCAGCCCGTCCAGTCCCGCTTCGGCATAGATGCGAAAACGCACCGAGGCCCCGGAAATCAGGGCCATGCCGATGGTGTTGGAAAAGGCATAACCGGTGAAGGACGCCAGCGCGACGGTGCGCAAGGGCAGACGCCGGCCGATATAGCGCAGGGCCGCGGCATCGTAGCCGACCATGCTGGCGTAGCTTGCGGCCATGAACAGCAGCGCGAGCAGGATCGCGCCGGGCGAGAGTGCGCGTATGGCCTCCAGGAGCTGGTCCAGGTGGATTTCGTGCAGAAGCCGGTAAATGGCGAAACCGGCCAGGGAAAACAGCAGCAGGGTGATGCTGGGCATCAGCCAGGGGTGCCGTCGACCGCTGTCGTCGGAAGAAATCGAATCGTTGGACGGTGCGTGGCTCACGATGGACCGCGAGGTGGGGCAAGGGGCTGCTATTCTCGCACGAGCCGAAGGGGTGTGAAATGCCCGGCTCGGGGCGATCAGTCGGTTTCGTCCACCTGATCCAGGGCCGCCCAGGCTTTATCCGCCAGGGGGGACAGGGCAGAGCCTGCCAGCCAGTCGGCTTCACGTTCATGGGCTTCATAGCGCCCGCTTTCGATCAGGCTGTGAACCAGCGCCAGACGATGGGCCGCCTGCACTATCGCACCCAGGGACGCGCCGTTGGGTTTGTCCTGAGCGTCCAGTGCCTGTACGACGGCACTGGGAAACTCCCACTCTTGCGCGACTTTTCGCGCGATTTTCGGCAGCAGCACATGCCGCGCCTCGAATAATGCGCGGGTTGGCGGAGGGGCCGTCACGGGCAGCGCCTTTGCAGCAACCAGAGCGCCAGTGTGAAAAGCCAGCCCGCCCAGCCAGGCTTCGAAACGTGCCCCGCCTGTTGCGGTGGCCAGCGCGGCGGCAGCAGCGGAAGTCTTGGCGATCAGTCGCCAGGACGGGGTGAGCGCCTGGTTTGCGTCTCTACGCATGACTGGACGGAACGCGAGCCGGCTCACCGTCTCGCGCAGACCGTCGGTTCCCAGACGCGCCACGGCCTGTTCAATGCCTTGCAGCGGTGTGCCACGGTTGTACAGGGCGCTGTTCGCCACCCGCAGGATTTCGGCGATGGCGGCCGGGTCATCCCGGATCAGCGCCACGTAATCCGCCGTGCTGCGCGTGGGGTCACGCAGGGCCTGTAACAAGCGCGGCACCAGGGTAGGCAGGCGTGGGATGTGCCGGGCCAGCGTTTCTTCTTCGGCCAGAGCGCGCAGTTTTTCCACCAGCGGGCGCGCTGCCGTGCTGTCCTGCAAGGTGTCGGCGCCAAGCTGTGCCAGGAAATGGTCCCGTTCGGGGTCGCGATGCGCCGCCGGGGATTCCATGGGGGGGCGGACGGTTGCGTTGGCCCCATCGGGCCTGGGGCTGTGGGTGGCGACTGTCCGTTCGCGTCCCAGCAGGCGGTTGATCCAGCTCCCAAACATTGCTTCATTCCCTCTTTGCTGTTCACGCCACGCTTCGCGGCATTGTTCACCAGCGGCAGCGCAGCGACAAGACATACCGCCTTCCGGGTGAGGCAGGCCCTGGGGGTTTTCGACAACGCTCTCGTTCGTGAGGGTAAAAGTTTTGTATCTCCCCTGCGATGAAGTGGTTAGAATCGCTTTCTTGAAAGCGCGCGAGACAGGATTCTTGCGTCTTGTGCGCTGTGTTTGATAATCGATTTTCATGGCCAAGGAGCGATCATTCATGAAGAGGCAGCTAACCCTTTCCCTTTCCATTGCGCTGGCGCTGGGCGCTTCCGCTGCGTTTGCGGCGCCGGGCGATCTGGATGTCCGATTCGGCAGCAACGGCAAACAGACGACCTCGTTCAGTCCCTGGAATGACCAGGCGCGCGATGTGGCCCTGCAGAGCGATGGTCGGATTGTCCTGGCCGGTCGCGCGGGCAATACCGAGGGCACGGAGGATGACTTCGCCCTGCTGCGTTATGGCACCGATGGCAATCTCGATACGAGTTTCGGCACCGGTGGCAAGGTGACCACGGCGTTCTGGGATGCGCCGAATGATCGCTTCGATGTGGCCGAATCCGTGGTTGTGCAGCCGGATGGGCGCATCATCGCTGCCGGCTGGACCGTGGCGCCGGATCAGAGTGTGCGCTTTGCCATGGCCCGTTATCTGGCCAATGGTCAGCTCGATTCCAGTTTCGGTGTCGGCGGTCGGGTGGTCACCTCCGTGCGTGGTCTTTCCGATGCCATCATGGATATCGCCCTGCAGCGCGACGGCAAAATCGTGGTTACCGGCGAGAGCATCAACCCGGTCACCGGCGACAGTGACATCGTTACCGCGCGTTACCATGCCAACGGTACCCTGGATGCCAGTTTCGATCTGGATGGTGTCGCAATCACGCCGATCGGCCCGTCCGATGACTATGCCAACGGCCTGATCATCCAGACCGATGGCAAGATCGTGGTGGCCGGCGGCAGCTGCAATTCACTCGACTGCACAACGGTCAACGGCAATTTCGATTTCGCTTTCGCCCGTTACAACACCAATGGCAGTCTGGATGCCAGCTTCAGTGACGATGGCAAGGCCACGTTCGCTTCCGCCATCCTCATCTATAGTGATGGCGCGTCCCGCCTGGCCCTGCAGGAAGACGGCAAGCTCGTTGCCGCGGGCGGTCGTGACAAAGGTGTGACGGAAATGCGTCAGCTCGGCGATTTCGCCGTCATGCGCGTGCTGCCGAACGGCCAGCTGGATACCGGTTTCGGTGACCGTGGCTGGGTGAAGACGCCGATCGGTCTGGATTCGAGCTGGGCGATGGACGTGGCCTACCGTCCCGACGGCAAGCTCGTGGTCAGCGGTGCTGCCGTGTTCAATACGGTCAACACCAGCTTCGCTACCGTGCTCTATAACGCCGATGGCAGTGTCGATTACAGCTTCGGCGGTAATGGCACGGGGATCGTGACTACCCCGTTCGGCGCGTCCATGGCCGAAGCCTGGGGCCTGAAGCTGCAGCCGGACGGCGGCATCGTGCTGGCCGGCATGGCCGACAGCGGCGCCTATCGTGGCGATTTCGCGGCGCTGCGTTATCTGGGCGATGACGTGATTCCCGACGCCTACGGCTTTGGCGCGCAATCGGGCTTGAAGCCGTCGACCGTGGCGGTGTCCAACCCGGTGACGATCAGCGGCATTACCGCGCCGACGATCATCAATGTCAGCGACGAAACCGGCAAGTGCGCCGGTGAGTACAACATCAACGGCGGGGAATACACCACGGCCTGGGGCATGGTGAAAGCCGGTGATGTGGTGACGGTCCGTAACAAGAGCAATGCGGCTTATTCAGGCCAGTCCTGCACGCGTCTGAGCGTGGGCATGGTGCGCTCGGAGTTCGTGACCACGACCGAGGGCGGTGCGTCGGGCGGCGGTGGTGCACTGGGCCTTCTGGGCCTTCTGGGCCTTCTGGGCCTGGGCCTGCCGCTCATGGCGGTGCGTCGTCGCCGCGCTTGATTTTATCCCATCGGGAATCCGACAGGCGCCGTTTTGACGGCGCCTTTTTTTTGGCGATTGTTTCTGGTTTAGGCTGTTGCCGTTTTTTTGTGTGTTGATTTGTTATTTAAATCAACGAATTATTTTTGTGGCACGGTTCTGGCTTTTGTCGGGGGGAGACATCCCGTTCTGAGGATCGAGCCATGAATACCCTACAGTCCTTCCCGAGTATCGACTCCGCCATTCATGTGGCCAGCGCCAGCACCTCGGTACTGGGCTTGTCCGGGAAACGCGGGCACTTGCGTGTGCTGCCCAGCCGGCAGATGGAACGCAACGCCGATGAAGCCTCTTCCCTTTTGGAGTTGACCCAGGCGCTGCTGGCCCATCTGGAGCCATCCGGCCTGTTGGACGCTTTTTTCAAGCGTGTGGTGCTCAAGCTTTCGCCCATTGCCGGCATGGAGTTCCTGTCCGAAAACGGTCAGCTGCGCCTTGGGGTTGGTGAGCCGGCTGCGCATCGCGCGGATTACCGCCTGGAAGCCTTCGGTAGCGGTCTGGGGACTCTGACGATCCTCGCGCGTCATCCTTTCGACGCCGGTTTGCTGGAGAGCTGCGAGTCGCTTTTGGCGCTACTCGTGCTGCCCTTGCGTAATGCGCTGCGCTATCACGAGGCGTTGGGACATGCGCGTCGTGATCCGCTGACCGGATTGGGAAACCGCTCGGCGCTGGATGATGCGCTGCGTCAGGAGTTGTCCCGCGTGCGTCGTCAGGCTGGGCAGTTGAGTCTGGTGGTGATGGACCTCGATCTGTTCAAGCAGGTCAACGACACCCATGGACACGATGTAGGCGATGCCCTGCTGTGCCTGGTGGCCGATGCTTTGCGCGCCACCTTGCGTGGCAGCGATGTGGCTTGCCGGTTTGGTGGCGACGAGTTTGTCGTTTGCCTGCCTCAGACCGGGATGGCCGGGGCGGAGGCTTTCTGTAACCGTCTGCGCGCTGATCTGGCTACCCGTGGCCTGCTCGTTGCCGATGGGCAGCGGCTGCAGGTGGCCATGAGCATGGGGATGGCCGAGTACCGTGGCGGCGATGATGCGCTCAGCCTGTTCCGTCGTGCGGATCAGGCGCTGTATGCCAACAAGGCCGCCCGCAAGCGGGGGCAGGCCAGCCATTAAGGTGGGTGCTGCCCTTGGGCGGGTGGAATTGATACACTCGCCGGCGTCGTGTACTCACTTCGAGGTAGGCAGAGATGGCCGAGGAAGCGGAAGGCGAGAAGAAAAAAGGCGGGGGCAAACTGGTCCTTATCCTGCTGGTGGTTGTCGTGGTCCTGCTGCTGGCTGTTGTCGGCGGCGGTGCGGCGTGGTTCCTGATGGGGAACAAGGACAAGCCGGCCGAGGAGGGGGACGGACATGCCCCGGAGGCGACCGAGCAGCCTGTCAAGCCCAAGGGGCCGGCCGTTTACATTCCGCTGGGGATGCCCTTGACCGTCAATTTTGCCGACACCAGCGATGCCAACGTCATGCAGGTTGAAGTGCAACTGGTGACCTTCGATCCGCTGCTGGCGGATGCGGTCAAGGCGCACGCGCCGGAGATCACCAATAACCTCATCATGCTGTTCAGCGAGCAAAAGGCGGCCGAACTGCGTACCCGCGAGGGCAAGGACAAGCTGCGCAAGGCAGCGCTGGAAGAAGTGCGCGGTGTGCTGAAGAATCGCGCGGACAAGGAAGGCGTGGAGGATCTTTTGTTCACGCGTTTCGTAATGCAGTAAGGGGCGGAGAACGCTCATGGCCGGCGCCGATATTCTGACGCAAGACGAGATCGACGCCCTCCTCAATGGTGTGGAGGGCGGGGATGTCGAAACCGAGTCGGGTGTCGATGGTGCTGACGGGGTGCGTGCCTATGACTTCACCAGTCAGGAGCGCATTGTCCGTGGCCGCCTGCCCACCCTGGAAATGCTCAACGAGCGTTTCGCGCGCAATTTCCGCATCCGTTTGGTCGGCATGCTGCGTCGCACGGTGGAAATCACCATCGAAGGGGTGCGCATGGTCAAATACTCCGAGTATGTCCACTCGCTGTATGTGCCGACCAGCCTGACCATGATGCATGTCAAGCCCTTGAAAGGCATCGGCCTGTTCATGATGGAGTCGCGCCTGGTGTTCAGCCTGGTGGACAACTTCTTCGGTGGCAGCGGTCGGCATTCGAAGATCGAGGGACGCGACTTCACCCCCACCGAGCTGCGTGTGATCCAGCGTGTGCTGGAGATGGCGGTGGACGAAATGGAGAAGGCGTGGACGCCGCTCAAGCCCATCCGCTTCGAGCACATCAGTCACGAGATGAACCCGCAGCTGGCGAACATCGTCAGCCCCAGCGAGGTCGTGGTGGTGTGCAGTTTCCGTATCGAGGTCGAGGGCGGCAGTGGGCTGTTCGACCTCGTTCTGCCCTATACCATGATCGAGCCGATCCGCGATCTGCTCGATGGTGGCCTGCAAGGCGACCGTCTGGAAGTGGACGAACGCTGGACCCGTTCGCTCAAGCGCGAACTGGGGTACGCGCGTCTGGGCGTGACGGCGCATCTGGCCGATACGCAGCTGACCCTGCGTGACATATTGCTGATGAAACCGGGCGACATCATTCCTTTTGAGATGCCCGAGCATGTGACCCTGATTGCCGAGGGCATGCCGGTGTTCCATGGTCGCTGGGGCGTCTATCGTGGCGCCGTGGCCGTGCAGGTGGAAGCGCCAATCCGCCTGGAGAAGGAAACGCTGGACGCCCGCCCGTTAACCGGAGACGAGAATGGCTGATAATTCCCAGGCAGATGCCGACGACATGATGGACGACTGGGCCGCCGCGATGGCCGAGCAGGCCGAGTCGGAAGGCGGCGGTGCGCAAAAAATCGAACCGGAAAGTTTTCATTCTTCGGCCGCCCCAGCGGGTAATCCCGACGCGAATCTGGATGTCATCCTCGACATCCCGGTAAGCATTTCCATGGAAATCGGGCGCACGGCCATCAATATCCGCAACCTCCTGCAACTGAACCAGGGCTCGATTGTCGAGCTCGACCGTCTGGCGGGCGAGCCGCTCGACGTACTGGTCAACGGCACCCTCATCGCCCATGGCGAGGTGGTGGTGGTCAACGAGAAGTTCGGTATTCGCCTGACCGACGTCATCAGCCCCGCCGAGCGGGTCAAGAAGTTGCGGTGAACCCGGTGGCGCGCGCGTGGGCTAGGGGAGGTTCGGGGCTGCTTCTGCTCCTGCTGGGCAGTGCGCCGGTGCTGGCGGCAGAGTCGTCCGTGCCCGCGATCGGCGGGGGGCTGGATCCGCTGGGGCCAGCCTATCTGCTCAAGGTATTGCTGAGCCTGCTGTTCGTGCTGGGGCTGATGTTCCTGCTGGCCGCGCTCATGAAACGCATGCAGCGGCTTGGCGGCCCTGCCCTGCACGGCATGCGGGTGATTTCCAGCGTTGCCGTCGGCCCGCGCGAGCGGGTGGTGCTGCTTGAAGTGGGCGACCGGCAGGTGCTGGTCGGCGTCGCACCGGGGCGCATCGTGCCGCTTGATACCCTGGCACAGCCGGTGAACTGGCCCGCGCCGGAGGAGCGTGTGGCGTCTGCCACGGGCTTCGGGCCTCTGCTGGAGCGCCTGCGTAAACCGGGCGGCCGGACGGATGGGGCCGGATCGAAGGAGGCAGGCCCATGAAATTCCTGTCGAGTCTCGTGCTGCTGCTGGCGGGTGTGTTGCTGCCCCAGCTGGCCGGCGCCGAACCTGCCGGTCTGCCGGCAGTGACCGTGCAGGAGCTGGCCAACGGCGGGCGCAGTTACAGCCTGACCCTGCAGGTGATGGCACTGATGACGGTGCTGACCCTGCTGCCGTCGATGCTGCTGATGATGACGTCCTTTACCCGCATCATCATTGTGCTGGCCATTCTGCGTCAGGCCATGGGGACGGCGCAGACCCCATCCAACCAGATCCTGCTCGGGCTGGCGCTATTTCTGACCCTGTTCATCATGATGCCGGTGTTCGACAGGGTGTATACGCAGGGCTTGGAGCCGTATCTGAATGAAAAAGTGACGGCTGAGGAGGCCATTGCCGCCGGCAGTCAGCCGATACGCGAGTTCATGCTCGCGCAGACCCGCGAAAGCGATATCGCGCTGTTTGCCGAGATCGGTGGTTATCCGCCGTTCGAGACGCCCGATGCGGTGCCCTTCACCGTGCTCATGGCCGCCTTTTTGACCAGCGAACTCAAGACCGCATTCCAGATCGGCTTTCTGATCTTCATTCCGTTCCTCATCATCGATCTGGTGGTGGCCAGCGTGTTGATGGCCATGGGGATGATGATGCTCTCGCCGATGATCGTTTCCCTGCCGTTCAAACTGATGCTGTTTGTCATGGTGGATGGCTGGGCCTTGTTGATGGGCACCCTGGCCCGCAGCTTCTACGTGGGGGGGTAGCGCGATGACGCCGGATACCGTGATCGACATCACCCGTCAGGCGCTGACTATCATCCTCATGTTGCTCGCCCCCATGTTGGGAGTGGCCCTGATTTCCGGTCTTCTCATCGGCATGTTCCAGGCGGCGACGCAGATCAACGAAATGACCCTGAGTTTCATCCCCAAGCTCATCGCAGTGGCCGTGGTGATCCTGCTGACCGGTTCGTGGATGCTGAATCTGATTATCGACTTCACGCGCCGGCTGTATGACATGATCCCGGGGTTGCTGGGGTAGGCGCATGACGGTCACGCTGGCCGAGGCCATGGGCTGGGTCGGGCTCTTTCTCTGGCCCTTCATCCGTGTCGGCGCCATGTTCATGGTGGCGCCCGCCTTTGGCACACGCACCCTGCCGGCGCGGGTGCGCATCCTCATGGCGGCCGTCGTCACCCTGGCCATCCTGCCGGTGATCGATGGCGTGCCTCAGGCCGATCCATTCTCTGCTGAGGCGTTTTTCATCACCGTGCAGCAGGTCGCCATCGGCATCACGATGGGTTTTGTGTTCCAGCTGGTGCTTACGGCCCTCACCCTGGCCGGGGAGTCCATCGCCATGAGCATGGGGCTGGGCTTTGCGCAGGCGGTGGACCCGCAGAACGGGGTGAACGTGCCTATCGTGAGTCAGTTCCTGGTCATTTTCGGCACCCTGATTTTCCTCGCCCTGGACGGGCACCTGATGCTTGTGCGTCTGGTGGCCGACAGCTTCATTCTCCTGCCCATCGGCCCGGTGGGTGTCGATGCGGACGTCTTCTGGCGTATGGCGACCTGGGGCAGCCAGATGTACGTCAATGCCGTGCTGGTGGCCTTGCCCATAGGCACCGCGCTGTTGGTGGTGAATATCGCCATGGGCGTCATTACCCGCGCGGCACCGCAATTGCATATTTTTTCCATCGGATTCCCGGCAACACTGATGATCGGTTTCCTGCTGTTGTTGTTTGCCGTCCCCCTGATGGTGCCCCAGATCGAACGCTTCATGCATCAGGGGTATTTGTTGACCCGCGAGATACTCGGAGGCTGACCCGGCATGGCCGAATCGGAAAGCGGTCAGGAAAAGACCGAACAACCTACCGAGAAACGATTGCGCGAGTCGCGCCAGAAAGGCCAGGTTGCCCGCTCGCGCGAGTTGAATTCGTTCCTCATGACTGTGATTGCCGCCGCATCCCTGCTGTTCATCGGGCCGGGCATGGTGGAAGATCTCATGTCGTTGTTCACTCGCGCGTTCACCTTCCCGCGCGAGGCCGTGTTCGAGCCGATGGCCATGCCGCGCCGTCTGCTGGAATTCGCCCTGGAGGCTTTGTGGATCATCACCCCCTTCCTGGCCCTGACCGTGGTGGTGGCCTTTGTCGCCTCGCTTGCCATCGGGGGGTGGAATTTCAGCGCCCAGGCCCTGCAGCCCAAGATGGAGCGGATTGACCCGATCAAGGGGCTGAAGCGCATTTTCGCCCTGCGCGCGCTGGTTGAGCTGCTCAAGACCATCGCCAAGTTCCTGCTGGTGCTGACGGCCGGGGTGGTGGTGTTTCTCGCCCTGGAGCGCGAATTTCTCATGCTCGGACAGGAGCCCTTCCATCAGGCGGCGGCGCACGCCGGGGAGCTCGTGTTCTGGGCTTTCCTGATTATTTCCGCCTCGCTGGTGCTGGTGGCGGCGCTCGACGTGCCGTATCAGCTTTACGAGCACATGAAAAACCTGAAAATGACCCTGCAGGAGATCAAGGACGAATACAAGGAAACCGAGGGTAAACCCGAGGTGAAGAGCCGCATCCGCCAGATGCAGTTCCAGATGTCCCAGCGGCGCATGATGCAGGAAGTGCCCAAGGCCGACGTCATCATCACCAACCCGACCCACTATGCCGTGGCCTTGCGTTACGATGGTCAGCGCGATGCCGCGCCGATACTGGTGGCCAAGGGGCGTGATGCCATGGCGTTGAAAATTCGCGAAATCGGCGAGGAAAACCGGGTGATGATCTTCGAGTCCCCGCCACTGGCGCGGGCGGTGTATTTCAACGTGGAACTGGATCAGCCGATTCCGGCGGCCCTGTACGTGGCCGTGGCGCAGGTGCTGGCCTATGTGTTCCAGTTGCGCGAAGCGCAGCGCGCGGGTACCGAGACCCCGTTGCGCCCCGCCCCGGAGGTGCCTGACGAGCTATGGCGCGGGCGGGAGCCCGGCGAGTCGGGTGGCGATGGGGGTGAACGCGCATGAAATCCCTGCTGAACGGTCTTGATCTTGCGGGCCTGATGGCCGCCCTGCGTGGCTATCGCGGGCATGGGCTGGGCGTGCCGGTACTGCTGATCCTGATCCTGGCCATGATGGTGGTGCCGCTGCCGCCCTTGATGCTGGACATGTTGTTCACCTTCAATATCACCCTGTCGCTGGTGGTGCTGCTGGTGACGGTCTATGTCATGCGCCCGCTGGATTTCGCGGTGTTTCCCACGGTCATCCTGGTGGCCACCCTGCTGCGCCTCGCGCTCAATGTCGCGTCCACGCGCGTGGTGCTGCTGCATGGCCACGAAGGGCCGGGGGCTGCCGGCCATGTGATCGAATCCTTCGGTGAGTTCGTCATCGGCGGCAACTACGCCGTCGGCCTGATGGTGTTCATCATCCTCATCGTCATCAACTTCGTGGTCATCACCAAAGGCGCCGGGCGTGTGTCCGAGGTGAGCGCCCGTTTCACCCTCGACGCCTTGCCCGGCAAGCAGATGGCGATTGACGCGGACCTCAATGCCGGGCTGATTACTCAGGAGGAAGCGCGCACCCGCCGTGCCGAGGTGGCGCAGGAGGCCGATTTCTACGGCTCGATGGACGGTGCCAGCAAGTTTGTGCGCGGCGACGCCGTGGCCGGCATCATCATCATGATCGTCAACGTGATCGGCGGGCTGATCGTCGGTATGGCCCAGCACGGCATGGGGGCGGGCGATGCGGCCCAAACCTATGTGCTGCTGACCATCGGTGACGGCCTGGTGGCCGCCATTCCGGCGCTGATCCTCTCGACCGCCACCGCGATCATCGTCACCCGCGTCACCGCCTCGCAGGACATGGGCGAGCAGATCACCAAGCAGATGATTGCCGATCCGCGTGTCCTGGGCGTCACTGCCGGCATCATGGGCGGCATGGGCCTTGTGCCGGGTATGCCGAATTTCGCCTTCCTGACGCTGGCTGCCCTGGCCGGTGCCGGTGCCTATTTCATGGCCCAGCGCCAGAAGCGCGCTGCCATGGAACCGGCTGTGCCGATGCCGGTGCCGGCGGAGAAACGCCCGGAGACCAAGGAGCTGACCTGGGAGGACGTGCCGCCGGTCGATGTGATTGGCCTGGAGGTGGGTTACGGGCTCATTCCCCTGGTTGACCGCAATCAGGGCGGGCAGCTCATGCAGCGCATCAAGGGCGTACGCAAGAAGCTCTCGCAGGACTTGGGTTTTCTGGTGCCGTCGGTACATATTCGCGACAACCTTGATCTATCGCCCACCGCCTACCGCATCAGCCTCAATGGCGTGCCTATCGGGCAGGCCGAGGTGTTCCCCGACCGGGAAATGGCCATCAACCCCGGTACGGTGCACGGCAAGGTGCGTGGTGTGGATACCCGTGATCCGGCTTTCGGGCTGGAGGCGGTGTGGATCGACACCTCGCAGCGCGAGCATGCCCAGGCACTGGGGTATACCGTGGTTGACGCCAGCACGGTGATTGCCACCCATCTTTCGCAGATCCTGCAGGACAACGCTCAGGAAATCTTCGGCTACGAAGAAGCGCAGCAACTGCTCGATACCCTCAAGCAGAGCGCGCCCAAGCTCGTTGAGGATCTCGTGCCCCGTGCCCTGCCGCTGACGGCTGTGGTTCAGGTGCTGCGCAACCTGCTGGAAGAACGCCTGCCGATCCGTGACATGCGCAGCATCGCCGAAACGCTGGCGCAGCATGCGCCGCGCAGTCAGGATCCCGCCACATTGACGGCGCTGGTGCGCATGACGCTGGGGCGCATGATCGTTCAGCACCTCAACGGACTGGCGCCCGAGTTGCCGGTCATCACGCTTGAGCCTGCTCTGGAACAGCTCTTGCTTAGTGCTACGCAGGGCGCGATGGAGGGCGCGCCGGGTATCGAGCCCGGCCTCGCCGAACGTCTGCACAACTCGCTGCAGGACGCCTGCCGCAAGCAGGACATGTCCGGACAACCGGCCATCTTGCTGGTAGCTCCGGCCCTGCGGGCCTGGTTGGCACGAATGGTGCGACACTCCATCCCGACATTGAATGTACTGAGCTATAACGAAGTGCCCGACAACAAGCCGGTCAAGGTGGTGTCCACCGTCGGCAACGCCCCGTCGCGATGAAACACGCGGCCGGGCAAGGAAGGCCGGGCCGTGAATCGACTGGAGACGAGGCATGAACATCAAGCGCTTCATCGCACGCGACATGCGCGAGGCCATCCGCCAGGTGCGCGAAACCCTGGGGGCGGATGCGGTCATCCTCTCCAACCGTACGGTGGAGGAGGGGGTGGAGATTATCGCCGCCATGGATTACGACGAGGACGCGGTGCAGCGTCATCTGGAAAACCTGGCCCGCGCCCAGACGTCCGCTCCGGCGCCCGCTCCGGCCGCGCCGCGCGCCATGAATCCGGCGCCGGCTCCGGCCGCCGTCAATCGGCCGACACCCTCGCCGCGTCTGCGCGAAGCGCTGGACAATGCCCGTCGTCAGGGCGGCGAGGCGCGCGCCGAGTCTGCCAGTGTCGCGGCGTCGGGCGCTGCCCGGCCTCTGCCGTCCATAGCTTCCCGTCCCCAGCCGGCGCCCGCACCGCGCGTACCGATGGAGGCGCCCAGCGACGAGATCGCCCGTCTGCGCGATGAAATGCGCTCGCTGCGCAGCCTGTTCGAGCGTCAGGTCGGTCTGCTGGAATGGCAGCACTTTGGTCGTCAACATCCCCTGCGTCTGGTATTGCTGGAGCGTCTGGCCCAGCTGGGTATCGATGCAGGTCTCGCCGAGGCGCTGACCGAAGGGCTGGAGGGCGATGGCGAGCCGGATGCGCTGTGGCAGGTGCTGCTTGATGAGATTGCCGCCCGCGTGCCGACCCGTGAGGGCGATCTGGTGGATGAGGGCGGCGTCATGGCCTTCGTTGGCCCGACCGGCGTGGGCAAGACCACCACGGTGGCCAAGCTCGCCGCCCGCTCGGTGCTGCGCTACGGGCGTGGCAGCGTGGCCCTGGTGACCACCGACAATTTCCGCATCGGCGCCTACGATCAGCTACGCAACTACGCGCGCATCCTTGATGTGCCGCTGCATATCGCTCGCGACGCACAGGAGCTGGACAGCACCCTGCGCAGTCTGGCCGACAAGCGTCTGGTGCTGGTGGATACCGCCGGGATGAGCCAGCGCGATTTCCGCATGGCCGAGCAACTCGACGCACTGCGCTCCAGCGCGACGCCAATCAAACTGTGTCTGGTGCTGTCCGCCAACACGCAGTCGGTTGCCCAGTCGGATGTGATCCGCCGCTTCGCGCGCATCACCTTGCACGGCTGCGTACTGACCAAGGTCGATGAGGCCTCCAGCCTGGGCGGTTCGCTGTCCGCCGTTATTCGTCACGAACTTCCGCTTCTGTGCATCGGCACCGGTCAGCGCGTGCCGGAGGACATCGAGCCCGCCGAAGGCGGCGATCTGGTCTCCCGCGCGGTTGAAATGGCCCAGCAGTGGCAGCAGGATTACCAAGAACACGAGGGAGTCAGCCATGCACGGCGATTCGCAGGTTTCCATGTCGTCGGCTGAGCGCGGCATGACGGACGATCAGGCGGCGGGACTGCGGCGTATGGTGACCCCCCGGCCGGTGCAGGTCATCGCCGTCACCAGCGGCAAGGGGGGCGTGGGCAAGACCAACGTCTCGGTCAATCTGGCCATGGCCCTGGCACGCATGGGGCGCAAGGTGCTGCTCATGGATGCCGACCTGGGGCTGGGGAATGTCGATGTACAGCTGGGGCTGTCGCCCAAGTACAATCTCTCGCATGTCATCGACGGTTCGCGCAGCCTGGAAGAGGTGATCGTCGAAGGTCCGCTCGGGGTATATGTCATTCCGGCGGCTTCTGGTGTCAAGAAAATGGCAGAGTTGACCCCGGGCGAGAATGCCGGCCTCATTCACGCCTTCGGCCATCTGAGCCTGGCGATCGACACCATGATCGTCGATACCGCTGCCGGTATCGCCGAAAGTGTGGTCAGCTTTGCCCGCGCTGCGCGCGAAGTCGTGGTGGTGGTCTGTGATGAGCCGGCCTCGATTACCGATGCGTACGCCATGATCAAGGTGTTGAGCCGCGAATACGGTGTGCAGCGCTTCCATGTGATAGCCAATATGACGCATCATCCGCAGGAAGGGCGCAAGCTCTACGGCAAGCTCCTGGCCGTGACCGACCGCTTCCTTGATGTTACTCTCGGCTTTCTCGGTGCCGTTCCGTATGATGAGTACCTGCGCAAGGCCATTCAGCGGCAGCAGCCGGTGGTGGTAGCCTACGGAGGCAGTCGCTCCGCGCAGGCTTTCTCGGAAATGGCGACGCGCGTGGCCAAGTGGCCACGCCCGCGAACCGTCGAGGGACACCTCGAATTTTTCATGGAGCGTCTGGTGCAATATGCCTCGACGAGGGAACCGGTGACGTGAATCCGAGAGCGATGTATTTGGCAGTCCAGCAGGGCGAAGGTGGAGATTTGCTCACCCGTCATGCGGGGCTCGTCAAGCGCATCGCGTATCATCTGGCGGCCCGGCTGCCCGAGAGCGTGCAGGTCGATGACCTCGTTCAGGCCGGTATGGTCGGCCTGCTCGAAGCGGCGCGGCATTTCGATGCCGCCCAAGGGGCCAGTTTCGAGACTTACGCGGGCATCCGCATCCGTGGCGCGATGCTCGATGAACTGCGCCGCAACGACTGGGCACCGCGCTCCGTGCATCGCCGCTGGCGTGAGGTCAGCGAAGCGGTACGCGAGGTCGAGGCGAGCACCGGCCGCGAGGCCCGCGATTCCGAGGTGGCGCAACGACTGGGCATGCCGGTCGAGGAGTATCACCGCATCCTCGCCGATTCGGCTTCGGCACAGCTGTTCAGCCTGGATCATGGTGGTGAGGACAACGAAGACCTCACGCTGGATGTGGAAGATGAGCGTCCCGGACCGGCCGAGCTGTGCATGGACGAGCGCTTTCGCCAGTCGCTGGCGGCGGCCATCGCGGCTCTGCCTGAGCGCGAAAGACTGGTCATGTCGTTATATTATGTGGACGAGCTCAATCAGCGTGAGATCGGCGAGGTGCTTGGCGTGACCGAGTCGCGGGTGTGCCAGATACACAACAAGGCTGTTCTGCGACTGCGTGAAACAATGGCTGGCTGGCGTTGACCGGCGGGCGTGACAACGACAACAACAGGTCTTGCGCAAAGACGGTTCTTTCAGACGGGAGTAGGCCGTGGATCGAAACATGAACATCCTCGTGGTGGACGACTTTTCCACCATGCGGCGCATCATCAAGAACCTGCTGCGTGAACTCGGGTTCAACAACATCAATGAGGCGGACGACGGCTCCACGGCCCTGCCGATGCTCAAGGCCGGTGGTTACGACTTCCTCATCACGGATTGGAACATGCCGGGCATGACCGGCATCGACCTGCTCAAGGCCGTGCGTGCCGATCCGCAACTGGACAAGATTCCGGTGCTGATGGTCACGGCGGAGGCCAAGCGCGAGCAGATCATCATGGCGGCCCAGGCGGGCGTGAACGGGTATGTGGTCAAGCCGTTCAACGCGGCCACGCTCAAGGAAAAAATCGAAAAAATCTTCGAGCGTATTGAGGGCTGAAGTCATGAGCGACGACAATAAAAACGCGCCGGATGTCCCCGCGCTGATTACCCCCGAGCGCATCGAGTGGGCGCGTAGTCTGCTTTTGGCGATGGAGGCGGACGATCCGGTCGCCACGCAGCTGGCACTGGACCAGCTGCTGGTTTCCTGCGAGTCCCCGCTGTTCAAGGAAATCGGGCGTCTGACGCGTGAGCTGCACGATGCCATCGTGCAGTTCAGCCGCGATACGCGCATCATCGACCTGGCTGAGGATGACATGCCGGATGCGCGGGAGCGCCTGCGCTACGTCATCAACCTCACCGATCAGGCCGCCAATCGAACCCTCGCCCTGGTGGAGGAGACGCTTCCGGTTGCCGAGAAACTGACGGTGCGTTCCGAAAAGCTCATGGAGCGTCTGGCCCAGCTTTCCTCCGCCTCCCAGGGCAATCCGCAGTTGGTCGAAGTGCTCGACCAGCTGCGTCCCTATCTGGATTCCGTGCGTGCCGATGGCCTGAAGCTGCGCGCCAACCTCACCGACGTGATGATGGCGCAGGAGTTCCAGGATCTGACCGGCCAGTTGCTGATGCGTGTGACCAAGGTGCTCGAACAGGTTGAGGAAAAACTGGTTGGGCTGATCGTCATCAGCAGCAGCGCCTTCGCTGTGAACAAGGATGTCTCTGCCGAGGCGGCCAAGGACGCCGGTGCCGTGGCGCGCGGCCAAGGTCCGGCGTTGCCCGGCAAATCGGACGCCACCGTGGTCAAGAGTCAGGATGAGGTGGACGATCTGCTCGCCAGTCTGGGCTTCTGACGGCGCCGGGCGGTTCGCCCCGTCGGGTGAGATTCAGTGTGTCGCGGACCAGTCCGGGGCGGTCAGGGAGGGCGGCCCCCTGGGGCGATTAGGCAAGATAATGTGCGCTCCGGACGGAGCGCACGGTGGAAGACGGGCGGTGCGACCCCCTCCCCGTAACCCTCTGTGGAGACGATCATGGCGTTCAATGCTGACAACGAAATGCTCCAGGACTTCCTCATCGAAGCAGGCGAACTGCTTGATGGGTTGAACGGCCAATTGATTGATCTGGAACGCACCCCGGATGATCGTGATCTTCTCAATGCCGTATTCCGTGGCTTTCACACCATCAAGGGTGGGGCCGGGTTTCTGGAAATCACGCCGCTGGTAGAGGTTTGTCATATTGCGGAGGACGTATTCAACCTGCTGCGCAACGGCGAACGTCGCGTCGATGCACGGCTGATGGACGTCATGCTGCGTGTGCTCGATGTTCTCAACCAGATGTTTGCCGAGCTGCACCAGGGACAGCTTCCTGATCCGGCCGATCCCGGTCTGCTGCGCGAACTGGCCCGCCTGCGCGATGGCAACCCCGCACCGGCGCCGGCCAAGGCGGCTCCCGTTGCCGCTCCGGCTCCCACACCTGTCCTCTCCCCGGTGCCAGTGGTCAAGCCTGTTGCACCGGCCCCCCTGGCGGATGCCGCCGATACCGAATTCGAAGCCCTGCTGGCCGATTTGCGTGAGGGGGATACGGGTGTGACCGATGTCGAGGCGCGGGATGTCGAGGTCGAGGCGGTCCAGGCCGTGGGCGGCACCGGAAGCGACCTCATCACCGATGAAGAATTCGAAGCCTTGCTTGACAAGCTGCACGGGCCGGGCAAGTTCTCTGCGCCAGCGCCCGAAGAGCCGCCCGTGGTGATTTCCAAGGGTGAGGATCTGATCACTGACGATGAATTTGAAAAGGTTCTCGACCAGATGTACGGCGCGGGCAAGGGGCCGACGTCTGCCGGTGGGGCGGCTGAGGCGACAGCGGAGGCGGCGACCGATGGCGCCGCCGCTTCCATGCCGATGCCGGTCGAGGACGGTGCCGATGGCGTGGCGGCCAATCTGCCGGCTACCCGGCCGGCTACCGGTCGTGGCGATGCCAAGTCTGCTGCCGCGCCGGAAAAGGCCGAAACCACGGTGCGCGTGGATACCGAGCGTCTGGACGCGATCATGAATCTGGTCGGCGAATTGGTGCTGGTGCGCAACCGGCTCAATACCCTCAAGGCCACCTTCGATGACGAGCAGGTATCGCAGGTTATCGCCAGCCTGGACATGGTGACCTCCGATCTGCAGGCCGCGGTGATGAAGACGCGCATGCAGCCGGTGAAAAAGGTATTCGGGCGCTTCCCTCGCGTGGTGCGCGATGTTTCGCGCGTGCTGGGCAAGGAAGTCGAACTGATCATGGAGGGTGAGGAAACCGACCTGGACAAAAATCTGGTCGAAGCCCTGGCCGATCCGCTCATTCACCTGGTACGTAATGCCGTCGATCACGGTATCGAAATGCCCGATGTGCGCCAGCGCAATAGCAAGCCACGCATCGGAACGGTGGTGCTCTCCGCCGCGCAGGAAGGCGATCACATCCTGCTCTCCATTCGCGATGACGGGGCCGGCATGGACCCGGAAAAACTGCGCCGCAAGGCAGTGGAAAAGGGCATGATGGATGCCGAAACCGCCGAGCGCCTGACCGAGCAGGAGTGCTTCGAGCTGATCCTGCTGCCGGGCTTTTCCACCAAGGAGCAGATTTCGGACATATCCGGTCGCGGTGTGGGTATGGACGTGGTCAAGACCGCCATTTCCCGCCTTTCCGGTACGATCAATATCAGTTCCGAAGTGGGGGCGGGCACGCTGGTCATGATCAAGGTGCCCTTGACCCTTGCCATCCTGCCCACGCTGATGGTGGTGGTGAACCGGCGCAAGTACGCCATGCCCCTGGGGGTGGTCAGCGAGATTTTCGAGATTGCCGACAAGGAAACCAATGTCGTCGATGGCCAGCTGAGCATCACCGTGCGTCAGAAAGCCCTGCCCTTGTTCAACCTGCGCCGCTGGTTGTCGATCCGCAACGAAGAAGCGACGCCGGGCATCAAGGACGGTCAGGTCGTGCTGGTGCAGATCGGCGCGCAGACGGTCGGTCTGATTGTGGACAGCGTCATCGGTCAGGAAGAAGTCGTCATCAAGCCCCTGGGGGAGATCCTCTATGGCCTGCCGGGCTTTGCGGGCGCCACCATCACCGGGGATGGGCATATCGCCCTGATCCTCGATTTGCCCAGCCTGTTGCGTCACTACGGCGCCCGCCGCAGTGATGGCATCCGTTACTGAAGGCCCTCGCATGCGTGTAACCGTGCTTGGCTGTGGGGAGGGTGAGGCGTGAGCATCCGCGTGCTGATCGTTGATGACTCCAGCTTCTTTCGCAAGCTGCTGCGCGAAATCCTGGCTCAGGACCCATTCCTTACCGTCGTTGGCGAAGCCACCAATGGTCGTGAGGCCGTGGCCTTGACCCAGGAGCTTGGTCCCGATGTCGTTACCATGGATGTGGAAATGCCGGTCATGAACGGCATCAGTGCGGTGCGCGAGATCATGGCGCGCAAACCCACGCCTATCCTGATGCTCTCCGCGCTCACACAGGAAGGTGCGAACGCGACTTTCGACGCGCTGGATGCCGGTGCGATGGACTTCTTCCCCAAGCGCACCGATAACCCCGAGGAGCATATGCAGCGCTCGGCCCGCGTACTGCGAGCCCGTTTGCGCACCCTGGCCATTCGTGGTGTGCCCAGCCGGGTGGGCCGACCTGTGCCCCCCCCGCCGATGGCGCCGCGTCCTGCTCCGGCGTCTGCGCCCGGTGCGACGCGTGGCCTGCCAGCCGCCGCGCCGCCTGTCGTGCCGCCGCCGGTAGCGCCGAAGGCCGCGGGCGGTGGGGAGCAGACACGCGGTGTCATTGGTCGGCGGGGCATGGTCGTGATTGGCGCATCCACCGGCGGGCCCGCCGCATTGCAGCAAGTGCTGCGTAAACTGCCGGCCTGTTTTCCAGTGCCCTTGCTGGTGGTGCAGCACATGCCCGCCGCCTTCACGGCAGCCTTCGCCCAGCGTCTGGATGGTCTGCTGGACCTGGACGTGCGTGAGGCGGCCGACGGTGACCCCTTGCGTCCGGGGCTTATCTACATCGCGCCTGGCGGAGTTCATGTCGAGGTCCGGCGTGAAGGGGCGGGCATGGTTGTGCGTACGCGGATACCCCAGCCCAACGAACATTATCGTCCCAGCGTGGACATTGCCCTCGCCAGTGCGGCAGAGGTTTATGGCGCCGACCTGTTGGGTGTCGTCCTGACCGGTATGGGGGATGATGGCCTGCAGGGGGCGCGCGCCCTCAAGGCCCAGGGGGGGCGGCTCTGGGCACAGGACCGCGCCACCAGCGTCATTTACGGCATGCCGGCCGCTGTGGCCAAGGCGGGCCTGACCGATGTGGTGCTGGGTTTGGATGAACTGGCCGATTCGCTTCCGGGGTGTGTGCGATGAACGTCTGGGCGATTGCCAATCAAAAAGGCGGTGTGGGCAAGACCACGACCACGGTTTCGCTGGCGGGCCTGCTCGTTGAGCTGGGGTTTCGTACCCTGGTGGTCGACATCGACCCGCACGGTTCAATGACCAGCTATTTCGGCATGGATCCCGAATCACCGGGTGAGAGTGTCTACAGCCTGTTCAAGGCGGCCAGCGAGGGGCGCATGCCCGATCCGGGGCGCGCCGTGCACCCCACCTACCACCCCTTGCTTGGCCTGATGCCGGCGAGTACGGCCCTGGCCACGCTGGACCGCCAGCTGGGCGGTCGGGATGGAATGGGGCTGGTGCTCACGCGCAGTTTTGCCCGGCTGGCCTCGCGCTACGATTATGTGCTGATCGATTGCCCGCCCATGCTGGGCGTGTCCATGGTCAACGCCCTGGCGGCGGCGAATTTCCTCATCATCCCGGTGCAGACCGAGTTCCTCGCACTCAAGGGGCTGGAACGCATGTTGCGCACCCTGGGGATGGTCCAGCGCTCGCGCCACAGCCGGCTGGATCATGTCATCCTGCCGACCATGTATGACCGGCGCACTCGCGCCGCGCAAGAGGCGCTGGATACCCTTAACGCACGTTATGCCGACAAGGTGGCTCCCACCCTCATTCCGGTGGATACCCAGTTCCGCGAAGCAAGCAAGATCGGCCGACCCTTGTCCGCCGTCGTGCCGGAAAGCCGGGGGGCCGTGGCGTACCGCGAGTTTCTTGATTGGCTCGCCGACTATCTGGAACGCGCCCATGCCGCGAGTGGTGTGGTCGCCCAGCATGCGGGTGGAGGTGTGGCATGACCCAGCAGGACAAACATGAGCAGCACCCGGCCGGCACGATGCGTGGAGGCGTGGTGGTGGATCAGGAAGAGGCCATCGACACCTATCTGCAGGGCTTGCTGTCCGATCCGGGCTTGTTTGACGAAAGTGAGCCTGTGCCAACCTTGCATAGTCGTACGGCGGCCCGTCTGGCGGCTCTGGCGGGTCTGAGCGCTCCGCCGTCCCCGGTCGGTTCCGCCGACTTCCGTCCTCTGGTGACTCGGTTGGAGCCTGTTGCGGAAATGCCCGTCCAGGAAGCCGGCGAGGATGAGCTCGTGGCCTATGGCGAGGGCTGTTTCGTCGACCTTTCCGAAACCGGACCCGAGAGGCTGTCGGCGCCGGACCTGCCTGAAGCGGGGCCTGTCGTCTTGCCGGCGGTCCCCTCGCCTGCAGCAGAGGCTCCTGCCGCGCCGGGCGTTACCGGGGATGTTGTCTTTAGCGATAGTGATTTTCTGGCTGAGCCCACGGTCGAGGAACCCACGGTCGAGGAACCCACGGTCGAGGAACCCACGGTCGAGGAACCCACGGTCGAGGAACCCACGGTCGAGGAACCTACGGTCGAAATTCTCCCGACACCCTTGCCACTGGATATCGACGTGCCCGTGGGAGAGGTTCATCTGCTGTTGCGGGTCGGTGGCTTGCGTCTGGCCTTGCCAGCGGAGCGGATCGCTGCCGTGCTGCCGGAGCAGACCGAGGTCCGGACTTTCCCGAGGCAGCCGGACTGGGTTCTGGGGGCGGTGAGCGCCCTGGGGCGTCAAAGTCTGGTCATGCGCCTGGACGCCGTGGTGCTGGGGCATCCCCAGGGCGCACCGGCGCGTGTGGTGCTGATGGACGGCGGTCGCTGGGGTCTGGCCTGTGACGCGGTGGAGGAGGAGCGTGCGCTGGATCCTTCCACAGTGGTTTGGCGTGAGGCCGGTAGCGGTCGTGCCTGGCTCGCCGGCACGGCCCGAGCCGAGCGGCTGGCGGTTCTCGATGTGGACGGCCTGCGCCGTATGTTTCAACAAGCCTGAGCCCTCCATGGCTCGCAGAGGGTAGCCCAATGGCGGAGAAAGCGGTTAAGGATCTGGCAATCAGCGAAAAGGTCGATGAGGCCCGGATGCTCCAGAGCGGCGGTACGACCTCGCAGTGGGTCACGTTCGTGGTCGAGGACGAGTCCTATGCCATCAATGTGCTGAAGGTACAGGAGGTGCTGCGCAACGCGGAAATCACGCCGGTACCCGGCGCTCCTGACAGCGTGCTGGGCATCATCAACCTGCGTGGCAATGTGGTGACGGTGGTCGATGCCCGCCTGTTTTTCGGTTTGCCCGAGCGGCGGGTGGATGACAGCAGCCGTATCATCATTGTCGAACTGGGCCAGCAGCAGGTGGCCGGTGTGGTGGTGGACAGCGTGGCGGAGGTCATCGAGCTTTCTCAGGAGGAAATCGACATGGCACCGTCGGTCAGCAGCGATGAAAGCTCGCGTCATATCGAAGGTGTGGTCAGCCGTCCGGACAAGCTCGTCATCCTGGTCAATCTCGATGGTGTGCTGCATGTGGCCAAGGGGCGCCGCTGACCCGGCGGTGACGGTGTGGTGAGCTTCTCGCCCTGGATGTCCCAGCTGGCCGCGCTTGTCGGCCTGTTGGGGCTTTTACTGATGCTTACGGGCCTTGTGCGCGGGCAGTCGCGGCGGGCGCGTGCCGACCGTGAGCGTATTGACGTGCTGGAAGACGCCCTTTTGGCGCAACAACGCGCCCACTCGGCGCTGGAGCGGCGTCTGGACGGTCTGGAATCGACCCTGGTCGGGCTGGGACGGCATCTGGAACGGCTTGCTGAGGGCAGCGCTGCGACCGAGGATCTGGCTGACCGGTTGCGCACCCGTATCGATCAGGTGGAAACCCGCCTGCTCGATGAAGGCGGGGCCTATGCGCAGGCCATTCGCCGGGTTTCGCGCGGTAATGTCTCGGAAAACGAATTGATCCAGGATTTTGGTATCCCGCGCAACGAGGCGGAGTTGCTCATCCGTCTGCATAAGGCACGCGCCGCCGAGGAGGGGGGGCGGCGCTAGAGGCATTGCCCTGCGCGCGTTGCAGCACCTCCTGCTGCCGGCCGGAGAGCATCAGCGCAAAACTCAAGACTTCCGCCACCGCGCGGTAGAGCGATTCGGGAATCTCACTACCCAGCTCCAGCTTGGCGAGAATGGCGCAAAGTTGCGGGTCGTCATGCAGGGGAATGTCGTTTTCCCGAGCCAGTTCCATGATCTTGTCCGCGACTTCGCCCCGGCCCTTGGCCACCACGCGTGGCGCCCCTCGCCCATCGTAATGCAGGGCCACCGCCAGGCGCGGTGTGGGCAGTTTTGCCTGCTCATCCTCGTTCATGATCCTTTTCCCGTCGTGCTCTGGCGTTATGAAGCGCCTGTTTTCGCTCCATGCCCTTCAATCAGGCTTTGAGATTGAGTAATCCCCCTTCAGGGATCCCTTCCGGGGTCTGGCCGGGCGTCTCGCGAGGCGCACCGGGATAGCATTCCAGATGGCTGATGTCGAGCCCTGTTGTGGTGAGCGCGGCGCGCAGCGTGTCCAGATTTTCCCGTATCCGTTGCACGGTCTGGCCGGATTCGGCCCAGAGCCGGGTATTGAGGCGGTCACCGCGCAGGATGAGGCTGACATGCAAGGGGCCCAGCCCCGGAGGCATCAGATCGAAATCCAGGCGCCAGCCGGGTTCTCCAGCCGACCCGCCTTGGGCTTCGTCATCGCGGCGCAGGCGGATTTCCAGCGTATCGGCGCGTTGATCGTGCAGGAAGGGAATGCTGAAAAGCCAGACCGGCTGGCCTTGTTCCTGTCCGCTGGCCGAGCGTACCTGATTGACATGGATGGCGGCGATGGCGGTATCCACCTCGCGGCGCAGCTGAGCCGCCATTTGCCGGCTATCCGGCAGTTCTGCCGTTTCACCCGCCCCGCCCGTGATGGCCCCAATGGCCGCCTGGGCGTACTGGCGTGCAGCGGGGCTGACGCTGGCGGGTGTCGTCAGAGCGGTTTCCATCCCGGTGGCGTTGCGACTCGCTGCCTGGGGGGGGCTGGCGGCGGCTGAGGCGGGCGCGTTGCTGGCGGGCGTGGTCGGGGAGCTGGGAAGCGGCGCCCCCGGTGTTTGCGGGGCGGTCTGTCCAGGCGGTGTGCCGGCGGTGCCCGTGCTGGGGAGAGGCAAGGCGCTCGTGCCCGAGGCTGCGCTGCCGGGAGGGGGCGCGGCTGTCTGAGCCGGTGCGGAGCGTGGCGTTGATGCGCTTGCGGTGTTCTGCCCCAGCAGTCGGTCCAGGGCCTGGCGCAACTGCAGCAATTGCAGCTTCAGGTCCGAGCCGGGCAGCTCGCCCTTGGACAGGCGTTGTTCGAGGAACAGCCCCGAATCGCGCAGCGCGGTTTGCAGCTTGGCCGGGTCGGAGAGGTCTTTAAGGTCGGGGAGGCGGTTCTGCAGGGTTTGCAGCGTGGCCTGCACGTCGCGGGGCAGGGTCTGGGTCGTGCGCGGGGGGATGGGGGAGGTCAGGGTGTCCAGCAGGCGGTTGATGGCGCCTTCCGGCTGGCGGGGGAGAAATTCGCGCAGGGCCTGACGCAAGGTTTCGATATCCGGCTTGCCTGTATCGAGCATGCGCAGCACGGGACGCGGTTCCAGACTTTCAACTTGCAGGCGCAAGGCGCTGCCCTGGGGCAGGGGAACGGGCGATTCGGCCTGCAGGGCTTGGCCCTGGATCGACAAGTTGACCCGGTTGCCGGCACTGGAGGTGACCACGGCATCCAGTACCTGCCCAAGCTTCCATTGCGTGAGCTTCTGTCCGCCTTCGGCCGGACCGGGCACGGTGAGCGCTCGTGGCGCGCCGCCCGTCCGGCCCAGCGCGGCCGATGTCAGGTCAGTCAATGAGGGTGACAAGGTTTTGACATCCTTGCGCGTTGCGCGTAATGTGTGTCCTGGTTTATCGAAAACAAGAGCTTGCCTGAAACTCTTTTCATTTGTTGTCAGGTTTTGCGTGTCCTGCGCTGCGCGTAGAGACAAACCGCGACCTCATGGGTTTCAGGCGGCGCTTGTATTGACTGAACATAGCACATGAGGCATCGCACATGATGGCCGAAGCGCCGGATCGTACCGTTTTACTGCTGGACGAAGATGCGGAGCGCGTGCAGCGCCTGGAGTCGCTGCTCGTCTTCATGGGCTTCACCCCGCGCCATGTGAATCGGCCGGATGACGAGGTGCTGGTCAGAACGCCATGGCTGGCCTGGTTGAGTCAGCCGGAGCCGGGTGCGTTGTGGAACGGCTTTCTTTCCAGTCTGGGGGCCGCAGGCGTGCCCCTGGTCTGTGGGCCGGATACGCCGCTGGATCACCGCGATGGCGTGGTGGGGCGCCTGCCGGTTGAACCCAACCATGCCCAGCTGCGCGCGGTGCTTGAACGTGTGGAGGCGCATCATCGCGCCCGACGCCTGCTCGCCGATGAGGATCACCGCCCGCTGGTCGGCGAAAGCAAGGCCATGCAGCGTATCCGGCGCATGGTGGGCCAGGTGGCAGCGTCCGAGGCCACCGTGCTGATCCTGGGGGAGTCGGGAACCGGCAAGGAAGTCGTCGCGCGCAATATTCACGCGCTGTCCCCGCGTGCCGACAAGCCGTTCATTCCCATCAATTGTGGCGCCATCCCCGGCGAACTGCTCGAATCCGAGCTGTTTGGTCACGAGAAAGGAGCGTTTACCGGTGCGCTCACCAGCCGTCCGGGACGATTCGAGCTGGCCGAAGGGGGGACAATCTTTCTCGATGAAATCGGCGACATGCCGATGCCCATGCAGGTGAAAATCCTGCGTGTCCTGCAGGAGCGTACCTTCGAGCGTGTTGGCGGGCGGCAAACCCTGCGTGCCGATGTGCGCGTCATCGCGGCCACCCACCGGGATCTGGAAGCACGCATCGGCAGCGGCGAGTTCCGTGAGGATCTCTATTACCGCCTGAATGTTTTTCCTATCGAAACCGCGCCCCTGCGCGCGATGGCGGAGGATCTGCCCCTGCTGGCCGAAGCGCTGGCGGCGCGGCTTGAGGCCGATGGACGAGGCACGGTGCGCCTGGGGCCGGATGCACTGCGCGCCCTGCAGGCCTATGCCTGGCCGGGTAATGTGCGCGAGCTGTCCAACCTGATGGAGCGGCTGGCGATTCTTTATCCCGATGAAACGGTCGGGGTGGACGAACTGCCTTCCCGTTATCGTCAGCACCTGAGCGCGGAGGATCTGCGTGCGCTTGCCGAGGCGCCGGCTCCCGAGAGGGCCGCACCTTGCGCTTCTGCTGCCGAGCCCGAGGCGGAGCCTACCGGGGCGGCACTGATGGCCCTGGCCGTTGCATCCCCCCGTGAGCCGGAACCGTCCGTACGGTTGCTGCCCGAGGAGGGCTTCGATTTGAAGAATTACCTGGAAGATCTGGAACGTGGCCTGATCCTGCAGGCGCTGGAGCGTTGCGATGGCGTGGTGGCCCAGTCGGCGCGCATGCTGGGCGTGCGGCGCACCACGCTGGTGGAAAAGATGCGCAAGTACGGCCTGCAGCGGGAAGGGAGCACGGCCGAAGCCTGAGCGGGTTCGCGCAGGTACAGCGTGTGTGTTCTATGGCATGAAGTCTGCTTTATCCGGTTCAACAAGACCATGACCGGAGGACTTCGCCATGAGCGACATGAGCGTGGACCAGATTCTCAGCCAGATGCGCACGATGCGCATGCAGGCGCAGGCACGCTTGCAGACCACGGAGCCGGCTCTCTCGCAGGGCCTCTCGCCCATGACCGCGACCGGCGCGGCGCCGGCGGCCACCCAGTTTGCCGATCTGCTGACGCGGGCGGTGAACGGGGTCAACGATCTGCAAAATACGTCCAGTCAGCTGCGTCAGCGTTTTGACGAAATGGACCCGAATGTGGACATCGCGCAGGTGATGGTGGCTTCGCAGAAGGCCAGTCTCGGCTTCACCGCCGTAAGCCAGGTGCGCAATCGTATGGTAGCGGCCTATCAGGAAGTGATGAGCATGTCGATCTGATGGATCCGGCCGCACTTGATTACAGTACGGAACCTTGACGGTTCGAGGAGTTGATACATCATGGCGCTAGACCCTGCGATGCAGCCCATGATCGATCAGGGCGAAACAATGAACACGTCCGCGCGTCCGCGCTGGCTGGAGCAGATGGAGGCCTTTACCGGCTCCAAGAGCTTCCGTCAGCTCTCGGCCATGATCGCGCTGGCGGCGGTCATTTCTTTCATGGTCGGCTTTTTCATGTGGAGCCGCACGCCCGGCCTTGAGCCGCTGTACGCCAATCTCTCCGGCGCCGATGCCGCCCAGGTGGCCGACGCGCTGCGCGCCGCCAACAAACCCTTCCAGATCGATCCGCAAACCGGCGCCATCATGGTCGGGCGCGACCAGATTCACGAAACCCGTCTGCTTCTGGCCTCGCAGGGCCTGCCGCAGAGTGGGACCGTGGGCCTTGAGATGTTGCAGAAGGATCAGGCGCTCGGGACCAGCCAGTTCATTGAAACGGCCCGTTATCACCACGCGATGGAAAACGAGCTGGCGCGCACGATTGCCTCGCTGGCGCCGGTGGAAAGCGCTCGTGTGCATCTGGCCCTTCCCAAGCAGTCGGTCTTTGTCCGTAATCGTCAGCCCTCCACCGCCTCCGTGGTGGTCAAGCTGTATCCGGGACGCATGCTGGAGCCAGGGCAGGTTGCTTCCATCGTGCATCTGGTATCGGCTTCGGTGGCCGGCATGCACGCCAAGGATGTGACGGTGGTGGATCAGCAGGGGCGCCTGTTGTCCGAAGATGCGGCCAGCTCGGGTGGTGTGGGCTTGAACGGCAAGCAGTTCGATTTCCGCCAGCGGGTCGAGCAGGACTATATCCGGCGTATCGAGGATCTGCTGCAACCTCTGGTCGGCGTGGGCAAGGTGCGTGCGCAGGTCAGTGCCGATCTTGATTTCTCCGAGCGCGAAGGCACCCAGGAACTGTATGGTCCCAAGGACGGTGTGCTGCGCAGCGAACAGCTGAGCGAACAGGACACCCGCGTTGCCGGTCAGTGGAACTTCAACGGCGGCGTGCCCGGTGCGCTGACCAACCAGCCGCCGGGAGGGGGTACCACCAACCCCGGTGCCGTGCCGCCTAATTTTCCGCAGAACATGACGCCCGAGCAGTACGAGCGCATCCTGCAGTTGCCGGCCAATGGCAACAAGAATCAGACACGCAATTTCGAAGTCGACAAGCAGATCAGCCATACCCGGTTTGCCTCCGGGGAGCTCAAGCGCCTGTCCGTCGCCGTGGTGGTGGATGACAAGGTCTCTACCAACGAAGCCGGTGAAACGGTTCGTACACCGCTGAACGATGCGGAGATCGAGAAACTCAACGCGCTCATCAAGGAAGCGGTGGGCTTCGACGAGGCGCGCGGTGACCGGGTGACAGTGACCAATGTCGCCTTCGTGGGCGGTGAGCTGGAGGTGCCGTCCATCCCGCTGTGGGAGCAGCCCTGGGTCTGGGAACTGGCCAAGCAGATCGGCATCGGCATGGCCCTGCTGCTGATCTTCCTTTTCCTGGTACGCCCGCTGCTGGGGGTGCTCTTTCCGAAGCCGCCGAAACCTGCCAAGGGTGAGGATCTGGCGGCTCTGCCCGGTGGTATGGTGATGGGCGCGGACGGACAGCCGCTGCCGGCCCTGCCGGGGGGCGTGGGCATGGGCGGTGCTTATGTCGGCGCCGATGGCATGATGATTCCCGGCAGCGAGGGCATGCATCATCTGATGGGCGGTGAGGACGATCTTGGCGAACTGCCCAAGCTCTTGCAGGATGCCAGCTACACCACCAAACTCGAACAGCTGCGCCGCGAGATCGACCGCGATCCGCGCCTGGTGGCCACCGTGATCAAACATTGGACCCGCGACGATGAGCGATGAGCCGCAACAGCTTCCTGAGCCCGACCCGCTCGCCAGCCTGAAAGGCCCCGAGCGGGTCGCCATTTTGATGATGGCACTGGGCGAGCAGTCCGCCGCCTCGCTGTTCCGCGAGCTGGACCCAAAAGAAGTGCAGAAGATCGGTCAGGCCATGGCCGTGCTGCCAAACGTGACCCGCAGTCAGATCAAGGCCGTGCTGGACCGGTTCGTGTCCGATATGGCGGATCAGACCGGTCTGGCGCTGGGCGCCACCGACTATATCCGCAACGTGCTGACCTCCGCGCTAGGGGATGAGAAGGCCGAAGGCCTGATGGATCGCATCATGCTGGGGGGCGCGTCCAAGCGGAACCTGGAATTCCTCAAGTGGATGGATCCGCGTTCCATTGCCGAGATCATCCGCTTCGAGCACCCCCAGATCATCGCCATCGTGCTTTCCCATCTGGAGGGCGATCAGGCGGCGGAAATCCTCACCATGCTCCCGGAAAACATGCGCAGCGACATCCTCATGCGCATCGCCACCCTGGAAGGCATTTCGCCCGCCGCGCTCATGGAGCTCGATGACATCATGGAGCGTCAGGCGTCCGGCTCCGGTGGTGGAAAATCGTCGAAGGTCGGTGGCGTGCGCGTGGCGGCCGGCATCATGAACAACCTCGAAGGCACCATCGAGGAAAAAATCATGTCCGACGTCAAGTCGCTGGACACGGAGCTGGGCAACCAGATCGAAGACCTCATGTTCGTGTTCGCCAACCTCATCGACGTGGACGACCGCAGCCTGCAGGTTCTGTTGCGCGAAGTTCCGGCCGACCGGCTGCTGATGGCCCTCAAGGGGGCGGATAACGACCTGCGCGACAAGTTCTTCCACAACATGTCCAAGCGTGCCGCCGAGATGATGCGCGACGATCTGGAAGCCATGGGGCCGACCAAGCTATCCGACGTGGAAAGCGCGCAGAAGGAAATCCTGCAGATCGCCCGCCGTCTGGCCGAAGAAGGCAAGGTAAGCCTGGGCGGAGGTGCGGAGGACTATGTCTGAAAGCACGCGCCTTATCGAAGCCGGCAGCGAGGAATTCGCCCGCTGGCAGCCCCCGGAAATGCCGCGTGGCCTGCGCCCGCCGCGCACCGCCGTGCGCGTGGACGCCCCCGCGCCGACTCCGCCACCTTCACCTGTGGCGGTGGAAGAGGTGTTGGCCGATACGCCTCCACCACTGAACTTCCCTACCGCCGAAGAACTGGAAGCCATACGTCTGCAGGCGCGCGCCGAGGGCTATGCCGAAGGTCATGCCGAAGGCTTTGCTCAGGGGCAGGCCGAGGGGCGGCATCGAATGGATGAGCGCGCCGCCGAACTGGGGGCGCTGATCCAGGCGCTGGAACAGCCTTTCCGCGAGCTGGACCGGGAGGTGGAAGAACAGCTGACCCGGCTTGCCGTGCTGCTGGCCCGTCAGATCATCCGCCGTGAGCTGCATATCGACGACGGGCAGATTGTGGCTGTGGTTCGTGAAGCGTTGGGCTTGCTGCCGGTCAACGCGCGTCATGTCCGCGTCCTGCTCAACCCGGAAGACGCAGCGCTGGTGCGCGTGCATGTTGCCGGCGCGGACGAGGCCTGGTCGCTGGTCGAGGACTCGTCCATCAGCCGAGGCGGCTGTCAGGTCATCAGCGCGTCCAGCCGTATCGACTCAACACTGGAGCGTCGCTTCAACCAGCTGGCCGCACAGCTGCTGGGCGATGAGCGCGCTTCGGAATCAACCCGCTGCGACGAAGCCTCATCGAGCGCAACCCTTGCCCCACCTTCGGCCTCTCGGGAAGAAGGGAGCACGGCCTGATGGTCGTGTCGGCACGGCGCTCGCTGAACTGGGCCAGCCGGCTGGCCGAGCATGCCGCCGCCCTGGGCGAGGTGCCTCCTCCGGTTGTCGAGGGCGTGCTCACTCGTGTGATCGGCATGGCACTGGAAGCCGAAGGCTGCCAGGCCGCCGTGGGCGATCAGTGCCTGATCCGCTCGCCTGTTTCGCCGGACATCGAGGCCGAGGTGGTGGGCTTTGCCGAGGGCAAGCTGTACCTGATGCCTCTGGGGGAATTGCAGGGCCTGGTGCCCGGTGCGCGAGTTATCCCCATCGGGCGCTCGGTACGCATCCCGGTGGGGGATGCCCTGCTTGGGCGCGTGCTGGATGGGACCGGCAAGCCGCTGGACGGGCGCGGTCCCTTGCCTCCGGGTGAACCCTTGCCGCTCTCCGGTCGGCAGATCAATCCGCTGGCGCGTCGTCCGGTGCGCGAACCGCTGGATGTCGGTGTGCGGGGCATCAATGCGCTGCTCACCGTGGGGCGGGGCCAGCGCATGGGCCTGTTCGCCGGTTCGGGGGTGGGCAAGAGCGTACTTCTGGGCATGATGACGCGCTACACCCGTGCCGATGTGATCGTGGTCGGTCTGATTGGCGAGCGTGGCCGTGAGGTCAAGGAATTCGTCCAGGAAATCCTGGGGCCTGAGGGGCTGGCGCGCGCCGTGGTGGTGGCCGCGCCGGCCGACAGCCCGCCCTTGATGCGTATTCACGGCTCCTGGCTTGCCACCACCATTGCCGAATATTTCCGGGATCGTGGGCGCAGCGTGCTGCTGCTGATCGACTCGCTCAGCCGTTTTGCCCAGGCGCAGCGCGAGATTGCGCTTGCCATCGGCGAGCCGCCGGCCACCAAAGGATATCCCCCTTCCGTGTTTGCCCGCCTGCCGCAGCTGGTCGAGCGTGCGGGTAACGGCAGTGAAGAGGGCGGCTCCATCACGGCCTTTTACACCGTGCTGGCCGAAGGCGATGATCAGAACGACCCCATTGCCGATGCGGCACGCGCGATTCTCGATGGGCATATCGTCCTCTCACGTACCATTGCCGAGCGCGGGCGCTACCCGGCGATTGACGTGGAAGCCTCGATCTCACGTGTCATGCCGTCCATCGTCAGCCGCGAGCATCGCGATGCCGCGCAGCGCTTCAAGCAGATCGTCTCCACCTACAGCCAGAACCGCGACCTGATCAGCGTGGGGGCCTACCGCCGCGGCACGGACAGCCGTATCGATGCGGCGGTGGATTTCTATCCCCGATTGGAAGACTTCATGCGCCAGGATATTGACGATTCCTGTGATTTTTCATCCAGCGTCAATCGCTTGATGAATCTTCTGAACCAGTGAAAAGCGTCGATTGCGTCTACACTTGGCTCTTGTGAGCGAATGACTGGAGAGCTCAGGCTTGGATCGACTCAAACGTGTCGGCGTGATCGAGCAGCATGCCCGCATGGAGGAGGAGGCCGCCGCCCGCGCCATGGCTGAGCTGGAGCGCCGTCTGGTGGAGCAGCAGGGCCGTCTGGACCAGCTGCGCAGCTTCATGGAGGACTACAGCCGCAATGTGAGCCTGAATACCGGCGGCAGCGCCGGCGTGTTCGCCTTGCAGAACTACCGGGCCTTCATGAACCGTATCGAGATCGCCATCGACCAGCAGGCCAGCGCGGTGGATGGCTTGATGCGCCAGTACGAGCAGGCACGCCGGCTGTGGCAGGAAAAGCGCACCCACGCACGGGCTATCGACAAGCTGCGCACGCGCATCGAAATCGAACAAACCCGCCAGCAGGAGCGTGTCGAGCAGCATGAAACCGATGAATTTGCCTCTCGGGCATCCATGGCCCGGGAATTGCAGGACTGAAAGCATGTGCGGAGCGCTCGAAAAAAGCATACCCGCCCCGCGGACGGCTCACCGTGGCTGTTCAAGGGCTTCGCTTGATGGAGAATCCGGGTTGAATGCCCGCTCAAGGATGCGATCTCACCACAGGAGGGTCATACCATGTCATCCGGTGCCAGTTCCTCGAACCTATTGGGCCTGCTGTTCGGCGGGTTGCCTCAGGGTGTCGTCCAGTCCCTGCTTGGTGGACAGGGGGGCAGCGCTCAGGCAACTGGTGAACTTAGCGCCTTTGCCAAAACACTGATGTCTCAGCTCGACGGGTTGGTTCAATCCGGCCAGATCTCCATCGAGTCCTTGCACTCGCTGCGCGATATGCTCGGAGAAAACGGCGGTGAATTGGCGCAAAACCTGACCCACATGCTCGATGAGTTGCTGCAGAAGGCCCAAATGGGCCAGAAGGATACGGGCGGTAATTCACTCTCGTCATCCGAAGTGATGCCGGAAACCACGTCGGACAAAACCGGAGCCGACCCGCAAGCCCAGGATCAAGCCGAACTGCTGTTCGCCCTGCTGCGTGCCGGCGGTGTATTACCTGCGCAAACCGGTTCGGTGCCAGGTGCGCCCGTACAGCAAAGCGGTAGCCCCCTTCAGGCCGACGGAGAATCCGCCGATGGCGGTGCATCCATAGAGCCTGCCATCCTGCTGAACCCAACCGAGCCACGTCGCCTGGCCATGGGCGGGCGTGTGACCAGCCGTGACGGCCAGGATCGTTCCGGCTCGACGCGCGACGGCCTGCCCGTCGAAGAATTGATGCCGGGACGTCCACGCCCCGATGGCTTTGGCAGTGTCGCACAGGAAGCGGGGGGCGGTACGCAAGCGGCAGGAGGCCGTCTGAATCCCGGCCAGAACCTCCCCCCGAAGGCCGATGGCGCCGATGAAGGCCAGGAGGCAGGCCCCGATTTCCTGACTCGTCTAGGCGAAGCGACCGCCCGCATGGGCGGCGCAGCGGCTGCACCCGCAGCCGCACCGGGCGCCACACCGGCCATGGCCGGGGCGGCATCGACTTCCGCCACGGTAGAAACCCTGTCGGCGACGGGCGCAACACCAGCCGCTTCCACGCTTTCACCCAACGCCGTCACGACGAATACCCCCAGCCCGGCCGCACAGGCCAGTGCGCCTCTGCCCACCCCCGTCACGCATCCGCAATTCGGTGAGGCCGTCGGGCAGCGCGTGGTGTGGATGGTCGGGCAACAGCAGCAGAGTGCGCAGATTCAACTCAACCCACAGGAACTGGGTCCGATGTCGGTGCGGGTGGAGATTCAGGGCGATCAGGCCACCGTGCATCTGGCCGCCCTGCATGCCACCACGCGCGAGGCGCTGGATGCCGCCTTGCCGCGCTTGCGCGAGATGCTGGCGGACAGCGGTTTCACCCAGGTCAACGTCAATGTGTCTTCGTCGGGCTCTCAGGCCGGTCAGCAGGCCCAGGGGCAGGCTTCCGGGCAGGGCCAGGGCTTTACCGGACGCAGTGGCGCCGGTTCAGGTGGCGAGCCGGGGGACGCCCCACCCACCGTCCTGGAAAGCGGCCTGCCGCGTTCGGGCATTGACCTGTTTGCCTGAAGCATTTGCTATACGGCTATCGCCTCGCCCCCGTTGCTGTGCGCCGGGTGAAAAGACCAATGATGGCCTTTTCACCCAGTCTCCATAGCCCCGTCCCTGGCACCGAAATCATCTACCCCGAGGGCCAGAGCACCAGCTACCACTACGGGCTGGACGCACGGCCTGCGCAGATTACCGACGCGAACGGTAATCGCCGGAATCAATGGGAATCAATGGGAATCAATGGGGAATCTCATAATCAATGACTCTGACCCCATTGATCGATGGGTTAGGTTTCATTTGGTAACCCCGGTGTTCACAATCGTATATGACTCGGAGTTGGTAAGCAGACGCCGATAGACGAGAAGTTTGACTTCCTGTCCTGGCGCAACCATGAGGTCTATCGGTGCGTTAATTACCACGGTTGTTCCATTGTCCAGCAACACCCACACGTTCTTGGATGGAGCTGGGCCATCTGCGGCAACGAAAGCTGTGCCTTGAACTATGCCGTGAGTTTCCTCCGCTGGGCCGATTGCCGGATTAAGGGATTGCCCGACAACAAGGGCGAAAACGAACCCAACAGCGAGGTAGGAGATGACCGTGGTGCTTCGGCCTTGAGTTGGAGTGGTGCCCATAAAACCTAACGCCCAAACTCAGCGGCGTGGCCGCGAAGCGGACACGTCCGCTGGAGTGCCTTGTTGGGCCGGCTTGCATTCATGAGAAAAGCAGGTCAACCAGAAACGTGGATGAGACTGCTACGCCCATGT
>JAQVHL010000008.1:61651-77227 GCA_028696185.1 Halothiobacillaceae bacterium
CTAACGCCCAAACTCAGCGGCGTGGCCGCGAAGCGGACACGTCCGCTGGAGTGCCTTGTTGGGCCGGCTTGCATTCATGAGAAAAGCAGGTCAACCAGAAACGTGGATGAGACTGCTACGCCCATGTCTCTCAACGTGTTCTTCGACGCTTCTTTCGCCGACGCCTTGCCGGAAAGCACATCGCCAGCATTCATTGCTGCGGCAAGAAGCCCTGACACTGCCGCTGCATCTTGTAACTGCGATATTTGTGCTTGATCGGAGACGCTGGAAAAAGCATCTTTAACGTCGCTTTCCAGTGCCGCATCACTGAAGCCAGAACTCTTCACGCCCGGTAGTGAACCAGCCACTTCGTCCGTTGCAGCAACAGAGATGTCGGGATACTTCTCGAAGTGCTTCGTCAATAGCGAACTGTTATCTGTTGCTTTTAGCTGAAGCTCCGCGAAGTCCTGCCCGTCTCGGCTAAGCACCACATCCGCGCCAGGATGGTTTGTTTCTGAGAAGATTCTGGCGGTTACTGCATCGCCGTCTAGATTTTCGCGGCGCACGAACTGAAGCTCGTGGTAAATACCTTTTACGTTGTTTGCCAACCCTCGTAACGAGGCATCGTCCATGCTTCGCAAATAGCCCCCCATCTCCGATAGCGGCATATCAGACAGGGCTTTGCTGGAACGGCGCAGCGCGTCAACAACAAGCTGCTCATCTGCCGAAAAATGGAGATGCGCTTTGTTCATTAGATTCGCGAACACCGTTGCGACGGTGACGGCCGCTGACGACGCGCGCGTTTTCAGGACACCCATGATTCAAGCTCCTTGGTAAGACTCTCCAGCTCTCGTCTGCGGTTGCCAAGGCCAACAAAGTTTTTGAAGTTCAGCGTCTTTACCGCTCTTTGAGATTTGTAGTCCACGAATCGCTTTACAAGCGGAATCCAAGCTTTTTCAAGCACAAAGCGGGCTTCGGTTTTCCCTACTACCGCCTTGGACTCTCGCTGTTCTCGGAACGCTTTGACTAGGCCCAGACTAGCGTCAACGAGGGCCTTTTCTTCATCAGTGATGGACTCCACGGGTCGCGGCTTTCCCTTCCAGAACTTCAGCCCTAAATACCCGACGACAAGACCAATGCCCCCGGTGAGAACCGTTCCGGCAAAGACTCCGCCGCCGACGAGAGATCCCAGCCAGAATAGGGTGGCGTTTGACGCAGCTGCGCCCGATAGGCCAGCGATGGCGGTTCCTGTGGATGCGGAGCCGAACGCTCCAATCAGGCCCAGCACACCCGCCACGCCTGCGGCACCAGAAGTTTTTGCTATGAGCGCACTCGCGAGTTTTGATGAATCCTTGTGCGATACCTGCAAGATGTTCGCGACCAGCTTGGTCAGCGCATCATCAGCTTGAAGCAACCACTGCTCGTTCATGACATTCCCCATGAGGCCCAACTAGAATTTTACCGCACTATTGACGTGTTGCAACACGTCAAATGCGTCGTATAATCTTCAAGGAATCGCGCAAGCCATTGTTTTTGATGACTCCAAGCCTTCCGAACGACGTCATATTCCAAGGAGGAAACGTGGCCGTGGAGGACAGACACCCGCCCCGGCTTCTTGATCAGGTACGCGAGCGTTGTCGGGTCAAGCATCACAGCTTGCGCACCGAGAAGGCGTACGTTCACTGAAAGAATCAATAGGGTGAGAGTCATTAATTTTGTGGTTTGCAAGGCTGATCCTGCTGCAAGCACTCATCGAGACATCTCATGGCCCGCTTGTCCCGCCTTTATCTACCCGGTTGCGCCCAGCATGTGATCCAGCGCGGTAACAATCGAGAGGCTTGTTTTGCGGCGCAAGGATTGCAAAGCCTATTTATCGTTCCTCAAGGAGGCTGCCGTCAAACACCCGGTAGGCAGGTCTCGCGCCACCCCTACGGGTACGATGCGGAAGGGATCGGTGCTTACAGATAGAACAGCTTGAGCGTTGTTCTATTAGAAATTCAGGCAATTCAAGGGGGTGGGCGCGATGGCCCGTTCCCCCCGTCTTTTTCCCCGTCTTTTATAACTGCCCTTTGAATAAGCTTGTTATTTCAGACTTTCTGGACGTTCAGGCCCAGGGATTCCACGCGCGCTTGAGCGGCGGGGCCTGTCAGTACGGCGATGCTGGCGTTTTGTGGCTTGAGCCAGGTTTCGGTGACGCGGCGAAGATCGTCCAGGGTGACGTCCAGGATGCGGGCGCGCATCTGCTGCAGGCGTTCGGGGCTGCGGCCATGCAGGGCGTTGAAATAGGCTTTGCGCGCTTCGCCGGCGGGGGAGCCGGGTTTGTCGATGCCGCCGATGACGCCGAGGATGGCTTCTTCCAGCTCGCGTGCGTCAGGACGGGTGTCGAGCAGCCAGTCGATGGCGCGGTCGAAATCGTCCAGGGTCTCTTCGAGCCGCGGGTCGCGGTAGGAGTAAAAACGAAAACCGGCTGATTCGGCATCGTAACCCGCTCCACCGCCGTAGGCGCCGCCTTGTTCGCGGATGGCGCGGTGCAGGTAGCCGTTGCGCAGCACATGGCCGAGTACGGCGAAGGCGGCGGCGTCGGGGTGGTCGGCGGGGACGGCGGGGTAGGCTTTGGCGCAGTAGTTGACCTGCGCGACCGGGGCAATCCAGGCATCCAGGGTGGCTTCACGCGAGGGGGCAAGGCGCAGGGAATCGCTTGTGCCTCCGGCCGGGTGCAGATGGGTGCGCAGGCTTTCCTGTACGGCATCGAAATGCCGGTTTTCGGCGATGATGAGGGCGCGGCGCGGGGCGGTGAGCAGGCGCTCATGCAGGTTCTGCAGGCGGTCGGCGAACTGCTGCAATGCTTCCGGGGTGTCCAGGGTATCGTCCAGGGCCTTGAGGCGGCGGATGCCGAGCAGTCCGCCCCAGCCGTGGGCGAGCCGGGCGACGGGGGAGTAACGGCTGACAGCGGCGCTCATGGCGTGGCTGTGACCGGCATGGACGATGCCTTGTTCGGCGCGCAGGCGCATCTGTTGCATGAGTTCGCGTATGCGTGGCCGTTCGTCGAAACGCGCGTCGTGCAGGGTTTCCTTGAGCAGTTCGGCCAGCGGGCGTTCGTTGCGTGCCAGGGCCTTGCCGCTCAGGACCAGGTAGGCGCTGGTGTGTTGTTCGTCGTGGATGCCCGCTCGCAGGCTGCTGCTGGCGTGAATGCCACCGGTCACTTCGGAATGGCGCGCGGCGGTTTCCAGGTAGTCGCGTCCGCCGGAGCCCAGTTCGGTAAGCATGGCCGTGTACAGGGGCAGAATGTCCAGCGCCTCGCTGTCGAGCTGGGGCAGGTCGAGGATGATCTGTTCGTAGACCAGGCCGTTGGTGCTGCGGTCGAACCAGGTGGTGGGCACGGGGGCCTGATCTTCGCGTGCGGGGGTGGGGATGGGGCGCTGCGCGGGGATGTCGCTGAGTGTGACTTTCGGCAGGATTTCGGGGTCGTCCTTGCGTATCTGGCGTTCGGCAAGCTGGGTGGCCTGCTCGACGACACGCTGGCAGTCGGCTTCGCTCATGGCCGCGCGCAGCGTATCCAGGCGGGTGCGTTCGGCCACGCGCTTGCGTTCGCTCTCGTTGGCGTCGGGGCGCAGGGTCAGGCGTACGCGATGTGGGTTGTCCAGCAGGAGCTCGCGTGCCAGCGCCGGGATGAAGCTGGGGTCGGCAATCCGCTCGCGCAGCTGTGCCAGCGCTGGCTCCAGGTCCAGCAGGGCGATGGGGTCGCCGTCGTGGATGGCCGCCGGCAGGGCATGCAGGATCAGTTGCAGGCCGTAAGGGTAGCTATCGCCGGTGATTTCGCGCTGGGAGAGCTCGATCTGGTGCAGTACGGATTCGACCATCGCCTGGGGTACGCCTTCTTCGGCGACCTTGCGCAGCACGTCGAGTATGAGATTTTCGACTGCTTCGGCCTTGTCGGGGTCGGAGCCTTCGACACCGGCGACGAACAGGAGCTCGCGCTGTGAGTCCTCCAGCCCGCACAGCGGCGAGGGTGCCGAGCCCAGATCGGTGGTTTCCAGGGCTTGCATCAGGGGGGAGGCGCTGTTTTCCAGCAGTACGCCGGTCAGAAGCTGCGCGTTCAGCAGCCCCTCAAGATCGGTGTTTTCGCCCAGGAGCCAGCCGACGACCACATGGCTCTTGCCGTCGAGGTTTTCTTCATCCAGGGCGTAGGTTTCCTCGACGGCGCGCGGTGCGCTGTAGCGCTGCTCGCGCGGCACGGCCGTGCCGGGGTCGATGGCGGAAAAGCGCGCCAGCGCCTTGTCGTGAAACATCGCCTGCATTTCTTCGGGAGCGATGTTGCCGTAGGTCATGAATACGGCGTTGGAGGGGTGATAGTGGCGGCGATAGAAGGCGACCAGGGCCTCATAGCTCAGGTCGGGAATCGCCTCCGGCTCGCCGCCGCTGTTGTGGTGGTAGGTGGTGGTCGGATACAGGTGCCGGGTCAGGGCCTGCCAGAGGACGGAGGTGGGCGCGCTCATCGCGCCTTTCATCTCGTTGTAGACCACGCCCTTGAAGGTGAGCGGAGTGCTGGGGTCGTCCGGGGTTTCGAATTCGACCCGGTGACCTTCCTGCATGAAGTCCATCTCGTCGATGCGGGCAAAGAACACCGCGTCGAGGTAGACGTCCATCAGGTTGTAGAAATCCTTGCGGTTCTGGCTGGCGAAGGGGTAGGCCGTCCAGTCGCTGGAGGTGAAGGCGTTCATGAAGGTATTGAGCGAACGCCGGGTCATCATGAAGAACGGGTCGCGTACGGGAAAGCGTTCGGAACCGCACAGCACGGTGTGTTCGAGGATGTGCGCCACGCCGGTGGAGTCGGTCGGCACGGTACGCAGGCCCACGAGGAATACGTTGTTGTCATCATCGGCGCGGATGTGAAAGTGCCGTGCGCCGGTGGCGGTGTGGACGTATTCCTCCAGGGTGGCATTGAGCGATTCGATGGTCTGCTGGCGGATGAAGCGGAAGCTGGAATGACAGATCGGTTGGCTCATGTTCGATTGTGCGCGTGTTCGGCTGAAAAGGAAGTGATGCGGCATCATACACCGCAGGACGCGGCCGGAAACCTTGTGTTTTGTTAGTCCTCGACAGCGGGAAGCGAGCTCAGCCATTCGGCGAGGCCCGCCTCGTCGAGCACCGGGCACAGCGCATTGCCCTGTGCGGCACGCACGCCGTGGCTACGGGCGAAGGCGAGGCGCTCGGCGTCCTCGATGCGCGAGAGCGTGACGTCGTAGCCCAGCGTCTGGGCCAGGGCCAGGGCCGCGAGTTCGGCGCGCCGTCCATCCGGCAGGGCGGCGAAGCGCCGGTCGTCGATCTTGACGCGCCGGATGGGCGCGGCGGCCAGCTGGGCGACACTGACTTCGCCGCGACCGAAGTCATCCACCGTCAGCAAAGCCCCGGCTTGTTGCAGGGCATCGAGCACGGGGCGGGCGTATTCGCTGACGGCCAGTTCGGCAGAGTGTTCGATGACCAGACCGTCCAGATGCATCTCGCCCCAGCCCCGCCGTTCGAACAGCTCCGTGAGGCGGGACAGCAGGCTTGGATCGCGCAGGGTCAGGTCGGAGAGGTTCAGCGAGAGCAGCAGGCTGTGCCGGTCATGCACGAGCTGCATGTGTTCGAGCACGGCTTCCAGCATCCAGGTGTCGATGGATGGCACCAGGCCGATGTTTTCCGCCAGCTCGATGAAACCTTCGGCTTGCAGGAGTCCATCGGACGGATGCTGCCAGCGGACGAAGCATTCGATCAGGCGTGCTTCGCCGTTGCCAAGCTGGATTTGCGGCTGGAAGGCCAGTTCGAACGCGCCTTGGGCGATGGCCAGTTCCAGAAGCTTTTCCTGGCGCTCGCGGGTGTTGACCTGTGCATGCAGTTCGGGGCCGAAGAAGGCAATACCGCCACGCCCGGCGGCCTTGACCTGGTACATCGCGGTATCGGCCTGCTTGAGCAGGGCATCGAAGTCTTCCTCGCCGGATGGGCCGAACAGGGCGATGCCCACACTGCAACCGGCGGAAAGCTCCAGTCCCTGAACCTCCAGGGGGGATTTCATGCGCTCCACCATCTTGCGCGCGACGCGCCGTGCCTCGTCGGCTGCGTGTTCAAGTACCGTATCCAGCCCGGCGACCAGCACGGCAAATTCATCGCCGCCCAGGCGGGCGACGGTGTCTTCTTCGCGCACCAGATGGGTGAATTCCTGCGCAACTGCGACAAGAAAGGCATCGCCGATGTCATGGCCGTGCGTGTCGTTGATGTGCTTGAAGTGATCCAGGTCAATGAACAGCAGCGCTCCATAGGTGCCGTGGCGCCGGCTCTGGCTCAGGGCGCCGCCCACACGGTCATGCAGGAGCTCGCGGTTGGGCAGGCCGGTGAGGGCGTCGTGATAGGCCAGGCGTTCCAGCTCGCGGGCGTTTTCCTTGATGGCGCTGATGTCGGTGAGCAGGGCGACGAAAAAGGCTATCTCGCCGCTGGCATCGCGCACCGCCTGGATGTTTTCCCAGAACGGAATCAGGCGGCCGTCGCGGGTACGGTTCCAGATTTCGCCTTCCCAGTGCCCGTCCTGAAGCAGGATGTCCCACAGTACCCGGTAGAAGCTTACGTCCTGGCGTCCGGAGCGGAACAGTGCCGGGGTGCGGCCATAGATCTCGTTGGCCTCGTAACCCATCAGGCGGCACAGCGTGGGGTTGGCGCGCAGGATGTGCCCCTGCGCGTCGGTGATCAGCACGCCCTCGCGCACATGACTGAACACGATGTCTGCCAGCAGACGTTCCTGTTCCACGACCTGTGACTGACTGATGTCACTGAAGCTCAGGACCTGGATGGCGCCGGCCATGGGCAGGCGGCGTAAGCGTGCCGGGAAACGCGCGCCGTCCAGGCGTGCCAGGGTAGAGCGCCGTTCCTCGGGTGCGTTGCTTGCGGCGGGTGTTGGCGCATGGGCCAGCCAGTGTGAGTCTTCCTCAATCAGTGACACCAGGGCGGCGAAGTGCTTGTTGAGCGCCACTTCAGGTGAGGCCAGTCCCAGCAGTTCGGCCGCTGCGCGATTGATGAAGGCGATGCGCCCGTCGGCCTGCAGGCCGACGATGCCCTCGTTCAGGGCGTCGAGAATGCTCGACAATTGCTCGTTGGCCGCCTCGCGGAAAGCAATGAACCCCTGCATGCCCCACAAGCCGCCAATACCGTTGGCCAGGGCCTGCACGGCCTCCTGTTCCATGCGGCTCCAGCCGGCCTGGGTTCCGCTGCCACCCGAACAGGCGATGAGCAACCCTTCCAGGCGTTCGGCCGGAGCAATCGCGGCAATGACGATCGGGTAGTCTGTCATCTCCAGCGGCAGCCAGACCGCGTCGCCCCGCTCGGCGGACGAAAGCACGATGACTTCGCGTTTCTCCAGCCGGGCACGCAGGGGGGTGGAGAGAGCTTGCACCTGCACCGAACCGGCTGGGTGGGTGTCGGGCCAGCGGGCCAGGGGGCAGAAGCGATCGAAGCTATCGCGCTGGAACAGCAGCAGGCGACCTATGGCCTGCGGTTCGGCGATGTCGCGCAGCAGTTTGTGGTAGAACTCCGGGCGGATCAGCCCCGGATCGATGCGCCCCAGATCGCCCAGAGCCAGCAGGAAGCGATCACGGCGTTCCAGACGCCAGGCCAGCTCGCGCAGGCTGGACTGCAAGGCGTGCAGTTCGCGTGAGGAGGCCGGCGGCAGGCTGTCCAGCGCCGTGCTGTCGCCATCCAGCAGATGCGCGGCACGTTCGGATAGCTGCCCCAGCGGACGGAAAAACCAGCGCCCCAGGCCGAATAGCAGTATGCCGGTTCCGACCAGCAGGGAGGCGAATTGCAGGGGCAGGCTGCCGGCCAGATGTTCTGCAATCCGGCGTCCCCATCCTGCACTTTCACTGTGGAACAACAGACGGCCCCAGCGGGGACGGATGCTGCCGGGTTCGGGGGCCAGGGCCAACTGGAAATCGCCAACGAATGCGCCTGTACCCACCTGCGTCAGCCCTTGTCCGGCGCGCTGGAAGTTCTCCGCTTCCAGGTGAGGGGTGAGTTCGGGAATCTCGCTTGCCGGACGGTCCTGCCAGGCGCGTCGGCTGGACAGCAGTACCCGTCCGTTGGAATCGAGCACCACGACATAACGCATGCCCGACCGGGCGGACATCAGTCCCAGTTCGTCACGCGCCTCGATGACAAAGCCCTTGCCAAGCAGGGCCTCCAGAGAGATCAGCAGGACGTTGCTTTCCAGACGCAGGCGTTCTTCTTCGTCTGCTTCGAGTGCATGGCGCGTTTCCTGGTAATGGCCAACCGCCATCAACGACCCGGTCAAGGACAGCATGGCCGCAAACCACAGTGCGAGCAGCCATTTGAGGGTCAGTTTCATGGTCGCACTCCCTTGTCGACCTGGGCGGGCAGGTAAGCCGCCGTGCATAGGGTGTTCAGCCCTGGATCGCGTTCGATAAGGCGCTGTTCCAGCATGATGCGCGCAAACTGCTGGGCGGTGCGGCACAAGCGAGGTTCGGAGCCGGCCAGCAAGTGACGGTTTTCGTTGAGCCCCAGCAGAAGGAGGCCGGCGTAGGCTGCGGGTACGTCCTCGACCGGGGTGGCAATCAGCGCGGCAAGGCGTGGGTAGGCTTCATCACGATGGGTCTGAATGTACTGCAGGGCACGGAAGTGACCTTCCGTGAGATGACGCAGGGCCAGTCCATGCTGGCGCAGTGCGTCGCGGCGAACCGCCAGGACATCGACAATTTCTCCGGCGATGTTCCGGCTGTCGAACAGCCGCCGTGCTCCGGCTTTTTCGATTTGCCCCAGGGCCGGTTCAAAGGTAATGATGGCGTCTACCTCCCCGCGGCGGTAGATGTCCAGATGACTGTCGAGCCGACTGGGCACCAGCACCATGTCGGTCAGCTTGAGCGGGGAGTTTTCCAGGAACCGGGCCAGCAGATACGCCCCCACCGCTTCGTTTTCCACGGCAATGCGCGCGCCCTTGAGCTTTTCCACTTGATCGATGCCGGGGCGGGCGAGCAAGGCATCTGCGCCGTCGGAATAGTTGAAGGCCAGCACGATGACGATGTTCATGCCCTGGGCGCGCATGTTGATGGCTTCGTCGAGCGTTACGCCGATGGCTTCGAGCATGCCCTCACGGAACAGGCGCATGGCCTGGCTGGTGGAGGAGAGTTCGACGATCTGGATTTCGCGCTCATCGAAATAGCCCAGGTCACGGGCCAGCGTCATCGGGGCATAACCCGGCCACGGGTTGTAGCCTACACGCAATGGCGCATGACTATCCATGCCACAGGCGGCCAGCAGCAGCGCCAGTAAAACGCCCGAAAAAAGCCTCACGCCAGCACCCGAAAAAACGAAATCATGGTGCTTGATGATATACCCGCATCGGGAGCGGCGTGCAAGGCAGGCAATCAGCCTTGCGCTTTATGCTCGCGCTGTGCCAGCACGGCGGCAATCAATGCGGCGCCCAAAAGCAGGGCACTGGAGATCAGCAGGCAGCCTTCCAGCCCATAAACCTGATAGGCCCAACCCGACAGCACGGTACCCGCCAGTCGCCCTCCGGCATTGGCGGCGTAGTAAAAGCCGACGTTCAGCGCTGCCTTGTCGAAATCCGAGTAGCGCAGGATCAGATAGGAATGCAGTGAGGAGTTGATGGCAAACAGCACTCCGAACAGCGTCAGTCCGACGATCAGCGTCCACAAGGGCGGCCAGCCGGCCACCAGGGCGAGGGCGATGCAGGCGGGAATCGCGGTCAGCGCGAAGGTCCACAACGTGACCGTACCCGCACCGGGATTGCGCTCACGGGCGCGCAACACGCGCGGCGCCGCCGCCTGCACGATGCCATAGCCGATCACCCACAGAGCCAGAAACGCACCCACCGCCTCGAAGCTCAGCCCGAGCGGGCCAGACAGGAACACCGGCAGGGCGACGACGAACCATACATCCCGCGCGCCGAAGAGGAAGAACCGCGCCCCGGACAGCAGGTTGATGGCCGGATCGCGGGCAAAAATGGCGGAAAAGCCCGGTTTTTCGCGCAGCGCACCCAGGCCGCGCGGCAGGGTGAGGGTCATCAACAGGCTCAGGAACAGCAGGCCGGCCAACGCGTACAAGGCCCCGGCAAAACCGAGCAGGGCGAGCAGCAGCCCGCCGAGAAAGAAGCCCACGCCCTTGAGCGCGTTTTTCGAGCCGGTAATCCAGGCCACCCAGCGGAACAGCTTTTCATCGCTTGCGCCCGCCACGAGCTTGACGCCCGCCTTGGCGCTCATCTTGTTCAGGTCCTTGGCGATGCCGGAGAGCGCCTGCGCGGCCATGACATAAGGCACGCTCAACAGGCTTTCCGGCACCGTGAGCATGAGCAGCGCCCCTACCTGCAGGGCGGTGCCGATCTGCATGGTCAGATTGAGGCCCATGCGCGCCCCGAGCCACCCGCCCACCAGATTGGTGACGATGCCGAAGAACTCATAGAACAGGAACAGCAGGGCGATATCCAGCGGCGAATAACCGAGCTGATGGAAGTGCAGCACCACCAGCATGCGGATTGCCCCATCCGTGAGGGTGAAGGCCCAGTAATTGCCCGTGATCAGCAGGTAGTGGCGCAGTGCAGTGTTCATAGGGATCCTGAAACCGGTTTGCAGGAAACACCGTCAGCGTGTCGTCCGGCAACGGGATAGCGCAGAACGATCGGCATCGAAACCTCCCGGGGGCGCGAGGGGGGAAACGGGAGTCCTCTCAAACACCCATGGCTCCAAGTTTAGCCGCCAATTCCATCATGCGGTTCGCATAGCCCCATTCATTGTCATACCAGGCGAGAATCTTCACCATCTCGTCATCGATGACCAGGGTGGACAGCGCATCGACGATGGAAGAACGCGGATCGTTGACGTAATCCGTGGACACCAGCGGCAGGGTTTCGTAACCGAGAATGCCGGCCAGCGGGCCTTCCGCCGCCGCGCGCAGCAGGCCATTGACTTCCTCCACCGTGGTGGGACGCGAGGGAACGAACACGAAATCGGTCAGTGAGGCATTCAGCAGGGGGACGCGCACCGCCAGACCGTTCAGCCGGCCATTGAGCTCGGGGAAAATATCGCCGATGGCCTTGGCCGAGCCGGTGGTGGTCGGTGAGAGCGACAGACTCGCCGCGCGCGCCCGACGCCAGTCCTTGTCGCCCTTGTCCACCACGACCTGGGTGTTGGTCAGATCGTGCAGGGTGGTCATGGTCCCGCGTTCGATGCCGATGCCCTCGTGCATCACCTTCACGACCGGTGCGAGACAGTTGGTCGTGCAGGAGGCAGCGGTGACGATGCGATGACGTGCCGGGTCGTAAAGTGCGTCGTTTACGCCCATGACCACGTTCAGCACGTCCGGATGCTTGACCGGTGCGGCCACGACCACGCGCCGGGCGCCGCGCTGAAAGTGAGGCTCCAGCTTTTCCACGGTGCGAAAACGCCCGGTCGCTTCGATGACAATGTCCACGTCCGCTGCCGCCCAGTCAATGTCGGCTGGATTGGCGATGGACGTGAAACGCACCGGCTTCCCGTCGATGACGATGGCCTCGTCAGTGGCGCTCACCTCGCGATCCCAGCGTCCATGCACGGAATCGAACTTCAGCAGATGCGCCATGCCGTGCGCATCGGCGGCGATCTCGTTGATATGCACGAATTCCAGCTCGGGGTGGTTCCAGGCAGCGCGCAGGCCAAGACGGCCCATGCGGCCGAAACCGTTGATGGCAAGGCGGGTTTTGCGGGACATGGCGGGGCCTCAATCGTGGTGGACGCGCCCGATGCGATCCACTTCGCCCTGCAGGCGGAAGCGGTCGAGCAGTTCGATGCGCAATGAAGTGAAAAGCTGGATACGACGCTCCAGCACATTGAATGCAGCGCGGAAGGCGGCCATGCGTGTCATCTCGTCACCTTCGACGCGCGCTGGATCGGCCACGCCCCAGTGCGCCGTCATGGGCTGTCCCGGCCAGACGGGGCAGACTTCGCCTGCCACGTCATCGCAGACCGTGAAGACGAAATCCATGTGCGGCGCTTCGGGACGGGCGAATTCGTCCCAGTTTTTGGAGCGCAGCCCTTCGGTGGGCAGGCCCATGCGGGTCAGCAGCTCCAGGGCGGCCGGATGCACCTCGCCACGTGGGTGGCTGCCTGCGCTGAACGCAGTGAAGCGATCCTGACCGTAGTGGCGAAGCAGGGATTCGGCCATGATGCTGCGTGCGGAATTGGCCGTGCAGAGGAACAGAACGTTGTAGCGTATGGACATGGGCGTACTCCGTGGTAAATACGTAGCAGCCTAATGCCTGGATATGACAGGCGCGCTGCATGCGAGGACGTGAAAAATGCGCCGTTGGTTATATTTAGCAATAGTAATATGACAGGCGTATGACGGTCTATCCACCGCCTGCACTGGCGCAGGCGGGCAAGCCATGGCCGGGGGGCGCTCTGATTGGGCCCGGTCACCACAACCCCGTTCATGGCGCTTCCAGGGGGATCTGGGAATCCTTCGTCCGGCGCTGAATTGTTCGCAACACCTTCTTTTTGTAAACACCCTCTGAGCAGGGGGGGGATAGGGAAATCCCTCATCCAGCGACGCGTCATTCATCGTTCGTTCAACGAAACGTCAAGTCTCTGCCATGGACACATGTCATTTTTGCCGATCCGACACGCACCCGAGGATGAGTCATGCGTAAATCTGCCCTGTGGCTGGCCCTGCTGCCGGCTGCCGCCCTGCTGCTGCATGGGTGTAACGACAGCGACAGCACCCCTGTCACCAAACCCCTGAATCTGACCCTGCTGCATACCAATGACACACACAGTCATCTGGAAAGCTTCCAGCCGTCCGGTGAACCCGTGCAGGGCGGGGTTGCGCGACGCCTGACGGCCATTGAGTCGGTCAAGGCTCAGGTAGGGGCCGGGCGCGTGCTGACTGTCGATGCTGGCGATTTCATGCAGGGATCCCTGTTCTATAACGCCTGGAAGGGATCGGCTGACATCATGGGGCTCAATGCCCTGGGATACGATGTGGCCACGCTGGGCAACCATGAATTCGACCTGGGGCCGGTGGAACTGGGCCGCGCGTTGCGCGGCGAGCCGGTCAGCATCAACGGGGTCAGTTATACGACCGAAAAGCCGAAATTCCCGCTGGTGGTCACCAACCTCGATGTGAGCAAGGAGCCGGCCCTGAACGGCCTGCTCAAAAAGAGCCTGGTTGTCGAGCGTGAAGGAGAAAAGATCGGCGTACTGGGGGTGGTCACCGATACGATCAGTACCATTGCCAGCCCCGGCCCGAACGTGAAAATCCTCGATTATGTCGCCAGCGTGCAGGCCGAGGCGGATAGCCTCAAAGCCAGTGGGGTGAACAAGATCGTCCTGCTGTCCCACTACGGTTACAAGATCGACGTGGACAATGCCAAGAAGCTCGCCGGCGTCGATGTCATCGTTTCCGGCCACGATCATGCCCTGTTGGGCGACAAGGCGGCCTTTGCAGCCGATCCGCGCCTGAAGTTCATGGCCAATCGCATCGTCGGCAGCTACCCGACCGTGACCGTGGACAAATCCGGCGATACCACGCTGATCGTCAGCAGCTATGAGTGGGGGCGCTGGCTGGGCCGGCTTGATGTAAATTTCGACGAGCACGGCCGGGTCAAATCCTGGAATCAGGCGCCGGTCTTCATCGATGAGACCGTAGCGGAGAACGCGACCCTCAAGGCCCGCGTCGCCGAATGGAAGAAGCCGGTCGATGCGCTGTCCAAGGTCGAGATCGGCAGTGCGGCGATGTTCTTCGATGGCAACCGTGATTCGGTGCGCGGCAAGGAGACCGAACTGGGCAACCTCGTGGCCGACGTGATGCTCGCCAGCACCCGCCAAAGCGATGGCGCCGTGGCGGCGCTGACCAATGGTGGCGGCCTGCGCGCCAGTATCAACCCCGGTGTGGTGACGTTTGGCGACGCGCTGTCCGTGCTGCCGTTCGGCAACACCATTGCCGTGGTCGAAGTTACCGGCAGCGAGCTGATCCAGTCGCTGGACAATGGCCTGTCCTGGGCCTATGACCCGGTGAAGAACACCACCGCCTCGTCGGGCGCTTTCCCGCAGATTGCCGGCATGCAGGTCGGTTATTGCGGTGGCACCCTGGCCGACATCCAGGCCAAACAGCTTCCCCCGCGCGCCTGCCCGAACGCGCTGCAGGCCGGCGGTCTGGTCAACGCCTTGAGTGTGGCCGGCAAGCCGGTGGATCCGCAGGCCCGCTATCGTCTGGCCACCAACAACTTCGTTGCGGGCGGCGGGGATTTCTACAGCGCCATCGGCACGGCGTGCAAGCGTGCGGGCGGTTACTGCCGCGATACCGGCGTCATCATGCTCGATGCCCTGGTGGATGAGTTCGAGGTGCATTCGCCGCTTTCGCGTCAGGTTGAAGGGCGCCTGTACGCCAACTGACGTCGGCTCATCGACAGCTGGCTTCTCCCCCCGCCTTGTGCGGGGGTTGTTTTTTTGGGCGGTAAGAAGGGATAGCATCGCAGACCATGCGTGCGCGAAATTACCTCTTCATCGCCCTTGTGGGCTATGGCGCCTGGAGCGCCTTCAAGGGGCGTCCGGTCGATACCGGGCCGGGCGCGCTCGCCCCCGGCCGGCCTCAGCAGGAAAAAACCGCCTCTACCGAGCAGCGGTTCAAGGGATACCGGCTGGTTCCGCTGGCTGACTACCATCTGGAAGCCCGCGTGCTCTCCACGCAGCATTACACGCTTGGGCGGGAGGCCGAGCTTTCCCCGGTGGATCTGGCGCTGGGTTGGGGGCGCATGTCTGATCGACAGGTACTGGATCGTCTCGACATCAGCCAGGGGAACCGTTTTTACTACTGGCGTTATCAGGGTGAGCCGCCCATACCGCACGATGAGATCATCCGTTCCAGCAGCAATCACCACATGATTCCAGCCGATGAGACCATCGCCCGCCAGCTCAAGGCCATACGTCCGGGGCAGCTTGTCGAATTCAGCGGCCAGCTGGTCGAGGCACGCCATGACGACGGCTGGCGCTGGAAAAGCTCCTTATCGCGCGAGGACACCGGCAATGGCGCCTGCGAGCTGGTGCTGGTTCAGCGTTTGAATATCCGCTGATGAGGGCGGGGTACGGCAAAGCCTTCGTCATCCTTCATCCGGCACACCGGGCCTGACAGACCGGTTTTGCGGCTGAATCTGCGGCTAGGAGACGATGCTGTCTTAGCGGGTGTTTGCAAAAAGAAGCTGTTGCGAACAATACAGAGCCCGCGCGCGATGCGGGCTGTTCGAAGTGCGCCGCTTAAGGCGGGCGAAACAGCGTGCAAGCCCGTCCGCTTGCGAAAGATCAAGTCGTTCAGGCGCCGGTTAAAGCCGCCTTCAAGAACCGTTGGAGCCTTTTTTCGCCCGCCATGAGGCTTGGCCTTTCAAACAGGCGCCAGTGCAAGCGGGCGAGTCACTTTTCTTGCTTGTGCAAGAAAAGTAACCCAAAGAACACACCCCCACGGGACCGCCCTTCGGGCAAGCCCTGGCCTGACCTGCTCCAGCCGGGCCGTCCCAACGCGACTTCCTGTCGCGCTGGGACTAAATGGGCCATCCCTGGCCCATTTACCCGG
>JAQVHL010000044.1 GCA_028696185.1 Halothiobacillaceae bacterium
GTCCCGTGGGGGTGTGTTCTTTGGGTTACTTTTCTTGCACAAGCAAGAAAAGTGACTCGCCCGCTTGCGTTGGCGCCTGTTTGAAAGGCTAAGCCTCAAGGCGGGCGAAAAAGGGCTCCAACGGTTCCTGAAAGCGGCTTTAACCGGTTGTTGAACGACTTGATCTTTCGCGAGCTGACAGGCTGAAAAATCAAGGATATGTTTTCAAAAACCGCTCAGGACAGGCTTGCGCGCTGTTTCGCCCGCCTCAAGCGACGCACTTCGAACGGCTTGAATCGCGTGCGGGCGAGTACCTTTCTTTGCTTGCCCAAAGAAAGGTACCAAAGAAAAGGCACCCCCACGGAGGCGCCCTTCGGGCAAGCCATGGCCGGGGCCGCTCCGACCGGGCCGTCCCAAATTCGAGCGCCGCACCCGTCAGGGCTTGGGGCATGGATGCCCCAAGGGTGCGAGAACAGGACGCGCGACGTCCTGTCGCGGCGGGACTGAAAGGGCCCTCCATGGCCCTTTCACCCGGTCTCCACAACCCCGTCCATGGCGGTCCCAAGGGGGGCTTCTCTCGCACATTTTCGTCCAACAAACCTTCGTTTTGTCCCCCGCCTACCGCAGCCCCAGCACATCCTGCATGTCATACAGCCCCGGCGCACGGTCGCCCAGCCAGCGTGCGGCACGTACCGCACCGCGCGCGAAGGTCAGTCGGCTGGAGGCTTTGTGGGTGATCTCGATACGCTCGCCCATGCCGGCGAACAGCACGGTGTGATCGCCCACCACATCGCCGCCGCGTACGGTGGCAAAACCGATGGTCTGGGCATCGCGCTCGCCAGTGATGCCTTCACGCCCATAGACGGCGCAGCGGGCCAGATCGCGTCCCAAGGCCTGGGCCACCACCTCACCCATGCGCAGCGCGGTGCCGGAGGGGGAATCGACCTTGTGCCGGTGATGTGCCTCGATGATCTCGACATCGAACTCATCGCCCAGAACACGCGCCGCTGTATCCAGCAGCTTCAGACACAGGTTCACGCCCACGCTCATGTTCGGGGCGAACACCAAGGGGATTTCGCTCGCGGCAGCTTCAAGTCGCTGGCGTTCCTCGGCGGAAAAGCCCGTGGTGCCAATGACCATGCGCTTGCCCTGTGTGCGGCACAGTTCCAGATGCCCCAGCGTCACTTCAGGGCGGGTGAAGTCGATCAATACATCGAAATCCGCCAGGGCAGCGTCCAGCGAATCGCCGATGCGCACGCCATTGGCTGGCAGCCCCGCCACCACGCCGACATCCTGACCCACGAGCTCACTGCCCTGCCGTACGATGGCCACAGTCAGCGCCATGCGTGAAGTTTCCTCCCCCGCAGCCTCGCTGCACGCCTCGACCAAGGCCCGCCCCATGCGTCCACCCGCACCCACGATCGCAATCCGCAACATAGTCAACGCTTCCTCCCCATCTTCACTGACGGGTATAGTAACCGATAGCATTCAACGGACCGAACCCGTACCCTGTCGTGAATACCCTCGCTCCGCTCGTTCAAGCCGCCGTACTCCTTCAGCCTGCCGCCCGCCTGGGGTGGGTTCTGATCGATATGCGCGAGGCGGCCGACTACCAGGCCGGCCACATCCCCGGCGCACGGCAGCTGGATTTTTCCGACATCGTTGCGGAGCGCCCCCCGGTCGCCGGACTGCTTCCCGACCCGGTCCGCTTCGCCGCACGGATGCGCGAACTGGGCATTGATGCTCACGCTCGGGTGCTGGCCTATGACGATTGCGGCGGCCTCAAAGCCTGCCGCCTGCTGTGGACGCTCGGCGCCTACGGCGTATCCACGACCGCCCTGCTCGACGGCGGCTGGCAAAGCTGGATCGAAGCCGGTGGCGCCGTTGAAACCCTATCTCACGCGCCCACACCGGCCCACGGCCCCGCCCTGAGCTACCTGGGGCGCGGGGTACGTGAGGCTCAGGCCATTCGCTCTTATCTGGGCCGCCCGGATAGAGTCCTGCTCGACGCACGCAGCCCCGAGGAATACAGCGGTGAAGATCGCCGCTCCCGTCATGGCGGGCACATCCCCGGCGCGGTCAACTACGAATGGAGCCGCGCCCTTCAGGGCGGTCCGGTTCCCCGCTTCCGTCCCCTGGACACCCTGCGCCAGGAACTGGCCTTACTGGGCGTCACTCCCGACAAGGAAGTCATCGCTTACTGCCAGACCCACCGCCGCTCCTGTGTCAGCGTGCTCATGCTGCGCGCACTCGGCTTTACGCATGTTTACGGTTATCCAGGCGCCTGGTCGGACTGGGGAAACCGGGATGACCTGCCACGACAGCCGTGACACGCGTACTGTTTGCAAACAGCCCCCCTGCTTTGGCCCGGCCTGCGACCTGGTCAAAAATCCACCAGCTCGCTAACTGACTGACCGTTCGTGACAAGTCGGGTTTTCCCGCAACTTATCCACAGAGTCGTCCACGTGGAATGTGGAGAATTCTTTTCTTGTGCACATGGGCTTTCTTTTCGTGCGCGCGATGACGTTGTCCAAAAACAATCAATATGTTACGTCAACAAATTCGATGCGGACTTGGTTTTGCGCATCTTTCGCGCAGCCTGCGCAAGTCCTTGACGACTCAAGGATGGCGCCGGTTTCAAGCAAGTTATCCACAGGCTCGCCCACAGTTTTCGTGGATAACCCGCGCCAGGCTCAGGCGAGGAACAGTGCGTAGGCCGGGTTTTCCGTCTCATCCCAGTAGGGATAACCGATCTCGCCCAGGAAATGCTCGAAATCGGCCTTCTGCAGCTGAGGCACCTGAATGCCGACCAGTACGCGGCCATAGTCCGCACCGTGGTTGCGGTAATGGAACAGGCTGATATTCCAGCGCTGGCCCATGCGCGTCAGGAAACGCAGCAGCGCTCCGGGACGCTCGGGGAACTCGAAGCGGTAGAGGATTTCATTTTCCACCACGCTGCCATGACCGCCAACCATGTGCCGCACATGCAGCTTGGCCATTTCGTTATCGGTCAGGTCGATCACCGGGTAGCCCTGATGGCGCAGGGCGTCCTTAAGGGCGTCTCGCTCCTCGCGACCGCTGGAGAGTTGCACGCCAACGAAAATATGTGCGCGTTCATCATCCGCGTAGCGGTAATTGAACTCGGTAATCTGCCGGCGTCCGAGCGTTTCGCAAAAATGCAGGAAGCTGCCCGGCCGCTCGGGAATGGTCACCGCGTAGAGTGCCTCGCGTGCCTCGCCCAGTTCCGCACGTTCTGCGACGTGGCGCAGACGGTCGAAATTGATATTGGCGCCGCTATTGACGGCGATGACGGTTGCATCGCTCAGGCGCTCGCGCTTGAGGTAGGTCTTGAGCCCGGCCACGGCCAGCGCGCCGGAGGGTTCAACGATGGAGCGCGTGTCGTCGAAGATGTCCTTGATAGCCGCGCACATGGCATCGGTGTCCACCCGGATGACCTCGTCCACATGCAGCCGCGCGAGACGGAAGGTTTCCTCGCCCACCTGGCGCACCGCCACGCCGTCGGCAAACAGGCCGACCTGATCCAGCACGACCCGCGCCTCGGCACGCAGGGCCTCGTACAGGCAGGCGGCGTCTTCGGGCTCCACGCCAATCACGCGGATTTCCGGGCGCAGGGCTTTGATGTAGGCCGCAATGCCAGCGATCAGTCCACCGCCACCCACCGGCACGAATACCGCGTGAACCGGGTCCGGGTGTTGACGCAGGATTTCCATGCCGATGGTGCCCTGCCCTGCGATCACGTCCGGGTCGTCGAAGGGATGGATGAAGGTCAGATGTTCGGCCCGGGCAAGTTCGACCGCCTGCGCATAGGCTTCGTCGTAGGTGTCGCCGAACAGCACGACTTCACCCCCACGCCGTCGCACGGCGTCAATCTTGATGTCCGGCGTTGTACTGGGCATGACGATCACGGCACGCAGCCCCAGACGCTGGGCGGCCAGCGCCACCCCCTGGGCGTGGTTTCCCGCCGAGGCCGCAATCACCCCACCGCCAATCCCCCCTTCGCGCCACAGGCGGTGAATCCGGTTGTAGGCACCTCGCAGCTTGAACGAGAACACCGGCTGCAGATCCTCGCGCTTGAGCAGCACGCGGTTGCCGATACGTGCCGACAACAGGGGCGCGTCATCCAGCGGGCTTTCGATGGCCACGTCATAGACGCGGGCGGTGAGGATGCGTTCAAGATAGCGGGTCGGCATGAAAAACGGTCACTGGCGGGAATTGAAAGGAACCTTGACTGGCGCTTATCATGCCAGATTACACCCAAGCGACGGAGAAAACGCATGTCCCAGGATGCGCAAAAGCGCCTGGCGGCCGAAGCCGCACTCGAATATGTCCAGCCCGGCGCCATTGTCGGCGTGGGCACCGGCTCCACGGTCAACTTCTTCATCGATGCCCTGGCCGGCATCAAGGGGCGTATCGAAGGCACCGTTTCCAGCTCCGAAGCCAGCAGCCGTCGCCTGAAGGAACACGGCATTCCGGTGTTCGAACTCAATGAAGTCGGCGATATTCCGGTTTATATCGACGGTGCGGACGAATCCAACGGCCATCTGCAGCTCATCAAAGGCGGCGGCGGCGCGCTTACCCGCGAAAAGATCATTGCTCAGGCGGCAAAGAAGTTCATCTGTGTGGTGGATCAAAGCAAGCTGGTCGAGCGGCTGGGCACCTTCCCGCTGCCGATCGAAGTCATTCCGATGGCGCGCAGCATGATTGCCCGCGAGTTGGTGAAGATCGGCGGTCAGCCGGTCTACCGCGAGGGCTTCGTCACCGACAACGGCAACCAGATTCTCGATGTGCACAACCTGGACATCATGGAACCGGCCAAGCTCGAAGCGCAGCTCAACAACCTGCCCGGCATCGTTACCGTCGGCATTTTTGCCCTGCGCCCGGCCGATGTGCTGATCATCGGCAGCCCGGACGGCATCCGCAAGATCGGCGGCTGAGTCGCCTCTCCTTGCCGGGCGGATCCGCTGCCCGGCCTCATTCTCCGTTCATCAGTTCTTCACAGCATTGCGCTAGCGTGGGTTCATTTATGTCCCTGGAGTCCGCCCGTGCGCATCCTGATGCTTTCCGATGTCTATTTTCCGCGCGTCAATGGCGTGTCGACATCGATACAAACCTTCCGCAACGCCTTTCTGGCTCAGGGGCATCGGGTCACACTCATTGCACCGGATTACGGTACACCCTGCGAGGATGAACGGGACATTCTGCGTATCCCCTCGCGCAAGGTGATTGTCGACCCTGAAGATCGCATGATGCATTACCGTGCGCTCACCGCTCTGGCGGACCGCCTGCGCGACGAAACGTATGATCTGCTGCACATCCATACCCCCTTTGTCGCCCATTACGCGGGCCTTGCGCTGGCCCGGCGCCTGAATCTGCCGGTAATCGAGAGCTACCACACCTTCTTCGAGGAATACTTGTACAACTACGTGCGCTGGCTGCCGCGCGCCAGTCTGCGTTTTGCCGCCCGCCGCTTCTCATCCCGCCAGGGCAACAGTGTGGATGCCCTTGTCGTGCCCTCCACCCCCATGCGCGATGTGCTGGCGGGTTATGGTGTCACCACCCCCATGCACATTATTCCCACGGGAATCGATCTGACCGGCTTTCGCCAGGGCGGTGAAGGGGATTTCCGGGCGCGGCATGGGATCCGCGAAGATCAACCCTTGTTGCTGTTCGTCGGCCGCGCCGCGCATGAAAAAAACATCGCCTTTCTTTTGCGTATGTTTGTGCAGGTGCGCAAGCAACGCCCCGACGCCGTTCTGGTTCTGGCCGGCGAAGGACCGGCAGAGCACAGCCTGAAGGCGCTGGGCGAGAAAATGGGCTTGGGCAATGCCCTGCGCTTTGTCGGTTACATGGCGCGCAACGGCGAGCTGCAACAGGCTTACCGCAGTGCCGATCTGTTTGTGTTCGCATCGCGGACCGAAACCCAGGGTCTGGTACTTCTCGAATCCATGGCGCTGGGCACGCCGGTCGTATCCACGGCCGTCATGGGCACGCGCGATGTTTTGCGTGATGGGCAGGGCTGCCTGATCGCCGAAGAAGAGGTGGACGATTTTTCCGCCAAGGTTCTGCGCGTCATCAATGATAAAGCACTACGCGAAGCGCTTTCACAGAGCGCGCTTCGCTATGTCGAACAGTGGAGCGAAGCCGCGCGCGCCGAAGATATGCTGGGCCTGTACGCCCGCTGTCTGCATCCCTCGTCCCCGCATCCGGTGCCTGGCACCGAACCGGCACAGGAATCCTCCGCTCGCTAAGAGGGGGGGGGTTACAAAAGGAGGGTTTACGGATAAATTCAGCGCCGGGCGAAGGATTCCCAGAACTCACTTGGAGGCGCCATGGCTGGGGTTGTGGAGACCGGGTGAAAGGGCCATGTAAGGCCCTTTCAGTTCCGCCACAACAGGATATTGTGCATCCTGTTCTCACACCCTTGGGGCATCCATGCCCAAGCTCTGACGGGTGCGGCGCTTGAATTTGGGGCGGCCCGGCCAGGGCTTGCCCGACAAGCGCCGCATGAAACGGCATCAGCCTTGGAGCATGGCGCGCAGCATCCAGGCGTTCTTCTCGTGCAGGTCCATGCGCCGGGTCAGCAGATCGGCGGTCGGCTGGTCGTTGGCGGCCTCAACCAGAGGGAAGACTTCGCGCGCAGTGCGCACGACCGCTTCCTGGCCTGCCACCAGACGCGCCAGCATTTCACTGGCGCTCAGCGTGCCGTCGGGAATATCGAAGGAGGCGAGTTCGGCAAAACGCTTGAACGAACCCGGCGCTTCGACACCCAGGGCGCGGATACGCTCTGCGATTTCGTCCACCGCGGTGAAGAGCTCGGTGTACTGGGTTTCGAACATCGTATGAAGGCTGTTGAACATCGGCCCGGTCACGTTCCAGTGAAAATTGTGGGTCATGAGAAACAGCGAGTACGAATCAGCAAGCAAGCGATGCAAGCCACCCGCAATGGCTTCACGATCCTTGTCGGCGATACCGATATTGATGCTCGCGACGGGGGGGGATTTTTTCTTGGCCATGAGTAGAGTCTCCCTGAAAGTTCGTCGTATGAAAACGCGAGGGCTACACGCCACGGCGGTTTCGTGGTTTCAAAGATAGTCCAAGCCCCGGCACTTGAGTAGTGAATTCTGCCGATGGGAGAAATAGAGCGGCGCTATCACGCCTTTGAACGCGGGGTGGGGTCCATGATGCAAGTCGCCTGCATGGGAGATTTTTCCCGCCTGCCTTCCGCTGGCGCGGCGCGTTCGCTTTGCATCAGCTGATTGCGAGCCTCCAGCGAGTCGGCCATCGCATTGTAGGCGCTGTACAAACGCTCAAATTCGTCATCCCGACGCAGGCGGATTCGACTGTCGTAACGGCCCCGCGCCACCTGGTTCAGCGCTTCGCGCAGAATTTCGATAGGCGCAACGAAGCGCCGTGCGAGCACATAAGCGCCGATGAACACCGTTGCAAGCGTGACCAGCATCAGGGCGATCATCGCCATCAGGGTGGTGCGGTTGGCGGCGCGCAGGGCTTCGGTGGACAGGCCTACACGCAGGCGTCCGATGGCATGCTGCTGGTAGAGAATCGGCGCATCGAAGAGAAAATACGCCCGCCCATCCGGACCATCCATTGCGTAGATGCTCTGTTCGCCCTGCCGGATCAACAGGCTGCGGGCGGGCAGCTCCGGCAGGACCGTGCCTTCATCACCCGCCCCAGTCCCTGCCACCACCTGCCCCTGACGGTCGCTGATGGTCAGGTAGACGATATCGCGATTGCTGGCCATATCCTCCACCAGGGCGCGCAAGGCCACGCCATCCTTGAGCAGAAGATCCTCCGCGCTTTCGAAGGCCAGGACCTGGGTCAGTGTCAGTCCATAATCCTGTGCAAGCCGCGTCATGGCGCCATTCTGTTTGTGGTAGACGACGGTCAGCCCCAGCGTGACGGTCAACGCGACCAGGACGCTCATGATGGCTGTCCAGCGCACCCGGATGGGGATGATGCGCTTTCCACTCCAGGTATCCTCGCGCTGCGCGAGTTCATCGTCGATACGCCGCAGGTCATCGATCAGTTCGCCGCCGGTCTGGTAGCGCGACCCCGGATCGGGCGACATGAGCGTATGCACGACATCGCGCAGCGCGTTTGGCATTTCCGCATCATGGGGGCGCAGCGGAGGCAGCGGATCGTCGATGATCTTGCGGAAGAGTTCCTTGATGTTGTCGGCGCGAAAAGGCTCCTCGCCCGTCAACAGCCAGTAAAGCAGCACGCCCAGCGAATACAGGTCGCTGCGCCCATCCACCCGTTGGTTTCGGATCTGTTCCGGCGACATGTACTGCGGCGTTCCGGCAACGATGTCGCTTGCCTTGCCGGTGGCTTCGTCGCGCAGGCGGGCAATGCCGAAGTCCATGAGCTTGACGTCACCGTTATTACTGATGACGGCGATGTTCTCCGGCTTGATGTCCTGATGCACCACACCGCGCCGATGCGCGTAATCCAGCGCATCGGCCAGTTGCATGACGATGCGCAGCACCATCCGCGTCGGCAGGGGGCCATCGCGCTCGACGAAGCCGTCCAGGGTGAGGCCATCGAGCAGTTCCATGGCGATGAACGGGACGCCCTCGCTCTCGCCAATATCGAATAGAGTGACGATGCCCGGATGGGTCAGTGTGCCAGCAGCACGCGCCTCGGAAAGAAAGCGGTGCCGGTACTCTTCCCGCGAGGCAAACTCCTCGCGCAGGACCTTGATAGCCAAGGTGCGTCGGATATGCGGATCATGGCCGCGATGAATGACCGACATGGCCCCGCGACCGATTTCTTCCTGAAGTATGTAGCGTCCCAGCTTGGTGCCCATGGGCTCTTCCGTCAGAATAACAAGACTCCGGCCAGTGCCAGCAGTACGATCACGGCCGCCACCGTCCAGATCAGCGGCATGCCCGGGCGAAAGCCCGCGGTGTCCGGCTCCATCTGCGCGTTCATCCCCGCACGAAAGACAAATTCCGCGCGGCCAAAACGCAGACGATCCCCTTCGTTGAGCAGCGCATCGCGAACCTTGTTGTCGTTGAGAAACGTGCCGTTGGTGGAGAGCATGTTCATCACCCGATAACGCCCGTTATCGTAGAGAATCCAGGCATGCTGCGCGGACACGCTGCCATCCGGCAGAACGATGTCGTTATCCTCACGGCGCCCGATCTGCGTCTTGCCCCGGTTGAGCACGAAACGCTGATCCATGAACGGCGGCGCCAGACCAACCAGCGCGGCCTTGCCGATGTCCCCTTCAAGATCGGCCGACGGGGATTCGATGACCTCGGCCAGTTCACTGGCATTGAACAAGGTCGTGCCCTGCGGGCCCATCCTGTCGACCTTTCCATCCTGCTGAGCGCTCATTCCCCTCTTACCTCGGCTGTATCGTGACGCGCCGGACTCCGGCGGTTCAAATACCCTGAAGTATGCCCTGCCCCATGCTCATGAACAATGCACATCGAAAAAACAGGCCTTGATGACAACGGTATCTCAAGCAAAAAATCACCCGGATCGCCCCGCATTCACCCGTGATGAAGTTTAGATCACAATCCACCGCCCTTCACCTGTGACAAAAAAACCTTTGGCCGGGATGCGCATACGCTCAGAGCGCTTCATGAAATATCCGGCTTCAAGTACTTGATAAGACATGTGCCTGAAGGATGTATTCGCGCAGATGACGCGTGGCGATGTCCTCCATCGCACGCAGCTTGATATGCCGGCGAAACCGGCCCTTGCCCTCCAGCACCCCGAACGGATCGGCAAGCTCCGCCCCACGGCCGAACTCCACCGAGACATGGCCGGCGTAGGCAAACACACCGCAGAAGTCTTCCGGCGCGGCGAACAACAGCCCGCCGTACATGACATGCGCACGCGCCTGCGGCACGGCCTCGACCACCACCGCACACGCCTGTCGCCATAACGCATGCATGGATGGATGCGTCAGGCTCAGGTCCGCGTCAAGACGGGCCCGTTGTTCCTCAGCGTTCATGAAAATATTCTCCTGCAAGTTCGGCATGCCGGAAACAATCCACGGTATGGTCATTGACCATCCCCGTGGCCTGCATGAAGGCATAGCAGATCGTGGAGCCGACAAAGCGAAATCCCTCGCGCTTGAGTTCGCGACTCATCGCGTCCGAACGAGCGGTGCTGGCCGGCACCTCGTCCATGGTGCGCCAGTGATTGATGATCGGCGCACCGTCCACGAAACGCCACAAATACGCACCGAGCCCGCCATGACACTCACACAGTCGCAGCGCGGCGCGTGCATTGCCGATGGCGGATTCGATCTTCAGCCGGTTGCGCACGATACCCGCATCGCCCATCAGCCGCGCCACATCCTGCGCCCCATAGCGAGCAATGCATTCCATATCGAAGCCGTCGAAGGCATGCCGGTAGTGTTCCCGCTTGCGCAGGATGGTGATCCAGGAAAGCCCCGCCTGCGCGCCTTCAAGGATCAGGAATTCGAACAAGATCCGGTCATCCTGTACAGGAACGCCCCACTCGGCGTCGTGGTATGCGCGGTACAGCGGATCGTCGCCACACCACTGGCAGCGTGTACGTGAATCATTCATCAATGCTCTCCCCCCAAAAGGCCCGTTGCAAACCCGGCAGCGCCCTCCAAAACAATAGCGGCTAGGGATAGAGGGCATGTCGTTAGTACAAGGCGGGGCTTTCGCACCCCGCCTGCGGCCCGCTCAATTCATCGAATACAGGCCGACATGATTGCCCTCGCTGTCGCGAAACAGCGCGTAATGACCGATATCCTCACGAATCAGTGTCTTGGGCACCAGAACCGCCCCCCCTGCGCCCTCCACCCGAGCCAGTGGCACGTTCAAATCCTCACCGCCGAACAGCGAAACCACGGTTCCCATCGGCCCAGGAGGATTGGCCTCCGTCGATGCGCATATCGCTCCACCCGGTGCCTCCGGATCGCCAGGAAAAATCGCCATCGGCCGCCCGTTGATCTCCTCGCGCTGCAGCGCATAGCCCATGACCGTTTCATAAAAACATACCGCGCGCTCGAAATCCTGCGCATGAATCGAAAACCAGCTGATCGAGGATTGCATGATCGACCTCCTTGAGTGTCGTTGACTGGACGGGCATCTTGCCCCCGGACGAGGGAGCGAGCTTGCCCGGATCGCCCGATGCATCATGCCTTCCCCTTCCTGACAGCGTGCTGTCAGCAGACTGCGCTATGCTGCGATTTTCCCCCTCAGCAAGGAATGTCCATGCGCCGCGCCGACCGCCTGTTCCGCATCGTACTGCGCCTGAACACCCGGCGTGCCGTTACCGCACGCGAACTGGCCGAGGAGCTGGAAGTCTCCGAACGCACTATCTACCGCGACATCGCTGACCTTTCCATCTCGGGCGTACCCGTCGAAGGCGCGGCCGGCGTCGGTTACCTGCTGCGCGGACACCATCACATTCCACCGATGATGTTCGATGGTGAGGAACTCGCCGCCCTGCAGCTCGGTGCACGCATGGTACAGGGCTGGACCGACCCCGGACTGGGGGCGGCAGCCGAACGTGCGCTGCTCAAGATTGAAGCTGTCCTTCCTTCTGCCCGCCGCGCCGGATTGGAACACACACCCCTGCATGTGCCCGATTTTCACGTTCCCCCCACGATGCTTGCCCCCATCGCCCTGCTGCGTCACGCCATCGCGGAAAACCGCAAGATCGACTTCCATTACACGCGCGCCGACGGCACCGCCAGCCAGCGGCGCGTCTGGCCTTTAGGCTTGTTTTTCTGGGGCGGCAGCTGGACGCTGGGCGCCTGGTGCGAATGGCGCGAAACCTACCGCACCTTCCGTCTCGACCGCATACGCAGCCCCGAAGCGGCACCTGAGCGCTTCCCCAATCCCGGCCTGGGGCTCCTGCAAGACTACATTCGCGCTGTGTCGGAGCCGGCAGATTCCCTCCCTGCCACACCTGAAATGTGATGTGTCGACAGGAGGGTTCATCCACCGCCTGAATTTTCCCTACTAGCGCAAAGGCGATTTTGCTGTCAACATCTGCCAATCACTCTGTAACTCACGCGCGGCAAAGGATTTCCCATGCACGAACAACGGCTCGATCTCGACGATTTCCGCCATATCGCGGCAGGAGCGGCCATTCTGGCCGGTGGCGGTGGCGGCAGTTACCACGACATGCAAGGGATTTTGGCAGAATTAGCCGAGCGTGGCGGGTATGCGCCCGTCGCACTTCGCGACTACGATGGCCGCACCGATGCCTGCGTGCTGGCGATCATGGGATCGCCTGACGCGGCCGACGCGATGACCCTGGAAGACATCGAACAAGCCATTTCCAACACGCTGGCCGCCTGTGCACAGATGGGTTTTGTCCCCGGTTGTGCGATTGCCGTGGAAACCGGGCCGATCAACTCGCTGGTCCCCTTGATTGCGGCAGCGCTGGGGCAGGGACAAATCGCCTGGGTCGTGGATGGGGATGGCGCGGCAAGAGCCGTACCCGAGCTGCCGCAGACGACGTTCGGCGGTTGCCCGGAACTCCCCGCCGGCCCCGGCGTGGTCGCCGATGACAGCGGAAATGTCTCCATTCCCGCCGAATCCGCCATTCTCAATGCCTGTAGCGCCGCGCGGATGGAAGCCCTCGCCGGAGGCGTCCTGTCCGCCTTCGGGGGCTACGCCGGCGTAGCCCTGTGGCCCTCCACGGCGGCGAATGGGCACGCCCTGCGTGAAGCCTACATTCCCGGCACGCTTTCGCAGGCACTCGCCCTGGGACGGTTTCTGCGCAGTGGCGCAACACCGCGCGGCGCGGACGAGGTGACAACCCAAATCACGGGCATCACCGGGCGCAAGGCCGATCTGATTGCCCACAATCTGTACATCACCGAGGTGATGCAAACGACAACCAGCGCCTCGCTGGATACCGGCCTGATCCGGCTGGACAACACCCCGGACCCGCACGACAGCACGCTGAGCGTCTATATCTACAACCTCAACGAAAATCTGTTGATGTATTCAAACCAGAGCAGCGCACCGCTGGCGCTGGCGCCAGATGCCATCTGCTACTACTCCGAACGCACGGGCGCCGGATTTTCCAACGCCACTGATGATCTGGCGCCCTACTACGACTTCAGCGCAGGACGCAGCACCGGTTGTCCGGTCAGCGTAATCCGCGTTGCGGCCGACGAGCGGCTGGTGAACGCCCCCGGTGTGATGTCCTCCTTCGCTCAACTGCTGCGCGATCTGGGCTACGCGGGCGCCCTGCCCACGACAGGGTCCGAGGTGAGCTGAACCCTGTCATGGATGAATCCACACTCTACCGCGAACGGCTGGAACTGGTCCTGGAAGCGGCCGGACTGGATCTATGGGAAAACGATCTTGTCAGTGGAGAGGTGATCTACAAAGTCCGCAAGGTCTTCATCGAGTTAGGGTACGAACCCCACGAGGGCGTGGAAACCATCGATGACATTTTCGCCATTATCCACCCGGATGATGTTGCACCGCTGCAGCGGGCGGTCGAAGACCATGTCAGTGGTCGCACGGAGCGCTACCGCAGCGAGTTTCGTATCCGCGCCAAGGACGGGAGCTGGGTCTGGTTCGCCAACTACGGCAAAATCATGGACCACGAAGGCCGGCGCTTCATGGGCGTGACCTTCAATATTGACGAACGCAAGCGCAAGGAAGACGAAATTGCGCTGATCAATCGCAAACTCGTCGAGCAAAACGAGCTGCTCGAACACATGAACCGCCAGCTCAACATCCTCGCCAACACCGACACCCTCACCGGAGCCGCCAACCGTCGCAAGCTGATGGAAGAAGGCGAGACTGAACTGGCCCGTGCCCGTCGTTTCAATCATCCGCTTGCCCTGCTCATCGCGGACATTGACCACTTCAAGCACATCAATGACACCTGGGGCCATGTCAGCGGTGACGAAGTCATCCGCGCCGTGGCCCAGGTCTGCATGAGCGGCACCCGTGGCAATATCGACACCGTCGGACGCTTCGGCGGTGAGGAATTCGCCATTCTTCTCCCCGAAACCGGCTTGACCGCAGCCTGCGAACTTGCCGAGCGACTGCGGGGACGCATTGCCGCCTTGTCCGTTCCCATCGAGGACGGGCGACGCATCGGCTGCACCGTCAGCATGGGTGTGGCCGCAAGCCATCCGAACATCTCCTTGCAGGAGTTGCTCATCCAGGCCGATCAGGCGCTATACCAGGCCAAAAACGAAGGCCGCAACCGCGTACGCTGCCAGGGCGCCGACGCCCCCTTGGCCTAAAAAGCGCCAACAACGCCGATTACCAACGATTTTCCTTATCCGCACAACAAAAAAAGCAGCCGAAAACACTCCGGCTGCTTTTTTGCATGCTCCATGGCGGGAAGATACGAAGGCTGTGCCGCCTCCGCATCTTCCCCATCCGTCAGCGCAACAGACCCAGCACGGTCTGCGGTGCCTGGTTGGCCTGAGCCAGCATGGCCACACCCGCCTGCTGCAGGATCTGCGCACGCGAGAGGTTGGCGGTTTCCGCCGCAAAGTCGGCATCCATGATGCGCGAGCGAGCGGCCGTCTGGTTCTCGATGGCGCTTTGCAGGTTGCTGATGGTGGTGGAGAAGCGGTTCTGCGCCGCACCGAGCTTGGAGCGGAAACCGTCAATCTTGCCCACGGCCACGTCAATGGCCTGAATGGCACTTTTGATGACCGCAGAACCTGCCGCAGAACCAATGGACTTGCCCGTTCCCAGCAGGGACTTGATACCTGAAACGGTATTCAAGTCGCTGACCGTCATGGAAATCTGGTTATCTGCCGCCGTGCTCCAGCCCACCTGGAATTGGGCACCATTCAGACTCCCGGCCAGGATCTTCTTGCCGTTGAAGGAGGTGTTGTCGATGATGCGATCAATTTCCAGGCCCAGCTGCTTGAATTCATCCTGCAGTTTCTGACGGTCGCCAGAGGACACCGCGCCGGTGTTGGCGGCCTGAACGGCCAGGTCGCGCATGCGCTGCAGGGTGTCGGTGATGGTCCCCATGGAAGATTCCGCGACCTGGGCCATGGAGATACCGTCGTTGGCGTTGCGAACCGCAACGGTCATGCCACGAATCTGCGAGGTCATGCGATCCGCAATGGCGAGCCCCGCCGCGTCGTCCTTGGCGCTGTTCACGCGCAAACCGGAAGACAGGCGCTCCATCGCGGTGGAAAGCATGTTGTCCGTCTTGTACAGCGAACGCTGCGCGTTCATGGACATGATATTGGTGTTGACTACGTTGGCCATGATGATGCCTCCGGTTGTTGTGTACTGTGTCGGGCGCTCCAGCGCCTGATCCGTGTATCGGCTTCATCTCAAAAAGCTTTAGCCTTCCGTCTCAAAATAGCCCTTTGGGGTTTCCTGTGCCTCAGGAGGCCGATGGAAAAAGCAAAATTTCAGTATTGACAGAAATTACAGACACACATAAGCTGGCCAACATGAAACTCAATCCTGTCACCGAACGCTTTGTCCTCCACTGGGGGGAGATGGGCTCGAAATGGGGGGTCAACCGCACGGTGGCCCAGATCCATGCCCTGCTCTATCTGGCGGCCCGACCGCTGCCAGCAGACGAGATTGCCGAAACCCTGGGCGTGGCGCGTTCGAATGTGAGCACCAGCCTGCGTGAGTTGCAGAACTGGAAACTCATTCATGTGGTGCATGTGATGGGCGACCGACGCGATCATTTCGCCACCTCGGCGGATGTGTGGACGCTTCTGCGCACCATCGTGCGCGGACGCAAGGAGCGCGAGTTCGATCCGACCGTCGAGGCGCTGCGGGCTTTTCTCGCCAGCCCCGAGATTGACCAGGAAAGCACGGAGGCACGCGAGCGCATCCGCCAGACCCTGGTGCTGATGGAGTCACTGTCGGCCTGGACCGAGCAGATGCTGCGCCTGGAACCGGAAACCCTGGGCAAACTGCTCAAGCTCGGCGCCCGGATCAGCGACCTGCTGCCGACCCGAAACGGTCCCTAACAGCCGCTTAAGGCGCCCATGGCCCAGAAGCCTGTCGGGCTTACAGCGTAGAAAACGAGAAACGGCCTTTTTTTACTCGAATATTTCTGTTTGTACAGAAATATTCGATACAACAGCAAGGAGCTACCGCATGCGCATCCTGCTCTGTGGCGCCAACGGGTTTGTCGGTCGCCATCTGGAAACGGTACTGACCCAGACCGGACACGAGGTTTGGCGCGGTGTGCGCCGCCCCGTTGCCGCGCGCGACATCGCGCTGGACTACACCCGCGACCTCCTGCCCGCGCACTGGATCGAACGCCTTGACGGCATCGATGTACTCATTAACGCGGTGGGCGTCCTGCGTGACACCCCCGCCACGCCCATGGCGGCAATCCATGACGCCGCGCCCCGCGCGTTGTTTGCCGCCTGTAAGGATGCCGGGGTAGGGCGCGTGGTACAGCTTGGCGCACTCGGGGTGGGCGGCCCCGTCACCACCACGTACTTCACCAGCCGCGAGGCCGCCATCGCGGCGCTGCAACACCCGGGGAACCCCTTTCGCCATCTGTTGTTGCGCCCCTCCTTGCTCTACGGGGCAGATGGGGCAAGCACGCGGCTGTTCCTTGCACTGGCACGGCTGCCCTTGCTGGCCTTGCCCGCCCTGCCTGGCTCGCGGCTGCAGCCGGCGCATGTCGACGATCTTTGCGATGCCGTCGCGCGCTGGCTCGACGATCCCTCGGCCACAAGCCAGGACATTGCCGTGGTGGGAAGTGCCTCCACCGACCTGCGCGGGCTGATCGCAAGTTACCGCGCCCAGCTCGGGCACCGGCCGGCACGTGTTCTGTCGCTGCCCGAGGCGCTGACCACCCTCGCCGCACGACTGGGCGATGCGATTCCCGCCAGCCTGCTGTGCACGGACACACTGCGCATGCTCAAGGCCGGCAGCACGGCCGATCCGGCAGCCTTCGCGGCGCTGCTGGGCCGCACGCCATGCGCGTTTGACACTTTCCTCCATGACCGGGAGTAAGCCCCATGACCGAGTATCTGCTGCTCAAGTCACTGCATATTTTTTCCACCCTCCTGCTGTTCGGCACCGGGCTGGGGAGCGCGTTTTACAAGTGGATGGCGGATCGCGGCGGGGATGTGCGCGCCATCGCGACCACAAACCGCCATGTGGTGCTGGCGGACTGGCTGTTCACCACGCCCACCATCGTGCTGCAACCGGTAACCGGCCTCTGGCTCGCCCATTTACTGGGTCTGCCGCTGACCACGCCCTGGCTTTTGCTGACGCTGATCCTGTATGCGATTGCCGGGCTGTGCTGGCTGCCAGTGGTCGCCCTGCAGATCCGCATGCGCAACGACGCCTGTCACGCACTCGCCACGGGAGCCCCCCTGCCCGAGCGCTACCGGCGCGATGCGCGCCTGTGGTTCCTTCTCGGTTGGCCGGCATTCGTGAGCATGACGCTGATCGTGCTGTTGATGGTATTCAAACCCCACTTCGGAGGCTGATGGACATGGGCAAGGCATTGATGGAAAGCGCACTCGGCGCACAATGGCAGACACTTCCGCCGGCCCTGCAGGCGCACTACCAGGCACGCGACAACCGGGACGAGGGTGTCCTGTCGATCGAGTTTCCGGCGCCGATGCATCCGATCCTGTGGCTGCTGCGCGGGCTAGGCGCCCTGCTCCACCGCCGTGGGTGTGAACTGGACGCCACGGTCGAAAAACGCATGGACGTGGACGGACGGCAGCACTGGTGCCGGCGGGTACGGATGGAAGATGGACATGAGATGATCTTTCGCAGCCAATGGGTTCTGCTTGCGGACAACCGTCTGATCGAATTCGTGAACCGCTTCCTCGGCCTGCAGATGCGGGTGGAGGTAATCGACGGGCAGCTCCATTACCATGGCGAGCACTTCATCCTGCAACTGGGAAAGCACCGCCTGCGCCTGCCCGAGGCGCTGCTGGGGCACACGAGCATCGTTGAAACCGCTCTCGACGATACCCGCTTCACCATGGACTTCCGCCTCACGCACCCGCTGTTCGGGCAGATTTACCGCTATCACGGCCTCTTCCACACCAGAGCGTGAACGAGACGTCGGAAATGACGAACCCGGCATGGGCCGGGTTCGTTCTGTGCTTCACGCCACGACGAAAGTGACAGAAGAGAACAGGAAAGGCTTACTTAAGCAGACCCAGCACCGCCTGGGGGGCCTGGTTGGCCTGTGCAAGCATGGCCACCCCGGCCTGCTGGAGTACCTGGGCCCGCGACAGGGCAGCGGTTTCCGCAGCAAAGTCGGCATCCATGATGCGCGAGCGGGCCGCCGTCTGGTTCTCGATGGCGCTCTGCAGATTGTTGATGGTCGTCATGAAACGGTTCTGGATAGCCCCCAGCTTGGACCGGAACCCGTCGATTGCGCCGACGGCCAGGTCGATGGACTGAATGGCGGATTTGATCGCGCCTACCGAGGCCCCAGAACCGATAGAAAGATCCGTCCCGAACATCTGATTCAATGCGGTAATGCTGTTGAGATTGCTGACCGTGATGGAAATCTGGTTATCCGACGCCGTGCTCCAGCCCACCTGGAACACCGCCCCGGACAGGCTGCCGGCCAGGATCGGTTTGCCGTTAAACGACGTGTTGTCGATGATGCGCTTGAGCTCCTGCCCCAACTGCTTGAACTCGTCCTGCAGCTTCTGACGGTCGCCGGTGGATACCGCACCGGTGTTGGCGGCCTGAACGGCCAGATCGCGCATGCGCTGCAGGGTCTCGGTGATGGTCCCCATGGAGGATTCCGCCACCTGGGCCATGGAGATGCCATCGTTGGCATTGCGCACTGCGACACTCATGCCGCGTATCTGTGAGGTCATGCGGTCGGCAATGGCAAGACCTGCCGCATCGTCCTTGGCGCTGTTCACGCGCAGGCCGGAGGACAGACGCTCCATTGCGTTGGCAAGCATGTTGTCCGTCTTGTACAGCGAGCGCTGTGAGTTGAGGGACATGACATTGGTGTTGACGACGTTGGCCATGATTCGATCACCTCTATGAATTGATCTTGTGGTGTTGCGCTGGGTGACGGTTTTTCCACCCCTGGCGTCGGAAAGTCGACGCCATCGCGCCTTCGGAGGGATACAAATCAAGATTCGGGCCAACTCATCTAAAAACAGCGAAAGCGTCGGCTTGGTTGAAGCGTCATGAAGTTCGCGTAACATGGGTTGTCATCTAGCCGCCAAAGCAAGGAGTGGTTCCATGACCGGCACGTTGTACTCGGTAGAAGTCCAACCCCAACTGCCCCCGCAACTGCACTATCTGCAAATCTTCGCCAACGACCTGCTTTACAGCTGGCATCGGCGTACCCGGGGCTTGTTCTACCGCCTGGATATACAACTCTGGGAAAGCTGCGGTCACAACCCCAAGGTTTTCCTGCGCCGGGTATCGCAGGAAAAACTGGAAGCGGCCGTCAAGGACTTCGCCTTCATGTTCGATTACCAGGAAGTGATCGACTACTACGAAGCCTACCGCCGCTCGGGCCTGCATCATGATCTCGCCGGCATGCTCGATCCCGAGAAGGATCTGATCGCCTATTTCTGTGCCGAATATGGCTTTCACGAAAGTTTCCCGATCTACTCTGGCGGCCTGGGCATTCTGGCCGGCGACCACTGCAAGGCCGCAAGCGACCTGGGGCTACCCTTTGTCGGCGTAGGGCTCCTGTACCGTCAGGGGTATTTCAACCAGACGATCGACGGGCATGGCAACCAGATTTCCACCTACACACCCAACCGTTTCGAGGACCTGCCGGTAGAGCCGGCCGTTGACCCGAACGGCAAGGAAGTCGTGGTTGAGATCCCCCTCCAGAACCGCACCCTGCAGGCCAAGGTTTGGCGTGCCCGCGCCGGGCGCATCAGCCTGTACCTGCTCGATACCGACATTCCGGAAAACAACGAAAGCGACCGGGCGATTACCTATCAGCTCTACGGCGGCGACAAAACCACCCGCATCCAGCAGGAAATCGTGCTGGGGATCGGCGGTGTCCGTGCCCTGCGCGCCCTGGGGCTGCGTCCCAGCGTCTGGCATATCAACGAAGGGCATGCCGCGTTCCAGATCCTCGAACGCTGCCGGGAATTTGTCAGCCAGGGTCATGCTTTTGACACCGCGCTGGAACTGACCGCTTCCGCCACCATCTTCACGACCCATACCCCGGTTCCAGCAGGTCATGATTACTTCGGCCATGACCTGATGGACTATTACCTCGGCGGCTACATGGGTCAGTTGGGTATCGACCGTTCGCGTTTTCTGGGCCTCGGGGCCAGCGAACCGAACCAGAACAATTTCAACATGACGGCCCTGGCCCTGCATGGCTCGCGCTTCCACAACGGTGTGAGCCGCATTCACGGCATGGTGGCCTCACAGATGGAACGTTCGATCTGGCCGGACATCCTGCCCGACGAAAACCCCATGCACTACGTCACCAACGGCGTGCATGTACCCACCTTCCTCGCCCGTGAATTTGCCAACCTGTTCGAGCAACGTTTCCGCGAATGGCGTGACAACCTGCGCAACCCGGACTACTGGCGCGTGCTGGATGCCCTGCCCGATCACCGCTACTGGAGTCTGCGCCAGTCGATCAAGGCCGAAATGCTCGAAGACATCTGCCGTCGCACTCGCATCCAGCTCAAGCGCAATGGCGCATCGGAAGTGCGCATCAACCGCATGCTGCACATGATTTCCGAGCCGGAACGTGACCTTCTGATCGTTGGATTCGCCCGCCGCTTCGCCACCTACAAACGCGCCAATCTGCTGTTCCAGCATCGGGAAAAGCTTGCCGCGCTCGTCAACGACCCGGAACGTCCGGTCGTATTCATCTTCGCTGGCAAGGCCCATCCGGCCGACGAACCGGGCAAGCAGCTCATCCGTGAAATCTGGGAGCTGTCCAACCAGCCGGAATTCATCGGCAAGATCCTCATCCTCGAAGGCTACGACATGGCGCTGGCACGCCAATTGGTCAGCGGCTGCGACATCTGGCTCAACACACCGGAATACCCGCTGGAAGCCTCCGGCACGTCCGGACAGAAGGCAGGCGTCAACGGCGTGCTCAACCTCTCCGTGCTCGACGGCTGGTGGGGTGAAGGCTACAACGGCGATAACGGCTGGGCCGTGGTTCCTCACGGCCCGGAATACGACCCGGCCTACCGCAACCAGGAGGAATCCAGCGACCTCCTGGAACTGCTGAAAAAACAGATCGTTCCGCTGTATTACGACCGCGACAAGGGCAGCTATTCCAGCGGCTGGGTAGCCAAATCCAAAGAAGCCATGCGCAGCATCCTGCCGCGTTTCAACTCTGAACGCATGGTCACGGATTATGTACGTGGCTATTACCTGCCCGCCATGCGCAAAGGCCGTGAACTCGCCACCGATGGCGGCGTACGGGCACAGAAGCTCTCCGAATGGAAGCAGCGTATCCGTCGATTCTGGCCCGGCGTGCAGGCCCAACGCATGGATCAAGCGGTATCAACCCTGTTGGCGGAGAATGCGCTCAAGGCCGATGTGAAGGTTTTCCTCAACGGCCTTGACCCCCACGACATCACGGTTGAAATGCAGGTCGGCGTGCTGGACGAATCCCGTCAATTCGACCTTAACGCGCGCTACCATTTCGAACCGGTTGGCGAGCTGGAAAACGGCTGGCAGCGCTATCACCTGGAGTTCACCCCGTCCTTGCCGGGCCTCCAGTACTACCGCATCCGCCTGTTCCCGTACCATCCGTCGCTGGCGCACCCCTACGAAATGGGCTTCATGCGCTGGCTGTAAGCGTAAGCTTGGCCTGAATGAATCACGGGCTCCTCAAGGAGCCCGTTTTTTATGGTGGCTGTGGGTGTTTACAAAACAAAGGCTTGTTGGACACTGTAGCGTCCAGTGAGGAATAAGTCCCCCCTTGGAGGCGCCATGGCCGGGGTTGTGGAGACCGGGTGAAAGGGCCATGGAGGGCCCTTTCAGTCCCGCCACAACAGGATGTTGTGTCGGGACGGCCCGGCCAGGGCTTGCCCGAAGGGCGCCTCCGTGGGGGTGCCCTTTCTTTGGTACCTTTCTTTGGGCAAGCAAAGAAAGGTACTCGCCCGCGCGCGATGCGGGCCGTTCGAAGTGCGCCGCTTGAAGCGGGCGAAACAGTGCGCAAGCCTGTCCCAACCGGTTTTTGAAATCATATCCTTGATTTTCAGCCTGTTTGCTTGCTAAAGATCAAGTCGTTCAGGCGCCGGTCAAAGCCCCTTTCAATAACCGCTGGAGCCCTTTTTCGCCCGCCATGAGGCTTGGCCTTTCAAACAGGCGCCAACGCAAGCGGGCGAGTCACTTTT
>JAQVHL010000100.1 GCA_028696185.1 Halothiobacillaceae bacterium
GCGATAGCAGCCAGGATGCCGATGATCGCAACGACGATCATCAATTCGATGAGGGTGAAACCCTGCTGTACTTTTTTCATCATCATGATTGCTCTCCTTGTCGATGAGCAGTTGAACAGATTGCATTTAAACCAAAGCAGAGAGCGTGCCAAGCTCACCACATCGCACAATCACGCCATTTTCGATGCCCTTGGGCCTGTTTTTCCGCCCATCACTGTCAAAACATGACACAGCCTGCGCCCCAGCTGTCAGCATGGAACAGACGCTACATCCTTATAAACGCAAATCAGATTCATGTATGGGCAGCAGATACTTCAGGTCATACACCACATGCACCTCCCGCCCCAGGGCGTGCAGGGCCGCTGCGCCCATGTCGCGGAACTGCCGGTGGGCGACGGCGAGCACGATGCCGTCATAACGGCCTGCTTCGGGGGTGGCGGTGAGAGTGAGTCCGTATTCGTGGCGGGCTTCGTCGGGCTTGACCCAGGGGTCGTGGACATCAACCGTCGCGCCGTAGTCCTGCAGCTCGCGGATGAGGTCGATGACGCGGGTGTTGCGCAGGTCGGGGCAGTTTTCCTTGAAGGCGAGCCCCATGACCAGTACGCGAGCGCCATTGACCTGGATGCGCCGTTTCAGCATGGCCTTGACCATCTGACTGGCCACATAGGCGCCCATGGCGTCGTTCAGGCGACGGCCCGCGAGGATGATTTCCGGGTGGTAGCCGATGCTCTGGGCTTTGTGGGTGAGGTAGTAGGGGTCAACGCCAATGCAGTGACCGCCCACCAGTCCAGGTCGGAAGGGTAGGAAGTTCCATTTGGTGCCGGCGGCCAGCAGGACGGCTTCGGTGTCGATGCCCATGCGGTTGAAGATCAGCGCCAGTTCGTTGATGAGGGCTATGTTGAGGTCGCGCTGGGTGTTTTCGATGACCTTGGCGGCTTCGGCCACGCGGATGGACGGGGCTTTGTGGGTGCCGGCCTGGATGATTTCTCGGTAAAGGGCGTCGATGCGCTCGGCGACCTCGGGGATGGAGCCGGAGGTCACTTTTTTGATGGTGGTGACGCGGTGTTCCTTGTCGCCGGGGTTGATGCGCTCGGGGCTGTAGCCGGCAAAGAAGTCTCGGTTGTAGACGAGCCCGGAGACGCGCTCCAGTACCGGGACGCAGTCTTCTTCGGTGGCGCCGGGATACACAGTGGATTCGTAGATGACAATATCGCCGCGCTTGAGCACGCGCCCCAGGGTTTCGGAGGCGCGCAGGAGCGGAGTGAGGTCCGGGCGTTTGTAGTCGTCGATGGGTGTGGGAACGGTGACGATGTAGACATTGCAACCGGCCAGCGCCTGCGGGTCGATGGTGCAACGCAGGCCCACGGCGGCGCGCAGTTCGTCGGGCTCCACTTCCAGGGTGTCGTCACGCCCGGCGCACAGGGCGTCGATGCGCGCGGGGTTGATGTCAAAGCCCACCACCGGGCGCTTCTTGCCAAACTCGACGGCCAGCGGCAGCCCGACATAGCCCAAGCCGATGATGGCAAGGCGGGTTTCGTCCTGAATCAGTGGGGGTGCGGGGTTCAAGGGGGGCTCCCGTGGATATGCTTTGAAGAGGGCGCGTCAGGCCCCATGGATGGGGAGAACATTCGGGCGCCGTTTGCGCGCGGCCTGGTAGAGGTCGTACTCCATTTGCTGGCCGAGCCAGAGCTCCGCGCGCCCCCCTTGCTCCGGCGTGAGCCAGGCTTCCAGACGCAGGGCCAGATCGGGCGTTATGCTGGCCCGACCATGCAGTACGCGGGAGAGTTGCACACGGGAAATCCCGAGTTGCCGTGCGGCTTCGCTGACGGTCAACTCCAGCGCGGGTAACACGTCCTCACGCAAGGTTTCGCCGGGATGCGGCGGGTTATACATGCGTGTCATGCCGGTCTCCTAGTGGTCGTCCTGATAATCCACAAGTACGGCATCCTGCCCATCAAAAATGAAGGTGAGCCGCCAGTTGCCGCTGCCCCACACGGACCAATGCTTGTCGAGACTTCCACTTAATGGATGCCGCCTCCAGCCGGGCAGATTCATATCCTGCGCCTGACAGGCGCGGTTGAGACGCACCAACTGGCGGGCAAGCCTGGGCGCATGCGCCGGCTGTATGCCCGCCTTCGAGCCTGTCTCGAAGAACGCCTGCAATCCCTTGTGGCGAAAGCTCTTTATCATGGGGAAAGTGTAGCGTGTCGCTTTACACCTGTCGATGGTGGCGCCGTGACTTGCGCTCGCTCACGCCCCACACACCTGAGTGCTCCAGGTCAGCTGGAGGCCGGGCACGCAACCTGACCGGCGAGGCACCCCCAAGGGACAGGAAGGACGGGCAAGTGCGGGAGGGCAGGTTGAATTCCTTGCTGGGCACAGTGCACGGCTTTTGAAACCGCTCGGTCAGACTCAATCTGCCCACAGCGCGCCAAGCTCGAAACGCAGCGCCTCAAAGGGCGGGATTTCGGCCACATCCTCCCCGCCCCAGGCGCCGAGCAGCAGCCAGTGGCCGTTCTGGTTGGCATAGGCTTCAAGCGTGCGCGTCTCGGGGTCGATCAACCAGCAGTGCGCCACCCCGGCGGCGGCATAGCGCGGCAGCTTGAGTACGCGGTCTTTGCGTGCGGTGGAGGGCGAGAGCACTTCGGCCACCCAGTCGGGCGCAAGCTCGAAGTACGCACCATCGGGCAATTTCGGCAGACGCTCGCGCCGCCAGCCGGCAATGTCGGGCACCAGAATATCGCCGCCCAGGTGCAACTCGGGTTCATCGAGTATCCACCAGCCGCCGGGGCCATCGTCGTGGCGATCAAAGCGGGCATCCAGTGTGGCGCCGGTCTTGGATGCTGCCCGCGCATGCTTTGGCGCCGGGCGCGGCTGGGTGTGCAGCACGCCGGCGATGATCTCGCCCACCAGATGCTCGGGCAGGTCGAACAGGTCTTCGTAGCGGGCGAATCGCACGGCGGCATGGGACATGGCGGACTTCCTATCATGGGCGCATGGGCCGATGTTACCCCCACGCGCGGGGCTGTGCTAGGCTCGGGCGGAGCCTACACATGGACTACACATGGAGTTGCAGGATGAAGAAGCTGATGTGTGTTGTGACCGGCGTGGTGTGGCTGTCGGCCTCGCTGCTGGCGCAGGCGGCGGACATGGCGAAGGTGGTGTACCACGTGGATTTCAACGATGTGACGCGCTATTCGGCCACGCTTACCTCGGTGAACAACCTGCTCAATGCCTACGAACAGGAGCTGCGCGATTATGAGGTGCATCTGGTATTCGTCGGCCACGGAATGCGTTTTGTGACCGACGACGCGCTGAAGGGCACACCCTACGCCGAGGACAGGTCGCTCGCCGAACGCCGTGCGGAGCTCAAAGGCCGCCTGGAAGCCCTGCGCAAGGTACGCAACGTGAAAGTGGAGCTGTGCGACAAGACCCGCGACGAAATCGCTTTCCCCAAGGAAAAGCTTTATGAGGGCGTGACCCTGGTCGGCTCGGGCGTCGCGCATATCGCCGATCTGCAACAGGCCGGCTTTGCCTATCTGAAGGTGCAATAAGCATGATAAAGGTGGAAAAAAACCCCACGCCGGAGCGGCTGAGCGCGCTGGGCGTGCATGACTGGCCGACCTGGGGGCGCGAAGTCTCCTCGTTTCCCTGGGAGTACGACAACGAGGAGCAGTGCTACCTGCTGGAAGGGGATGTCACGGTGACGCCGGAAGGCGGAGAGCCGGTCCGCATCGGCCAGGGAGATCTGGTGACCTTCCCCGCCGGCATGCGCTGCCGTTGGGATATTCACGCCCCGGTTTACAAGCACTACACGTTTCGCTGAACCGACGGGTGCCTGACCGGATGCTCAGGCGGTCACACCCGCGGCCGCTTTCGGAGCATCGCTTGATCGCGCCGTATCCAGCAGCGCCATGCTCTGTTCGGCCCAGCGCATGAGCTCCAGCCGCCCGTCACCGTGCTCGACCAGCGCGGTGCAGTGCTCCACCCAGTCGCCGGTATTGGCGTAGGTGATGCCGCCCTCCTCACGCAGGCTGGCGTGATGGATATGCCCGCAGACAATCACCTCGACGCCGCGCTCGTGCGCATGATGCAGCGCGGCATCCTCGAACTTGCGCACATACTCCATGGCATTGGCGACCTGACGCTTGAGGCTCGCGGAAAGCGACCAGTAAGACAGCCCGAGGCGGCGACGCAGGTGATTGCTCGCCCGGTTCATCAGCATCAGGACTTCATAACCGGCGTTGCCGATCAGCTTGAGCAGCCGGTTGTGCCGCACCACGCAGTCAAACTCGTCCCCATGCAGCAGCAGCGCACGCCGCCCGTCCGCCAGCCGGTGCTCCCACTCCTGCTCGACCTGCACGCCGGCAATCAGGCTGCCGACGTAATCGCGGAAGAATTCGTCATGGTTACCGGGGATGTAGATCACCTTCGTGCCTCGCGCGGCCATGTCCATCACCTGCTGCAGCAACTCGGTATTGAGCGCCGGCCAGTGCCAGCGCCCGCCGCGCATCTTCCAGATGTCGAACACATCCCCGACCAGAAACAGGTTTTCGCACTCGACCTGACGCAGCAGATCAAGCAGGTACTCCACCCGCGCATCGCGGGTACCCAGATGCACATCGGATACGAAAAGACTGCGAAGCTTGAGCGCGCCCATGGACTCTCCCCCGGTTTTTCATGGGGTTATCACATGGACGGATGACCTGGGGATGTCGCCCGGGTGTCGATTGCGTGAAACCGCAAGGCCGCATGCAGCGGCTTACGGCGTGCGCACCATCAGCGGGTTGATGGAGGCTTGCTTGAGGCGGTCGCGGGCACGACGGGCTTCGCTCTCGGGCAGCGGGCCGATCTTGACCCGATACCAGTCCTCGCCACTCACTTTCGCCACCTGCACGGTAGAGGAAAACCCGAGCATGGCCAGCTCGGCCTTGCGTCGAT
>JAQVHL010000009.1 GCA_028696185.1 Halothiobacillaceae bacterium
AAACCTGTCCTGAGCGCTTTCTGAAAAACGTATACAGCTTACTGCTTGCCAAAGATCAAGTCGTTCAGGCGCCGATCAAAGCCGCTTTCAAGAACCGTTGGAGCCCTTTTTCGCCCGCCATGAGGCTAAGCCTTTCAAACAGGCGCCAACGCAAGCGGGCGAGTCACTTTTCTTGCTTGTGCAAGAAAAGTAACCAAAAGAACACACCCCCACGGGACCGCCCTTCGGGCAAGCCCTGGCCTGACCTGCTCCAGCCGGGCCGTCCCGACACAACATCCTGTTGTGGCGGGACTAAATGGGCCATCCCTGGCCCATTTACCCGGCTTCCACAGGTCAGTCCACGGCGGTCCCAAGGGGGCCCTTCCCTCCGGCCCACGCTCGTCCAACAAACCTTCGTTTGGTACCCCACCGCTCAGTGAGTACCGTTTCTTCCACGACCAGCCCCGGAACCCTTGCCCTGCCCCCCTTGAGCGGAGCCTTGCGCCCCCTGTCCCGGATGACCGTAACGACGCCCCTCGCCCTGTCCCTGCCCGCGGCGGGCGTTCATCTGCTCATTGAGACGCTGGACGTCCTGGGCGGTCGGCGCATTGCTTGCCAAAGTCGTACCCGGAGGGATGGGCATCTGTGCCTGAACAATGCCAAAAGGGATCATCGACAGAACACCGGCCAGGGTTAGCGGTATCAGCATGTGCGTCATGAGGTGCTCCTTGTTTGGCTGAGGTCATGAATGCCATTCTGACGAAGAAGGCTTTCCCCGATGTTTCCCCTGTGTTGCCATCGGTTACAGACTGTTTCAGCCCGCGCGCGGAAGCCCCGCACTTTGCTAGCATGAGCCGCATGAACGAATCGCCGCATTTACTGGTCGTCGATGACGACCCTGCCTTGAGCGAGCTGCTATCACGTTATCTGGGCGAACAGGGGTTCAGCGTGCGCTGCGCCAGTGGCGGACGCGCGCTCGACGCGCTGCTCTCATCGGGACCGCGACCGGACCTCCTGATCCTCGACCTGATGCTGCCCGGTGAAGACGGGCTGTCCATCGCGCGTCGCCTGAAAGCGGAAGGCGGCCCACCCATCATCATGCTCTCGGCGCGTGGCGAGGATATCGACCGTATCGTCGGGCTGGAGGTAGGCGCGGACGATTATCTGGCCAAACCGTTCAATCCGCGCGAGTTGCTGGCACGGATCCGCGCCGTGCTGCGGCGGACGGGCGAGGCCGGCACATCCCTCTCCCGTGACGAACGCCTGCGCGGCGGTCCCTTTGTGCTGGATACCGCCACCCTCACGGCCTGGCGCAATGGAAGCGAATTGCTCCTTACCCCTGCCGAATTCCGCCTGCTGCACCTGTTCATGACCCACCCGAACCGGGTGTTGTCACGCGATACCCTGGTGGACTGGCTCAAGGGCTACGAGCGCTCGGCCTTTGATCGCAGCATCGATGTGCGTGTGACGCGCCTGCGGCGCAAGATCGAACCGGACGTGCGTACGCCACGCCACATACTGACGGTATGGGGCGAGGGCTATCTGTTCAGCCCCGAAGGGCGCACGCCCCAACAGGAGCCGGCCTGATGCGCCGCGCGGGGCTGCTGGCTCACACCGGATTGATCCTCAGCCTGTCGCTGGCCGCATTCATGATGATCGCGCTCATTGCCAGTGCCGCGCTGATCATGGTGCCCATGGCCAAGCGCGCGGCCGACGATCTCGCCGCCCTGATGGTACTGACCGCCCAGACCTGGACCGAACTGCCGGAAAACGCCCGCCCGCTGTTCGTTGACGAACTGGCCCAGCGCCACGGCCTGCAACTGCAGCCCCAGCGTGAACTGCGTCGTGAGCATGCCACGCTTTCGCTGTATGTACGCTTTCTGCACGACGCGGTGAGCCGGCGTGCCGGGGCCTGCCTGGCGCAGGACATCGACCCGCACACGGGTGAATGTGTCTACATCGGCACACTACCGGAGGGCGCGGGATACTGGCTGCAACTGCGCATGGACGGGCAGGTTCTGGAGTTCCGCTTTTCCTCGGCGCGCATCGGCACCCGTCTGCCTTTTGCCCTGGCCCTGATCCTGCTCGGCGGCGCGCTGGTGGTTCTTCCGTCCGCGCTGTGGCTGACCCGCCGCCTGACCCGTCCGCTCGCCGCGCTGGCCGAAGCGGCACGCGAGGTCGGGCAGGGCCGGGAACCGCCGCAACTGCCGGAGAAGGGGCCAGAGGAAATCCGCCTGCTGGCCATCGCCTTCAATCGCATGGCCGCCGAAGTGCGCGAACTGCTCGCCAACCGCACCACGCTGCTGGCCGGCATCTCTCACGACCTGCGCACGCCCCTGACCCGGCTGGCGCTGGCCGTGGAACTGCTGCCGGGATCGGTGGACGAGCGCTTGCGCGAGGGCTGGCGCAGCGACATCGCCCAGATGGATCGCCTGATCGGAGAAACCCTGCTGATCGCACGGGGCGTGCAGGACGGCGCACTGGAGTGCGTGGATATCGCCAAGCTGGTGGATGAGGCGGCTTTCGATGCGCGGCGCGGAGGGTTGGCTCTGGAGCGGACAGGCGCCAAACGCTGCCTCGCGCTGGTGCAAACCCAGGCCCTGCGCCGGATTCTGGTCAATCTGCTGGAGAACGTGGCACGCCATGCCGGAGGCCGGGGGGAAATTCAACTCGACTGCCGGCCGGACTCCGTCGTCATCCGCGTGCTCGACCGTGGCCCCGGCATTCCCGAGGAGGCACTGAACCGGGTGTTCCAGCCTTTCTATCGTCTGGACAATGCGCGCAGCCCGACAACCGGCGGCAGCGGCCTGGGACTGGCCCTTGCCCGCTTGCTGGCCGAGGCGCAGGGCGGGTCTTTATCGCTGGAAAAACGGGAAGGGGGGGGTGTTGTCGCGGTTCTGGCCTGCACGCGCGCAGGCCAGAACATCAATCCAGCGTGCGCAGGGCATCCGGATGACGCAGGCTCATGCGCCAGCCCTTGCGTTGACCGCCCTGCGGGTTGATCCAGCCGCGCGCCTCGACGGAACGGCCCTTGAGGCGGTCGAAATCCTGCCCGGCGAACAGAGGCAGGTCGCGGTCGTCGATGCGCAGGCTGACGCCGCCTTCGAGATTGATCCAGCCGGCCTGGCGGCTGCGCCCGATGCTCTCGACCCGCCCACGCACCAGGGCCATGCCGCGCACGCTGGCAGGCATGGCCTGGGCATCCAGGCCGCGGGCGAATTCAGGCAGGGACCAGATGCCGATGCCGCGCCGCCGTGCACGCTCCTCGACCGGGAGCAGGCAGTCCTTGTTCCACAGGTTGGGCGGAATGAAAACCTGGGCGGCCAGGCCGTCTTCGAGCATCAGCCGGGCGACGCTGCGCCCGTCCGGCAAGAAGGCATGGGCGAGCAGACGACCGTGGCGGTCCTGGGATTCGGCATCAAAACGCAGGGCCAGGCGCTGGTCGTTTTCGCGCACCAGCTGTTCGAGCTTGCGCCGCGCCCCCTGGGCAAAGGGTTCGTCGGGCTGGCCGTCACGGCCGATTTCCGGCGTGTCCAGCCCGATCAGGCGCACGCGCCGTCCGTCGGCAAGGCGCACCGTGTCGCCGTCGTTGACGTAGCTCACCTTCACCGTCTCGTCGATGCGGTCGGCCGGGCAGGGCTCGCTCGCCGCGACCTGCCCGGAACTCAGGCAAAGCCCCAGGCCGAAGACTGACAGCAGCACCCAGATGAAAAAGGCGCCCGGAAGGGGCGCCTTTTTCTGGCGTGTCACGAGACCGCGCATCACTTCTTGTAGCGGTTGCGGAACTTGTCCACCTGCTTGGCGGTGCTGGTATCGGTGCGCTTGCCGGTGAAGAACGGATGCGACTTGCTGGAGATTTCCACTTTGACGAGCGGATATTCCTGACCATCTTCCCAGGAGGTGTTTTCCTTGGTGTTGATGGTGGAGCGGGTCAGGAAGCTGAACCCACTGGCGAGGTCCTGGAAAACGACCGCGCGGTAATTCGGATGGATGCCTTCTTTCATGGCCCGGGCCCTTGTGATTCTGCGTGCTTGAAATGGGGCCGGCGCACGCGCCAGCCGGAAAAGCCGGCGATTATTCCAGAGCGAGCCTTAAATATCAATGACCAAAACGGCTTGCATCACCTCATGGCCCATCACGCTCCTCATTCAGGCCCCAGGGGTGTCGCCCGCCCGTGTGGCGCACCATACCTCGACCCGTTGCGCCCCGGCCCGGCGGGCGGCGCGGGCCAGGGCCTCGAAGGTGGCGCCGGTGGTCATCACATCGTCAATCAGGGCGACATGCGGCGGCAGCGGGCCGGTGAACGCGAACGCCTCGCGCGGATTGCGCCGTCGCTGAGCCTTGTCGAGCCCCGTCTGATGCGCTGTGTTACGCACCCGGCGTGCGCAGTCCGGATCGAGCGGCAGCGAGCCCGCCAGCAGACGGGCCAGTTCGCGGGCGATTTCCTGCGCCTGATTGAAGCCGCGTTCGACCAGGCGCAGGGGATGCAGCGGAACGGGAATCAGCCGCTCGGGCAGCGGATCCGGGCTCAGGCTCAGGCGTTCGTACAGCGCCATCGCCAGGGGCCGCGCGGCGGGCAGACGCTTATCATGCTTCAGGGCATGCACCAGCCAGCGTGCGCCCTGTTCGTGACGCAAGCCGGCCAGCGCACGTTCAAAGGACGGTGGGTGGCGCTGGCAATGACCGCAGATCAGACCTTCCGGCGCAGACTCAGGCAAGGGCCGGGCACACTGAGGACACGCCCGCCCCGGCCGGGGCAGTTCCGCCAGACAGGCGGCGCACAGACCGTGTGCGGCGGCCGGGCGGGCGGCACAAAGCAAACAGGTGCCGGCCAGCCGGTTCCCGGACAGCTGGCAGGTCCGTTGATGCAGGGTTTGGGCTATACTGCGCCATTCGTTTTTCGTCACGGTGGGGCTCCTTCCATGTCCTTGATCCATCACGAGCACGACGAGGCGCCCAGCGGCGAGGTCAAGATCATTTCCGCCCGCTCGTCGCGCCGCGCGTCCAGCCTGTTCAACTACGGCAACATCATCGTCACCACGCTGGCCGGCATTCCGTTGATGCTGGTCAGCGGCACGGCGGGCAAGGGGCTGATCTTCGCCACCGTGATCGCCGTGATTCCCCTGGTGCTGTGGTTCGGCGGTTCGATGCTTTTGTACGCACTGAACCGCCATCATCCCAACCCCAAAGTCGGCCACTACACGCAATGGGCGGCCTACCGCTACTACGGGGTGGTCGGTTCGCTGGTGGTCATCGGCACTTTTTTCCCGTCCGAGATCCTTTATTACCGCATTTTCTGGGTCTTCGCCTTCCTCATCATCGTGCCCTGGTCGATCCTGGACCTCATCCGCATCCAGCGCGATGAATGGCGCGATATTTCCTATGTCAGCGGACACCACGGAGCATGAACACGACGATGGACACCCCCCGTCACGACTGGACCCGCGAAGAGGCGCTGGCGCTGTTCGAACTGCCGTTCAACGATCTTCTGTTCCGCGCACAGCAGACTCACCGCCAGCATTTTGACCCCAACGCCGTGCAGGTGAGCACCCTGTTGTCGATCAAGACCGGCGCCTGTCCGGAAGACTGCGCCTACTGCTCGCAGAGCGCGCGCTACGAAACCGAGGTGGAACGCGAACGCCTGTTGCCGCTGGAGGAAGTCGCCCGCTCGGCGCGCGCCGCCAAGGCGGAAGGGGCCACGCGCTTTTGCATGGGCGCGGCCTGGCGCAACCCTACCGACACCCAGCTTGAACGGGTGATCGAGATGATCCGGGTGGTCAAGGACATCGGCATGGAAGCCTGCGTCACGCTGGGGATGCTCACCCGCACGCAGGCCGAACGCCTGCGCGACGCGGGGCTCGACTACTACAACCACAATATCGACACCTCCCCGGAGTTCTACCCGGAAGTCATCACCACCCGTGGCTTCGAGGACCGGCTGGACACGCTCGCCCATGTGCGTGAATGCGGTATCCATGTCTGCTCCGGCGGGATTGTCGGCATGGGAGAGAGCCGCGATGACCGGGCCTCGTTCCTGGTCAGCCTGGCCAACCTGCCGCGCCACCCCGAATCGGTGCCCATCAACCTGCTGGTACGCATCCCCGGCACGCCGCTGTCGGACACCCCGGCGCTGGAGCCTTTCGAATTCATCCGCACCGTGGCCGTGGCGCGGCTGATGATGCCCCGCTCCCATGTACGCCTGTCGGCCGGACGTACGGACATGAATCCGCAGATGCAAGCCTGGTGCTTCTTTGCCGGCGCCAACTCGATCTTCCAGGGCGAGCGGCTGCTCACCGCCGCCAACCCGCAGGCGGACGCGGACCGCGCCCTGTTCGATACCCTGGGCATTCACCCGCTGATCCCGGACGGCTACAGCGAGGCCACCCCGGAAGACTCGCTCCTGCCACGCAAGGTGCATTTCTCTCTGACGCCCAGCGCGGGCTGACCCCTGCCCGACACCGGCCGGCGCGACTCCGTCACCGGCAAGCCCCATGCTATAGTCAAACCCCAAGCGGCCGGCACCCCGCCGGCCCCGTTCGGGGCGATAAAAATGACAAGGGTCGATCCCACTCGCACGGAAATCATGGTGTCGATGATCGACACGCAGGGAACGCTCACCTATGCCAACCGGGCCTTCATGAGCCACCTCGGACGCAGCGAGGTGGAACTGATTGGACGTCCGCACCGCCAGCTGCGCCACGCGGACATGCCCGACGCCATCTACGAGCTGATGTGGTCCGAGCTGACGGCCCACCGCGAGTTTTTCTCCTACCTGCTTTACCAGGATGCCGGGGGAGCGCCCCTCTGGGTGTTTTCCTCGGTATACGCCGACCGGGACGCCCAGGAGCGCGTCATCGGCTATCACGGTGTGCATCGTCAGCTGACCGCCCCCGTGAGCGCTCGGATACGCGCCCTGTTCGCCCGCGTGCTTGAGGCCGAACGCCAGGGCGGCAAGGCCGCCGCTCTTCGGGCCATTGACGCCTTTACCGAGGGAACCGGGCGCGACTACAGCCGTCTGTCGCTGGACATCCATCTGGCCGGGGAAACCGATCGATGAGCACGAATCAAGGCCGCGAGGAACTGCGCTCCACCTACGCACGAAACACATCGCGCATCAGCGCCGGCATTCCCTTCCTGCGCACTCAGCTCAATCTGGCCCAGGCCAGCCATGTCGCTCTCGCCGTGCTGGTGGTGGGCGCGGCGACGGTCCTGCATGAAGCGAGCCCCTGGTTCTGGGCCTACCCCCTGCTGATCCTGGGGCTGGTTCTGACAGTGCGCCCCCGCGCGCTGCGCAGCCTGGAAGCCCTGCACCGCATCCATCACACACTCAAGCTCAGCAAGCGCGGTGAACTGCACCATCGTGTACGCGATGTGGCGGGCTTGGGCGAGGTCGGGCAGGTCGCCTGGGAGCTCAACGACCTGCTCGACCAGCTGCAAACCTATTTCAGCGAAGCCGACAGCGCGTTCCGCAGCGTACGCGAAGCCCGGGAGCCCCGCCCGGCCCTGTCCGAGGGGCTACCCGGACGGCTGCGCCAGTCACTGGAACAAATCAACGAGGGGCTCTCGGCCCTGGGCCAGGTTCGCTCGGTGACCTCCCATAACGAACTGATGAGCCGCCTGGGCAAGCTCAACGTCCAGCATCTGGTGCCGAACCTCGTCACCCTGCAGAACGATCTGGTAGCGGTCATCGACATGATGGACCACGCCCTGGAAACGGCCGAACGCAACCGATCCAATGCCGAACACAGCCGTGAGCAGATCGAACTGATGACCGAACGTCTGGCGCGCATCTCCGGCGTGCTGGGAGAAATCCAGCAGTTGGTTGCCCAGCTGGAAACCGACAACAGCAACGTCGTCCATACCCTGGGCGCCATCACCGACATTGCCGAACAGACCACGCTGCTCGCGCTCAACGCCTCCATCGAAGCGGCGCGCGCTGGCGAGCACGGGCGCGGCTTCGCTGTCGTGGCCGATGAGGTGAAAAAACTCGCCGAACGCTCCAAGACCGCTGCCCATGACATCGGCGTCATCATTGCCGGCTTTGGCAACCGCTCCGCACAGATGCGCATCGCTTCCGAGCAGGCCGGCAGCGAGGCCGAGGGACTCACCGCCGAGATCGGCGGCTTCCGCCAGACCTTCGGTGCGGTGGAAGTCTCCGCCCGCGACACCTTCGCCCGCCTGAACTTCGCCAGCGACAAGAGCTTTGCCACCCTCGCCAAGGTGGATCACATTGTCTACAAGCAGCGCGCCTATCTTGCCTTGCAGGATGTGAAGGGGCCGCGCGAGATCGCCGATGCCGTCAATGTCGATCATCACGCCTGCCGTCTGGGGCACTGGTACGAAAGCGGGGCCGGCAAGGAAAAATTCAGCCAGCTACCCAGCTACAAGACCCTGGAAAAACCGCACGCCGCCGTTCACAAAGGCGCGCTCGACGCCCTGCACCTGTCGCACGAGGACTGGCTCAACGACGAGGAAATCAAGACGCGCATCGTCACCTGCATGGAGTCTTCCGAAGAGGCCAGCGACCGGGTCATGGACCTTCTTGATGCGATGGTGATGGAAAAGCACGCACACGGCGACGACAGCATCCGCCGTGCCGCCGCCACTACGGCACGCCGCCGCTGAGGACAGGTCCATGCGAGCGCTTCAAACGGAACTCGACGAACTGCGCCAGCGCGGCCTGTACCGTCAGCCACGCATCAGCGACAGCCCCCAAGGGCCGGTACAGACCGTGGATGGACAGACGCTCATCAGCTTCTGCTCCAACGACTACCTGGGCCTTGCCGCCGACCCGCGCGTGGTCGCCGCCGCGCGGCGCGGCCTGGAGCGTTATGGCGTGGGCAGCGGCGCCGCCCATCTCGTCAACGGCCACACCCGCGCCCACGCCGAGCTCGAAGAAGCCCTCGCCGAGCACACAGGCCAGGAACGCGCCCTGCTTTTCTCCACCGGCTATATGGCCAATCTGGGGCTCATCACCGCCCTGACCGGGCGGGGCGACAGCGTCTACCAGGACCGCCTGAACCATGCTTCCCTGCTCGACGGCGCACGCCTGAGCGGCGCACGTCTGCGTCGCTACGCCCATGCCGACATCACGCACCTGCGCCGACAGCTCGAAGCAAGCACGCCGGAATCCTCCGGGGAAAAGCTCATTGCCACCGACGGCGTGTTCAGCATGGACGGCGATCTTGCCCCCCTCCCCGCCCTGACCGAGCTCGCCCGCGAACACGGCGCCTGGCTGGTAGTGGACGACGCGCACGGCCTGGGCGTGCTGGGTGCCCAGGGCGGCGGCTCACTGGAGCACTTCGGGCTGCCTCCCGACGCCATCGGCGCGCTGGTCGGCACCCTGGGCAAGGCACTGGGCACGGCCGGCGCCTTCGTGGCCGGACGAGCCGAGCTGATCGACTATCTCATCCAGCGTGCCCGCCCCTACATCTACACCACGGCCCAGCCCCCTGCCCTGGCGCTCGCCACCCGACAGAGCCTCGCGCTCGCCCGCGAGGAACACTGGCGACGCGAGCAGCTGACCCGGCTCATCCAGCGTTTCCACGCGGCACTCCCCGCGCTGGGGCTCCCCGTTCCCACCAGCCGGACCCCCATCCAGCCCCTGATCGTGGGCGACAGCGCGCAGGCCCTGCGCCTGTCCGAGAGTCTGCGTCGGCGCGGCCTGCTGGTACCCGCCATCCGCCCGCCCACCGTCCCGGAAGGCAGTGCCCGCCTGCGCATTACCTTCAGCGCCCTGCATACGACCGAACAACTCGACCTGCTGTTGCAGGTGCTGGGCGAAGCGCCGATGAGCAACGACTGACCCGCCCCTGGCATAAACCTTTCAAGAAATACGGGATATGCCCTTCAAGTGAGGCATATCCCGCATCCACGCCGTCAAAAAACACATACAAAACAAAAAAATAAAAACGGCACAGGGCTTGCAAAATGGCGCCTCCCCCACGCCTTGCGTGGGAGGGGAGCCAACGATAAACCCATGCCGATCCGTCTTTCGCCATCCCCTGAAACCCGACGGCATGGAAACAATAACGAGACCATCCGTATGACCCATAAGCCACACAGCCCGCGCTGGATACTGCCCCTGTTTGCCTGCCTGTCCGCGTCGATTGCCCAAGGTGAACAAAACCCTTTCGATCTGGAAGAAATGGTGGTTACCGCAACACGAACCGAACAGAACATCCGTGATGTGCCTGCCGCTGTTACCCTCATTGGACGCGAGGAGATCGAGCGCTCATCCGCCGTTACCGTCGATCAACTGCTGCAGGGCGTACCCGGTGTGTATGCCGCACGCATGGACCCGTCCTCCCCCAACCGTATTGCACAGACCTATACGCGCGGCCTGCCGGGCAACAGTCGCACGCTGGTGCTGCTGGACGGTATTCCCATGAACGTGCTGTACGACGGTCAGGTGGACTGGTCACAGCTGGCCACGCAGGATGTGGAGCGGGTGGAAGTCGTGCGCGGCGCAGGCTCCGGGCTATACGGCGCCAATGCCATGGGAGGCGTCATCAATATTCTCTCGCGCGCGCCAGAGCCGGGCATCCGAACCCGCATCGGCGCGGATTATGGCAGCCTGAACAGCCGCCGCCTGAGCGCCGCCCATTCACAAAGCCATGGTTTGACGGCCTTTTCGCTATCCGCCAGCCGTTTTGAAAGTGACGGATATAACATGTGGCGACCGGATGCCAGCGTCCCGCCGGCTCACCGTGATGCCATCGGAACGGTCAAGGACAACCTCAACGCCAAGCTCGTGCAAGGCATTGACGCCAATCAGTTCCTTGAGGCCAGCCTGAGCTATCTGCGCGACGAGGCCACAGGTTTTTACAAACCGGGAGTGGACGGTTACACGCCTCAGACAAGGGAGCAATTCGTCCCCAGCCTGCGCTACACCCGCGAGGATGACAACAGCGAAACCCAGCTTGTCACCTACGCTCGCATCGGACATCAATGGGCGGACACGCTCTCCCCCGTGAATTACGCCAGCCTCTCGGAGAGAGGGGAGTATCAGGATCGCAGCCTGGGCCTCAACGCCCAGCATTCCCGCCACATCGGCGCAGGACAACGCCTGACCCTGGGACTTGACTACCTCAACGGCGAAATCGACAACCATTACAGTTACCCCGGCACCCCAAGACTTCGCGAAACCCTGGGGGATTTGCAACGTTACGGCCTGTTTGCTCAGGATGAAATCGCGCTGGGCACCGATTGGCGCCTCAATATCGCCGGACGTTACGATCACTGGAAAACCGGCGGCAACCAGACGGACACCGGTACCGGCCAACCGAACAGCAATTACAAAAGCCGCTCCGACGGCCAGTTCTCCCCCAAGCTCGGCCTGCTCTACAAAGCAACGGATAATCTGAACCTGCGCGTTTCCGCCGGTCAGGCTTTCAACCTGCCCGACATGTTCAATCTTTACGCGAACACCAAACGTGGCGCCACGACCTACTGGGCCAACCCCGAGCTTGAGCCCGAGAAAGTCAACGCCTACGACATCGGCATCGACTACTACTTCGGTCAGGACGGCTACGTGAAACTGACCGCTTACCGCAACGACGCGACCGATCTCATCTACTCCGTACAACGCGACGCAAGCAATGTCGACAAACGCAATGTCGGTGCCGTGAAAACCGAAGGCCTGGAATTCGAAGCACGCTACCGGGCCTACAGGAACCTCCTGCTCAGTGCCAGCTACACGCTGAACAACTCGGTTATTGTCGAAAACGAAAACAACCGCAAACTCGAAGGCAAGCAGCTGGTCAATGTGCCACGCCACCAAGCCCATCTGCGAGCGGACTGGTTCCTGTCGCCGGCACGCCTGTACCTCACCGTCAATCATGTCGGCGACCGCTACGGCAACGACGCGAACACCACGACCTACCGGGCATACACTACGGTCGACCTGGGTGGGGCTTATGCCTTTACCCAGGCAGTCGAAGCCCGGCTCACCTTCGCCAACCTGACCAACGAAAAATACGAAGGCATCGGCTACATCGCACCGGGAGCGACCGTCACCGCCAGCCTCCAGGCCCGCTTCTGAGCCACGCGCTTTGACTGGAAAAGCGCACGACTTTGTGGCACAAGGAAACCATCAGGCGCGGCAAGGCCGCGCCATTCAGCCTGAAAACGGAGAAACATCCATGCAGCGATTTCTGATTGGCGGCGTCTGTGCCGCACTCATTGCCGGGTGCGCAGGCAACCCTTACACGACCGGCGAGCACCAGAACACGGCTCGCGGTGCCACCATCGGCGCGGCTGGCGGAGCGGTGCTGGGCAACGTCATCGCCGGCGAAGGCCGGCGCACGGAAGGGGCGCTGGTCGGTGCGGCTGTCGGCGCGCTCGCGGGCGGCCTCATCGGACGACAGATGGATCAACAGGAAGCCGAACTGCGGCGTCAGATGGAAAATACCGGTGTCGGCGTGGAGCGGCAGGGCGAGTCCATCCGCCTGCGCGCACCGGAAGCGATCACCTTCGATACCGGCAAGGCCGTAATTCGACCGGGTTTTCGGCATGTACTGGACGATCTGGCCTATAGCCTGCGCCAGTACCCCAACACCACCATCCAGATCGAAGGACACACCGACAGCGTGGGCAGCGCGGAATCGAACCAGCGCCTGTCCGAAAACCGCGCCCAAAGCGTGCGCAGCTACCTCATCCAGGCCGGTGTCCCGGCCAGCCGCCTGGTCGCCATCGGTTATGGCAAAAGCCGCCCCATCGCCGACAACGGCACGGCGGACGGCCGCGCCATGAACCGGCGTGTCGAGATTCTGATCCTCCCCAACGAATGATCCGCTGTGACTTTTTTCGCGCGCGAGCATGCTATGCTCGCGCGCGGAGGCACGTGACATGATTCGAAACGGTAGCGACGTCGCCGCTTTTCTGGCGGATATATTAGTGGAAGGCGCGAGAGTACAGGGCGGCCCGCGAGCCTTGGCGCGCGCGCTGGTTCTCGCCATGGCCGATCTTTCCGAGCGCGGCTTCTGCCCCTTTGACCTGCGTGCTTTTGTCCATTACGCGAGTTTCGAGAACTGCGTGGCCCTGGCCACCCACCCCAATCTCGGCCATGAAGCACGCGAAGCCATGGGGTCCTATCTTTCCCGCCTGGGCTACGACTTCAAACGCCCCATCGATGAGCAATCCGAGAAGACCCGCCAGCACAACTACATGTTCAACGCGCTGAAGCCGTTCCTCGAACGCCGCGCCTGAGCCCCCCGGTCTTCCCCGTTCAGACAGAACCTCAAGACGTTAAAGCACGCCCCGCTCGGCAAGCGACACCATCTGCCCGTCCCCCACCACCAGATGATCGAGCACGCGCACATCGATCAAGGCCAGGGCATCACGCAGGCGCCGAGTAATGGCGTGATCGGCGGCGCTGGGCTCGGCCACGCCGGAGGGATGATTATGGGCAAAAATCAGCGCGGCGGCGTTGTGATGCAGACACCGCCGCACAACTTCGCGAGGGTGCACGCTGGCGCCGTCGATAGTGCCCTGGAACAGCTCCTCGAAGGCGATGACCCGATGCCGGTTGTCCAGGAACAGCGCGCAGAAGACTTCCTGGGGGCGGCTGCGCAGATGGGCACTGAGATAACGCCGCGTAGCGTCGGGGGACTCCAGGACATCGCCACGCGCGAGGGTTTCATGCAAATGGCGCCGCGCCATTTCCATGACCGCCTGCAGCTGGGCGTACTTGGCATCCCCCAGGCCCAGACCGCGGGCGAAGCGCTTGCGATCCGCCTCCAGTAGCGGACGCAACCCTCCAAACTCGCCCAAGAGCTCACGCGCCAGATCCACAGCCGTTTTGCCCGCCACGCCGGTACGCAGGAAGATAGCCAGAAGCTCGGCATCGGAAAGCACCGCCGGCCCCTGCTTGAGCAGGCGCTCGCGCGGACGTTCGTCCTCCGGCCAGTCGGTGATGGCCATTGCAAATTCCTCCTTGAATTCAACGCAAAACCAATGTGCCCCTTTGTTGCGTTTCTGGCAAGCACACTGGTAAATTCCTGCGCATGAACACACCCACGCTTCCCCCTACCGCCGCCGCCCTGAGCGGCCGGCACGTTCTTGTCGGCATTACCGGCGGCATTGCCGCCTACAAGTCCGCCGATCTCGTGCGCCGTCTGCGCGAAGCCGGCGCGCAGGTGCGCGTGGCGATGACGGAAGCCGCCATCGCCTTTGTTTCCCCACTGACCTTCCAGGCCCTGTCCGGCGCACCAGTACGCCACACGCTGATCGATGCCGATGCCGAAGCCGGCATGGGCCATATCGAACTGGCGCGCTGGGCGGACGCGATCCTGGTGGCACCGGCCTCAGCGGATTTCATGGCACGGCTCGCGGGCGGGCTGGCGGACGACCTCCTGAGCACCCTGTGCCTGGCCAGCGAGGCCCCCCTGTGCCTGGCGCCAGCAATGAACCGGGTGATGTGGAAGCACCCGGCCACGCAGGACAACGCGCAGCGGCTTGCCGCACGCGGCGTGCATCTGTTTGGTCCCGCCAGCGGCGCACAAGCCTGTGGGGAAACCGGCGCGGGCCGAATGCTCGAACCCATGCAACTGGTCGATGCGCTGGGACAGGTGTTTGCATCGGAGCGGCTGGCCGGACGGCAGGTGCTGATTACCGCCGGCCCCACACGCGAGGCCCTGGACCCGGTGCGTTATATCTCCAATCGAAGCTCGGGGCGCATGGGCTATGCCGTGGCGGAAGCGGCCCGCGCGGCCGGAGCCCGCGTCGTACTCGTCAGCGGCCCCACCGCACTGCCCGCCCCGGCCGGCGTGGAGCGGATCCGGGTGGAAAGCGCGCAGCAGATGCATCGCGCGGTCTTCGACAGGGTCGCCTCCTGCGAGATCTTCATCGCCACGGCGGCCGTGGCCGATTACCGTCCGGCCCACCCGGCTGAACAGAAGATCAAGAAACACGCGGATCGTCTGTCCATTGAATTGATCCGCAATCCGGACATCCTGGCCGAGGTGGCCGCCCTGCCCAAAGGCCCGTTTACCGTTGGTTTTGCGGCGGAAACCGAAGAGCTGGAGCGCCACGCCCGCGAAAAGCGCAAACGCAAGGGCGTGGATCTGATCGCCGCCAATCAGGTCGGCAATGGACTGGGGTTCGATCGCGAAGACAATGCACTCGTCGTCTACGGAGAACATGACGTCTGGGACCTGGGGACGGCCGACAAACGCGAGCTGGCGCGGCGGCTCATCGAGCGGATTGCCGATGCGCTGGAAAAACGGGGGACCGCCCCATGACGGACATCGCCCCCCTGCTGGCACGCCTCGAACAGTTCCTGGAGCGCGCCGAACGCCTGCTGCCCGGCCCGCGCCGGACGCTGGAGCCCACCGTGCGCGCCTGGCGCTGGCAAAAGGCTGAAGGCCCGCTGCCGATCACCCGTCCGGCACGGATCGCGCTCGATGAGCTGCTGCACCTTGCGCGCCAGCGTGAAATCCTTGAGCGCAACACCCTCCAGTTCGTGCGCGGCCTGCCCGCCAACAACGCCCTGCTATGGGGCGCGCGCGGCACCGGCAAGTCCTCGCTGGTCAAGGCCCTGTTCGCCCGCTACGCCAACGACGGACTGCGCGTGATCGAGGCCGACCGCGAGGCGCTGGTCGAGCTGCCACACATCGCCGATGCCGTGGAAGGTCGCCCGGAACGCTTCATTGTCTTTGCCGACGATCTGTCCTTCGAAGCCGACGACCCAAGCTACAAGGCCCTCAAGGCCCTGCTCGACGGATCGCTCGCCGCCGCCCCGGAAAATCTCTTGATCTACGCCACCTCCAACCGGCGCCACCTGATGCCCGAATTCATGCGCGAGAACCTCGAAACGCGCCTCGTCGATGGCGAAATCCACCAGGGCGACGCGGTGGAGGAAAAAATCTCCCTGTCCGAACGCTTCGGCCTGTGGGTGTCCTTCCACCCATTCACCCAGGATCAGTACCTCGACGTGGTGCGCCACCACCTGCACGCCCTGGGGGTGGCCGCATGGGACGAGGCCCGCGCGCTGGAAGCCGTGCGCTACGCCCAGGGGCGCGGCTCGCGCAGCGGACGTGTCGCCGCCCAGTTCGCCCGCGACCTCGCCGGCCGCCTGCGCCTGACGACCTGAAGGCCCGCCGCATGGCCCGGTTGATCCTGCTCAACAAACCCTTTGACGTACTCTGCCAGTTCACCGACGGCGAAGGGCGTCGCACCCTGGCCGACTTCGTCCCCCTCCCCGACGTCTACCCGGCCGGGCGGCTGGATCGCGACAGCGAAGGACTGGTCCTGCTTACCGACAATGGCGCCCTGCAGGCACGCATCGCCGACCCGCGCCACAAGCTGCCCAAGACCTATCTCGTCCAGGTCGAAGGGCAGATCGACGACGCGGCGCTCGCCGCGCTTGCACGGGGCGTCCCCCTGAACGATGGCCCGACCCGCCCGGCCCAGGCCCGCGCGGTCGCCGAACCCGAGGATCTGTGGCCACGCGAGCCGCCAGTGCGCTTTCGCCGCCACATCCCCACCTCCTGGCTGGAGCTGACCCTGCGCGAGGGCCGCAACCGGCAAGTGCGCCGCATGACCGCCGCCGTCGGCTTCCCCACCCTGCGCCTCATTCGCCTCGCCGTCGGCCCCTGGGGCCTCGACGCACTGGCGCCCGGACAATGGCGGATGATCGAGGTCAGCGCGCCGCCCCCGGCGCCGGAGCGCCCGCCTCGAACAGAGCGCGCCCGTAAGGCCCCGCGTTCACAAGCACATTAAACCCGACGGGGTAGGCCGGGTTTGTCAATCCGGCGCAGGGGCAGCTTGGCCCCTCTTGACGGCGGGAAATTCAGGGGACGCGCTCATCCTCATCCAGCTCGGGAAACGGCGCATCCATTCCATCGCGGGCCTCGCAGGGGATGATTTCCACCCGGTTGCGCCCGCGGCGCTTGGCCTCATATAGCGCCTTGTCCGCCAGATTAATCAGCGTGCGCGTCAAATTGACAGACGCATGGAAAGCTCTCAGCGGCCCGCCACAGACACCGATGCTCACCGTGATAGTGAAGGCCGGCGAATCCGGGCAACGTACCGCCTGCCGCGCGATCAGACCACGCAGGCGCTCCGCCACCTGTGCCCCCTCCATCGCGCCGATGCCGGGCAGGATGATGACAAACTCCTCCCCGCCGAAGCGGGCCAGCACATCGACATCGCGCAGACTGCTGCGCAGGGTTTGGGCAATCATGCGCAGCACCTGATCACCGCAATCATGACCATAGGTATCGTTGACGCGCTTGAAAAAATCCACGTCGAGCATCATGACGGTCAACAGCCCCTTCTCACGCCGGGTCTGCTGGAACAGGCGTGGCGCCTGCTCCAGCAGGGCGTGACGGTTACCAATGCCGGTCAGCGCATCCGTCGTGGCCAGACGGACGAGGTCATCCTCACGCGCCTTTGCGGCAGTGATGTCCTTGAACGAGGTGAGCAGGGCTTCCTCGCCATCCGCTTCTGTCAGTGCAGATGAAAGCTGCAACCACATGGGCTCGCCATTTTCCAGGCGGAACACCCCCTCGGCATTGCTGACCACACCCTCCGCACGCACCCGTCGCAGAAAGGCATCGCGCTGGGTGAGGTCGGCCCAGAAATCCAGCGTACCCATGCGAGTCAGGGCCGGCACACCCAAACCAAACACCTCGGCAGCCGCCGGATTGGCCAGCAGGATGGCGCCATCACGCACCCGTGTCAGAACGAGCGGTGTGGGGATGGTGGCAATGATGTGTTGCAGACGCTGCTCACTGGCCTTGAGGCGATTGCGGCTGCGCAACACTTCGGCAGTACGGTCGGCTACCCGGCGCTCCAGGGTACGGTTGGCCGCACGCGCCGCATCAAAGGCGCGGCACATTTCCAGATTGAGCGCACCGACCAGCAAACCGGCGCCTCCCAGGGAAATGGCTATCGTCAGCAGGCTCGTGATGGGCGACAACAGATCAAAGCCCACGAACGGCCCTTGACCGACCAGGGTCCAGCCCAAAGCCATCGACAGCAGCAATAAAAGCAGGGACAGCGTGTCCCTGGGGTGGTAACGCACCGCCAGCCAGGCGAAAGGCATGAGCAGGAACACCAGTACGCCGAACCAGCGCAGACCATTGCGGTCCGGCAGCCACAGCATCGCCAGTACGCCCAGTACGATCAGGCTCATGATGATCAAATGCTCGGAAGGCGCCCGTTCGGAAAGCTCACCCCGTGCATCCCGCCACCAGTACCAGAGCACCGGTGCCAGAACCATGCTGCTGGCCATGGCATCGGTCAGCCGGGTAAGCAACAGGACGTCCCAGGGCTCCGCCACACTTCCGACAAACACGCGCACGCCCACGTCCCAGACCGCCGCGAGCAGCCCGCCCACCCCCACCATGCCCACCATGAATGCCGCCACGCCACGCAGGCTGTCGAGCAAGGCCGACAGGTTAAAGCCCAAACCGACGAGGACATGACGCATGAGCAAAGGGACCAGGACATTGCCCATCGCCAGCAGCAAGGCGAGAAGCGATGCATCTCCTGCCAGCGTGTGCGCGCCGAAGGCCCCCAGGAACACCCCCGGCATCCAGGCCCAGCCACCGGCCAGTGCCGCGAACACACCGATACCGGTGGAAGGCCAGAAAGCTGGCGGCCCCGGCAGGAACCCCGCCACGGCAAAAACCAGCCCCACATATCCCAGGCCGACAAGAACATTCCCTCCCAGCCCGTAGGCCCAGGAGCGCGGTTCATCGACCTGATTCATGAAACACCCCCTATCCGCGCGCCGGAAACCCCTTCCTGGCGTTTGCCGGCCTCGTTCAAGCACTCCGTTCCGCCTGATCGGGCGGCCGAAACCGGTCTCTTTGCTGCCAACGAGTGTACTCGCATCGCGGGTAGGCTGCTGCCCGGTGATTCACCACGGAATGAGAAATTCCGTCTATAATGCAAAAGCCCAATGAATAACAGGAGATACCAATGAAAAACTTCCGCCTGATGTCCGCTGCCGTACTGTCCCTCGCCCTGGCCCTGCCGGTGGCAAGCCAGGCAGCCGACGGCCGCGAGCTGTCCGCCCCCATCGTCGAGCTGATGCCGCACGTCAAGAAGATGGGTGCCGAGCTCAAGCTCAATGCCGAGCAACAAGCCAAAATCGATGCCTGGCGTGCCGAGACCCCCATCAAGCGCAAGGCCATCGAAGACGAAACCCTGAATATGCGTAAGCAGCTGCGCGAGGCCATCCTCTCCGGCGCCGATCAGGCCGTACGCGACGACCTCATCAAGCAGATTGCCGCCAATGAAGCCACCTTGCTTGGCATGCGCAGCAAGTGCACCGACATGCTGCGCGCCACCCTGAGCGCGGAACAGTTCACCAAGCTCGTGGAGAGCTACAAAGCCTCCCACTAAAGCGCCCCCGCGCACGGGCTTAAAACAAAGCGCCCCGGTTTGTCCGGGGCGCTTTTTTTCTGCCGCGCTTCGCCCTGCCTCAATCGAAACGGTCGAAATACGCCGCGATATTCTCGATATCTGTATCCGTCAGGGCCTTGGCCATCGGCACCATGACCGGGTCATTGCGTCCTCCATCGCGATACGCCTTGAGCGCCAGCACCAGATACTCGCGGTTCTGCCCGGCGAGGTTGGGGTAGGTTTTCATCGCGGCCTTGCCGTCCTTGCCATGACAGGCAAAGCAGACCGCGGCTTTTTTCTCCCCCGCCGCCGCATCGGCGGCCTGCGCGACGACCGGCGCCAGCAGCGCCGCTCCCAGCCCCAGCACGAGCCCGAGGTTTTTTTTCATTGCAATCGCTCCCTTGAACATTCAGTTGTTTCTCAGCCAGATCCAGATTCCGGTACCGATGAAGGCCACGACCCAGACGATGGTCGAGGCAAGCGACCCTGTCGCCAGCCGACTGACGACAACATCGGCCTCGTAGACGCCCGATACGCGACCCGCCTTGTAAGCGGTGGTGATGATGAAGCCCCCCATCAAGCCGCCCACGCCCAGCAGGGTCAAAAGGAACATGACAAAGGTCGGGTAATCCCAGATCACCTTGTAGTCCAGCGCGTCATACGAGAAGGGGGCGAGATAGGCCATGCGCACCACCTCGCGGAAAATGGCGACCAGTGCGGCCATGCCCACGGTCAGTGCCAGAACGAGGTAGCCTGCGCCCGTCATCGAGGCTCGCAAGCGCCAGAACAGAGCCACCAGAACCCCCAGATACAGGATCAGCAGCCAGCTCATGGGGTGCGCCCACAGGCCCAGCGAGGCGGGCACCTGAAGCAGCCAGAGCGCGAGCAGTCCCAACTGTGCCAGCGCGCCCGCCAGGGCCACGCGCGCGCCCAGCTGGTGCACAAAGGCCCGATACGGCGCGGGACGATCCGCGCGCGGGGCAAAGTAATCGGCATAAGCCATCAGGAAGGCGCCGAACACAGTGGCGCTCATCGCCAGATAAAAGCCGAAACGACCGGCCTGCCAGGCGTGAATACCCGTCCCCGACATATCCACCTGCCCACCGGGAGCAAACCAGCTTGCCCACTGATCCGGCAGCAGCCCCTGAAACGCGAGCACATGCATGATGAACCCGTCGAGCAGGAACATGACCAGGCCGAATCCGCCCAGCCAGCCTGCCCAGTTGGGCGCATGCTCCCCATGGTTCTTGAAATAAAAGGTGAACCAGGCAAGGTAGCCAATGATGAGGGTAAAGATGAACCCGATCACCCAGGCCGCCGACAGTACATTCGAGGCATACCATTGCGGATCGTAGATGGTCTGAGTGAACAGCAAGGGCGCCACACCCAGCACGACCAGCAGGGAAACGCCCACCTTGGCCACCTTGGTCATCGCCTCCGACAGGCGTGCCCAGTCCGGATGATTTCGACGATTGAACGCCACGAGCGCCAGCAGCGCCGAGCCCAGGGTCAGGTTCACGAAAACGATATGCGGAATCCAGGTGAAAACCATCAGCACCTGGAAAATCAGCGGATGCGACGGCACGCCCGTCGGATCGCGCAGAACCTGTAACAGGTTTGCGGTAGTCGCAACGTCCATCAGTGGGCTCCTTCGGTACGCGGTTCGTGGACAGCCAATGCCAGCGGGGACAGCCCGCCCGACAGACTGGCGATATACGCCGCCATCGCCTCACGCTCCTGCTCGGGCAAGGGCAGACGCGGCATGTACGGCACCTTGCCGTGATACAGCGCCCCGTCCAGGTAGGCCTTGATCATGCGCGGTTCATCGGAATGACCGAACAGGGCCGGCAACGGGCGCAGCACCGCGTCAGGCTCTATACCATGGCAGTTGGCACACAGAGTCTTGGTCAGGAACTCGCCCGCGCGCAGCTGATTTTCCGGCGTGATCTTGCGCAGTTCGTCGGGAACGAACAGGTGCGTGGCCAGCACGCCGCTGGATTCGATCAAGGGCAGGTCGGATCGCACCCCCTTACCCGGCACATCACGAGAGATGAGCTGATTGGAGTAAATGTACTGCCCCGCGACATACGGTTTGCGGATCGACTCACGCGAACGCTCCTCTGGCCACAGACCAAACAGGCCGATGACCAGCGTCATCGCCACCGCCGCCCCCTGACGCAGTTGCAACGGCTTCCAGGCCGTCCACAAAAAGTACAGCAGCACGGCGAGCAATACGCCGCCCAGGAATTTGCCGTACTTCGGCCCCATCTGGGTTTCCATGATGATCCGTGCATTCTCCGGCAAGGTCTGCACGTACCACATCCACATGACCACCCCCAGGAACAGGCCGGCCAGCCCCATCTTCGACAGGAAACGGGTGATTTCGACACGCACTTCGCGGTTCTTCATCGTCGCCGCGAGAATGCCGCCCACCGCCCCGGCGATGGCGAACATGAAGGCGGTACGCACGCCAAGATGAGCGAAGTAATTGAGGTTGAAGGCCGCATCCAGAGTGGAGCCGGTTTCATACCAGCGCTCATTCCCCGGCCACATCATGAAGCTCAGAATGGGAACAATCAGGATCATGGTGGCCCAGGAGGCCACGGCAAACGACCAGGTGAGTTTCAGATGCGTGCGTCTGTCCACCTTGCCGATCAGGTACACCAGGGCGTAGACCCCGATGACCTCGACAAAGAAGAACACCCATTCGGTGGCCCAGACCCAGACAAAGTTATGGATCAGCCCGCTGATGCCGCGCGGACTGGCCACCGTGACCGAATACCAGATACCCGGCCCGGTAATCGAGCCGATGATGTAGGAAAAAACCAGCAGGAACAGGCCGTATTTCTTGATGTAATCCATCAATTCCGGCTTGTTCTCGCGGACCGCCTTGGTTTCGATCAAGGCAAACAGCCAGGACGCCCCGACCGAGGTGTGGGACGCCAGCACATGGATCGTGCCGATAATCCCCATCACCCAGGCCGAGCCGATCACCGGCACGTACCACTGCGGGTACAGACCCAGTGTTTCGAGCATGGTCTATCACTCCTCCTTCATGCGCCCGGAAACGGGCGGCATGCATGGGAGCATTGACCATGCCAAAAACAACACACTGAAAAACAAAGTCATTCACAAAATCTATCGAGGCAAATACCCCGAACCCCGCCATCCAACTGAAAGCAGCCGGCTCCCGCAACCCTCTATCTCAGAGATATGCCCAGACGGAAAGGCCTAAGGATTGACACCCCACCTTCATTTTTTTCACCTACACTGCCCGGACATCGACCATTTGCCGTAGGGGCGAAAAATGCCTTTCAACGCTACGGTTACGCAAGCCGTGTAGGGCTGGCAGGTTTAACGCCCCTGGTAGGACATTTACCCATGTTCAAGCGATTGAAACTGACCTCGCAACTACTCTTGTCTTTTAGTATTCCGTTGATTGTATTACTGGTAGTCGCTGCACTGCTGGTCAGTGCGCAGGTCAGTCAGCGCGTCGAGGATTTGGAACGTAAGGCGACCGAAGAAACCGTACAAAGCAACGCACTGCTGGTAAGCTCCTGGATTGAAGCGCGCATGGCGGTGGTGAGAACCCTGGCGCAAAGTCAGGTCATCACCCAGGGCACAATCGATGAAAAATTTGCCTTTGTTCAGCACTTTGGTCGAACCATGGGCAATCAATTCGAAGTACTGTTTTTCGTAGATGCGCAAGGCACGGCCTATCATCATAATGGCAAGGTCGCCAATCGAGCCGACCGCGCGTATTTTCAAGAGCTTGTTGTAAAGCACACCCAAACATCCGTGGTTAGCGACCCGCTGCACTCCGGCACCACCGGTAATCCGATTGTGGTGTTAGCGCATGCGGTCAAGGACGAGCAGGGCAAAGTGATCGGCCTGCTGGGCGCCACCGTCACCCTGGGCACCCTGACGGAACTGGTCGCTGAAATGGCTCAGACAAATCAACAAGCCTGGCTGATCGACTCGAAGGGCGTTTACGTCGCCCATGCGGATGCCTCGCTACGCCTTAAACAAAATGCCACCGAGAGCCAAGACGCTGAGTACGCAAGCCTCGCGCGAGCCATGGTGGCGGGTAAGTCTGGTTTGGGCGATCTGTCTTTGCCCGATGGCGAGCGCTACCTGACAGCCTACCATCCTGTTGAGGACACCCCCGGTTGGTCTCTGGCACTGGCGCTGCCCCATGCCACGGTGGTAGCGCCCGCTCGTGAGTTACGCCAATCCCTGCTGTTTGCGTTCAGTGTAATCGTAGCCTTGCTGCTGCTGGTGGTGAACGTCGTGGCGCGCATGATTGTGCGCCCGATCAACGATACACGCCTGGCGCTTGATCGAATTGCTCAGGGAGACGGCGATCTTACGCGGCGTCTCGACGAACGCAGACACGATGAACTGGGCGATCTTGCCCGCAGCTTCAACCAATTCGCCGGAGGCGTGCAGGCACTGGTGCAGCAAGTGGCTGATGTTGCCCAAAAGCTCGCTGCAGCTGCGCAGCAGTTGTCCGTGGCCAGCAACGTGGCCAATAGAGAGGTAGGGCAACAACAACTCGAAACTGAACAGGTGGCGGCGGCCATGAACGAAATGGCGGCCAGCGTCAGCGAGGTGGCCCAAAACGCCGCTCAAGCCGCCAGTTCGGCCGAGAGCAGCCAAAAAGCGGTGAACGAAGGCGCTCATGTCGTTGTAAAAACCGCGCATGAAGTTGAAAGCTTAAGCGAGGAAGTGAACCGGGTCGTTACCGTCATCAAAGCATTGCAAAACGATGCTCAGTCGATAGGTCAGGTGCTTGAAGTCATTCGCGGCATTGCGGAGCAAACCAACCTGCTGGCGCTCAACGCGGCCATTGAGGCGGCACGGGCGGGCGAACATGGACGCGGCTTCGCTGTAGTAGCGGATGAAGTGCGCGCGCTGGCAACCCGCACGCAAGCCTCGACGGCAGAAATCAAAGGCATTATTGAACGCCTTCAGAGCGCGTCCAGCAAAGCCGCAACCGTAATGGCTGGCGGCCACAGCAAGGCCCAGGAGGTAATGAAATGGGCCAGTCAAGCTTCCACCCAATTGAGCACGATCAATGCCTCCATCGAGAAAATTACAGACGTTAATACGGAAATAGCAGCGGCCACGGAAGAGCAATCAATGGTCGCCGAGGACGTGAGCAAAGCCTTGCATAGAATCAGCTCCAGCGTTGAGCAGTTGGCATCAGGCTCACAACATATTGCTGCAGCCAGTGACAGCCTGGCCCACCTCGCCAGCGACTTGCAGGGAAAAATCAGCCGATTCAAGGTCTGAGAACCTGTTCATGACACGAATCATAGCGCGCGGAGCAAGTGCCGTTTCTGAGCAAAACAGCACCTGTCAACGCGACCGTGAGCAGGCTGTGAATGCTGGCTTACCACTTTCCGAGCATTGCCCCGTTTCCTGAGAGGGTGTTTACAAAATAAGTGTTTGTTGGGCGGCAGTTGGCGCCCGCTTGCGATCCGGGCGAGTCGAAGCGCTGGCCGTATGGCGGGCGAAACAGCGCGCAAGCTTGTTTCAAAGCGGTTTTCAGGAACCGTTGAAGCCCTTTTTCGCCCGCTTTGATGTTGGCCTCTTCGAACAGGCGCCAGTGCAGGCGGGCGAGTACCTTTCTTTGCTTTCCCAAAGAAAGGTACCAAAGAAAGGGCCCCCCCCACGGAGGCGCCCTTCGGGCAAGCCATGGCCGGGGCCGCTCCGACCGGGCCGTCCCGACACAACATCCTGTTGTGGCGGGACTGAAAGGGCCCTCCATGGCCCTTTCACCCGGTCTCCACAACCCCGGCCATGGCGCCTCCAAGGGGGAAATGAGGCCCTTCGCCCGGCGATGAGCTGTCCAGAAAACCTTCTTTTTGTAAACACCCTCTGACAGACAGCCCATGCATCCATTGCCAGGCCGATACGCTCAAACCTCGTCCAGCACCCCCAGCAAGGCGGCCCAGGCGCTGCGACGCCCGTTAACCCGCGCCGGACCATGGATGGCGGCGATGATCTCTCCTTGCGCATCAAGCAGCTCCAGCCCCGGTGAGGCATCCGCCTCGCTACGGACACGCCAGATCGAGGCAACCTTTCCGCCGTCCACATCCAAGGAACAATGCTCATTACGCAGGCTCACCCGATCTCCCGTGCGGGTGGCAAAAAAGCCCTGTCCGCTACAGGTCAGCCGTCCGCTGTGATGGCTCAGAGAAAAGCTCAGCGTCTCTCGATGCAGCTCCTCCATGCACTCCAGAACGGTGCTCAGGGCCACCCCATCCACAACCCGTGCATGCCCCGGCCCCAGGGCCTGCAATTGCTGATGGCGGCTGCAGTCGGCGCGATGAACACAGTGCTCGCACTCCATCCCGCCGACAGGCTCTCCCATCCCGAGACAGGGAGCGGGAAACAAGGCAGAACGAGCGCAGGACTGCAGGGTGTAGATCCGCTGCGCATCGGCATCCAGAAAGCTCAGGAACGTGCGACAAGAGCGCACCGCGGACACCGGTTCGCCAAGCTCTTCACGGCAGCTCAAAAAAGAAAGATGCAGCTCGACCTCGGGTGTCAGCAAGGACAGGTGACGTGCGCTCGCGCCCAGCCCGTGGCCGGGCCAGCGATGCTCGATCCGCGCCGCATGATTGGCCAGAATCCCACGCAATTCGATGCCCGGCGAGCACCGCCGCTCACGCAAGGCCGGAAGCCAGTCCGCCCCGGGGATTCGAGAAGCGAAGGCGGGTAGGTAATTTAATGGAGCCGTCGTCATCGTCACTGCCTCGCATAAGCCCGTGTCATGCACTGGACCCATGATTATTGCAAATGATAATGATTATTGATAGCCTCAAATCCTTCTCATGATTCGACGGCCTTGCCATGCCTGACGCTCATCAACCCGACTGCATCCTGAGCGGCGAGGGAGAACGCAGACGCACGCCCCTTCTCGCCAGCCTGTTCCTGGCGCTCGCCGGGCTGACCCTCTTCCTTGTCTGGACCGCTATCGATGGAGCCTGCGATAACCTGAACGCACTGACTGACTGCCTGCGACACTGGATGGAACATCCGCGGTAAGAAGCGGCTTGCCAAATAAAGGCTTCAGTCTCCTGGCCCAGGCAGAACGGGGCTACCCCTTGCCTGCACCGGCATCACGCCGGGCTTGACGGGGGATTTCAGCCTTCGATTGACGCCGAAACAAACAGGCCCAAAACGCCTTCCCCTTGCAAGCCCTCTCCAGGTGACTCACGAGGCGCTCCCATCCCAGCGGACCGCACTCAATCCATTTCCACACGATCCCTCCCATTGCGCTTGGCTCGGTAGAGGGCCTGATCCGCACGCTCGATCAAGCCATCCAGGGTTTCAGCCACCTGCGGATCGAACATGGCCAGCCCGAAGCTGGCGGTGAAGGCCAGCGGCTCCGGCGACTCGCAGCGCGTACGCGAAGCGGCTACCGTGACGCGCAGACGTTCCGCGATACGCAAGGCTTCGTCCCTCGCCGTTTCCGGCAGCAACAGGATGAACTCTTCCCCACCCCAGCGCGCCAGACGGTCACTCTCGCGCAGTCCGGCACGTGCCAGATCGGCAATACGACGGATCGCCTCGTCGCCACAAGCGTGCCCCCGCGTATCGTTGATTCGCTTGAAGTGGTCGATATCGAACATGATGAGTGCGCAAACCCGCTGCTGGCGCCGCGCCCGACCGAGTTCGGCTTCAGCCTGCTCACGGAAAAAGCGGCGGTTGGACAAACCGGTCAGGCTGTCGGTACTCGCCTGCTCGATAAGCTGGGCCTCACGCTCTTTGAGGACACTGATGTCCTTGAAGGCAAACAGGGCGGCTTCTTCCCCATCCAGAGTGGTCATGACCGCCGATACGGAAAGCCAGAGCATTTCCCCCTGCGCATCGCGGAAAGGCAGCTCCATTCCACGCACCGTCTCGCCCCGCCGCAGACGTTCGATCAGACGATCACGCTCGGACAGATCGACCCAGAGATCCAGCATGCGCCCCCCCAAGGCTGTCGTACGCGACAGAGCGAACAGGCTGGCACCGGCATCGTTAATGAACACCACCTTTCCGTTGTCCGGATTGGAAACCAGCATGGGCATGGGCACCGTTTCCAGCAGATGCCAGGTACGCGCCTCGCTTTCCGCCATGGCTTTATGCAGATGCCGCTGCTCGGTGATGTCGTGCATGGTGCCGACGATGCTGCCATCGCCCAAGGCCCCCTTGACCAAGCTCCACGCCCGCCGCTCGTCCGCCTCCACCTCCTGCGGACCGATGCACATCTCCAACTCACCACGGCCTGTACGCCGTGCGTCTTCATCGCTGCTATCGCAAAACTGTGCCCAGTACTCACCGAACACTTCACCCGAGGTGTGCCCCTCTACAGCCTCACGCTTTAAGCCGACGGCCTCGCAGAGGGCATGGTTGACCAGACGAAAACGGCCTTCAGCATCCTTGTAGTAGACCGGATTAGGAATGGCATCGATCAGCGCTTGCTGAAAATCCACTTGCGAGCGCAACGCACCACGACTGGCGGCAAGCTCAGCCGTTCGATCCGCCACGCGACGCGCCAGTTCGCGGTTCATTTGCTCCAGCGCCTGCGACATATGCCGCCGCTCGCGATCCAGCGCCGTAGCCAACAGTATGGCGGCTGCAACAGCCGCCCCCATCAATTGCAGGGCAGTCAACGCCTGAGCACGCGGATAGGCATCCAACGGCCCGCTCCCCAGCGACGTGCCGGAGACGGCGATCACGAACAGTAGCGCCAACTGCAAGAACACGATCCAAGGCGGGAAGCGCAGGGCGGCCCAGACCAAGGGCAGCATGGCCAGAGCCATCGCACCTATGGACAGCACGTTACCGCCGCCTGGCACAAGGAAAACCACCAGGCTGCCCGCAATCAAAACCGTGCTGACCAGTAGCACTTCCAATGGGGCCGCCCCCCCGGAGGGTTCAGCCTCTCCTTGAAAAAGTCGCGAGGCGAAATAAAAAAACGGTGCAAGCATGAGCACCGCTGTCAGATCCGCAACGAACCAGGTCAGCGCCAACATCAAGGGAGCCCATTCGCCGCTGTCGCCGAAGAGCAAAACGCCTGACACGCCCAAAAACGCCGCCACCCCGGCGTTAAGCAGGCCACCGAATAACAAAAAGCGAATCACCCCTACGTGACCGGCAAACAGGTCTTCGGCCGACGTACGCCGTAACTGCCGCAGGGCGAACCATGGTCCAAGCGTATTTCCAAGCGCAATCAACAGCGCCGGCAATACCCCTGATGCCTGAAACAGCAGACTGGCCAGAAAGGCCGCAAGGAAAATGGCGGGAAGCACGCGCCGTCCCGCCAGCAACACTCCCGCCAAAGCGACGGCGGACGCGGGAGAAACCGGCGAAGGCAGCCCATATATGACAAAGACCGAGGCCGCCGCCCCCAAATACAGAGCGAACACCATCCATGTGGCGGTGTACGCCCCCCGCAAGCCGAAAATCGAGTAAGGCATGGTCAAGCCAGTAAAGTTGTCATGGCGCGCGCTTTTCCCTGCAAAAAATGTCCCTAGGAGGAGTCTACCCGGCAAAACCCAGGATATGAAGCCATCCACGCCCCCGCTTGACGCCGCATTTACGCTGCATATACGCCAAGCTGACGCAGCGCGCCCCAGCGCACCGCCAAGCTGGTATGATGGCGCACTGTTTCATGATCTTCCGTAACCGCCATGTCCGCCGATCCCAAACAGGATGCCCTGGATTACCACCGCCTGCCGCAACCTGGCAAGCTCGCCACCCAAGTCACCAAGCCCACCGCCACCGCGCGCGATCTGGCGCTGGCCTACTCGCCCGGCGTGGCTGAGCCGGTACGCGCCATTGCCGACGATCCGGACAGCGCCTACGCCTATACCGGCAAGGGCAACCTGGTAGCGGTGATTTCCGACGGCAGCGCGATCCTTGGGCTGGGCAACCTCGGAGCGCTGGCCTCCAAGCCAGTGATGGAAGGCAAGGGTGTGCTGTTCAAACGCTTCGCGGATATCGACGTATTCGACATTGAGGTGGATACCCACAGCCCGGCGCACTTCATTGAGGTGGTCAAGGCCATCGCCCCGAGCTTTGGCGGCATCAATCTTGAGGACATCGCCGCCCCGCACTGCTTCGAGATCGAACAGGCGCTCATTGAGGCGCTGGACATCCCCGTCTTCCACGACGATCAGCACGGCACCGCCATCATTATCGCCGCCGCGCTGCTCAACGCGCTGGAGCTGCAAGGCAAGCGCATCGAAGATGTCCGCATCGTGCTGGTTGGTGTAGGCGCCGCCGGCACCAATGCCCTCAAGCTCCTGATGGCCCTGGGCGCGGACAAGCACAAGCTGCGCGCTGTCGACCGCGTCGGCGTACTGCACGCAGGGCTGGCCGACCTGCCGCCGCACCATGCCCAATTCGCCGTCGAAACCACCGACCGCACCCTGGAAGACGCCTGCCGGAATGCCGATGTCTTCATCGGCGTCTCTGCCCCCAACCTGCTCACCGCCCCGATGCTGCAGAGCATGGCCCCGCGACCGATCGTGTTCGCGCTCGCCAACCCTGATCCGGAAATCCGCCCGGAACTTGCGCACACGCTGCGCGACGATCTCATCATGGCCACCGGGCGCAGCGACTACCCCAACCAGGTCAACAACGTACTGGCTTTTCCTTATATCTTCCGCGGCGCGCTGGACTGCCGCGCGAGCCGCATCACCGAAGGCATGAAACTCGCTTGCGTGCGCGCCCTGGCGGATCTGACCCGCGAAGCGGTGCCCGAGGCGGTACTGAGTGCTTACGGACTGCAGCAACTCGCGTTCGGGCCGGATTACATCCTGCCCAAACCCTTCGATCCGCGCCTGATCGAACGCCTGCCTGCTGCCATTGCCGCCGCCGCCCAGGCCGAAGGCGTGGCCCGCCAGCCCTACCGCCCACGCTGACATGCTGCGCCGCATCGCCCTGTTCGGCCCCGGACGGGTCGGCGAATCCGCCGCCCACCTGATCGCGCGACGTGACCTGTGCCGCGAACTGGTGCTGATCGGCATTGACGATGCCCAGACACGCGGCATCGCGCTGGACATCCAGGAATCCGCCCCGGCCATCGGTTTTGACACGCGCGTGACCGGCGGCGCCGACCCGGCCCTGTGCGAAGGCGCTGAGCTCATCATTCTCACCGCCGGGATTCCACGCGCACCCGGCATGTCCCGCGAAGATGTCCTGCGCACCAACCAGGTCATCATCGACAGCCTGTGCGACGCCGTCCGCCGACACGCCCCCGATGCCCTGGTGCTGGTCGTTTCCAACCCGGTGGACCTGCTCACCCATCGCGTGCGCATACGAACCGGCCTGCCCCGCTCGCGTGTCATCGGACAGGCCGGCCTGCTCGATGCCTCGCGCATGGCCAGCTTCATCGCCCAGACCACCGGCCTGTCGGTCCAGGACGTGCGCGCCATGGTCATCGGCGGGCATGGCGACACCATGCTGCCCCTGCCACGTTTTTCTTCCGTTTCCGGCGTACCGGTCACCAGCCTGCTCGATCAGGGGCAACTGGACGAAATCATGCGCCGCACACGGGAAGGTGGCGGCGAGATTCTCGCCCTGCGCGGCAATGCCAGCGCCTACGACGCCCCCGCCGCCGCCATTGCCTCCATGGTCGATGCCATCGCCCATGACCGTCGGCGCCTGCTGCCGGGCGTTGCCGTGCTCGACGGGGAATACGGGGAATACGACGTGGCCCTGGGCGTTCCGCTGGTTCTTGGTCGCGAGGGTATCGAGCGTATCGTCGAACTGCCGCTGGACACAGACGAAGCGCACGCCTTCCGGGCCGCCTGCCAGCATGCCCGACAAGCCCGGGCACCGGAATCACCATGAACGAGACCGCGCCACGCGTCTGGCTGATCGACAGCCACGCCCAGATCTTCCGCGCCTGGCATGTCTGGCCTCCCGCACTGCGCGATGCCGATGGCGAGGTATGCAACGCCCTGCACGGCTTTGCCGACTTCCTGCTGGAACTGCTCGAATCCCTCGCCCGCAGCGAGAGTGGCCCCCTGCATCTGGCCTGCGCCTTCGACAGCCCCGGCAGCCGCCGCTACCGGCAAAGCATCTACCCCGCCTACAAGGCGCATCGCCCACCGCCCCCTGCCGAACTGACCCCGCAATTCGAACGCTGCCGCGCGCTGGCCCTCGCCGCAGGCATACCCATCTTTGCCGCGCCGGAGCACGAGGCCGACGATGTGATCGGCACGCTCTGCGCCCGCCTGCGTGCGCGCGGCCATGCCCTGACCCTGCTCACCGGCGACAAGGACCTGGCGCAACTGATACGGGAAAACGACCGCTGGTGGAATCCACTACGCCGCGAAGTGCTGGATCAGGCCGGCGTCAAACGCGCCTTCGGCGTGCGCCCCGAGCAGATTCCCGACCTTCTGGCCTTGACCGGCGACAGCTCGGACAACATTCCCGGCGTACCGGGAATCGGTCCGCGCACCGCCGCGCGCCTGCTGGAAAAACACGGCGACATCGACCAGTTGTATGCCTTTCTGGAACGGGTGGGGATGATGCGCGAGGGTGTTGCCGGCCGGGGAGCCACCCGCACCCAGCGGCTTCTGGCCGAACACGCGGACACCGTGCGTCTGGCCCGCCGCTTGACCGGCGTCGTCTGTGACCTGCCGCTGGCGGAAGACAGGGTGCGTCTGCAACCCACCGACAGTGCGGCCTTCGATGCACAGCTGCGCCAGCTGCGCGTCGATGCCACGCGCCGCCGCCGTTGGGCCAGCGTGCTGGACGAACTGGGCGCTCGCTGAACCGCACCGGAAAGGCGGATTGCCTACCGGGACATGGCACCGTTCCGCGACAGGACCACTACTTTCACGCCACGACGGGAGAACCCCATGCACAGCATTCAACTGAAGATTCTCGACCCGCGCATCGGCACGGAATTCCCGCTGCCGGACTACGCCACCCCCGGCAGTGCCGGAATGGATCTGCGCGCCTGCATCGACGCGCCGGTTGCGCTTCTCCCCGGCGAAACCGTACTTATCCCTACCGGGCTTGCCCTGCACATTGGTGATCCGGGGCTCGCGGCGGTAATCCTGCCGCGCTCCGGCCTGGGGCACAAGCACGGCATCGTGCTCGGCAACCTGGTCGGACTCATCGACTCGGATTACCAGGGGCAACTGTTCGTTTCGGTATGGAATCGCGGCACGGAACGCTTCACCATCGAGGCGGGCGAGCGCATTGCCCAACTGGTGTTCGTACCGGTAGTACAAGCGGGGTTCGAGATCGTCGAGGTGTTTCACGCCAGTGAAAGAGGGACCGGCGGCTTCGGCTCCACAGGGCGCGGCTGACATGAGCGCGTGATGGGGGCGTGCACAGCGCACCGCTGCCAAGCCCCCATCGGATTCCGCTTCCCCGTGAGCACCGCGCGCTCTGTATCGATATAGCCTGAAGCACAACAGAGCACCAGACGGCAAGCGGGCGGGGCGATTGAACGCCCCGCAAAAGCTCAGGACTGACGCATCACGTAATCGGTCAGGCTGCGGTAGCCCTGCTGCGCGAGGTACTCCGACAGAAAGCGCGCCCCTTCCGTGCACTGCCGCTCGGGAGGGAACCCCGCTTCAAAACGGCGCAAGCGCGCGTAGATTTCCTCCCACTCATCGAGGTACTTGCGGTAGTGGGGGGCAATACGCACCGAGCTGTAGCCGTCGATGGCGCCCGCCGCATTGCGGCGCGGGCCGACACGGGTGAAAACCCAGTAATGGTCGCCGCTCTTGGCGCGGTTCTTGACAAACCCGTAGAACTCATCGCCGCGCTGGATCACCTGCCACATGACGTAGAACACGCTACGCGGCATGTCCGGGTGGCGCAGGATGTTGTGTGGCGCGCCGATCAGCTCATCCTTTTCATAGCCTGCGATACGGATCAAGGTGGGGTTGACGAACTGGATGACACCACGCGTATCGGTACGCGACTGGATGGTATCCGTGGGTTTGAGCACGATTTCGCGCCCGGTGACGGTGCGTTGCAGCATGACGTTTCACCTGAAGGTGGAGGGTGAGCCTGTCTCCTTGGCACCCGATCGATCAATCATAAAATTTTCACATAACTCATTGCAAGAGATGAAAAAGCCATGACGGTACGGTGACCATTTTTTCCATATTCAAGAAGCCCTTGTGACGATCGAAGCACCGCGCTCCCAGGGCATCCTGAAAGCCCTCGCGCCTGCCGGCGATGAGGCAGACGTGCCGAAGTGGAGCGGTCTGTGCTGGGTGCTCCTGCTCGCCCATTCCGCTCACGCCTGCCCGGCACAAGGCCGGCCCCCAGCGGCCCACAGGGCGGATTACCACTGCGTTTGTGCGGGATAAACATGAATCCCCTGATCTTGAGCGGACCCGTGCGCCATATCGGGCCGGCCACTTTACGGGCGCAATGCGGGCCGGGACTCGGCCTTGCCCCCCAGCCCGGCAACCGAAAACTTGAGTAAGATACGCCCCTGCCTGGAGCGCTCCACCCAAGGACCACAACAAACATGTCCCGCACCGCACCCGCCGACCATTCGGCCGACACCCCGGCCACAGCCCCGGCCAATTCCGCTCGACGTGTACTTTTTGCCAGCCTGATCGGCACTACCATCGAGTTTTTCGACTTCTACATCTACGCCACCGCCGCTGCGCTGGTGTTTCCGCAGTTGTTCTTCCCCCAATCCGACCCGACCAGCGCCACCCTGCAATCGCTGGCCACCTTCGCCATCGCCTTTTTCGCCCGCCCCATAGGCGCGGCCCTGTTCGGGCATTTCGGTGACCGTATCGGACGCAAGGCGACCCTGGTCGCCTCCCTGCTGACCATGGGCCTGTCCACCGTGGCCATCGGACTGTTACCCACCTATGCCAGCATCGGCCTTGCCGCACCGATTCTGCTCGCTGTTTTCCGCTTCGGCCAGGGGCTGGGGCTGGGCGGCGAATGGGGCGGAGCGGTGCTGCTGGCCACGGAAAACGCCCCACCCGGCAAACGCGCCTGGTACGGCATGTTCCCCCAATTGGGCGCCCCCATCGGCTTTGTGCTTTCCAGCGTCACGTTCCTGGTGCTGACTTCCGTACTGAGCGATGAGGAGTTCCTCGATTACGGCTGGCGCATCCCGTTCATCGCCAGCGCCGTGCTTGTAATCTTCGGCCTGTATGTACGCCTGCAACTGACGGAAACGCCCGTGTTTCGTCAGGCCATGGAAACAGAGCGCCGGATCCGCGTGCCGGTGGCCTGTGTGCTGCGCCACCATACCCCAGCGCTGCTTATTGGTACCCTCGTCTCACTCGCCGCATTTGTGATTTTCTACCTGATGACCGTGTTCGCCCTGTCCTACGGCACCTCCCGGAGCGGCTTGGGCATGGATCGCGAAACCTTCCTGTTCGCCCAATTGTTCGGGGTGCTGTTCTTCGCCCTGGCCATTCCCCTGGCCAGTCTGCTCGCAGAGCGCTACGGGCGGCGCCCCGCCATGCTCGGCGCGGCGATCAGCGCCTTCCTGCTGGGCTTTGCCCTGGCGCCCCTGCTCGGATCGGGGCATCTGTACGGCGTCATCGTCTTCCTGTCCCTGGGGTTTACCGTAATGGGACTGTGCTACGGTGCGCTGGGCACCCTGCTCTCTGAACTCTTCCCAACGGCGGTGCGCTATACCGGCGCCTCCCTGGCTTTCAACCTCGCCGGTATTTTTGGCGCATCGCTGGCACCTTACATTGCCACCTGGCTGGCGGCACACTACGGCCTGAGCCACGTCGGGTACTATCTGTCGGGCATTGCGGTACTGACCGTGATCGGTCTGCTGATGATGCGGGAAACACGGGACAAAACGCTGGTTTGACGGGCGGAACGAATCGCGCTTATCAACGACCGCCACGACAACTTTACAACCGGCTCAAGATCCGAATATCGGGCCCGCATCTTATCCGGGCTTCGTGGCTATTGACCGTTTGCATGGCGGACGCCTGAACCGGGTTTGCCGTCAACCCAATCCAGTCAGGTTTCGGCAAGCGGCTTTCGGCCGCTCTGTGTGCGCAGAAACGCAAACGGCCCGGCGCCTTGAGGCAACCGGGCCGCGATGCGGGGGCAAGGCCTTGTCACACCTTGCGATACACCTCCGCCCCGGTCTTCACGAACTGCACGGCCTTCTCCTCCATGCCTTTCTTCAGCGCCTCCTGCTCGTCCATGCCGAGGCTTGCGGCGTAGTCGCGCACGTCCTGGGTGATCTTCATGGAGCAGAAGTGCGGACCGCACATGGAGCAGAAGTGGGCGACCTTGGCGTTTTCCTGCGGCAGGGTCTCGTCGTGGTACTCGCGGGCGCGGTCCGGGTCGAGGCCGAGGTTGAACTGGTCTTCCCAGCGGAATTCGAAGCGCGCCTTGGACAGGGCGTTGTCACGCAGCTGCGCGCCGGGGAAGCCTTTGGCCAGATCCGCCGCGTGGGCGGCGATCTTGTAGGTGATGATGCCTTCGCGCACATCGGCCTTATTAGGCAGACCCAGATGCTCCTTGGGGGTGACGTAGCAGAGCATGGCGGTGCCGAACCAGCCGATCTGCGCGGCGCCGACGCCGGAGGTGATGTGGTCGTAGCCGGGGGCGATGTCGGTGACCAGCGGGCCGAGGGTGTAGAACGGCGCCTCGAAGCAGTCTTCCAGCTCCTTGTCCATGTTCTCCTTGATCATCTGCATCGGCACATGACCGGGGCCTTCGATCATGACCTGCACGTCGTGTTCCCAGGCCTTTTTGGTCAGCTCGCCCAGGGTTTCCAGTTCGCCGAACTGGGCCGCGTCGTTGGCGTCCATGATGGAGCCGGGGCGCAGGCCGTCGCCGAGCGAGAAGCTCACGTCATACGCCTTCATGATCTCGCAGATTTCGTCGAAGTGCGTGTAGAGGAAGTTTTCCTGGTGGTGAGCGAGGCACCACTTGGCCATGATGGAGCCGCCGCGACTGACGATGCCGGTGACGCGGTTGGCGGTCAGCGGCACATAGCGCAAGAGCACGCCGGCGTGAATGGTGAAGTAGTCCACGCCCTGTTCGGCCTGTTCGATCAGGGTGTCGCGGAACAGCTCCCAGGTCAGGTCTTCGGCCTTGCCCTTGACCTTCTCCAGCGCCTGATAGATGGGTACGGTGCCGACCGGAACCGGGCAGTTGCGGATGATCCACTCTCGGGTCTCGTGGATGTGCTTGCCGGTGGAGAGGTCCATCAGGGTGTCGCCGCCCCAGCGGGTGGACCACACCATCTTCTCCACTTCCTCGCTGATGGAGGAGGTGGTGGCGGAGTTGCCGATGTTGGTATTGATCTTCACCCGGAAGTTGCGACCGATGATCATCGGCTCAAGCTCGGTGTGGTTGATGTTGGCCGGGATGATGGCGCGGCCGCGCGCGATCTCCTCGCGCACAAACTCGGGGGTGATCGTATCCGGGATCTGCGCGCCAAAGCTCATGCCGCGATGCTGGCGCAGCAGGTCCTTGTAGCGCGGGTCCTCGCGCAGCTCTTGCAGCTTGAGGTTTTCGCGGATGGCGACGTATTCCATCTCCGGCGTGATGATGCCCTTGCGCGCATAGTGCATCTGGGAGACGTTCATCCCGGCCTTGGCGCGGCGCGGGGCGCGGATGTGCTCGAAGCGCAGGTAGGCGGTTTTAGGGTCGACGGCGCGGGCCTGGCCGAACTCGGAGGTCGGGCCGGTCAGCCGTTCGGTGTCGCCGCGCGCCTCGATCCAGCCACGACGCAGCTCGGGCAGACCCTTGAGCAGGTCGATCTTGACGCTCGGGTCGGTGTACGGGCCGGAGGTGTCGTAGACGTAGATCGGCGGGTTGGGCTCCATACCGCCGTTGATGCGAGTTGGCGTCTGGCTGATCTCGCGCATCGGCACGCGGATGTCCGGGCGCGAGCCTTCGACGTAGATCTTGCGTGAGCCGGTGAACGGCTGGGTGACTTCGGCCGACAGTTCGGCGGTGCGGGCGAGGAAATCGGCGGGAATGGCGCTCATCGGCAGGGTTCTCCAAGCTTGGCGCGGCAAGCCTGGCACGCGGATACGGCGCCCGAGCTTCCCTACGCCGGCATGATCCGGGTCAGGTTCGAAGGGTCTTTCTCAGCCCGCGCGATACGCGCGGACACCCCCAGCTTCGCGTCAAGGTAAAGGAGCGGCGCGGGCTTTGCAACCGCTCCCCGAATACGTTTTCCCGTTCACTCGCGCAGGGCGCGCGCCAGCCGTTCGCAAACCGTTTCAAGAATCTGGATGCGCCCGTAGTTCTTATCTTCTGCCGCGACCAGGGTCCAGGGGGCATACTCGGTCCCGGTACGGAATACCATTTCGTTGACCGCCATTTCGTAACGGTCCCATTTTTCGCGATTGCGCCAGTCTTCGTCGGTGATCTTGTACTGCTTGTAGCTCGTGTTCGCGCGCTCGTGAAAACGATTGAGCTGCTCTTCCGGGCTGATATGCAGCCAGAATTTGATGAGCACCGTGCCCTGCTGGGTGATCTGCTCCTCGAAGTGATTGATCTCGCGATACGCCCGCTGCCAGGCAAAATCACTGGCAAAACCCTCGACGCGCTCCACCAGCACGCGACCGTACCAGGAGCGGTCATACATCAGTACCCGTCCGCCACGCGGCAGCTCGCGCCAGAAGCGCCAAAGGTAGGGGAACTTGCGCTCATCCTCGGTCGGCGCGCCGTATTGCACGACACGGTAGAGGCGTGCATCCATGCCCGAAGCCAGGCGCCGTATCGCCCCCCCCTTGCCGGCGGCATCCCAGCCTTCAAAGACAATCACCGTGGACAAGCCCTTCTCGTAGGCCTTCCACACCAGCGTGCGCAGCGTGCCCTGCAAATCCGCCAGACGCTTTTTGTACTCGTCCTTGGACATTTTCTGGGCAAGATCGACATGGTCGAGCACGGTCACCTGAGCGGTTTCGGCGTCGGGCAGGGCCGGCGCCCCACCGCCACGCAGCAGGCCCTGTGAGCCGGCCACCAGATTGCCGAGCACATCCTCAAAGCGCTGTACCGCACGTACCAGAGTCTTGGCCACGGTCACGTCGCGGTAACGCGCGTCGGTGGCTTCGACCAGATACCAGGGCGCGAAGGAAGTGTCGGTCTGGCGCACCACACGATCCGCATGTTTGAGAAACTTCTCGCGCTGCTGCAGCGCTTCCTTCTGCCCCTTCTTGCCCCAGCGGTCGTCGGGCGTCGGCGTTTCGTGCTTGAGACGTTCCTTTTGCTCCTCCTCGGGGATGTAGAGGAAAAACTTCAGCACAATCACCCGCTCAAGCAGCAGCATGCGCTCAAGCTCGGTACGCACCACCAGCGCACGATCCATCTCCGGCTCGGAGATTTCCTTGCGCACGGCGCGCGTGAGCAGGTCGCGATACCAGCCGCCCAGATGTACGGCGATTTCGCCCTTGGACGGTAGTGCGCGCCAGTAGCGCCACATTTCCGGACGCTCCAGCTCCTCGTCGGAAGGGTCCCAGAACGTCCAGGCTTCAAGCGCGCGCGGATCCAGCCATTCATACAGGCGGTTGAGCAGATCCGCACGCCCCGAACCGTCCAGACCCTCGATAAGAATGAGCACGCCCACCCCCAGCTCGCGCAGGCGGGTCTGTGTTTCCACCAGCGCCGCGCGCAGTTGCGGCAGTTCTTTTTCAAAATCGTCCTTGGACAAAAAACGTCCCAGTTCAGCCGATTGCAGCAAGATACACCCCTCCCAACCTTGCCCACCCTGAGCAAAGCGCTTAATCTACGTCACCATTTCACGCACATGAACCTTGCGAGTATAGACCGCGATGATGGCATTCGACACCGAGCTGGCCCGTTTCAACATGGTGGAACAGCAGGTGCGTCCCTGGGACGTGCTGGATCAACGTGTTCTGGACGTATTCCGCCTCACCCCGCGCGAAAAATTCGTGCCCCAGGCACTGCGCCTGCATGCCTTCACCGACACCCTGCTGCCACTCGGGCATGGCGAGGTCATGATGCCGCCGGTCGTTGAAGGCCGCCTGCTGCAGAGCCTGGACATTCAGAAGCATGAGCATGTGCTGGAAATCGGCACCGGAAGCGGCTTTCTGACCGCCTGCCTAGCCCGGCTCGGCGCTTCCGTGCTGTCCGTGGACATCCACGCCGACTTCACCCACGCCGCCGACGAGCGCCTGAGCGCACTGGACATTGACAATGTGCGCCTGGAAACCGGCGACGCGCTGGGCGGCTGGCAGCCCAACCCCGATCACGGCTTCGATGTCATTGTCGTGACCGGCGCGCTGCTGACCATTCCCGACACGCTGCGCTCACACCTGAAAATCGGCGGGCGCCTGTTCGTTATCACCAGCCGTGCCCCGGCCATGGCGGCCTGCGTGCTCACCCGCGTTGACGAAACCGCCTGGAGCGAACGCCAGGTGTTCGAAACCTGCCTGCCTTACCTTGTCGGCGCCGAACCGGCTCCGCGCTTCGTTTTCTGACGCACCAGCGCATGCAGGCACGCCTGACGCCGGAGGAGCTGTCAGCCTTGCTGGAGGCCCAGGCAATCCCCCGCAACGCACTCATCGATGTGCGCGAACCCTGGGAATACGAGCTGACCCATATCGAAGGTTCCCGCCTCATTCCGCTCGACCAGCTGCACGAACGCCTCGGCGAACTGGCCCCGGACGCCGAACTTGTCCTGATCTGCCACCACGGCGTGCGCAGCCTGATGGGTGCCCGGTTCCTGCGCGCGTCGGGCTTTGCCCGTGTCAGCGACCTCAAGGGCGGAATCGATGCCTGGGCGAGGCGTATCGACCGGAGCCTGCCGACCTATTGATCTCCCATCGCAGGAACGAAATAGATAGCATGCAACCTATTTCACCCTGTGCTAAATTCACAGACCTTGCCGCTCTCCAGGGATCACGCCCATGACCAGGCTTTTGCTCAAACCCCTCGGCCTTGCCATCGGACTTGCACTCGCGCTGCCGGTGCAAGCCGAAAACCTGATCCAGGTCTATGAAAAGGCGCTTGAGAACGACGCCACGCTGCGCGCCGCGCAGCAAAACCGTCTGGCCGTTTTCGAGGCCATGCCCCAGGCCAAGGCGGCCGTACTGCCCGGCATCAGCGCCAGCGGCCAGCTCAGCCGCAATCACGTGCAGGATCGCAGCAGCGCCAACAACGACTACAGCTACAACAACAAACAACTGCAGCTGCAACTGACGCAGACGCTCTACAATCGCGCCCAGTTCCTGCAACTGGATCTGGCCGAAACCCAGACCCGCCAGGCGGACATCGACTATTCCGCCGCCGAACAGGACCTGCTGCTGCGCGTCAGCGAAGCCTACTTCAACGTACTGAAGGCCAATAGCCAGCTTCAGCTGGCCCGCGCCGACCTCGCGGCCGTGCAACGCCAGCTCGAACAGGCGGAAAAACGCTTTGAAGTGGGCCTGATCGCCATCACCGACGTCGCCGATGCCAAGGCCAGCTACGACCAGTCCAGCGCACTGGTCATCACTTCCGAAAATCAGGTCAACAATGCCCAGGCCGCACTGGCCACCCTGACCGGTATCGACTACAAGCGGCTCGCGGATGTGCGTACCGACATCGAAACCCCGGCACCCGAGCCGCGCGACATGCACAAGTGGGTGGAAACCGCACTGGAGCAGAATCTCAAGGTCCGCAGCGCCGAGATCGGTAACGACATCGCCCGTCAGGGCATCGAGCTTCAGCGTTCCGGGCATTACCCGACTGTCAACCTCAACGCCAGCTACGGCTATCAGGACACCAACCTGATGGGGCGCGACATCGACCAGCTCACGCCCTCCATCGGCGTGCAACTGAGTGTTCCGCTCTATACCGGCGGCGCGGTTGGCTCGAAGACACGCGAGGCCACCTACCGCTTCCAGGAAGCCCAGGACAAACTCGAAGGCCTGCGCCGCGACACCCGCCGCCAGACCGAAGATGCCTACCGCGGCGTGCTGACCAATATCAGCTCCATCAATGCCTACCGCCAGGCCGTCGAATCCGCACGCACCAAACTGGCCGCCACCGAAGCCGGCTACGAAGTCGGTACCCGCACCATCGTCGATGTGCTCAATGCCGAGCGCGCCGTGTTCAGCGCCATGCGTGACTACCTGAACGCCCGCTACGACTACCTGCTGACCAACCTGCGCCTGAAAAGCGCTTCAGGCCAACTCGCGCCCCAGGATCTGAACGCGGTCAACAGCCTGCTCGAAGAGCGGGAAATCAATCCGCTCATCGCCCCGCTGATGAAATCCGAAGGCTGAAGCGCCCGCGTCGCCATCCCCCTGCCTGGCGGCCACCGGGGCGCGGGTGGGGGGATGTTTTTTTAGTGCGCCATGCAAAAAAGACAGCGGCTACAGGGTTTCCGCCATGACGACAACGCGATCAGCCAGGGCCAGCAAGCCCGGTCGTGCGTGACAGAAGGCGTCCAGCGCCTGGTGATAGTCCGTCCGAAGGGCACGTCCAATGACGCGCAGGCCCGCCATGTGCATCAGGCGCGGCGGCAAGGCCGGATCGGCATGCAGGAGGTCGGCAAACGCGCCCTGCACGCTTTCCGCAGCGGCTTCGCCGGCATAACGCGGCAGGTCCGTCAGGAATACTTCCAGGTCATGGACCCGGCCCATCAGCTCCTGTCCCGCTTTCAGCTCGTTCAGAAGCTCCGGCGTCGAGGGATGAACGCTGCGCAGCGCCTCCAGCAGATAACGCACACGTTTGCCCGCGATGCGTGCGGCATGCACCGCTTCCACCTCCATCGCCGCTTGCTCAAGCGCACGCATATAGGCAGAGCACTCCGCGCGTAGCTGCAGGCGCCAGACTTCGGCAAAGCTTGGCACCTCGGACAGGTCCAGGCGCCGTGCGCGCCCCTTCAAGTGCTGCTCGATCGCCGCAAACCGTTCCGGCAAGCCCTCAAGCACGCTGGCAGTCTGCCCGGCCAGCCCTTCCTCCAGATGCTCGATGAGCCATTGCCGGGCCGCTTGGGCGGGACGGGCGGGGGTGTAGGCGTTCAACCACTCCCTTTGCACCTCGATATCCCGCCCCCGGTTGGTGGACGCGGCCAGCTCGCGCAGCCCACGACGCGCACGCCCGTCGATCCAGGGGTCCAGCCAGGGACGGCTGGCGCGAATCAGGCTGCGCGTGCGGCGCAGGGCGACGCGAAAATCGTGCAGAGCCTCGCCCTCCTCACCGGAGTTCAGGCGCGCGCAGGCGCGCGATGCCTCTGTCAGGCGGGACTGAATCAGCGTGCGTGCCACTGCCGTAATGGGCCGTTCGACGGTATCGATCATGACATCCCCGTTCCGTCCGGATTTCTGCGTGCCAGGATGCTCGCTCGCATACAAAACACTCCTCAGTATAGACGCCGATGGATTTATGCAACTTACCCGGCGAGCATTTCCCGCAGGGGGGCCGGGGCGACGAGCCCTTCGCCCTGCATGTAATCGATGTCCATTGCCTCCAGGGCCCGATGCATCAACGGGGTTTCGACTTCAGCCACAATCACGCGCATGCGCAGGGCGTGCGCGAGTGCGCCGATCGCGCCGACCAAGGCCATAGCCTGCTCCTGTCCAAGAGCATCGATCAGCCTGACAAGCCCCAGCTTGATGTAATCCGGACGCACCGCACCCATACGGGTCAACCCACCGGCGTCGAAGTGCTCCAGTACCAGCGCATGCCCATATTGGCGGGCCAACTCGACGAAACGCCGGGTTTCGGCGGGCAATTCCTCGACTTGGGCCATCCCCAGCTCCAGCACCAGACTTGCAGGGGAGCGCTCATAGCGGCGGCATAGCGCATCGAGTTGCTCGAAGTAACGGCTTGCCTCGATGATGCTGGCACGCCCGAGATTCAGGCTGACGCGCCCTTGACCGCTGGCATCCCGTTCACGCAAGGCTTCACAGGCACGCTCGGCAACCCACAGATCGAGCGCCAGGCCCACACCATCACGCTCGCTGGCAGCCAGCATGCGCGCGGGGGCCTGCGCGACGCCCGCCTCATCCCGGTAACGCAACAGGATTTCCCACCAGAGGCAGGGCAGCCCCTGCGCATCGACAATCGGCTGGGCATGCAGCAGCAATCGTTCGGTATCGATGGCCTCGGCCAGCGGCAGGAGGGCTTCCTCAGCCGGCTCCGCGTCGGGGCTGCCCGGCAAACGTTCGACAATCTGGTTGCGGCCGGCCTTTTTGGCGGCATAGCAGGCCATATCGGCGGCAATCAGCACATCCGAGGGCGAAACCTCCTGCTCGCCTATAGGCACCAGACCGATACTGGCCCCGATAGAAAAAGTCCGTCCATCGCAGCTAAAACGGTAATCGGCAACCGCCTGACGCAATGCTTCGGCGATACGGCGGGCGTTGTCCAGCGCGCAGCCGTGCAGCAACAGGGCGAACTCATCCCCGCCGACCCGGCAGACCAGATCCTCCTCGCGCACCCGCCCCTGAAGGATACGCGCGATTTCACGCAGCAGGGCATCACCGGCCGGATGGCCGCAGGTGTCGTTGACGATTTTGAAACGGTCCAGGTCCACAAAACACAGCACACTCTGGTCGCTTTCGCGACGGGTGCGCGACAGCAAGCTGTCCAGGGCCTCCTCGAAACGGCGGCGATTGCACAGGCCCGTGAGCGGGTCATGGTTAGCCTGCCAGGCCAATTGATGGGTGGCTTCGTCGATACGCGCCTGCAACTGTTCCTCATGGGTCGCGATGGCATCGGCCATGCGGTTGAAACCTCGCTCCAGTGCGGCGATTTCCAGGCTGCTTGCGCGAGGCTTGACGCGGACATGCCGCTCACCGGAGGCCATGCGCCGCACCCCCTCAACCAGCCTCTCGACTGGCTCGCTGACCGAGCGCGCGAGCTGCCGGGCCAGTATCCCGGTCAGCAACAACCCGAACGAAGCCACCCCCAGTGCGAGCAACAGGATCTCCTGCTTGCGCTCTCGACGCGCCTCGGTATCGAACTCGATATACACCCAGCCGATCAGACGCGGGACCGGGGGCGTCGGGCTATCCTCCCCTCCCAGTTCCAGTGACAACGGCGCCAGCTCGACCGGCGCGACCACCGTCAGGGTATCCCGCGCATCATGCAGCACACCCGGCTGCCCCCAGCCCCGCACCTCCTGGTCCGGGACGCCGGTCAAGCGCCCGCTCTGCGCCAGAATGTGCGTTTCGGCATCCAGAACGGCCGCCGCCCGCACCCCACGCGTCGCCAGAACGCTGTGCAGCAATGCGTCCAAGGTCGCGCGATTGCCAGTCAACACCCCGTACTCGCTGGCCGGGGCCATGAAACTCACAATCGACAGCGCACGCTCGTGCGACACACGATCCAACACCTCGCTGCCCTTGATGTACAACAGACTGGTCAGGGACACGACGATCAGTACAGCAGGCAGGGAAGCCACCCAGAGAATGCGTCGATTGAGGGAATGCCGCTGGCGCCTCATCACACCCCCCTCTCACGCAGAGCTTGCAGAATACGGCGCTCATCCGGCACCGCGATGCCCAGGGAGCGCGCGACCTGTGCGTTGATCGCCAGACGGTAATAGCGCGGCGTGGCATCCTGCGGCAAGTCATCCGCGACCGGATGCTCAAGCCACTCGGCCGCCTGCCGGGCGATATCCTCCGGCGCGCTGAACACCGCCGCCAGCGCGCCGGCCTCCACCGCCGCCGCCGAATAGGCGAACAACGGGCGCCCGGCACGGTAGGCCGTCAGCAAGAGCGAGCGCGCCGTTTGTGCATTGAACACCTGCGGATCAGGCACGGTCAGGATGGAATCGCTACGTGACAACAGGCGATCGAGGGCGGGTACCACGCCCCGTGCATCGCTGGCCTCATCAAAATGCAGCTCCAGCCCCAGCTCGCTACTGGAACGCTCAAACCCCTCGCGCATCGGTCGTGTCTGCGGCCCAAGCAAAACCCCCACCGCCCGCGCCTGCGGCAGCAGCTCACGCACCAGCGCCAACTGGCGACGGGGCGGCTGGTCCAGCACGATGGCCGTGAAACGCCCCTCGGGAAAGCGCTCACGCAGCTCATGCGCGCTCGCGGAGGAAAGCATCACCGCCAGCACCGGTCGCTTCGCGTGCTCCAGGGCCTGTCGGGCCGCCGGTGCGCCAACCGCGACAATCAGCGCCCCTTGCTCCAGCCGGAGCAGATCGGGATACTCGCTCTGACCGGCATGCACAAGATGCACATCCGGCTTGAGCTCCGCGCGCAGCGCTTCGACGAAGCGCTCCTGCACGCCGCCATCACGGCTTTGCAGCACAGAGACATCCAGCGCCAGAGCCCAGACCGGCCACAGCAAGGCCGGCACCCCCAGTAGCCAAGCCCATCCCCCTGCCTTTCGCCTGTCCCGGCCCATCAATCCCCGCCTTGCGCGCCGGGCCTTACAGCGCCAGCTTGAGCGTGGCGAACACCCGAGGCACATGCTGGAACTTGTTCATGCTGAACTCCGGATAGGCGCCGCCCACACTTTGCGCAGTAATGGAAAACTCGCTGTCCTCGCCCGGCGCACCAAACGCCTTGGCCAGCTTGATATCGAAGAGGTTGCGTGAAGGAACGTAGTCGCCATCGTTGAGCCACATCATCCGATCCTGGTGATAATAACCGACGCTGAGTTTCCAGCGCTGCGGCAAGGGTTTGATGACGAGCAGCGAGGTCATGGACGAAGGGGCACTATTGACCGCGTCACGTTCGATATACCCCTCGCCCTCGCGCACATTCATGAAGGTCTGCGACAGGATGACCCGCCCCCAGTCCATGCGCCAGTCTGCACGCGCCTCCACACCCTTGACCACGATACCGCCCTGATTGATGAAGGTATAGGCCGTGTATCCGATGAGCGGAGCGTAGTTCGGAGGCGGCGCAAACGGACAGGCCGGTTCGCCCTTGCCAAGGAAACGGCAGGTTTCGTCATCGATATAGCCACGATAATCCTCGCGGAACACGCGGGCATCGATATCCACCCCCAGCGAGGGGATACGCGCGACATACCCAAGCTCCAGGTGCCTGACCTTCTCGGGAGCGACATACGGGCCGGCAAAATACCCGGTGCGCACCACCTGCCCCTGATAGACATAGCCCTCCCTGGCGCGCGACTCCATCATGGACGGCGCCCGGTGCGCGATGCCTGTGGAAAAGCGCAAGGCGGAAAACGCCCCCAGATCGTAATTCACCGCCAGACGCGGGGAGAACAGAAAGTGACTGTAGGCGTGATCTTCCAGCGTCCCGCCCAGATTGACATGCAGCTGCGGAAGCACCGTCCAGGTCAGACTGCCAAAAACCTGCCATTGCGTGTCACGGATCGTCGCATCGCTCAGAAAGTAGTGCATCGACCGCGCGGTATCCTGACGCAGCCCCGCCCCCCACAGCAAATGCAGATCGGGCAAGAAGCGATGATTGAGCTGCACCTCCAGATCGTCGCGCGAGGTATCCACGCTCTTGTCGACCGGAATCACCGCCCCCTGCCAATTGACGTCCCAGCCGGCACGTTCGCTGCGTCCTTGATGCGCATAGCTCAGGGAGAACTCCGAATCGACGCTGAAACTGTGCTGCCAGGCCAGATGCAGGTAGTTTTCCTGCACGCGCTCATCACGCAGTGGGGAAAACACCCCTTTCGGATAGCCCCGTTCGTCGTACCCCGCCGACACGCCCGCCTGCAAGCGCAGCTCGTCGTGCTCGCTGATCTGGGCGTAGGCCTGCGCATTGAGCACATTGCGGTCGAAGGATTCGCTCGACTGCCCTTCATAACTCTTGAAGGTTTCCACATGCCGGCGCGAAGCGCTCAGTCGCCAGTCAACCCGCCCGCCGGCCTCGCTGTTCAGCCGCACACCGACATCGCGGAAACCGTCGCCCCCAAGACGGGACACCACCTGGGTTCCGCTTTCGGTCAAGGGTGAGCGCGTCAGGATATTCACCACCCCCTGAAAGGCATTGGCCCCGTAGGCCGCGCCATTCGGCCCGCGAATGACCTCGATACGCTCGATGTCATCGACGCGGATGGGCAAATCGTTCCAGTAAACGTCGCCCCAGAGCGGATTATTGATGGTGCGCCCATCGATCAACACCTTCACCCGCCGCCCGCGCGCATCTCCCAGACCGTGGTTGGCAACAACCGGCGGCCCGTCGGGCCAGTCCGCCACCACAAAGCCCGGAACCAGGCGCAGCAATTCGTGTACCTCGGTAAATCCGGAAGACTCGATCATTTCGCGATCGATCACCGTCACCGGCGCGGGGGCATCCAGCGGTGACTGCGCCAGACGCGAGGCAGTCAGCACCGCCGGCATCTCATCGAAAAACAGCGAGGCGTCCGCATCCTCCATGGCCAAGGCGGGCCTGGCCCCGACGCCCATCATGACCAGAGCGGCCAGTATCGTTCTACGCATTTTTAATTGTGAGTTATGAGTGAGAGAGTACCCACCCACTGTATCTCAACTCACCAACCCTTGCCCATGGCAGGCCCTGCCCCGTTGCTGACAAAACGCAATCCGGCAAGGCCCAGGGATCACCCCTCTTCTGGCCGCTCACCGTCCCAGTAATCCACCGCCGCCTCACGGCGGGCAAACACCTCGAAGCGCCGTTGCGAGGCGTCCCCGCCCGGTGCACTGCCCACCATCACCCCGTACTTGCCCGAATCCGGGTACTCCAGCACCTCCGGCGCCTCCATCGTGCTCACCGCGAGATAGCGCAGCTCCTCCGTCGATGTATTGATGAGCTGGTGCGGTGTATCCGGTCCCGGCGGAATGGCAATCACATCCCCCGCCCGCACCGGATGCCGCTCCCCCGCCAGACGTAAGGTCCCCCGGCCGGCAAGGATAAAAAACATTTCCTCGTTCACATGATGGGCGTGGTACGGCCACCCGGTCTTGCCCGGCGCCAGAATGACCAAGCGGTAACCGAGCTTGCGCGCGCCAAGGCGCGAAGCGATGCGCCCGAGGCGGGCGGCGAAGTACTCGCCATCGCCCCAGTCGGTGTAATCAAGCGCATCAATATTCAGAATGGGCGGGTGCATGCCGTACTCTATCGACTTACATAACAGCGCCGCTTCACACCGAGCGGGACATGACGGCCTGCCATGCCTCCAGAAGGCGCTCATCCCTCTGCGCCTTGATGAGCGGAGCAACCCGCTCCCAGGCGCGCCGGGCGTCCTCGATTTGCCCGCATTGGGCCAGCGAGATGGCATGACTGGCCACGACACGTACCAGAAGCGGCTGGGCCGCGGTCTGACTCGCGAAGGGTTCCAGCTGGCGCAGTGCTTGCGCGTACCTCTCGGCGGCCTTCGCGCACTCCCCCGTACGCGAGGCCAGCTCGCCCTGTACATAGGGCGTGACGGCGGACAGCAGCGGCGTCATCGGGCAGCAGGACGCCCGCCCCAGCGCCTGCTCCGCCTCCTCAATCCCGCCATGCAGCGCGCGGTTGAGCGCCAGATCCAGCCAGCCCTGGGCGCTGTCGGGCATCAACTCGGTGACGCGGCGCATCGTATTGCCCGCCTCCTCGCGCAGGCGGGCTTCGTCCAGCAGATCAGCAAGCAGGGACAGCAAGGGCTCCTGGGGAAGAACCCCCTCATCGAGATGGCGCCGGAACAGGTTCAAGCCTTCGTCCTTACGTCCCAGGCCGATCAGACTCTTCGCGGTATAAAAATCCAGCACATGAGGAGCCGGCACCAGCGGAGACAGGCGCCCGATGCGACGCAGGTAACCCACCCAGCGCAAGGCATCCTCCCATCGCCCCCAGAGCTGGGCGCGCAACAGGGATTCAAACAACACACCTGGCAAGGCCACCCAGAAGGTAAACAGCAGATACAGCCCGGTCAGCACCAGCCCCAGCCAGTCATACCAGGCAAGCGCATCGCCCGACAGGGACCAGGCGTTCCACAGCAGCAAGGGTATGAGGATGGGCAAAACGCCCTTGAACAGGCCACGCCACAATCCGGAAAACCCGCCATCCTGCTGTCCGTCGATCAGTGCGCCAGGATCGAGCATGCCTTGCAATCCCGGCAGGGCATCCTGCTCGAAGGCCGACATCAGCTCGTCCGTATGCAGGGTGATGTCCCTCAACCCTTGCGCTTTCAGCTGCTGCAGGGCCTCGCTGGCACCGGTGGCTTCCACAAACCCGCGCGTTTCGCGGCCCGTCCCGTCCTTCGCCGAATACAGATACTGCCCCATGGCGGGCCCCTCCCCGTGGCTTGAAACCACAAGCATAGCCGGGTTTCAGGCCGCCTCACACTCGCGCCGCACACACGCCCGGAAGGCTTCCGCCAGCCGGCCAAAGTGCGCACCCGGCACCTGGGGCAGCGGCCGCCCATCGATCTCGCGCACGGGGATCAGTTCCGCACCGGTGCCGGTCAGGAAACAGGCATCGGCCGTGTACAGATCATACGGCGCAAGCGGCTGTTCGCGGCAAGGCAGGCCCCGTTCCTCCGCCAGTTCCAGGATGAGCGCACGCGTCACCCCCGCAAGCGCCCCCTCGCAGACCGGCGGGGTATACAGCACGCCCTCGTGCTCGATGAACACATTGTCGGCCGAACCTTCCGCCACCCGTCCGGCGGCATTGAGCAGGATGGCCTCGTCGGCGCCCGCGTTTTGGGCCTCGATGCGCGCCAGCACATGATTGAGGTAGTTCAGGCTCTTGATGCGCGGGTCCAGGCCATCCAGCGGCAGACGCCGTGTGCTGGCGACAATCACCCGCGCCCCGCGCGCCCGTGTGGCCTCATCCACCAGCTGCAAGGGCGCGGCAATAATGAAAACATTCGGCGCCTGGCAGGAAGCCGGGCTGATGCCCAGCGCCCCGACGCCCCGCGTCACCACCAGACGCAGATACCCTTCGCCCGCCCCCAGGGCATCGATCAAGGCATCCACCGCCGCTGCGAGCACCGGGCGCTCAAGCGGCAGGTCCAGCGCAATGGCGCGCGCCGAACGCGCAAGGCGCGCCAGATGGGCATCCAGACGAAACGGGCGGCCGTAATAGAAACGGATGCCCTCGAACACCCCATCGCCATACAGCAGACCGTGATCGAGCACCGGCAAACGCGCCTCGCTCGCCGGCAGGATCGAACCGTTCATCCAGCACAGTGCGTTCATGTTCACCTCACAGCGCCTTCAGGCCATGTACAAGTTCCGCGGGCAGAGCCCGCGCGCCCTCGGGCGCGGGGCAGGTCTGCGGCAGGGGCCTCGTCTGCGCGGCAAGACGGGCGAACACGGCAAGCAGCACGAGCAACAACAGGAACAGCACCACAACACGCAGGCAGGGGACGGTTTGGCACATGGCGGTTTCTCCGGGCAACGCAAGAGCGAATCTTCGATGCCATCAGAGTACGGCGGGGCCGACGAGCGTTACAGATTCAAAATACAAATATTGCAGCGGTACAGATTCGGACTATCCTGCATCTGTACCGCCCACCCGGGGCGCAACTGTGACGGTGTCGCCATGCCTACCGATTCCGACCGCCTGCTCTACGAACGCATTGCCCAGCGCATTGCCCAGGATCTCGACAGCGACATCTACCGCCCCGGCGAGCGCTTGCCCGGCGTACGCAAGCTGGCAGGGCAGTACGGCGTGAGCATCGCCACCGTGCTCGAAGCCTGCCGGCGCCTGGAGGACGGCGGGCGCCTGAAGGCACGGCCACGCTCGGGGTTCTTCGTGCTGCGCACGCCACGAATCCGGGCACGCGAACCGGCCATCTCCAATCCGCCGCGCATGCCCAGCCCGGTGAGCGGGCAGGACATGGCCCTGCAACTGGCCAAGGCCGCCAACGATCCGGCCATGATCGGCCTGGGCGCCGCCGTACCCCACGCGCGTTTCATGCCCATGCACGCGGTGGAACGCGCCCTCGCCCGCTCGGTACGCGAGCGCGGGCAGGCCGCGGCCAACTACGCCTTCCCGCCCGGCGAACCCGCACTGCGTCGCCAGATCGCCCGCCGCATGGCTGCCCTGGGCTGCGCCGTCGCACCGGAGGAGATCGTCATCACCACCGGCTGCCACGAGGCGCTGCGGCTCGCCCTCAAGGCCGTGACCCGCCCCGGCGACACCGTGGCCATCGAGTCACCCACCTTCTATGGCCTGTTGCAGGTCATCGATTCGCTCGGCCTCAAGGCCCTGGAAATCCCCACCCACCCGCGCGACGGCATCAGCCTGGAGGCGCTCGACTTCGCCCTCGACCAGTGGCCGGTCGCCGCCTGCATCGTCACCCCCAACTTCAGCAACCCGCTCGGCAGCCTGATGGACGAGACGCGCAAGCGCGCCCTGGTACGCCTGCTGGCGGCGCGCGGCATCGCCCTGATTGAGGACGACGTCTATGGCGAGCTGCATCACCGTGGCGAACGCCCCGGCATCTGCCTTGCCCATGACACGCAGGGCGCCACCGTTCTCCATTGCGCCTCGGTATCCAAGACCCTCTCCCCCGGCCTGCGCGTGGGCTGGATCGTGCCGGGCCGCCACCTTCCGGCCATCGAATTCCAGAAATACCTGCTCAACCTCGCCACCCCCACCGTACCGCAAATGGCGGTTGCCGAACTGCTGGAACACGGCAACTACGACCGCCACCTTCGCCAGGCGCGCAAAGACTACGCCGAAGCCGTCGAGCGCATGCGCCGCGAAGTCGAACGCCTGTTCCCGGACGGCACACGGGTCACCCAGCCCGAAGGCGGCTTCGTGCTGTGGGTGGAGTTTCCCGCCGGCATCGATGGCGAAGTCCTCTACCGCACCGCCCTCACCGAAGGCATCAGCATCGCTCCCGGCCCGATTTTTTCCGCCACACGCAAATACCGCAACTGCATCCGCCTCAACTGCGCCATCCCCTGGGACGCCCGCGTCGAACGCGCCCTCGCCCGGCTGGGGCAAATGGCGCAGCTACAGCTTGCGGCGCAGGCTTGATCGACCATCGCAATAGCCTGCACAATGCCCGGGTCATGAAGACTCCCGCAGGATGCACCATGAACCCCGAAGGCCACGCCCGCGAACAGATTGACGCGCTTCTACGTCAGGCGGGCTGGGTCGTGTGTGATGTGCAGGACGCCCACATCAGCGCCCATCGCGGCGTCGCCATCCGGGAATTCCCGCTCAAGACCGGCCACGGCTTTGCCGACTATCTGCTCTATGTGGACGGCAAGGCCGCCGGCGTCATCGAAGCCAAGAAGGCCGGCGTCACGCTCTCCGGCGTGGAAACCCAATCCGACCGCTACACCAAGGGCCTGCCCGATGGCCTGCCGCGCTGGGGCAACCCTTTGCCCTTCGCCTACCAGTCCACCGGCATCGAAACGCGCTTCACCAACGGCTTCGATCCGCAGCCCAGGGCGCGCCCGGTCTTCGCCTTTCACCGCCCCGAACTGTTCGCCGAATGGCTTAAAAGCGGCACGTCGGGCGTGGCCGAAACCGCCCCGACCTATCTCGATCGCGGCAATACCTTCCTCTCTCGCATGCAGAACATGCCGCCGCTGGTGGAAGAGGGGCTGTGGCCCGCGCAGATCAAGGCCATCACCCATCTGGAGCAATCCCTGCGCGAAGACCGCCCGCGCGCCTTGATCCAGATGGCGACCGGCTCCGGCAAGACCTTCACCGCCATCTCCTTCATCTACCGCCTGATCAAGTTCGCGGGCGCAAGGCGCGTGCTGTTCCTGGTCGACCGCGGCAACCTCGCCGACCAGACACTGAAGGAATTCCAGCAATACAGCCCGCCCTACAACAACTTCAAGTTCACCGAGGAATACAACGTTCAGCGCTTGAGCGGCAATACCATTGATAAAGTCGCCAAAGTCAGCATCTGCACCATCCAGCGCCTGTATTCCATGCTCAAGGGGCGCGACCTCGATCCCGCGCTTGAAGAGGAATCCATCGACCACCTTGGCAACCTCTTCAAGCGGCCCGACCCCATCGAGTACAACCCGAAGCTCCCCATCGAAACCTTCGACATCATCGTCACCGACGAAGCCCACCGCTCCATCTACAACCTCTGGGCGCAGGTGCTCGAATACTTCGACGCCTACCTCATCGGCCTCACCGCCACGCCCAGCAAGCAGACCTTCGGCTTCTTCAACCAGAACCTGGTGATGGAATACACCCACGAAATGGCCGTGGCCGACAAGGTCAACGTCAACTACGACGTCTACCGCATCCGCACCGCCATCAGCGAACAGGGCAGCAAGGTCGAAGCCGGCTACTCGGTCCAGATCCAGGAACGCGAAACGCGCAAGAAACGCTGGGAACAGCTCGACGACGACTTTGCCTACGACCCCAACCAGCTCGACCGCGACGTGGTTGCCCCGGACCAGATCCGCACCATCATCCGCACCTTCCGCGACAAGCTGTTCACCGAAATCTTCCCGACTGAGAAAACGGGCCGCACCTGGGTGCCCAAGACCATCATCTTCGCCAAGGACGACGCCCACGCCGAAAACATCGTCGAAATCGTCCGTGAGGAATTCGGCAAGGGCAACGACTTCGCCCAGAAGATCACCTACCGCACCACCGGCAAGACACCCAAGGAACTCATCAACGAATTCCGCACCAGCCCCATGCCGCGCATCGCCGTCACTGTGGACATGATCGCCACCGGCACCGACATCAAGGCCGTGGAAATCGTCATGTTCATGCGCGCCGTCAAATCACGCGCCTTCTTCGAACAGATGAAAGGCCGCGGCGTGCGCGTCATCAAGCCGGACGACCTGCAAAGCGTCACCCCGGACGCCCGCGCCAAGGACCACTTCGTCATCGTCGATGCCGTGGGCGTGTGCGAGCAGGACAAGACCGACTCCCGCCCCATGGAGCAAAAGCCCACCGTCAGCTTCGAAAAGCTCATGCAGGCCGTCGCCTTCGGCAATACCGAAGACGAAGTGCTCACCTCACTGGCCGGGCGGCTGGCGCGCATGGAACACCGCATCAAGCCCGAGGACGACCAGCGCATCCGCGAAGCCACCGGCGGCTATGGTCTGAAAGACCTGGCCCACGGCATCATCGCCGCGCTCGACCCGGACGAACACCCCACCCCGGAAGCCCACCGGCAGGCCATCGAAACCGCCGTGCGCCCGCTGCACGACCCGAAAGTGCGCGAACTGCTGGCCAACATCAAACGCCGCAACGACCTCGTCATTGACACCGTCAGCGCCGACGAAGTGCTGGAAGCCGGGTTCAGCGCCGACGCCCTCGACCGCGCGCGCGGCATGGTGCAGACCTTCGAGCAGTTCATCGAAGACCACAAGGACGAAATCGCCGCCCTGCAAATCCTCTACAGCCGCCCCTACCGCCAGCGGCTGGACTTCCAGGCCGTGCGCGAACTGGCGGACGCCATCCACCAGCCGCCCTACCTGATGGACGAAACCCAGCTCTGGCAGGCCTACGCCGCGCTGGAAAAGACCCGGGTCAAGGGCGCCAGCAGCCACCGTATACTCACCGACCTGGTGTCACTCGTGCGCTACGCCATTCACCAGGACAACGAACTCGTGCCCTTCCCCGAGCGCGTCAACACCAACTTCAAGGCATGGCTCGCCACCCAACAACAACGTCATCCCGGCGAAAGCCGGGGTCCAGAAGAATCACGGGCTTTTACCCAAGAACAACGCCACTGGCTGGAAATGATCCGCGACCACATCGCCGCCAACCTCGGCATCGAACTGGACGACTTCGAGTACGCCCCCTTCGCCCAGCAAGGCGGCCTGGGCAAGGTACATCAGCTCTTCGGCGAAGAACTGCCCCCCCTCATCGAAGAGCTGAATGAAACACTGGCCGCATAAAGACCTAATAAACGACTAAAATAAAGTACCATTTGATGCCCATACGGAGTACGCCATGGAACTGCTCTACACCAACGCCTCGGTGAGCATCAGCGAGCTGAAGAAAAACCCCAGCGCTGTCATCGACAAGTCCGAGGGATTCCCCGTTGCGGTGCTCAATCACAACAAGCCCGCCGCCTACCTGGTGCCCGCCGCCGCCTTCGAGGCCATGATGGAAAAGCTCGACGATATCGAACTGGCCAAACGGGTCAAGGAACGGGAAAACCAGCCCACGATCCAGGTCGATCCCAATGACCTATAGCCTCGAATTCCGGGACGATGCCTGGAAGGAGTGGCAAAAGCTCGACCGCCCCCTGCGTGAGCAATTCAAGGCCAGGCTGCTGGAGCGGCTGGAAACCCCCCGCGTAGAATCCGCCCGGCTTTCCGGCCTGCCCGACTGCTACAAGATCAAGCTGCGCGCCGCCGGCTACCGGCTGGTCTACCAGGTCTTCGATGACCGAGTGGTCGTGGTCGTGGTGGCCGTGGGCAAGCGGGAGGACAGCGCGGTGTATCGCAAGGCCAAGGGGCGGATGAAGTGAGAGGGGGCGTGAAATCTGAACATGACGATGGGGCGCCGGAGGTACGGGTCGCGGCCTCATTGGCAGATGCCCAGGCCGGCCGGCTGACACGGCATGCCAGCGTGCAGGCGCTCATGGAACACCTGGACGGGGAGCAAGAAATCGTAGGGTGGGTTCCCCCTGACGGGGACAAAAGACCGGAGGCCGTAACCCGCCAAGGAGAAGCGGCCCACCCTACGGAATGGGCGCTTGTGCCGCTGAAAGATCTCGGACGATGGTCTGGTGGTGGAACGCCATCGAAGGCAAAGCCGGAATTCTGGACTGACGGAACGATTCCTTGGGTTTCACCCAAGGATATGAAACTCGACCTCATCATCGACAGCGAAGATCACATCACCCAAGCCGCCGTCGAAGGATCAACTGCGAAGCTCATACCCGAGGGCTCCGTGTTGATCGTCACGCGAAGCGGCATCCTGAGTCATACCTTGCCCGTCGCGGTGACTGCCGTTCCTGTGACGGTTAACCAAGACCTGAAGACCCTTACACCCAAGGAAGGAGTGTTGCCAGAGTACGTTGCATGGGCTTTGCGTTGCTTCGCGCGTGAAATCCTCAAAACTTGCTCGAAACAAGGAACAACAGTTAGCAGCATTGAAACAGCTGCACTCCAGCGATTCGAAATCCCCGTCCCGCCTCACGACCAACAAAAACGCATTGTCGCGGAAATCGAAAAACAATTCTCCCGCCTCGACGAAGCGGTCGCCAACCTCAAGCGCGTCAAGGCCAACCTCAAGCGCTACAAAGCCGCCGTCCTCAAAGCCGCCGTCGAAGGCCGCCTCGTCGAGACCGAAGCCGAACGCGCCCGACGTGCTGCACAGGGAAGTGCGAATGTCGCGGGAGGCAGGATGCCGGGAGAGACCGAAGGCCGCAGCTTTGAGACCGGCGAGCAACTCCTGCAACGCATCCTCGAAACCCGCCGCAGCCAATGGAGCGGCCGCGGCAAATACAAGGAACCCGCCGCACCCGACACCACCAACCTGCCAGAATTATCGGAGGGGTGGGTGTGGGCGACATATGCGCAGATTGGAGAAGTTACAACCGGGTTTACACCACCGACCGCTGATACTGAGAACTTTGGCGGTGACATACCTTTCTTCAAGCCAACCGACTTAGATGCCGGTGATAACGTTGTCGAAGCGCGGGAGTATCTCTCGAAGAAGGGGGCTGAAAAGGGGCGTGTACTGCCCGCCGGGTCCGTGCTTGTAACGTGTATTGGTGCGACGATCGGAAAGACTGGTCTTGCCCACGTAGATTGCGCGACCAATCAACAGATCAATGCTGTGTCCCCTCGATCCAAACTAATGGACTCAGCTTTTGTTTACTCATGGACTGTTAGTCCTTATGGGTACAAACAGATCGTGGATAACGCATCCGCGACAACCTTGCCGATATTGAACAAGTCCAAATTTGAGGCCCTTGGTGTTCCGCTTCCACCACTGTCCGAACAACACCGCATCGTCGCCGAAGTCGAACGCCGTCTCTCCCTCCTGCGCGAAACCGAGGCCCAGGTGGACGCCAATCTCAAGCGCGCCGAGCGCCTGCGCCAGTCCATCCTCAGCCGAGCGTTTTCCGGACAGCTTGCATGAATATCGATCAATTGCTTGAGGCGCTCCAACTGGGCGAAGACCAGGATGTGGAGTTCAAGGCGGCGGATGGCGGACTGCCGAAGTCCTTGTGGGAAACGCTTTCGGCTTTCGCCAATACCGATGGCGGCGTGGTGGTGCTGGGGGTGTCCGAGCGCGATGGCCGTTTCGATATTTCAGGAGTGCGCAAGCCCGATGTCTTGCTCAAGGCGTTCTGGGATGGGCACAACAACGCGCAGGAACTGAATGCGCCGGTTTGTTCGGATAGGGTCATCCTGATGCTGGCGCATCGTTTTGGCGATATCTGCAATGCCGATGTGCAGCCCTACCGGCATGAGCACCCGAGGGACATTGGCGTTCGGCTCAAGCGTTTTGTCGATCTGGGCTGGCTGGAAAAAGCGGGCGGCCACGGGCGCGGTACACGTTACCGGTGGCCTGCTGGAGGAGCCGACCTCGTCGGGCGCGATCAAGAGGCCCAGGGGTCCGAACATTTGCCCGCAAGCTCCGAACATTCGGGCGCCGACTCCGAACATTTGGAGGTTGAAGCGTTTGAGGCGTTGAGGGCAAGGGCAGCCCCTGTGCGGGAGACGGGCAAGCTTTCCAGGGAGTTGGTGGAGGAAACCCTTCTGGCGATATGTTCGGAGTCCTGGCTCAGCCTCCGAACATTGGCCGAATTGCTGGGGCGAAGCCCGGACTCTCTGCGCAACCATTACATCAACCCAATGCTGCGAGATGGACGGCTGGTCGCCCGTGTGCCGGGCAAGCCGAACCATCCGAATCAGGCCTACAGGACCACCCAGGAATGAACACCGCCACCATCGTCCAGAAGCTCTGGAACTACTGCAACGTCCTGCGCGACGACGGGATGAGCTACGGCGACTACGTCGAGCAGCTCACCTATCTGTTGTTCCTCAAGATGGCGGATGAGCGTTCGCGCCCGCCCTACAACCAGAAGAGCCCGGTTCTGGAGGGGTACGACTGGCCGAGCCTGATGAGCCGAGATGGCGATGAGCTTTTCGACCATTACCGTCATGTGCTGACCATGCTCGGCTATGAGCGCGGGTTGCTGGGGCTGATCTTCGCCAAAGCTCAGAACAAGTTTCAGGATCCGGCCAAGCTGCGGCGGCTGATCGTTGACCTCATCGACAAGGAAAGCTGGGTGTCGATGAGCGCCGATGTGAAGGGCGATGCCTACGAGGGCCTGCTGGAGAAAAACGCGCAGGACACCAAGTCCGGCGCCGGCCAGTACTTCACCCCACGCCCGCTGATCCAGGCCATTGTGGATGCAATGGCACCCAAGCCGGGTGAGACCATCAGCGACCCGGCCTGTGGCACGGGGGGCTTCCTGCTCGCGGCGCACGACTATGTGGTGAAGCACCACCCCCATCAGACCCGCGACGAGCGCAGGAAGCTGAAGGAGGAAACCTTCAAGGGCTGGGAGCTGGTGCAGGCCACCGCGCGGCTGTGCGCCATGAACATGCTGCTGCACGGTATCGGCAGCCAGGATTTCGAGCCCGTCGTGGTGGGCGATTCGCTGGCCGCGGACCCCGGCGATCGCTTCGACGTGATCCTGACCAATCCGCCCTTCGGCAAGAAGAGCAGCACGACCATCGTGGGCGAGGAGGGCAAGGTCAGCAAGGAGCGCGACTCCATCGAGCGCGGTGACTTTTGGACAACCACTTCGAACAAGCAGCTCAACTTCGTCCAGCACGTGAAAACCCTGCTCAAGCAGAACGGCCGCGCCGCGCTGGTACTGCCGGACAACGTGCTGTTCGAAGGCGGGGCGGGGGAGACCATCCGCCGCAAGCTGCTGCAAGAATGCGACGTGCATACGTTGCTGCGCCTGCCCACCGGCCTGTTCTACGCCCAGGGCGTGAAGGCGAACGTGCTGTTCTTCGACAAGAAGCCCGCCAGCGAGACGCCGTGGACGAAGAAGCTGTGGATCTACGACCTGCGCACCAACAAGCACTTCACGCTCAAGACTAATCCGCTCCAGCGCGGGGATCTGGACGAGTTCGTGCGCTGCTACAACCCGGAAAATCGGCATCAGCGCACGGCGACCTGGTCGGATGAAAATCCGGAGGGCCGCTGGCGAGCCTACGACTACGCCGATCTGATCAATCGCGACAAGGCGAGCCTGGACATCTTCTGGCTCAAGGATGAAAGCCTTGCGGACAGCGACAAGCTGCCCGCGCCGGAGGTCATCGCCCGCGAGATCGTCGAAGACCTTGAGGCCGCGCTGGAGCAGTTTCGATTGATTGCCGAGGATTTACCCCCCGAAACCGCCAGTCCCCCCGACGGCAGGGCGGATACCCCACCTGACGCCCCCGACGGGGATAGGCAGGCAGCTCGGGCAGGAACCATTCGCTGACCAGAAGCGGCTGCCCCTGCAGCACGAAAAGCGACCAGCGCCCATCACCGCCGGGCAGCAGGAACGGGCCGGCGCGACGTGCGGCGCGACGGCGAAACAGCAGCCGGGCCAGAGGACGCTCGCCCAGGCGGTCCAGCACGGCGCGCACCCGGGCACGCGCGGCCAGCGGCATCACGCTGCGCGCGCGCACCCACTCGCCTGCCGCGCCATACAGCACAACCTCGCGCACCCAAACCCGCGCACGCGCAGACACCCCCAGCGCCCGCGCCTCCTGGGCGCTGGGGGTGCCCAAGCCCTGATACAGCACGCGCACGCGCACCGGCTCACCGGCGGCAAGCGCCAGACGCCGGGTCAGCGAGCCGCCATCGGCCAACCAGGGAGAGAGGGAACGCCGGGCGGCGGAAGGGAAAGATGATGCGCTCATGGTGCGGGGATCATACCTTGCCGTAATCCCGCGCGTCGCCCACCCAGCGCGCGATCAGGGCTTCGGCCCGCGCCGGTTCGCGCGCAAGCAGGCGGTCCGCCACCTCGCGCACAGCGGGCAAGAGGTCGGCATCGCGCAGCAGATCCGCCACACGCAGACGCGCCAGCCCGGTCTGGCGCGTGCCCAGCACCTCCCCCGGCCCGCGCATGCGCAAATCTTCCTCCGCAATGCGGAATCCGTCATGCGTCTCGCGCAGCAGGCCCAGCCGGGCACGGCCGCGCTCGCCCAGCGGGGCGCGATACATCAACACGCAACTGGATTGCGCGGCGCCCCGCCCCACCCGCCCGCGCAACTGGTGCAGCTGCGCCAGACCCAGCCGCTCCGCGTTTTCGATCACCATCACGCTGGCATTGGGCACATCCACACCCACCTCGATCACGGTGGTCGCCACCAGCACATCGAAGGCACCGGCCTTGAATGCATTCATCACGGCGTCTTTTTCCGCCCCCGGCAGACGGCCGTGGACCAGGGCGATGCGCAGCTCGGGCAGGGATTCCTGCAGCATCTGCGCTGCCACCTGGGCTGCTTGGGCCTGTACCGCCTCGGATTCCTCGATCAGCGGACAGACCCAGTACGCCTGACGGCCCTCTGCAGCCACGGCGCGCAGGCGCTCCATCACCTCCTCGCGCCGGGTGTCGGCAATGGCCACGGTACGCACCGGCGTGCGTCCCGGCGGCAACTCGTCGATCACCGACACGTCAAGGTCGGCATAGGCGCTCATGGCCAGGGTACGGGGAATGGGCGTGGCCGTCATGACCAGCTGGTGCGGTCGCTGCCCGCCGGTCTCATCCTCGCCCTTGCCGGTCAGGGACAGACGCTGATGCACACCGAAGCGGTGCTGTTCATCGACGATGACCAGGCCCAGACGCGCAAAACGCACCGCGTCCTGAAACAGCGCGTGGGTACCGACCACCAACGGGGCCTCGCCGCTGACCACGCGCGCCAGGGCCTCACGCCGTGCCCGTGCGCCCAGCGTGCCGGACAGAAGTACCGGGGCCAGCCCCAGCGGGGTCAACCAGCCGGTCAGATTGCGCTGATGCTGCTCAGCCAGCAGCCCGGTCGGCGCCATCAGCGCCACCTGCCAGCCGGCTTCGATGGCATGGAGCGCCGCCCCAGCCGCCACCAGCGTCTTGCCCGAACCCACATCCCCCTGCACCAGACGCAACATGGGTTGCGCGCGGGAAAGGTCGCCCCGCACCTCCTCCAGTACCCGCTGCTGCGCCGCCGTAGGACGAAACGGCAAGCCCGCGAGCCATTCATCGAACAGACGCCCCCCGGCGCCCATCGGTGGCGCGGTAAACCGACGCATGCGGGCCCGCGCCTCACGCAAGGCCAGTTGCTGTGCCAGCAGCTCCTCAAAGGCCAGACGCCGCACCGCCGGATGACGCCCTTCGCATAGCGCCGCCTCCACGCCCGCCTCGCGCGGCGGACGATGAATCAGGCGCAAGGCATCAAGCACGGACGGAAACCCCTCCTCCCGCACGACCTCATCGGGCAACAGATCGGGGAACGCCAGCCGCCCTTGTTCAAGATTGTCCAGCGCCTGCCGGATCAAGCCACGCAAGCGGCTCTGGTGCATCCCCTCGGTGGCCGGGTAAACCGGATACAGCGCATCCTCGTCGGCCTCGCCTGCCGTCAAAAGCTCGGGATGCGCCATTTCCAGGGCAAAGCCGACACGCCGCGTCTCACCATGGCAGCGCAGCAGCGCGCCGGGGCGAAAACGCTCCAGCCATCCCGGCGGGGCGTTGAAAAAGCGCAAGGAAATCTCGCCGCTGTCATCCGCCAGCCGGCACAGCAGCATCCGGCGCGGCCCCGGTGCCAGGTGGGACTCCACGACGCGGCCTTCGATCGTCGCTTCCTCGTTCTCCTCCAGCTGGGCAACAGGTCGCACGAACCCACGATCCTGATAGCGCAGGGGGCGATGCAGCAACAAGTCAAACTGATCGCGCACACCCAGACGTTGCAGGCGTTCCGCCACGCGCGGCCCGACCCCGCGCAGGGCGGTCAGCGAGGCCCCCGCCCCATCCGGAGCGGAAGGCGATGAGCTCAAACGGCGGCGCGGTTTTTCCGGCACCTGCACTCTCCTGCTCTCACGCGTGGCTTTTGCCGCGATAAAATTTTGTTGGTCATGATTCACTCCTCGACGAATTATAATCCGCCAAGCTCTGCCTACTTAACCTTGAGGAGACTCCCTATGGCTGACCATACCCCGCACGTCGATCCGGTCGCGAAGCTCATCACGGCCGGTGGCGCGGTGCTGCTGCTCGCCGCCGTAACCTACCTGGTCATTTCCCTGATCAATACCATCAATAATAATTCCACCAAGGGTGAAACGGTCGCCAACCCAAGCGTACCGGCCAAAGTGGTCGAAGCCAAACCGGCTCCCGCCCCGACGCCTGCGTCGGCGCCGGCCGCCGAAGCCAAGCCGGCCGAACCGGCTCCGGCTCCCGCAGCGGTTCCGGCCGCTGCCGCAGGTGGCGATGCCGAAGCGGGCAAGGCCAAGTTCACCAGTTCCTGTGCCTCCTGCCACGGCATGAACGGCGAAGGTCAGGGCATGTTCCCGAAACTGGCGGGCCACGCCGCCGACAAGACCAGTGAACTGCTGAAAAAATACCGTGCGGGCGAACAGGTCGGCCCGAACTCGGCCATGATGGCTCCGATTGCCGGCCCGCTGAGCGACGCCGACATCGCCAATCTCGCGGCCTATATCGCCAAGATCTGAGTACTCCCTTCCGGGCCCCTCAGGAAGGCTGCCCACGGGCAGCCTTTTTTGTCGGCCTCCGGCCCGCATTGGCCGTCTTACCACAAGCCCACACCGCCGCTGCCAGGACAAAATCAGGCTGAAAATCCGCACCAGCGCTTATCGCAGCGTGACAAGACCTCCCCGGCCCCGAACCCGGCACGCCCCCTGCTTTCCCCCTTCAAAAGACGGATTGAGAGACACCCCATGCCCCTGCTTCAGGTCCGGGAACTGCGCACTGCCCAGTTCGGCCCCATCGACTTCACGCTCGACAGCGGCGGGCTGCTGCTCGTGGCCGGCCCCTCGGGCAGCGGCAAGAGCCGGCTTTTGCGCGCCCTGGCCGATCTCGACCCGCACGAGGGCGAAGCCCGCCTGCACGACATGGCGATGAACGACATGCCCGCCCACCGTTGGCGCGCACAGATTGGCCTGCTACCCGCCGAACCGGCTTGGTGGGAGGAAACCGCACTGGCCCACTTTCCACAACCGCCCAGCGCCGAACGACTGGAGCGCCTCGCTCTGACGCCCGCCCTGCTGGAAACACCGATCAACCGGCTCTCCAGCGGCGAACGGCAACGCCTCGCCCTGCTGCGCCTTCTGGCCCGGGCCCCGCGCGTACTGCTGCTGGACGAACCCACCGCCAATCTCGACCCGGACAGCGCCGCACGGGTTGAAGCCCTGATCGCAGAATATCTCTCCAGCACCCAGGCGGGTGCCCTCTGGGTCAGCCACGACCCCCTGCAACGCCAGCGGCTGGGCGCACGCGTGCTGCGCCTGCCAGAAGGCCGGATTCTGCCGGAGGAAACTGCATGACGCTCATCGAACTCGGACCGCGCGAACTGGGCATCGCTGCCCTGGGCGTGCTCCTGCTGGGGCTGGCCCAGGCGGCCATGGGCCTGGGGCTGACACGCTCGCTGTGGTGGTCCAGCCTGCGCATGACGGCCCAGCTCCTGCTGGTTGGAGTCCTCCTCAAAAGCCTGTTCGAGGCCGCCACGCTGGGCTGGGTGCTGCTGATGGCACTGGTCATGGTTTCGCTGGCCGGGCTTGAGATCATCCACCGTCAGAAACGCCGCCTGAGCGGCGCCTGGTCCTATCTGCTCGGCGTGATCGCCATGGGCGCATCCGCGCTCACCCTGGCCGGACTGACGCTCGGACTCATCCTGCAAACTGAGCCCTGGTATACCCCGCAGTACGCCATTCCCCTGCTGGGCATGATACTGGGCAACACCATGACCGGCATTGGTGTCGCCCTGAACCAGCTCACGCAGAACGCATGGCAACAACAGGCCGCGCTGGAAGGCCGCCTGATGCTGGGCCTGAGCTACCGTGAAGCCACGCTGGAGCTGCGCCGCGAAGCCATACGCAGCGGCATGATTCCGGTCATCAATATGCTGGCCGTGGCCGGCGTCGTCAGCCTGCCCGGCATGATGACCGGACAGATCCTCTCCGGCACACCGCCGCTTGAGGCCGTGAAATACCAGATCCTCATCATGTTCCTGGTCGCCACCGGCACGGGCTTCGGCACCCTGCTGGCCGTCAGCCTGGCCTCCCGCCGTCTGTTCGACACGCGGGAGCGCCTGCGCCTGGACCGACTGGCCTGAGGGGGGTGAAAAGAAGATTTTGCGGACAATGCAGCGCCGGACGAAGGATTCCCAGCCCCCCCTTGGAGGCGCCATGGACGGGGTTGTGGCGGGACTGAAAGGGCCATCCATGGCCCATTTAGCCGGCTTCCACAGGCCAGTCCATGGCGGTCCCAAGGGGGCCTTCGCTCTGCCTACATTCGACTAACAAACCGTCGTTTGGCAAACACCGTCTAAGCTTGAAATAAAAAAAACCCGCCTGACCTGACGGTGCGCAACCGCAGGCCGGGCGGGGCCATGGACCGGACGGGGTGGCTTCGAATCAGCCCTGCGTGGGGGCCTGGATCGGGGACAGCAGCAACGAGGACTTCATTTTCTTCGGCACCGGCAGGCCCATCAGCTCCAGCACGGTAGCCGCGATGTTGAAAATCCCGCCACCGGTGCGCAAGCGCCAGGGGTGCTCGTCGATCAGGATGCAAGGCACCGGGTAGACGGTGTGCTGGGTATGCGGTTCGCCGGTGATGGGGTCGACCATCTCGTCGCAGTTGCCGTGGTCGGCGGTGATGATGAGCGAGTAGCCGTGCTCCAGCGCGGCATCCACAACGCGCCCGACCTGGTGATCCACCACTTCAACCGCTTTGACCACGGCCTCGCGCACGGCGGTATGCCCCACCATGTCGCCGTTGGCAAAGTTGACGAGAATGAAGCCGTACTCGCGCTTGCTGATGGCGTCGATGGTGACCTGGGCCACCTGATCGGCGCTCATGTCCGGCTGAAGGTCGTAGGTCGCCACCTGCGGGGAGGGCACCATGATGCGGTCTTCGCCGGCAAAGGGCTGCTCCTTGCCGCCATTGAAGAAGAAGGTGACGTGGGCATACTTCTCGGTTTCCGCGCAGTGGAACTGCTTGAGCCCGGCCTGGCTGATGACCTCGGCCAGGGTAACCTTGGGCCGCTCAGGGGCGAAGCCGATGGGCGAAAGGAAACGCGGATCGTACTCGGTCAGGCAGGTGACGATGACCGGGTCGTATTCGCCCCGATCAAAACCTTCGAAATCGCGCTGCCCCAGCGCGGCTGCCAGCTGACGCGGACGGTCATTGCGGAAGTTGAAGAAGATCAGCCCGTCGCTGGGACGAACCGGCTCGAAGGCGCTCAGTACACGTGGCTGGATGAACTCATCGGTTTCGCCTGCCGCGTAGGCCGCTTCAATGGCCGCACGCGCGGTTTCGGCCGATCCGCCCTCACCGCGCACCATGGCCACCCAGGCTTTCTCGGTGCGCGGCCAGCGGTTGTCCCGATCCATGGCGTAGTAACGGCCACTGACGGTGGCAATGGCGCCACCGGCTTCGCTCAGCGCGGGTTCGAGCTGATCCAGGTACGACAGCGCACTGCGCGGGGCGGTGTCTCGACCGTCGGTAATCATGTGCACCAGCGGGCGGGCGCCCTGTTGCTTGCACATTTCGATCAGGGCGAGCAGGTGGTTGATGTGGCTGTGCACGCCCCCATCGGAAACCAGGCCCACAAGATGCAGGGGACGTCCGTTCTTTATCGATTTCTGCGCTGCCATCTGCAGGGCCGGCACTTCGAAGAAGCTGCCGTCGAGAATCGCGTCATCGATGCGCACCAGGTCCTGGCGGTTGATGTCGCCGCAGCCTAGCGTCAGATGACCGACTTCGGAATTACCCATCTGACCGTCGGGCAGGCCGCAGGCACGGCCGGAGGCTTCGATGACGGTATGCGGATAGCGGGAGAACAGGTCATCCAGCCTCGGCGTGTGCGCGAGGGCAACGGCATTGTTCTCGCGGCTGGGGTTGACCCCCACACCATCCATGATGACAAGAACGACGGGGCGACGAGGGGCGGGCATGGCGAATGGCATACGGCTTGGGCGTCTCTTGCGCAAAGGCTTACAAAAAAAGGAATTTTACGCTGTTTCTCGCCGTTCGTCACGGCGTGGGCTCGGTGATGCGCAGCACCCATGAGCCTTGGGCTATCCGCTCGGCCGGCGAGACCGGGAACGCCGGCCAGGGCAGGCCAGCAGGCGGCGTTTGTTCCAGCTGCCGCGTGGCACGCAGTAGCTCGGCCGCCGGTGAAGGCAGAGCATCATCGTCCGGCAGCCCCCAGGCGGCAAGATAGGGCAGGACAGCTGATTCCTGCGCACGAAAGGCACCCTCACGGTAAAACGCACGCCAGCCCTGAGATACCACCGCACGGCCCGCATCGCGCGCGGCCTTATCCGCACTGTACCGAGCCCAGTCCGCGAGCCCAGCCGCCACATACGCCCGATCGGCCAGGGCGCCCTCACGGTGCGGCATACCGGCCTGCTGCCATACACGGCCCTCCGGCCCCAGGCAATCGCGACGCAGCGCACCCGCCAGACGCACGCCCACGGCCCGCAAGCGCGTGTCCTCCGGCCAGAGGCGCAGGGCTTCGGCATGGGCGGAAAGGGCCAGGCCATTCCAGGCACAGAGGCGCTTGTCATCGCGCGGCGCGGGCACACGTTCTCGATAGGCCCGCATTTTCTCGCGCAGCGATGACAAAGACGTGTCGCGTGGCACAAAGGAACGCGGCAGTGGCAATTCACCCGCCACCGCGGCATCCCCCACCCAGAGCCACACCGCACGCGCGGCACCGGCCTGATCGCCCAAAGCCGCCGTGAGGCGCGCGGCATCCCACAGGTAATGCCCGCCTTCGCGCCCCAGCGTATCCAGTGCGGACAGGGCGGAGATGTACAGCCCCTCGCTCTGCAGGGCGCTCTCCATGAATTCCAGGGTTTGTCGTCCAATGGCAAGCCAGTCCTCGCGCCCGAACAGGCGACCGGCACGCAGGTAGACCCGCGCCAGCTGGGCGTTGTCGTAGAGCATTTTCTCGAAATGCGGCCACTGCCAACCCGGATCGACGGTGTAGCGGAAAAACCCGCCGCCGATGGCATCGTGCAGGGCGCCGTCCGCCATGTGCTCAAGCGTGATGACCAGCGCCTCACGCAGGGGGGCGTCCTGCGGGTCGAACAGCTCCAGCAGAAGCATCAGGCGTGGCGCATGGGGAAATTTCGCCCCCCGTCCAAAACCGCCCTGCAGGGTATCCATATCGGCAAGCAGCGCTTCGCGCAGGGCCGCACGTAATGCGGGGCCGTTATCGCGCGGGACCGGCCGGGCCTCGGGAAAGGGGGCCGACAGACGCTCGCGGGCCTGCGCGGCAAGCCGCGTCAAACGCGGCGCATCCTCACGCCAAAGCCGGGCCAGATGCGCCAGTCGCGCTTCGAAAACCGACGGCGGTGCGTAGATCATCGAATAAAACGCATCGCCCTGCGGGGTAAGCACGATATTGAGCGGCCAGCCCGCCACGCCGCGTGTCTCGCGCGCATAGCGCAACATCCAGGCGTCCAGCACCGGCTCCTGCTCACGATCCACCTTGACCGGTACGAAATCGGCATTGAGCCGCGCGGCGATGCGCGGCGAAAGAAAGCTTTCCTGATGCAGCACATGGCACCAGTGACAGGCGTGATAACCGATAGAAAGAAAGACAGGCACATCGCGACGGCGCGCCTCCTCCAGCACCGGGGCACCCCAGGGTTGCCAGCTTACGGGATCGTCGGCATGTGCGGCGAGGTAGGGCGAGCCCTGCGCACGCAGGACGTCCCGGCGCTGCGCGTCACTCCTGAGGGGGGCGTCGGAGGCCGCACGGAGCTCGTTTCCCGCCTCCAGGCAAAAACAGGCCAACAGCAGAAGGCGGGCGAGGGGATGGCATGCCCTTCGCCCGGTGCGGGGCTCAGGAGGGCTTGCGCTCGCCACCGTCCGCGGCATCCGTGGGCGCATCGCTTTCAGGCGCGGCGGTTTCGTCGGCCATGTGGGCATCGGGGGAAGACAGGGCCAGGCGTTTTTCATCGGCCTGGGCGCTATCGAATTCCTTGTCCCAGTCGAATTCCTCGGCCGCTTCGGCACGGGACTCTTCGCTTGCCGCAGCGGCAGCAACGCCCGCTGTCGTGGCAGCGGCCAAGGGAGCTACCGTCCCGTCCGCTTCCGCCTCGTCCTCATCGTCCGTGCGGCGGTTTTTGTGAATCATGCGCGCCACCAGAATGCCCGCTTCATAAAGCATCCACACAGGAATGGCGAGCATGAACTGGGAGAAAATATCCGGCGGAGTGAAGATCGCACCGATGATGAAGGCCACGAGAACTGCGTAACGGCGTTTTTCGGCCAGCTGGTCGGGCGTGACCACACCCACCAGCACCAGCAGCACCACGGCCACCGGCACCTCGAAGGACAACCCGAAGGTGAAGAACAGCGTGATGGAAAAATCCAGATAGCTGCCGATGTCAGGCATGAAGGACACGCCTTCCGGCGCGAACAGCCCCATGAAATGGAATACTGCCGGAATGACGATGAAATAGGCGAAGCTCGCCCCGAGGTAGAACAGGGCGGAGCTGGAAACCAGCAGGGGAAGAACCAGACGGCGCTCGTGCTGGTACAGCCCCGGCGCGATGAACGCCCACAACTGATACAGCAGGAAGGGCATGGCGATGAACACGGCCGCCAGTGCCGCGAGCTTCAGCGGAATGAAGAACGGCGAGATCGCACCCGTGGCAATCATCGATTGCCCTTCCGGCAGACTGCTAAGCACCGGGGTGGCGAAGGCGTGGAAAAGCTCGCTGGCGAAGGGCAGGAGGCCGATCATGAGCGCAATCACCGCCAGCACGGAATACAGCAGGCGATTGCGCAGCTCGATCAGATGGGCAAGAAAACCCTTGAGGCCGGAGTCGTCCTCAGGCGCGGCGGTCTGCTGGGACATGGGTATCGGTGCCGGTGGAGGATGGGGAGGCAGGAACAGGCTCGGCGAAGGGGCGTTGCAGGGTTTGTCCCAGTTCGCGGCTCAGGCGCTCAAGCTCATCCTCTGCACCGCCTGGCGCGGGCAAGGTCGAGGGAGCGGCCTGCCGGGTTTCTGTGGCAGGGGATGCCGGCGCGGAAGCAGACGCCTGCCCCGTCGGCACGGGCGGCGTGTCTGCACTCACCCTGGGCGCAGCGCCCGCTTCGGCCTTGGCCTCATCGACCGCACGCACCAGGTACTGCGTGCTGTTCTGCACGTCCTGCCGCGTTTCGTCCATCATGAGCTTGAGACGCTTGATCTCTTCTTCCTGCACGCTGAGCAGATTGCGCAGGTCCGCCGTGTTGAACTCGCTTTCCATTTCAGCCTTGGCATTGGCAACAAAGCGACGGATACGGGCCACCCAGGTGCCAATCGAACGCGCAAGGGCGGGCAGCCGTTCGGGCCCCACAACCAGCAGGGCCACGATGACCACCACAATGATTTCCCAGAAGCTGAAATCGAACATGGACGCTCAGCCGGCGGTCAGCGCGAAATCAGGACTTGGTCGTGTCGCGGGTCGCCTCGCCGTCGATCACCCGGCCCGCCTGAGCCTGCTGGGTATTCTGAGCCGGTGCCTGACCCTGGGGCGGCAGGTTCTGCGCGCCGGCCTGAGGTGCGTTCTGCGCCTGCGCGGCCTCCTCGGCCTTGGCGTCCTCATCCTTCACGGCGGTGCGGAAACTCTTGATGGCATTGCCCAGATCGGTGCCCACGTTACGCAGACGCTTGGTGCCAAAGAGCAGGACGACGATGACCAGGATGACCAGAAGATGCCAGATACTGAATGCGCCCATCGAAAAAACTCCTCGCTTGGGTGGATATGTCGGGTGAGTGCGCGGGCCTAGGCGTCGCGCGCGGCTTTTTCATCGAGACCGGAAAGACCGAATCGACGTGCCAGTTCGTCAAGCACGTCCTGCGCGGAGAGACCTTCGTGGGCGAGCAGGACCAGACTGTGGAACCACAGGTCGGCCGTTTCGTACACCAGTTGGGTCTTGTCCTCCTTCACGGCGGCCATTGCCGCTTCGGTGGCTTCCTCACCGAGCTTTTTGGCGATGGACTCCCGCCCCTTGGCGTAAAGAGACGCCACGTAGGAGCTGCCCGGCGCGGCGGATTTGCGCTCTTCCAGCACCTGCTGGAGCGCCATGAGTACGGTGTCGGGTGTGTTCATGCGTAGATGCTGTCCGGATCCTTGAGCACGGGATCGACGGCGACCCAGTGGGGAGCGGCCGCATCACCTGCCGTTTCAAGGCGCAGGTAGAAGCAGCTCTGGCGCCCGGTATGACAGGCGATGCCCCCCACCTGCTCGATCGACAACAGCAGGACATCGCCGTCGCAATCCAGCCGGACTTCGCGCACCTTCTGCACATGCCCGGAGGTTTCGCCCTTGTGCCACAACCGACCGCGCGAGCGCGACCAGTACACGGCTTCGCCGGTCTTCACGGTATGCGCCAGCGACTCGCGGTTCATCCAGGCGAACATGAGCACGCGACCGGAAACGGCGTCCTGGGCCACCACGGGAACCAGGCCGTCTTCGGTCCAGCGGATCGCATCCATCCAGTCGGAAGTATTCATGGCGGCGATTATAAACGCACCTCGATACCCGCGCGAGCCATGTATTCCTTGGCTTCACGGATGGTGTATTCACCGAAGTGAAAAATACTGGCGGCCAGCACCGCGTCGGCGCCCCCCAGGGTGACACCCTCGACCAGGTGATCGAGATTCCCCACCCCACCGGAAGCGATGACCGGTACGTTCACCGCATCGCTGATGGCGCGCATCAGCGCGTTGTCAAAACCGGACTTGGTGCCGTCGCGGTCCATGCTGGTGACCAGCAGCTCCCCGGCACCGTATTCGGCCATGCGCCGCGCCCACTCGATGGCATCCAGCCCCGTCGGCTTGCGCCCCCCGTGGGTGAAAATCTCCCAGCGCAGAGGCTCGCCTTCGGCCGACACGCGCTTGGCGTCGATAGCGACCACGATGCACTGGCTACCCACGCGCTCGCTGGCCTCACGCACGAAATCGGGGTTGAACACGGCGGCGGTGTTGATGGAAATCTTGTCCGCTCCGGCATTGAGCATGCGCCGCACATCGTCGAGGCTGCGAATGCCCCCGCCCACCGTCAACGGAATGAAAACCTCTTCGGCTACTTTTTCCACCACATGAACCAGCGTATCGCGGTCCTCGTGGCTGGCCGTGATGTCCAGAAAGGTGATTTCATCCGCGCCGGCCTCATCATAGCGACGGGCGATTTCCACCGGATCGCCCGCATCGCGGATTTCCACGAAGCGGACCCCCTTCACCACGCGACCGTTGGCCACGTCCAGACAGGGAATGATGCGCTTGGCCAGCCCCATCAGCGGGTGCCCCAGACGCCGGCGCCGCAGTTCGCGTCCGCCCAGCTCTGTGCCTGCGCCAGATCGATACCGCCCTCATACAGTGCCCGACCGATGACGGCGCCGTAGACGCCCTCCTCGCTCACCTCGCAAAGGCGGCGGATATCCTCCATGCCGCTCACGCCGCCGGAAGCGATGATCGGAATGTTCACCGCCTGCGCCAGACGCACGGTGGACTCGACATTCACGCCCTGCATCATGCCGTCACGGCTGATGTCGGTGTAGATGATCGCCGCCACCCCGTCACGCTCGAACAGGCGCGCCATGTCGATCACGTCGTGGTTGGAAAGCTTGGACCACCCATCCACGGCCACCTTGCCATCCCGCGCATCCAGACCGACGATGACGTGCCCGGGAAAGGACAGGCAGAGATCGCTGACGAAATGCGGCTCGCTCACCGCCTTGGTGCCGACGATGACAAAGCTGACCCCGGCTTCGAGATAGCTCTCGGCGGTTGCCTCGTCGCGAATCCCCCCACCGACCTGGATCGGCAGGTCAGGAAACCGCTCGGCGATGTCGCGGATTACGCGCCGGTTTTTCGGCGTACCCGCGAAGGCGCCGTCGAGATCGACCAGATGCAGGCGGCGCGCACCCGCATCCACCCAGCGCTCGGCCATGGCGACCGGATCGTCGGAGAACACCGTGTCGTCTTCCATACGCCCCTGCTTGAGGCGGACACATTTACCTTCCTTGAGATCGATGGCGGGAATGAGCAACATCGCAACGGCCTTAAAGACAAGACATTCAGGATAAAGCGCCGGGATTGCCATCCCAGCGCGCGAAATTGCGCAACAGCTGCAAACCGGCTGCCGCGCTTTTTTCCGGGTGAAACTGCACCGCGAACACATTGGCCCGCGCCACCGCGCAGGTATAACGGATGCCGTACTCGGTGGTTGCCACCGTCAGGTCCGCCTCGTCCGGCGCAACGTAATAACTGTGCACAAAATAAAAACGCTCATCCTGCGCGATTCCCGCCCACAGCGGGTGCGCCCGCTCCTGATGAACGCCATTCCAGCCCATCTGAGGAATCTTCAGACGCTCGCCGTTGCGCGCATCGCGCATATCCTCGGCAAAACGCCGCACGCGGCCGGCAAACAAGCCAAGACAATCGGTACCGCGATTTTCCTCGCTATGCGCCATCAGCACCTGCATACCCATGCAAATGCCCAGGAACGGACGGGTGCGCGCCGCCTCGATGACCGCCTCGGACAAGGCCCGTGCGCGCAACTCGACCATGCAGTCCCCCGCCGCCCCCTGGCCGGGAAACACCACACGATCCGCCGCCCGCACCCGCGCCGGGTCACCCGTCACCTCCACACACACGCCCTCCGGCGCGACATGCTCCAGCGCCTTGGCCACCGAACGCAGGTTGCCCATTCCGTAATCGACAATCGCCAGCGTGCTCATGCCACCCTCACAATGCGCCTTTGGTGGACGGAATCACATCGGCCATGCGCTCATCGGGCTCCACGGCCATGCGCAGCGCGCGCCCGAAGGCCTTGAAAATCGTTTCCGCCTGATGATGCGCGTTCACGCCACGCAGGTTATCCACATGCAGGGTCACCCGCGCGTGATTGACGAAGCCCTGAAAGAACTCCTGCACCAGTTGCGTCTCGAAGCGCCCGATGCTCGCCCGCGTGAAATCACAATGAAAGACGAGCCCCGGACGCCCGGAAAGATCGAGCACCACGCGCGACAGCGCCTCATCGAGCGGCACATAGGCATGCCCGTAACGACGGATGCCCTTCTTCTCGCCCACCGCCTGAGCAAACGCCTGCCCCAGCGTGATCCCCACATCCTCGACCGTATGATGATCGTCGATATGCAGATCCCCCTCGGCCACGATCGACAGATCGAACAGACCGTGACGGGCGATCTGATCCAGCATGTGCTCAAAGAAAGGCACCCCGGTGGCGAACTCTCCCTTGCCGGTGCCATCGAGATCAAGACGCACGGCAATGCGCGTCTCAAGGGTGTCTCGCCGGACCTCGGCGCGACGCTGGGACATCACGAACTCCAGGATGCGTGAAAAACGTTGGCGAAGAATACACCGGAACGCCACCCGGAAGGAAACCCTCACATAAAAAGCTTGACGAGCACGACCAGAGCCGCTTAAATACGCCCCCACTTCGGCCTGGTAGCTCAGTCGGTAGAGCAGCGGATTGAAAATCCGCGTGTCGGTGGTTCGATTCCGCCCCAGGCCACCAAAATTCAGCACCCAACCTTCACCGGTTGGGCGTTTTCGTTTGCCCGCCCTGCGCCCTGCGTCCCTGACTCATCTTCCCGGAAAATGCGCCACAGGCAGGGCCTCGAAGGCTGGGCGGGCGATGAGATAGCCCTGGAACAGGGTGA